>DASURB010000054.1:0-81827 GCA_036280235.1 Nocardioides sp.
CGTGGGCAGTGGGTGGGCTTTGCGACCGTGTGCGCGGTCAGAGGCAGGGGCCGCTGCCGGCGACGCGGAGTCCGGCTCGGTCGCCCTCGCCCAGGGACGTCGCGCCGCCGCGCTCGGCCATCAGCGCCGACGGGTCGTCGACGTGCCCGAGGCCGAAAACGTGCGCCAGCTCGTGCACGACGACCGCTCGAGCCTGGGCGAGACCATCGGGCCGAGTGAGGATCTCCTCGAGCTGCGGCGTGTCGAGCGTGACCTGGCCGGATACGTACCGCGTCAGTCCGTCTCTGTTCACCGCGGTGCCGCCACCCATCCCGACCGTGTCCCCGGCCAGGTTCGGGTCGACGGCGGGAGTCGTCCACGCGACCAGCACCGGAGCCCACGAGACGCCGTACCGGGACTGCTCGACCGGCCTGCGCTCCGACGGCTGCTCGTCCGTCGAGCCGACCAGCCGGATCCTCAGCCCGCTGGCCTCGGCGACCTCGGCGATCGCGTCGCCGACGACGTTCGTGGCGGAGAGGGGGCGCAAGACGTCGTTGACGACGACCTCGATCGGTCGGCACGAGCTCCAGCGCACCGGCGTGCCGAGGACCTCGCTGGTGAACGTGTAGCCGTCGCCCGAGGTCGCCGTCGTCGCCCGGTCCCAGCCGACGGCAGCGACCAGGCTGCGACCGCTCGGCGTGTGGAAGAAGGCCCAGCCGCCCAGGCCGAGCACGACCACCCAGACCAGCAGCCGTCGCGTGCGTGGCATGCCGACGCCGGTCCGTGGAGCACGCGGCGGGCGGACCCGGCGGGGCACCTTCACGTGCGCGAACTCGCGCTCCAGCCGCTCGAAGAGCTCGCGCTCCGCCTCGTCCCCCGTCGGCACCGGGGAAGTATGCGCGACGACCGGCGTCCCCGTCCGGCGTTCCCGCGGATGCACTTCCCACGAGATGTGGACGCCTTGCGCGCGGCATTTCCCTTGTTGAGCGTCCACAACCCCGCGTTACAGCTCTCGCCGCGCCGCGTTGCAGCTCCGTCGGCGGACGGCATGATGGCCCCGTGACGGACGAGCAGCACGGGGTGGTGTTCCCGCGAGGGGCCGACGGCCGCAGGAGTACGTCGGCCGTGGGACGCGCGGTCGTCGCGGATGCGCTGCGCGGGGTGGACCCGGCCGGGGCGCGGGCGGCGGAGCAGGAGACCAACTGGCGCACCGGGTACCTCGTGCACTTCCGGCGGCTCGTCGAGGCCGGGCTCGGCGACCGCGAGGACGCGCTGCGGATCGCGCGGGACGGGCTGGCGAGCCTGCACTCGCGCATGGTCGTCCGGGCCGAGGGCCAGGACGTGCCGCTGGCGGAGTGGACAGTCGAGAAGCCCGCGGAAACGTTCGGCACCGGTGAGGTCGTCGGGCGCGCGGACGCCGAGCGCGAGCTGACCCTGCCGTTCCACGGCGAGCGGCTGTCGGGCGACGCGCTGGAGCGGCAGCTCGACACGTGGGTCGCCAAGGGCGTCGTCGAGCCGTCGGTCGGCGAGGCCGTGTGCAGCGTGATGAAGAACCCCGACTGGCTGCGCCTCGACGGCTTCACCGTCGCCGTGCTGGGCGCCGGCGCCGAGATGGGACCGCTGACCGCGCTGTTGCGCTGGGGCGCGCGGGTCGCAGCGGTCGACCTGCCGCGCGAGCCGCTCTGGCAGCGCGTCCTCGACACCGCACGCGTCTCCGCGGGCACGCTCGTGCTCCCGACCCGCGACGGCGGCAGCGATGTCGACCCGGCCCGCGCCGGGGCGGACCTGCTGGCCGACGTACCCGCTGTCGCCGACTGGATCGCCGGCGTCGAGGGGCAGCGGCTGGTGGTGGGCAACTACGTCTACGCGGACGGCGCCACCAACGCCCGGGTCGCCACCGCGGTCGACGCACTGAGCCGCCGGCTTGTCGAGCAGCGGCAGAACACAGCGCTGGCCTTCCTCGCCACACCGACCGACGTGTTCGCCGTCCCGGCCGACGCGGTGCAGCAGTCCGTCGGCGCCTACGAGTCACGCTCCCGCACCGCCAAGCTGCTCGGCCGCCCGCTCCGGACGGTCAGCGGCGGGCGCCTGCTGCGGAGGTCGTACGTCGCGGACTCCGATCCCGGCGTCAACGACAGCCTGGTTCCCCAGCAGGGACCCAACTACGCGCTCGCCAAACGACTCCAGCGCTGGCGTGCCGCCGCCGCCCGCGCCGACGGCACGCTCGTCTCGATGAACGTCGCACCACCGACGCGCACCCGCTCGGTGGTCAAGAACCGCGCCCTCGCCGCGGCGTACGCCGGCGCGCACCGGTTCGGCGTCGAGGTGTTCGAGCCCGCGACGTCCAACGTGCTGATGGCGGCGCTGCTCGTGCACGACCTGCACACCGAGGGCGGGCCGCGGCACGACCATCCCTGGCAGGACGAGGCGTACGCCGCCGCGCACGGCGGCCTCTGGCGCACGCCGTACGCGCCGCGCAGCGCCCTCGGTCTCGCGGCGCTGCTCGGCTACGGAGCAGCCCGCACCTGAGTCAGCCTCCCGGCGGCGTGTAGTCCACGCTCATGTTGGCGGCCGCGTCGAGCTGCTCGGGCGTCAGCAGGACGACCGTCTCGTACTTGCTCAGCACGCCCGTGCTCGTCACCGTGCCCGCGACCGCGGCCATGGCCTCGTGGCTCGGCGCGTCCACGACGACGTAGACGTCGTCGCCACCGAACGCGAAGTAGAACGACTCCATCGAGCCACCCATCGACGCCACGAGCTTGCCGACGGCGTCGGAGCGCGCGGTGCCGCCCTTCTGCATGACCCCCTTGATCCCCTGCGGCGAGTACGACGCCTTGATCAGGTACTTGGGCATGTGCCCTCCTCCGAAGTGGGCCCCCGTCCATCGAAGGACCGGGCACCGGGAGGGTCAATCACGCACACGGGCCATTTCCGGGCCCGCATCAGGGCGGTGGGTCTCACATGTCGACGACCGACTCCTCGTCGTCGTCCCACGCGTCCACGAGCTCGACCAGGTCGGCGACGGAGTCGCGCACGTACGTCGGCCGGTACGGGAACCGCTCCACCTGGTCCGGCTTCGTGGACCCGGTGAGCACCAGGATCGTGCGCAGCCCCGCCTCCAGGCCGGAGACGATGTCGGTGTCCATCCGGTCGCCGACCATCACGGTCGTCTCGGAGTGCGCGTCGATCCGGTTCAGCGCCGAGCGCATCATCAGCGGGTTCGGCTTGCCGACGAAGTACGGCTGCCGGCCGGTCGCCCGCGTGATCAGCGCGGCCACCGACCCCGTCGCCGGGATCGAGCCCTGCGCCGACGGCCCGGTCGGGTCCGGGTTGGTCGCGATGAACCGCGCCCCGGCCTCGATCAGCCGGATCGCGGTCGTGATCGCCTCGAACGAGTAGGTGCGCGTCTCCCCGAGCACGACGTACTCCGGGTCCCGGTCGGTCAGCACGTACCCGATCGAGTGCATCGCCGTCGTGAGCCCCGCCTCACCGATGACGTACGCCGTACCGCCCGGACGCTGCTTGTCCAGGAACTGCGCGGTGGCCAGCGCGCTGGTCCAGATCGACTCCTCGGGTACGTCGATCCCGGAGCGCGCCAGGCGGGCCTGGAGGTCGCGCGCGGTGTAGATCGAGTTGTTGGTGAGCAGCAGGAACGGCCGGCTCCGCTCGCGCAGCCGACGCACGAACTCCGCGGCGCCGGGGATCACGTCCTCCTCGTGCACCAGCACGCCGTCCATGTCCGACAGCCAGGTCCTGACGGGTCGCTGCTTCTCCATGGCACCCGATGCTGTCAGACCCGCGACGGTGCCGCAGCGGCCTGGCGGTGCGGGCCGTCGCGAGGGAGGATGGGTCGGTCCGCGCCCACCTGCGATCTGGGAAGATGCGCCCCATGACCCAGCCTCCTGACGGCGACGCGCGCCCGGGCGCTGTCGCCGTCGACGACGAGGAGACTCCCGCCCCCGCGCAGCAGGCCGCAGCCACCACCTCCGAAGCCGCCGAGCGGTCCGCCGCGATGGTGCTCCGGCAGGCCGAGCTGGTCGCCGAGGAGCTGCGAGCGGACGCCGAGCGCGACCTCGAGGAGGCCCGCCGGCTGCGGGCCGAGGCGCAGCGGCTGCACGACGAGGCCGACGCCTACCACGCCCGCGCGCTCACCGACCGCAAGCGGCTGGAGGACGAGCTCGCGTCCGCCTCCGAGGAGGCCCGGCAGCTCGTCACCGACGCCGGGGAGCAGGCCACGCTGCTGCTCCGCGCCGCCGAGACCCAGCGCGACCAGATCCTCGCGAGTGCCGAGGCGACCGCGCGTGAGCGGGGCGAGAGTTCCGCGCGCGAGCTCGAAGCGGCGCGCACCCAGGCCGAGCAGCTCCTCGCCGAGGCCCGGTCCGAAGCCGACGAGCTGCTCGCCACGGCGCGGTCCGAGGCCGAGCGGCTCGACACCGAGACCGCGGACCTCGTCGACCGCCGTACGGCGGAGGCGCGTGCCCGCGCGGACGAGCTGCTGGACGCCGCCCGCACCGCGGCCGAGGCGACCACCCGCCAGGCCGAGGAGGACGCCGCGGCCCAGCGCGCGCAGGCAGCCGCCGACGCCGAGACCACCCGCGTCGAGGCCGCCCGCGTGCTCGACAGCGCCCAGGTCGAGGCCGACCGAGTCCTCACCGAGGCGCGCGAGGAGGCGGACCGCGCGTTGACGGAGTCGGCCGACCAGACCCGCTGGACCCAGGAGACCGTCGCGTCGCTGCTCGCCACGGCCGACGCGGAGGCCGAGCGCACCCGGCTGCGCGGGCACGGCGAGGCGGCCGCGCTGCTCGGTAGGGCCCGGCGTCACCTGGTCGACGCCAGCGCGCGGGTCCGGAGCAAGATCGAGCAGGAGCGCGCGACCGCCGAGACCGAGGCGCAGGAGCTCGCGGATGCAGCAGCCCAGGTGCGCGCCGACGCCGACGCCGCGGCGGCCCGCCTCCGCTCCGCCGCGCAGGCCGACGCCGAGCGGATCCTCGCCGACGCGGACGCTCGCGCCCAGCAGATGCACTCCCGGGCCGAGCGGCGGCTGGAGTCCGCCGAGTCGCAGGCGCGGGTCCTCCGAGAGCAGGTCGCGGCCGAGGTCGTCCGGGCCCAGGGCACCGCCCAGGAGGAGCTGCGCACCAGCCGCGAGGAGGCCGCGCGGCACCTGGCCGGCGCGCGTGCCGAGGCCGACGACCTGCGCGCCCAGGCACGACGCATGCTGGACGAGGCGCGCGAGGAGGTGGCCGTGCTGGCCCGCCGCCGCGACGCGATCACCGACGAGCTGGGTCAGCTGTCCGGCGTGATCCAGGCGCTCGCCGTGCCCGCCGACGTCCCTCCCACCCCTGACGAACACGTCCCCGACGAACGCACCCCCGAGCACGACGACGAAGAGGATGGCGCCCGATGAACGAGCCCGACGAGCAGTTCCGGTCGGTGCTGCGCGGCTACGAGCCACAGCAGGTCGACCAGCGGATCCGGGAGCTGACCGACCAGGTCGCCGCCGCCGAGCGCCGCGCGGAGGAGCTGACCGAGATGGTCGGCAAGCTCGAGTCGGAGCGCGACCACGCCCCGGTCGAGGCCGGCCCGCCGCCGGTCCCGACGTTCGAGCACCTCGGCAAGCGCGTCGGCGACATCCTCGCCCTCGCCGACGAGGAGGCCGCCGCCATGCGCGCTGCGGCGCAGGAGGAGGTCGAGGCGCTGCGCGCCGAGGCCGCCGAAGAGTCGGGCCGGATCCGGGCCGAGGCCGACAAGTACGCCGAGAGCCGCCGCCGCGACGCCGACACCGACGCCGCGCGGATCCTCGAGGACGCCAGGCGCACCGCCGACGAGCTGACCGACTCCGCCGACCGCAACGCGGCGGCGCGGCTGCAGGAGGCCGAGGCGGTCTACGAGGAGCAGCGCGCCCGAGCGGCCAAGGCAGCCGCCGACTTCGAGACCACGCTGGCCGGACGCAAGCAGGCCGCCGAGGCGGAGTTCACCCAGCAGATGGATGCCGCCCGGCAGCGGCACGCCGACCTCGAGGCGCTCATCGAGCGGCAGCGCGCCGACGCCGACGCCGAGCTCGCCGAGACCACGCGCCGCGCCGCCCGCCTCATCGAGGAGGCCGAGCAGAAGGCGAGCACAATCCTGTCCGACGCCAAGACGGCCGCCGCCCGCGTGCGCGCCGACTCCGACCGCGAGCTCGCCGCCGCCACCCAGCGTCGCGACAGCATCAACGCCCAGCTCGCCAACGTCCGGCAGATGCTGGTCACGCTCACCGGCTCGGCGCCGGTCGCGTTCATGGACGACCCCGAGCCCGCCCCGGCCCCCGCGACGGGGGCCGAGGCAGAAACCGAAGCAGACGAGGAGCCCGCCGACGACGCCGAGGAGAAGCCGGCCGGCTGAGCTCAGCGGCTCCGCACCCGGTTGGACCGCGGGGACTCCTCGCTGCGACCGACGTCGTTGACCGCGATGACGGTGAACCGGTAGCTGCCCTTCGGCAGGGTCATCGTGTACCTGCGCTTGTTCGGCGCCAGCCAGTGCGACCGGGCGGACCAGCGCACCTTCCCGTGCTTGCCGAGCCGGTGGGCGACCACGCGGTAGCCGGTGATCCCGGTGCCGCCGTCGTCCTTCGGTGCCCACCACCGCGCGACGGCGGTTCGCTTGCCGCCCCGTCGGCCGGACGTGGCCTTCCGGATCCGCGGTGCGTCCGGTGCCTCCACACGGGCGGCCGGCGGCGCGACCACGGCCGGGGGCGGCGCCGTCACCGGCGGCGGAGCGACCGGCGGGGGCGACACCACGGGCGGCGGGGTGCTCGACGGCGGGGGACTGGTCGGCGTGCTGGTGGCGCCTGTCGGTGTCACCGGGCCGTAGGGCGAGGACGGCGGACTCACGCCGATCTCGTTGCGCGCCACGACCTTGAAGCTGTACGGCGTGCCCGGAGTCAGCTCGGTCACGGTCGCGCTCGTCGCGCTCGCGTCGATGCCGCCCAGGACGAACGTCGGGGTGGTCGCCGAGCCCTCGTAGACCCAGACCTCGAGCCCGGTGATCGATGAGCCGCCGTCGTCCCTGGTCGTGAACGAGACCTTCGCGCTGCGTGCCCCGACGGTCACACCGGTGATCGTGGGCGCCGCCGGGACGTCGCCGGTCGGCGGCGTGTCGGCGAAGACCAGCTTCTCGATGTTGCGCAGGGTGTCGGTGCCGTCGAGGCCGCCGAGGTGCGTGACGGTCGTCGTCCCGTCCGTGTGCGTGGTCACGGCGTACTCCTCCGCGCGCCCGGAGAACACCGCGGTGTCGACGTCGTCGGGGTCTCCCTCGTCGACGATCCGCCGGACGATCGTGAGCTCCCCGGGGTCCAGCCGGCCGTCCAGGACGTCCTGACGCAGGTCGGCGAGCTGGGTGACCGTGCGCTCGGTGCCGTCGCGGTACCGCGCGTGCACCGCCACGGTCAGGGCGGCGTCGCCGTCGATCAGGTCGTCGCCGCCGCGGCCCTCGAGGACGTCGCTCCCACCGCCGCCGATCAGGATGTTGCCGGAGGCGAACACCCGGTCGGCGTCCGGCCCCTCCTCCGGCCGGAGGCGGTCGGGGAACAGCTCGGCCAGCCCGTCGATCCGGGCGACCCCGTCCGGCGTGAGCTCGTGCGAGCCGACGGAGAGCTCGTCGGCCCCGAGCAGCTCGACCATCGTGCGGTCGTCTCCCCGGATCACGTCGTCCAGGACGCTGCCGGACACCGCCTCGGTCTCGATGAAGCGGTCCCGGAACTCCTCGACGCTCGGCGGCAGCAGCACGCTGATGTTCAGATCGGCGTCACCCGGCTGGGTGTCGCCCTGCTGGGTGAACCAGTCGAACCCGAACATCCCGTTGCTGCGCTGGATCCCGGCGCCGGCGAGCATGATGTCGTCGCCGCCCTCGCCCAGGTAGTTCTGCCGGCCGCCCGTCCCGATCAGGACGTCGTTGCCGGGCGTGTTGAGGTCGTCCTGGAACGGCGCTCCGTTGTCGCCCTCCAGGGTGTTGACCGCACCCCGTCCGCCCTCGAGCCAGTCGTCGCCCGAGTCGCCAAGCACGGCGTCGATGCCGTCCCCGGCCATCACGAAGTCGTTGCCGCTCCCGGCGAAGGTCTCGGTCGAGTCGGCGCCGCCGATGATGAAGTCCTGACCCGCACCGCCATGCGCGATGTCGAGCCCGAAGCCCTGCCCGGTCGAGATGGCGTCGTCACCGGGGCCTCCGCGGATCACGTCGTCCCCGCCGAGGTCGCGGAGAAGGTCGTCGCCCTCACCGCCGATGATCGTGTCGTCGCCGTCGCCGCCCTCCAGCCAGTCGGCGCCACCCTTTCCGCGGATGGTGTCGTCGCCATCCCCGGACCAGAGCCGGTCCGCGCCCTCGGTGCCGTTGAAGACCACGTGCCGGTCGCCGCCGTACCGCAGTCCCTGCGGCGTCCGGACCACCAGCGAGGACTCGTTCACCGAGGTGTCGGGGTCGTCGACCACCGACGGACCGGTCGTGACGTCGAAGACCAGGTCCGGCCGCGAGAACGCGGCGGCGGGCAGGCCGCGGACGTCGGTGTTGCGCATGACCAGGTCGGCGAAGGTGCTGCCCTCGAGCTGGGTGAGCAGGTTGAGGCCGGCCGTCCGGGCCAGGTAGTAGAAGCGGTCGCCGTCCTGCAGGTCCTCCATCTGCTTCTCGAAGACGTAGTTGAACGTCGATCCGAGCAGGCCGCCGAAGAACATCCGCTTCTCGGCGAGGCCGCCCACCCAGAGGTCGACGTCCTCGAGGCCCGTCGTCGGCCGGCCACCCTCGGGCGTGGCCCATTCGCCCGTCCCGTTGATGAAGTCGAACGCGTCGGCGGGCTGTTCACCCAGCGGCCCGTTGACCAGCTTCTCGGCAGCGGCACGACGCCCCGCGACCGTCGTCTCCGACGTGATCGACGGGTGCGTGCCGTACGCCGCGATCAGGTTGACCAGCGTCTCGGGGTGCTTGAGCGAGAAGCGCAGGTCCGCCCAGCTCTCGTACGGCGCCAGCGCGGCGTTGCCCGTCTCGGCGTAGAACGCGCGCCGCGCCTCGTTGAGCGTGGGCACGCCGGTCTCGCGCGCCCGGGCGATGTTGACCGCGGCGAGGTCGAGCGGCAGCCCGAGCAGGTTGTTGCGCAGCGCCTCGGTCACGAACTCGTCGATCTCGTTGCCGGTCTGCCTCGCCATCCCGCGGATCACGGCGCCCGCGGCGGCGTCCGGCGAGAGCGTCCCGGCCGCGCCGCCGTCGGTGAAGGCGGGCGGGTTCAGGAACGCGTCCATGAGCGGCATGTCCAGTCGCTGTCCGTCGACGGTCTTGCGCGCCACCGTCTCGGTCAGCATCGAATGGCCGAACCGGTAGACGGCGTGGGCGAACTCGGCGCGGATCGACGCGTCCACGTCGGCGTGGTAGCCGCCACCGCCCTCGCCGAACGGGTTGACCATCGGCTGCACCCGGCGCGCGAACTCCTCGAACGCGAAGTGCTGGTACTCCATCTCGTCGACGAAGCGCGCGGCCTGGAACAGCCGGTCCCCGTCCCAGACGCCCGGCGCCACCTGCCACTCGTCGACCATCTCCGGGTCCTCGGTGAGCAGGACGTCCTTCACCTGCTCGACGAGGCGGTTGTGCTCGGAGTGGAAGACGTGGTGGATCGCCGTCAGCCCGATGTTCTCGTTGACCCGGCCGTCGCCGGCGATGTAGTGGCGGCCGAGCATCTCGTCGTCGTACGTCGCCGGGTCGCCGTCGTCGGTCGTGCCGGCGTCGCCGTCCGGGGCCAACGGCCCGGCCGGCGCCGGTCCGTGCCCGTCGGGGTCGCCGACCGGGTTCGCGTGGTGCGCGATGTCCGCGAGGAACGCGTGCCCGGTGCGCACAGCCTTCCGGTCGCCGCTGTCGAGCCGGATCCCCTCGGCCACGCCGTCCTCATCCGGGTCGGCCGTCGGGTCGCCCTCGACGAGATCGCCGGCCGTGGTGACCACCTGCGGGAACCCGTGCGGCCCGCGCAGGAAGTTGCCGTAGGGGTCGGTGGCGAGCAGCGGCACGTCGAGGACGTCGCGGTCCCGCAGCTCGATGCCCAGCAGGTCACGCGCCTGCTCCTTGACGCGCGACCAGGTCGCCATGCCGCCGTCCGCCCCGGTCAGCAGCCGGCCGGTCTCCTGTGGCTCACCGCCGCGGTAGACGAACTCGCGGAGGAAGACCTGGTGCGACGGGTGCGACGTGTAGGTCTGGTTCTGGTCGACGTACGCCGTCGTGGTGTTCGTCGCCTCGTGGACGTCGTCCGGCGTCCCGAGCTTCCCGTCCGGACCGGGCTGGTTGGTGGTGCGGGTCAGCACCATGAAGTTCGTGGGCGAGCCCTCCTCGTACAGCGGGTCGTCCTCGTCGAGCGGCATGAACACCGTGCCGCTGCCGCCCTTGGTGACGAGGTCGAGGCCGTGGTCGAAGAACTGGCCGAAGAGCGTGAGCAGCGAGCTGTACGGCGCGGACAGGCCGGCGTCGGTGGCGACGTTCGGGATCGGCAGCGTGCCGTCGTCCCCCGACGGGGCCGTGGACGTGCCTGCGGCGGCGACCGCGGCCGGGTTGTTCGCGGTCTGGTCGACGACCAGGTTGCTCACCCGCCGGGGACCGCCGTCGAGGACGATCCCGCTCTCGGAGTCGTATGTCGTGTCGCTCTCCGGGGCCGGGCCCGGACCATCCGGGTCACCGCGCTCCGCGTCGCGCAGCGCGGGCGGCACCAGCCGCGGGAACGTCTCGTCGGCGGCGCCCCAGCGCTCACGACCGGGCAGCAGGTTGTTGCACGAGCCGTCGACGGTGCGCAGCCCCCACGGCAGCTCGTGCGCGTTGGGCCCGGTGGGGATCTGGTCGGGATGCGTCCCGACCAGCGTGCCGCAGGGGTTGTCCGCGGTCGCCGTCGCGGCGTGCCGCTCGGCGATCATGATCTGGCGGAGGATGAAGCGAAGGTCGGACGCGTTGAGCGTGAACGCGTCGTCCACCGGCGTGGCGGCCGCAGCCGCCCCCGCCGGGCTCACCATGTCGAGGGTCGGCAGCAGTCCGACGCCCAGCAGTACCGCGGTGCCTGCCCCGAGGGCGGCCCGCACACGCCCACTGATCACTGCGCCACCCGGGCGACGGCCGGGAGGAGGGTCCGTGCACCACTGGCCCTCCGGTCCTCGCGGGACACGGTCTGGACGGGCAGCAGCTGGGGCCGGTCCACCGCCTCGCGCAGCCAGCGGAGCCGGACGGCCAGCTCGCGGTCGCACGCGCCGGCCACCTCGAGCCCGCGGTCGAGGCAACGACGCGCGAGCTCGTGGCAGCCGAGCCGTCCCGCGGCGTGGCTGACCTTCTCCAGCGTCTCCGCCTGGGTGCGCGGGTCCCACGAGCCGACTGCCGCGCACGCAGCCGCCCGCCCGACGAGCGCGGTGGCGCGTTCGCGGTCGTTGGCCTCTACGGCCAGCTCGGTCGCGTCGAGCAGGCACTGGATCGCGAGCACCGGCTCACCGGCGAGCGTCCACTGCTGCGCCCGGTCCTCGGGCCCCAGCAGGTCGGACGCGGCCAGGTCGCGATGGACCCGGCTCCGCACGGCCGGCCGCAGCCAGCACTCCGCGGCGTCCCGCATCAGCGGGTCGACGAAGTCGTAGCCGTAGTCCCCGAGGCGCAGTACCTGCGCGTCGACCAGCCGGTCGAGGCCGCCGAGCACGGTCGCAAGATCCGCGGGGCGGCGCAGCACACGCAGCGCCGCCACGATGCGGCCGACGCCGGCGACCGTCCGAAGCGCCGCCACCACGGCGGCGAGCTCGGCGTCCTCCCACGTGAGCCGGTGCAGCGGGAGCCACGCCCGGGTGGACGGACCCTCGGACGAGAACGGAGCCGTCAGGTCCAGCCCGCGAGTGGTGCTGACGATGCGGCCCTCGCCGCGCCAGCCCTGGATCGTCGCCGCGGCGCGGGAGAAGTGTCCGCCGGACGCGGCGTACAGCCGCTCGACGAGGGTATGGGTCACCGGTCCGCCGAGCAGGTCCTCGGCGACCGAGGTGAGCGAGGCGTGGTCGAGCGGGACGATCTCGTGCTCGACCACGTGCACGCTGAGCTCCACGAGCGCCTCCACGTGCTCGGCGCGGAAGCCGCCCGGCACGGCGACGACGACCGGACCTCGATCCGAGCGGTCACGGTACGTGTCGACGATCGCGCACAACCGGGCCCGGTCCAGCTCGTCGAGAGCACACGTCGTGACCAGCACCGGGCCGTCCGCCGCCTCGTCAGGGGAGGCGTGGTCGGTGAGCACCGCGGCCCGCCACGGGCGGACGGTCCAGCCGGCGGACGTGAGCTTGTCCCCGGCGGAGGTCAGTGCCGCCGCGAGCAGCGGGGCCTCCGCACCTCGGAGCGCCACCAGGTGCAGGCCCGGCTGCGCCGCGGCCGCCACGAGCGCCGCGTGCACGGACTCGACGGTGGAGCGGGGCGGGGGGCAGGTGTCCGCCGGCAGCGGCGCCCGCGCTCCCGCCAGGATCCGCGCGTGCACCGCCTGCGTGACGGGGCTCGGGTCGACGCCCAGCTCCTCCGCCAGCACGTGCCGGCACTGCTCGTAGGTGCGGAGCGCCCGGTCGGTCTCGCCCAGTCCGGCGTACGCCGACATCAACAGGCGGTGAGGACGCTCGGCCATCGGGTCGGCCTGGTGGGCCCGTTGCGCGAGCTCCACCGCGTCCCGGAACCAGTGCAGCTGCAGCGCGCACTCCGCCGCGTCGGTCAGGAGGTCGCGGCGGGCCGAGCAGACACCCTCGCGGGCTGCGAGCACCCAGTCCGGCTCGTTGGCCAGCGAGCAGTCGACGTCGCCGCCGAAGAGCGCCTCCGCCTCTCGCGCGAGGCGGACGACCTGCGCCTTGTCGCCCTCACGGGACCGGGCGCGGGCCGCGTCCGCGAGCGACAGGAACGACTCGACGTCCGACCACACCCCGGTGAGCGCGAGCCCGTCGAAGCTGCGCTCGATGCAGTCCGCGTCCAGCGTCCGGCGGATCTGGGACGTCGCGGTTCGCAGGCTCGCCCGTGCCTTCGTCTCCTCGGCCCCCGGCCAGAGCGACTCCAGCAGAGACTCGACCCGCACCGGTCGCCCGGCGGCGAGCGTCAGGAGCCGGACCAGGTCGGCCGTCTTCCCCGTGCGCCATTCGGCGTTGTCCACCATCGTGCCGTCAGCACGCCGTACCTGCAGCCTGCCCAGCAGCCTGACCTCGATGCTTCCCAAAGCTGCGCACCCCCCGTGCACTACTTGTGGCCCAGCCGAGTCGTGCACGCCCCCTGGCGGCCCGGGCCAGATGCCAGACTGCGCGCCCTTACACCCGAAAACAGCAGTTCTGGCGAATGCTGATACCTCTGAGGCCGAAAACGGCATCCCTGGCCCATGCGCACTCATCCGTCCGGTTCGTCGCCTTGGACACCGGTGTCAGCCGGGTCACCACCCGGGCGGGAGCCGCGACTAACTAATTGTGGTGAGCCCGATCGGGTCGGGTCTCGTTTCACGATCGCGTCACGCCGCCACCCCACTCTTCTGGCATGAGCTTGGGGGGAACCACTCAACGGATACGCGGCTGCCTCGCGGCAGCCCTCACGACACTGCTGGCGGCCGCCATCGTGCTGGCGCCGGCAAGCGCACAGGCGCACACACCGCTGGTGTCCAGCAACCCGGCGGCGGGGTCGGTGCAGGAGCTCGCACCCGACCACGTGGTCCTGGAGTTCGACGAACCCGTCGCGGCCGGTGACGGCTCGGTGGTGGTTCGGGACTCGGAGGGGCAGGACCGCGTGGCCGGCGTGCTGAGGTCGGCGAACGGCAGGCTGGTGTCTGTCGTCCTCGACCCGGACGGGCCGTCCGGCGCCTGGGAGGTCAGCTACCAGGTGCGCGGCCAGGACGGGCACCTCGTCACGGGCGACTTCGCCTTCAGCGTCGGCGAGGGCGCCGCCTCAGTGGGCGGCTTCGTGCTCTCGGCGTCGACCGCCGCGTCCGTGATCGTGCTGCTCGCCGCGACGGGCTTCCTCGTGCTGGTCCCGCGCGTGTCCCGACGGGCGGGGGTGGCGTGATGAGCACCCTCACCTCGAACAGCCAGGGCACCCGGGCCGCACGGCCGGTCGTCGCAGGCATCCGGCCCGCCCGCACAGCCGCGGCGGTGCTCTTCGGGATCGCCGTCTCGGTCACCCTCGTGTCGGCGCTCGCCGACCCGGGACACAGCACGACCGGTGTGATGCTCATGGCGCTGCTCCTGATCCGCACCGGCACCGACGTGGCCGCGTTGGGCACCATCGGCGCGGTCGTGCTGGTGCTGTGCCGGCCGCGCGGGGTGCGTGCCGAGGCCGGGACCGATCTGCCCAGGATTGATCTGATGGGGTCCGCGGCCGCCTGGGCAGGCGCCTGGACCGTCCTGCTCGCGACCGCTCTCGCCATCGAGCTGCTGGTCCCGTCGGTGGTGGTGGCGCACGGCGATCTCGGGCCCGACATCGCCGAAGCCGCGACCAGGACGCGCTGGTTGGTCGTCGGCCTGGTCATTGCCGGTCTCGCGCGCGTCCTCGCCTCAGCCGCCCGCTCCGAGCGGGACGGCGCGCTCGTGCTGGGCGTGGCGATGCTCGGACTCGTCCCCGCGACCGTGACCGGACACGGCAACGTGTCCACGGAGGGGTGGACCGCCACCATCGGGCTGCTGCTCCACGTCGCGGCGGTCTCGGTCTGGGTCGGCGGGCTGCTGGCACTGCTGGTGCATGCCCGCTCGCTGTGGTCGCAGGGCGTCGCGGTCGAAACCGTCCGGCGCTTCAGCCGGGTCGCGCTGGTCTGCTACGCCGGCGTGGCCGCCTCGGGTGTGGTGACCGTGCTCGCGCAGACGGATCTCGAGCAGCTGCTCGCCAGCCGGGCGCACGGGGCCATCCTCGCCGCCAAGGTGGCGCTGCTGCTGGTCGTCGGAGCCGCCGGCGCCGCGCAGCGGTACGTCGTACTGCCGCGCCTCTCGGCGCGCGGACCGGTCGTCTTTCTCGTGGTGGCGGCGTCGGAGCTGGTGCTCCTCGGGACGGCGCTGGGCCTGGCCGTCACGTTGACGCACACCGCCTCGTGACCGCGAGGCCGCACATCGTTTGTGTTTTGCATGGATTTCACGGTCGAACGCGACCGTAAGAGCAAGGGGAGCCGACCGGGGGGTCGGTGGACGGTTACTGACCGTGGGGGTCAGTGAGACATGGAAAGCCATGGGGGGTAGTGATGGAACTCAGTCGCCGTAGCCTGCTTCAGATCGGTGGGCTTGGTGCGTTGGCCGTGGGTGGGCTCAGGCTTCCGTTGTCGTCGACGGTCGCCGCCAGCTCGGCCAGCCTGCTCGACGAGTCGAAGATGCCGCGGCCGTACCGGCGCACGTTCGCCTATCCGCCGAACCTGCTGCCGGCGGGCCAGGGCGAGGACGAGCTCGGCAAGTACGCCACGTACGTGATCAACCAGGTGCCGGCCACCGCGCGCGTCCTGCCGTCCGGACAGCTGATGCACGGCTTCGGCTACAACGGGACGATCCCGGGACCGACGATCCACGTGGAGCGCGGCACCCGCGTGATCGCCAAGGTCCGGAACCGGCTGCCCGAGAGGCACCCGATGTTCGGGCACGAGTTCGCGACGTCGACGCACCTGCACGGCAACGCGTCGCTGCCGGAGTACGACGGCTACGCGAGCGACGTCACCCGACCGGGTCAGCAGAAGATCTACCAGTGGCCGACCAAGTACAACGCGGCCCGGACGCTCTGGTACCACGACCACGGCGTGCACCACACGGCCGAGAACGTCTACTCGGGCCTTGCGGGGCAGTACCACATCCACGACGCGACGGAGCGGGCGCTGCTCCCGTCGCGGAGCCGGTTCGACGTGCCGCTGACGGTGTCGGACGTGATGTTCGCCGCGGACGGCAACCTCGGGTACGACGACCGTCTCCACTCGGGGCTCTGGGGCGACGTGATCCTGGTCAACGGGGTGCCGTGGCCCGTCATGCAGGTGCAGCGACGGGTCTACCGCTTCCGGATGCTCAACGCCTCCATTTCGCGGTCCTACCGGCCGACGTTGTTCCCGCAGGGCGCGGTGCACATGGTCGGGACGGACGCCGGCCTGATGCCCCGGTCGCGGGAGGTGACCTGGTGGCGGCACGGTACGGCTGAGCGCTACGAGTTTCTCATCGACTTCCGGAACTACGCGCCCGGCACGCGCGTCGAGCTGCGCAACCTCAGCAACGACAACAACCGGGACTACGACCACACCGACAAGATCATGGCGTTCGACGTGACCGACGAGCCCGTCGACACGTCGGATCCCACGTGGAACCTGATCCCGGACCGGCTGACCGACAGCGAGGTCATGAACCTCACGCCGGGCATGGCGGCCCGCCGGCGCCACCTGCGCCTCAAGAAGTCGGACATCACCAACCGGTGGAGCATCAACGACCGCACGTGGGAGGACGTGATCGCCAGCGGGTTCCGCGAGGTCGTCGCCAACCCCGACCTCGGTGACATCGAGATCTGGACGATCGAGAACCGCGGCGGCGGCTGGTTCCACCCGGTGCACACGCACCTGGTCGACCAGAAGATCCTGTCGCGCAACGGCGCGGCGCCGTTCGCCTACGAGCTGGGTCCGAAGGACGTCATCTACGTCGGCGAGGGCGAGGCGGTCGACGTGATCATGAAGTTCGGTCCGCACCGCGGCCGCTACATGATCCACTGCCACAACCTGCCGCACGAGGACCACGACATGATGGTCCAGTTCAGCGTCGGGCTCGACCCGGACGACGACGACCCGCACCACCCGATCGCCGCCGACCCGGCGAAGCACGACTACGACGGGGACGACGACATCCCGCCGGACCACTACCCGCCGGGCTACGAGCCGCACGACCCCGACGACGGGGACGACCACGACGACGACCACGACGACGACCACAGCGACACGCCGTCGGACCCGGGCGGCGCACCGACGGCTCCGCCGGCCGCCCAGCTCCCGGCGCCGAAGCCACGGCGTCGGCGGAAGAAGCGCAAGCACGGCAAGGGTCACCACGACGACCCCAAGCGCCCGCGCAAGCCGCGCAAGCCGCGGAAGCCTCGTCGTCCGCGTCGGCCCAGGCGGCCGCGCGGTCGCCGCTGAGGTAGCGGGACGTTGACAGTGATAGAGGGCCCGGCTCACGCACCGAGCCGGGTGTCCCGCCTCGCCGGGACGGTGCAGACGGTCGTCGCCGTGGTGGTCCTGGCGCTCGGGCTCGCGTTCGCCGGCGGTGTGCTGTCGGTGCACCGCGTGGTGGAGCAGTCGATGGCGCCGACGTACTGCCCCGGTGGCTGGCTGGTCGTCTGGCACCCCGGGGCGCAGGAGGCGACGGCCGGCCAGGTCGTCCTCGCGGACGGGCCGGACGGCCGGGCGATCGTCAAGCGCGTCGCCGCCGTCGGCGGCGACACGGTGGGCTTCGACGACGGGCAGCTGGTGCGCAACGGGCGACTGGTCCCGGAGCCCTGGCTGGACCGCGCGAGCGTCGACGGGCTGTTCGCCGGTGCCGTGCCCGTGCCGCCGGGGACGGTCTACCTCCTCGGGGACGGGCGCGAGCGGTCCGTCGACTCACGCAGCTTCGGCGCCCTCCCGCGTGAGGACCTGACGGGACGCGTGTTGTTCGGCGCACGCGGCACGTGCCCGGGCTGAGGCGGCCGAACCACGTTTCACGAACGTTTGTCACACGCCGACCACGATGACGTCGGCACACAACGGAGACGACCGGGGGGTCGTCGGATGGGGGTAGCACGAGATGCTGGATCAATCGCACCAACACAACGAGCGAGAGCCAGGGCGCTCGGTGACACGCCGGCTCCGGGTCGCGGTCGGCGTGGTCGCCGGCGCCATCTCGATGGCGGGGCTGACGCCGCTGGCGCTGACAGCGCCGGCCGCCGCGGCCGAGCTGAGCCTCGCGCAGCGCGTCGGACCGACCGACCAGAGGTACGCGTACCCGATGTGGTTCAGCGACAACGGCCTCGAGCGCGATGGCCTGACGCTGGACCCCGTGCGGCTCGAGCTGTGCCTCGACCCGAACGACTTGCTGTGCCCGACGGCCGAGCCGCTGCCGGACCCCGGGGCGCAGCCATCGGTGCCGGAGAACTTCACCGAGGAGGCCTTCTGGTGGTCCGGTGAGGCCCTCATGGACACGCCGTCGGGCGCCAGCGCCCGTCTGATCATGGCGCAGGAGGCCGCGTTCGGCGGTCCCGGCGAGATCGCCTACGGGCAGCAGGTCGCGTTCCAGCGCCTCCGGATCCGCATCGACGACGCCGTGCCCTTCGCGCAGTACACGGTGACGTCGCCGTACGGCGTGGACGTCGTCGAGGCCGACGACCGCGGCCGGGTCCGGATGACCGAGGACGCCGGCTGCCTGTCGCCGCCGTGCGACTGGAAGCAGGCGCTCAACGGGCGGCTGTCGACGTTCCTGCGCTGGGACCCCAGGGTGGGCCCCGCCGCGCCCGAGGGCTATGTCGGTGACCCCGGCGTCGAGCACCAGGTCGTGGGCAGCCCGTTCGGCACGAACTTCTTCCGCATCGAGGGACCGGGCATCGGCGGCCCGGGTGTGAACTCGGCGGAGACCAACCTGTTCACCGTCCAGGGCCGATTCGCCCAGCCGCGCGGCACGGTGTCGCTCCCGGGCGACCTGTACGCGCCCGGCACCAACGTGGAGATCATCCCGTCGTTCCCGGGTGAGGCGCAGATCTTCTGGACCACCGACCCGACGGTGACCGACGAGCAGCTCTCCGCCGCTCGCGCGGAGGTGACCGACGAGTCCACGAATGCCGTGCTCGTGCACGCCTTCCAGTCGACGACCGGCACGCCGAACGCGACGGTGCCTCTTCCCGCCGACGGCAAGGCGACGCTGCGCTACGTCGTCCGGCTCGGGGACGACGTGAGCGACGTGTACGAGGAGGAGTACGAGGTCCGTGACGGTCTCTCGGTCGTCTCGCTGGACCCGGGTCTTCCGGAGGACAGCTCGGTCCTGTACGGCCGGCAGGAGTTCCGGCTCAAGGCGAGCATTCCCGGCCGGATCTACTACACGCTCGACGGCACCCGGCCGCGGATCGACGAGGACGGCGAGCCGCTCGGAAGCACCAAGGAGTACGACCAGGGCGAAAATGAGCTCGATCGCGAGAAGATCGTCGTCACCAGGACGACCACGCTGAGGGCGGTCTCGCTGCCCGACGCTCCGCCGCCTCCGCCGGAGCCGGAGCCTGGGACCGAGCCGCCCGCCGAGGCGCCGGCCGAGCCGGTCGCGCCCAAGCCGGGACCGGTGTCCACGTTCCACGTCGTGATCCACAACCTGACCGACGTGTCGAAGGACAAGCTCGCGGGCTACCCGTTCTCGCTCACGGACATCCCCGTGCCGTCGAAGAACATCGAGCCCGTCGCGCTCGAGCTGTGCCTCGACGACCCGCTCTGCCCGGTGATCGGCGAGGTGCCCGACCCGACCAGGGGCGTCTCGTTCCCGGACAACTTCCCGGACGAGTCGTTCTGGTGGTCCGCCGACGCGTTGTTCGAGGTCGGCGAGATCCGGGCCCGGCTGGTCCTCGCCCTGGAGGCGGCGTTCGACAGCGCCACCATCCAGGATGACCACCAGGTCGCCTTCGGCCGGATCCGCGTCCGCATCGACGACGTGGTGCCCGGTGCGACGTACGAGATCATTCACCCGTACGGCGTCGTGCGGGCGACCGCGGACGACCGGGGCCGGCTGTTCTACACCGACGACGTCGGCTGCATGTCGGGCCCGTGCGGGGAGTTCGGCGGGCTGTACACCCAGCCGATCGGACCCGTCCTCCGGTGGGACCCGTCGGTCGGTCCGGCCGCGCCGCAGGGGTACGTCGGTGACCCGAACGTCGAGCACAAGGTGATCGGCAGCCCGTACGACACCAACGTCTTCGACGTCAAGCAGGTCACTGGCCCTAACGGCGCGGAGCTCAGGGACCCGATCCCGCTCGGCTCCACGGACCTGTTCGCGGTCCAGGGCAAGATCGCCGGTCCTGGCGCGATCCCGAGCTGGAAGAGCGGTGCGTTCAACCACGAGCTCGACGTGACGCTGACGGGGAACCCGCTGACGACGGAGATCCTCTACACGACCGACGGCAGCGACCCGCGCGAGAGCGGTCGGCTCTACAGCGGGCCGATCCACGTCGACGAGGGCACGACCAACCTGCAGTACGTCGCCCGCGGCGAGGGTGGGACGTCGTCGGCGGTCAAGAGCGAGACCTACACGGTCGACATGACCGCGCCCGAGGTGACGGCGTCGGTGTCCGGCGGGACGTTCGATGCAGTCCAGAACGTAACGCTGAGCTCGCCGGAAGCGACGGCGCGGATCTACTACACGCTGGACGGCACGACGCCGACCACGAACTCGCCGTCCTACGGCGGCGGCGTGATCCGGATCGACCAGACGAGCACCCTGCAGGCGATCGCGGTCGACGCTCTCGGCAACGCCAGCGAGCCGAAGTCCTGGACGTTCACGATCAACCTGCCGGCTCCGCCGGCGGCTGACACCGGGACAACGCCGGGGGCCGCGCAGCGGACTCCGGAGGTTCAGGTCGCACCCGCCGTGGCGGGTCCGGTCCGGGCCGGCGAGACGACCGCCCTCAACGGCGTACTCGCCATCGACGGACAAGCCGTCGGTGGGGCACCCGTCGTGCTGCAGTCCCGCGAGGTGCTGCCGCAGGGTGGCCGGGTCACTCCGGTGTGGGTCGACGAGACGAGCACCACGACCGCGGTCGACGGCAGCTTCAAGTTCCGGGGCATCAAGCCGAAGGCGACGACCGACTTCCGGGTCGCGTTCCCCGGGGACGGGCAGCACGCCCCGACGGTCAGCCCGGTCACCCGGCTGAAGGTGCGCGCCGTGGTGGATCTCGCCCGTACCCCTCACAAGGTCGGACGTAAGGACCACCTCGTGCTCCGCGGGAAGCTGTCCGCGGGTCAGCCCGGGACGACCGTGCTGGTGAGGCTCGACGCTCGCGGCAAGCGTCACGACAAGGTGGTGCGGGCCACGGTCGACGCGCGTGGCAAGTGGAAGGCAGTCACGCGCGCACCGGCCAAGACCGGTCGGATGAAGGTGGTCGCCGTCTGGAAGGGCGACGGCGTCACCCTCGGGGACCGCAGCAGGACCCGCTCGGTGAGGGTGGTCCGTTAGGCCCCCCACCACCCCGCCACAGAGAGCGGACGGGCGGACCGTGCACCAAGCCGGGTGCACGGTCCGCCCGGCTGTTCGGGGGCCTGTCGGTGCTCGCACGTAGGGTCGAGCCCGTGGTGGACCTGTCCCTGGCGCTCGACGAGGAGGCGCTGAGCCGGCGCTTCGGAGCGGTCACGTTCGACCGCGCGGTCGACTACGCCGACCGGGGCAAGGTGCTCGAGATCCACCACGAGGTCGACGGCGAGGGCGACCTCGACGTCCGCGGGCTCGTCGCCGGATCGGGCTCGACGCCGTACCAGACGTACGTCGCCGTCGGCACCGCCGAGCGCGGCGTCTGGGTCTACAGCCGGTGCAGCTGCCCCGTCGGGGACGGCTGCAAGCACGCGCTGGCCGCGCTGCTGGTGGTCCGCCGCGAGCACGTCGCCGCCGCGCTCGCCGACGGCCGGCGCGACTGGGAGCGGCGGCTCTCCACGGTTCTCGATGAGCTCGACGAGGACGACCGGTCCGGCGAGCACGCCACGCCGCTGGGCCTGCAGATCGACCTGAGCAGCACGACCAGCCGGGCGGCGTTCCGCTCGTGGTCGCGGGTCAGCGCCCCGGTGCGCGGCACGCTGCGGCTGCGACCGCTGGTCCGTGGCGCCCGCGACAACTGGGTCCGCTCCGGCGCCACCTGGCAGGACGTGCCCTACCTCGACAAGCGCAAGGCCTGCCCACCGGCGCAGGTGGCCGTCATCGGCGAGCTGCTCGCGGCCTACCGGGCGGCGTCCCGGCAGACCTACTTCGGCTCGGAGTCGCACCTCCCGCTGACCGGCTTCGGTCCCTCGCTGTGGCCGCTCCTGGAGCGGGCCCGCGCCGCCGGCATCACGTTCGTGCCCGGCAACGGCGTCGCCTCCGTCGACGTCCACCACGCCCCGGTGACCGTCGAGCTCGACGTCAACACCTCCGAGGCCGGGGACGCCCACCTCGGGCTCGGCGTCCGTGTCGACGACGAGTGGTACGCCGCCGCCGACCTCGACCTGCTCGGCGACGGCACCACACCCGGCCACATGGGACACGGCGTCGCGCTGTGGTCGCCGGGCGGCCCGCCGACGGGTTGGGCGCTCGTGCTGGCACCGCTGTCGCGGGGACTGGGTCCCGAGGTGCGCCGGCTGCTGACCGCCGGCGACTCGCTGGTGGTGCCCGCGGCCGACCGCACCGACCTGGTCACCGAGTACCTCCCGCGGCTGCGCCGGCACGTCCCCGTCACCTCCTCCGACGGCTCCGTGGAGCTGCCCGAGCCGCCCCGGCCTCGGCTGGCGCTCCAGGTCACCTGGGTCTCGGTCGAGCGCGTGGAGCTGGTGTGGTCGTGGCGCTACCGCGTCGGCGAGACCGATCGTGTCTACGGGCTCGAGGAGACGCGCGGCCGCCGCGGCATCCGTCGTACCGACCAGGAGCAGGAGCTCCTCGACCGGCTCGAGCTCGACGAGGCCGCCGTCCACCGGCTGTGCCGGTCGCACGCCCGTGACCGCGGGCTCGCGCCCGAGCAGCTGCTCACCGGGGTCGAGGCGATCGACTTCGCGGTCGACGTCCTGCCGGGACTCGAGGCCGGCGAGCAGGTGGAGATCACCGAGATCGGCGCTCGCCCCGACTACCGGGAGGCGCGCACCGCGCCGGTCGTCCGCTTCGCCACCCGCGAGCCGGCCGCCGACGGGTCTTCAGACGACGCGGACCCGGACGACCGCACCGACTGGCTCGACCTCGAGGTCGTCATCAGCGTCGACGGCGACAGCCTCGCGCTGGCCACCTTGCTCTCGGCGCTCACCCGCGGCGAGCCGCGCGTCATCCTGCGCACGGGCGTGCACATCGAGGTGGACCGGCCGGAGTTCGCCCACCTGCGCGAGCTCGTGGAGGCGGCCGGCGACCTGCACGAGCAGCCGGCCGACGGGGTGCGCCTGAGCACGCACGACCTGGGTCTGTGGGACGAGCTCGCCGAGGTCGGCATCGTCGACGAGCAGGCCGTTCGGTGGACCGAGGCCGCGCGGGCCCTGCGCGCCACCGACGAGCTGCCGGCGGTCGAGCCGCCGGCCGATCTCGAGGCGGACCTGCGTCCCTACCAGCTCGACGGCTTCCGCTGGCTGGCGTTCCTCCGGCGGGCCGGCCTCGGCGGGATCCTCGCCGACGACATGGGGCTCGGCAAGACCGTGCAGACCCTCGCCCTCGTCGCCCACGCGCGCGCCGAGGGCGCGGCGCCGTTCCTCGTGGTGGCGCCGACCAGCGTCGTCTCGACCTGGGCACACGAGGCCGCGCGGTTCACGCCGGGTCTCGTGGTGCGCACGGTGACCGAGTCACAGGCCCGCCGCGGCGTATCCCTCGCCGAGCTCCACGAGGGTGCCGACCTGGTCATCACCTCCTACACGCTCTACCGCATGGAGGTCGACGACTACCTCGACCGCGCGTGGGGCGGGTTGGTCCTCGACGAGGCGCAGACGGTCAAGAACCACCAGGGCAAGACCTACCAAGCAGTCCGGCGGCTCGACGTACCGTTCCGGCTGGCGCTGACCGGCACCCCGTTCGAGAACCGGCTGATGGAACTGTGGTCGCTGCTGTCGATCGTCGCGCCCGGTCTCTACCCCTGGCCGCAGCGCTTCCAGGAGACCGTCGCGAACCCGGTCGAGAAGCTCGGCGACAGGCAGGTGCTCGACCGGTTCCGTCGCCGCATCCGGCCGTTCCTGCTGCGCCGCACCAAGGACCTGGTCGCCGCGGACCTGCCCGAGAAGCAGGAGCAGGTGCTCGACGTGCGCCTGACGCCGCGGCACCGCCGCATCTACGACACGCACCTCCAGCGCGAGCGGCAGCACGTGCTCGGGCTCGTCGACGACTTCGACAAGCACCGGATCGCGATCTTCCGCTCGCTCACCCGGTTGCGGCAGCTGGCGCTCGACCCGGCGCTGGTCGACGAGGAGGCGTACGACGCCGTCGGGTCGGCCAAGCTCGACGTGCTCGTCGACCACCTCAGCGAGCTCGCCGACGAGGGGCACCGGGCACTGGTGTTCAGCCAGTTCACGTCGTTCCTCGGCCGGGTGCGTGCGCGGCTCGACCGCGAGGGCATCACCAGCAGCTACCTCGACGGCCGCACGCGTGACCGAGTCGCGGCGATCGATGGCTTCAAGCAGGGCGACGACCCGGTGTTCCTGATCAGCCTCAAGGCCGGGGGAGTGGGGCTGACTCTCACCGAGGCCGACTACGTCTTCGTGCTCGACCCGTGGTGGAACCCCGCCGTCGAGGCGCAGGCCGTCGACCGCGCGCACCGCATCGGCCAGCACCGGCCGGTCAACGTCTACCGGCTCGTCGCCGAGCAGACCATCGAGCAGAAGGTGATGGAGCTCAAGGCGCGCAAGGCCGCGCTGTTCGCCCAGGTCGTCGACGGCGACGGCATGCCGAGCGGGGCGCTCACCGAGGACGACGTACGCGCTCTTCTCGAGGACTGACCTCCGCGGAGCGCGACCGCCACGACACCGCCGCCACCAACGCCAGTGCTGCCAGCCCGGCAAGCAGCCAGCGCCCGTCGCCGCTCAGCCACGCGTGCACGACCGCCAGCCCGACGGTCAGGTAGATCGCCGCCCACACCAGCGCGCCGACCAGCAGTGCGGGGACGTAGTAGCGCCACGGCATCCGCAGCAGCCCCGCCGCCGCGTTGACCGCGGTCTGCACGCCGACGGTCAGGAACGACAGCGACACCGCCGGCGGCCCGACCCGACGCACCACGTCCTCCGCGCGACGTACCGCCGGCCGGTCGAGCACCTTCGCCCGCCGTACCAGCCGGCCGACCAGGTACGTCGCACCACCGCGGCAGAAGGCAACCGCGACGAGGAAGACGTACGCGGCGGCGACGGGGAGGTCCGTGGGCACGTCTCCATGGTCGCAGCCAACCGGAGCGCTCACACGGGTCGAACGGCCCGTCCGGTCCTAGGTTGGGTGCATGGGCACGGTGGTCATGTACGCGTCGGTGTCGGTGGACGGCTTCATCGCGGACGACGACGACCAGCCCGGTCCGCTCTTTGATTGGTTGACCAGCGGTGACGTGCCGCTCGACGACAGCGGTGTGCTGAAGGTGTCGCAGACGTCCTACGACTATGTCCGGCCCTACTGGGACAGCATCGGCGCGACCATCGCCGGCCGCCACGTCTTCGACATCACCGATGGCTGGGACGGCCAGCCTCCGGCGGGCGTCGACCACGTCGTCGTCGTGACCCACCGCCCGCCGCCCGACGGCTGGGACCCGCAGGCCCCGTTCCACTTCGTCGACGGGGTCGAGGCCGCGGTTGCCAAGGCCCAGGAGCTCGCCGGCGACCGCGTCGTCGAGGTCGCCGCCGGCGACGTCGGCGGCCAAGCGCTCGCCGCCGGGCTGGTCGAGGAGGTGCGCCTGGACGTCGTGCCCGTGGTGTTCGGCTCGGGCAAGCGGTTCTTCGGGTCCGGCGACGCGCAGCACCTGCTGGAGGACCCCGACCCGGTGATCCAGGGCAACCGGGTGCTGCACCTGCGCTATCGCGTGCGGCGCTGACGGACTAACGGGCCGGGCTTGCGGGTGTTGGCGATCGGTCCGCACGACGCCGGCGTGAATCCGCCCAGGGGCAGCGCGATCGCCTAGGGTCATCCTCGGAGGCAGGGAGTGGGCGTCGAGGGGATGGCCGGCGGCGACGAGCATGTGGCTGTTGGCGCGTGCTCTGCCGGCCCGGACTCTGCCCGTGCGCCGGCCGACGACACCTCGGACGTTCCGCAGGAGCGGATCACGCCGAGCGAAGCTCCAGGGCCACCCCGGCCCAGGCGGCAGGGTAGGCCGCGTCCTTCAGAACTGGTCACGCTAGCGGGTCCGCGCCTCGCGGAAACGTGCTTCGGCAAGCACGCCACCCAGCGTGGTACGCCGGCGAACGACCGGATCGAAGCCCGCCGTCCGCATCGCAGGGACGTGATCGTCGCGCTCGGCGGTGACGACATGATCAGCGGCATCCGTGACGGGGACCTGGTTTGTGGCGGGCGCGGCGACGATCGGGTGCATCAAGCCGCCGCCGGTCGATCCAGGCCTGGGTACAGCGTGGACCTCGGCAATGGAGACGACCGATTCACGGTTGACCGGCGCGACTACATCGACGTACGCGCGGGGTCCGGCGACGACAGGTTGACCATTCACGGTGCCAGCTACTCCGTCGAGCCCGGCCCCGGCGACGATGTCGCGACAGTGCCGATGCCGCGCGAGGGTGCCCGCGCGGCAAACACACCGTGCGTCGACTTCAGGTCCGCACGCAGACCGGTGCGGGTGAATCTGGCCGCCGAGCAGGCGACCGGTCAGGGCCACGACACCCTGGTCAACGTCCGCTGCGTTCGCCTGACCCGGTTCGGCGACGTGGCTCTCGGGTCGGCACTGGCCGACTACTTTGACGGTCGCCGCGGCGGCGACCTGATTCGGACGGGCGCCGGCAACGACGGGGTGTCCGGCGGTGCCCAGGTGGACCGGATCTACCTCGGCCCCGGCAACGACTCCGGTCGCGATGGCCAAGGCAGGGACCGGCTCTACGGTCAAGCCGGACACGACACCATCGAGGGCTGGACCGAGGGGGACTACCTCGACGGCGGCGCAGGCAACGACCAGATCTTCGGCGGCCTGTATTGCGAGCTGAGTGGCCACTCCTACGGCACCGGTGGCGTCATCAGCAGCAATGGTGGCAACGAGATGTTCGGCGGGCCGGGGCAGGACTACCTGACCGGCGACCTCGGCTCCGACCGGATCGATGGCGGACCCGGTCTCGACCGTGGGCAGGGCGGCTACCGCGACGGACGGGTGGACTGGATCCCAGGCGATGACGATCTACGCGGGGACCACCGACAGTCTTCGAACATGCGTTCAGGTGGTCGCCCTCGGATAACTCGATGATCGAGCGCCCGGTCCGCGCCGTCCAGCGACCGACCGTCGGAAGCCGGCCTGCACCAGACGAACGGGCTACTCGTCGACCCAGATGTTGTCGTGCTTCCGGAAGAACTCCGCCATCTCCTCGTCGGACGGACGGTTGCCGGTGAGCGCGATCTCGTAGAGCCCCTCGAAGTACGCCTCCCTCGGCGCGCCAGGCGTGAACAGGATCAGCATCGACGCAGCGCCGTTGTTGTTGCGGAACCCGTGCACACCACCGGGCGGCACGAAGAGGAAGTCTCCGGGTGCCGCGTCCTTCCAGCCGTTGCCGTCGTACAGCGAGACGACGCCGTCGAGCACGAAGAACGACTCGGTCATCGTGCGGTGGAAGTGCGGGGACGGGCCGGAGGGGTCGGGGCCCATGTTCCAGCGGTAGAGGCCGAAGTCGCCGCCGGTCGACGCACCGGTCGCGAGGTAGTGCACCGACGAACCGGCGTTCTCGTTCAGCAGGTCGGGAGTGGCGTCCACGGGCCGGAACGAGGTCGAGGCCTCACCGGTCTCGCCGAGGTAGCGGGGATCCGGGTACGACATGACGTGACCCTAGGGGATCGACGGCGAAGCCGCCGCCACCACCACGAGGGCCACGGCCAGCGTCATCACGAGCAGGAGCGCGGTCAGGTGACGGCGCACGTCGGGGGTCATCCGCATGGCCGCCAGTCCACCGACGTACAGCTAAATCCGGAACCCGCAGGTTCGTGCACTGCAGAACTGTGCAGTCCGTGACCTGCTGCGCGGGACAAGAGGGCTGCGGCAACGTGAGCAGGCCAGGTTCACGCCTCTCGGGATGAGGACTCTCATGCGTCCAGCCATGCGCCAGCACCGACTTCTCCTGCTCGTCGCCGCGGTCGTCGCGGCCCTCACCGTCCAGCCGGCCCCCGCACAGGCCGCGGAGACCTACTCCGCGCCGTTCCTCACCGCGATCTTCGACCTGCCGGCGGCACCGGAGGTGCGCACCGGCTACGACCGCGACCTGTTCCAGCACTGGATCGACGCCGACGGCGACGGGTGCAACACCCGCAACGAGGTGCTGATCGCGGAGGCCGACGACCCGCCCACGATCGGCTCCGGCTGCGGTCTGTCGGGCGGCCGCTGGTTCTCCTACTACGACCGCGTGTCGTGGACGAACACGAGCGACGTCGACATCGACCACATGGTGCCGCTCGCGGAGGCCTGGGACTCGGGTGCGAGGAGCTGGACGTCGACGCAGCGACGCGACTACGCCAACGACCTCGGCGACTACCGCACGCTGGTCGGAGTCACGGACAACGTCAACCAGGCGAAGAGCGACCAGGACCCGGCGACCTGGATGCCGCAGTACGACCGCTGCCGCTACCTCCGCGAGTTCGTGGCCGTGAAGATCCGCTGGCGGCTGACGGTCGACAGCACCGAGAAGTCGGCGATCCAGTCGCTGGCCTCCGGCTGCACGAACACCACGATCACGGTGACCCGGGCTATCTGACCCGCGCCGTCGGCTCTAGTGTCGGGTCATGAGCGACGACGACCTGCCCCGCGAGCTCCGCGGCGTCTCGCCGGACCCCGTCCGCGAGCCCACCACACCGGTGTGGGTCCGGGTGGCCGCGCTGGTCGCCCTGCTCGCGATGCTCGCGTACGTCGCGCTGCTCGTGCTCTGAGCGGTCAGGTTGCGGTGGGGCCGCCGGTGAACGGCACCTCGGTCCGCCACGAGTCCTCGTCCTGGTGCGCCGCGGCGTACAACGCGTCGGCGACGTAGTCGGCGTCGAACGGCGTGCCCTTGCCGAGCGTGCCGCGCACGGTCACCGTCACCGCGCGGATGCCCTCGGGCGACAGTCGGGCGTCGATGCTGCGCACCAGGTTGCGCAAGCCGGCCTTCTGCACGCCGAGTGTTGCCGCCTCGTGCCACGGCTCGTCGGCCGCCATGCTCCCGGTGGCGGTGATCCGCGCTCCGGCCCTCATGAACGGCCGTGCCGCCTGGACGGCGGTGAGCAGGCCGCCCACGCCGAGAGCGACGTCCTCGAGGAGCTCGTCGACGCCCAGCTCGAGCAGGTCCTTCTGCCGGAACGCGCTCGGGTTGAAGAGCAGCACGTCGATACCTTCGGCGAAGCCGCCGAACCGCTTGATCGCCTCGGTCAGGCCCTCCTGGTCGGTCACGTCCACCGGCGCCCAGCCGGTCGTGATCCCCTCCGACTGCAGCTGCTGCCCGAGCTTCTCCAGGTCCTCGGCCGGCAGCGATACCAGCCCGGCGGCGTACCCCTCCCGCCCGTAGCGGCGCGCTACCGACGCGCCCACGCCCGGTCCGGCTCCCAGGACCACGATCACGGGTTGCGACATGCAGGTGAACCTACCCTTCTGCTGTGACGATGCCTCGGACCTCGTGGGTGCTGCACGTCGACCTCGACCAGTTCATCGCGGCCGTCGAGGTGCTGCGCCGTCCCGCGCTCGCCGGACTGCCCGTCGTGGTCGGCGGCCGCGGGGACCCGACCGAGCGAGCGGTCGTGGCCACCGCGTCGTACGAGGCGCGAGAGTACGGCGTTCGCTCGGGGATGCCGATGCGGACCGCGCTGAAGCGGTGCCCCGACGCGGTGTTCCTGCCGGCGGACGCGCCGGCTTACGAGGCGGCCTCGGCGGAGGTGATGGACACGCTCCGGTCGTTCGGCGTGCCGGTCGAGGTGCTCGGCTGGGACGAGGCGTTCATGGGTGTCGAGACGGACGACCCCGAGGCCTACGCCGGTGAGGTCCGCGCCCGCGTGCTCGAGCGCACCCGGCTGCACTGCTCGGTCGGGATCGGCGACAACAAGCTGCGTGCCAAGATCGCGACCGAGTTCGGCAAGCCGCGCGGCAGCTACCGCCTCACTGGGGAGAACTGGTTCGAGGTGATGGGGGAGCGGCCCACCGACGCGCTGTGGGGGATCGGCCGCAAGACCGCAGCCAAGCTCGAGGCGCTCGGCATCCACACCGTCCGGCAGCTCGCGGAGACCGAGGCCCAGGTCCTCGCCGACCGGCTCGGTCCGACGATGGGGCCGTGGTACCGGCGGCTCGGACGTGGCGCGGACACCTCACCGGTGGACGCGACGCCGTACGTCCCGCGCGGCCACGGCCGCGAGACCACGTTCCAGACCGACCTCACCGACTGGGACGACGTCCGGGCCGCGGCGCGCGAGCTCACCGGCACGGTGCTCGAGGACATCAACAAGGAGGGCCGGCCGGCGATCCGGGTGGGGCTGAAGGTTCGCTATGTGCCCTTCGAGACCCGCACCCGCAGCCTCACGCTGCCCGGCCCCACGACGGACCGCGCGCTGCTCGAGAAGGCGGCGCTCGAGCTCGTCGACCGGCTCGACCACACGCGCAAGGTGCGGCTGCTCGGCGTACGCCTGGAGATGGAGCCGCCCGCCGACGGGTATCGCGACTGACCACCCGCCTCGTGCGATTGGCGCAACCGGTTCGGCCGCCTGGAGGGTGAGGGGGAGCGTCGCCTCTGCCTACCGTGAGACCACGGATCTCGGGGGAGGAGACGCGATGAGCCCGACACTCCTGGTCCGCCGAACACTCGACGCCGGAGTCTCCCAGGTCGTACCGGCAGGCCTGTCCGGGATGCTCGGGGAGATCGACCGCCTCGACCGCGCGCGCTGGTACGCGCTGCCCGACCTGCCCTGGACCGGCCGGCCGCCCGGCACCCACGGCCGCGTCCTCGTCGGACCCACCGGGGTCTTCCTGCTCGACCACCGCTCATGGACGGGCGAGGTGACCGTCCGCCACGACCTGCTCCGGATCAGCGGCCGGTCCCGGGACCCGTACGTCGCGGACCTCCTCGAGGCAGCGGACTCGGTGGCGGCGCTGCTCCCGGCCGACTACCACGCGCTCGTGCGGCCGGTGATGTGCCTGACCCGGCAGAGCCGGCTCGACCTGCTCACCCGCCACGTGCGGGTCTGCAGCCCCGACACCCTGGGCCGCATCCTCGCGCGCGGCCCGGACCTGCTGGCCGCCGAGCACCGCGAGTACGTCGAGTCCGTGGTCCGCGCCGCGACCAAGCTGGAGACCGAGGGCATCGTCGTCGAGGTGCGGCCGCGACCGCTTGGTCGATTTGAGCAGGGCCGGCCGGAGCAGGACGCCCGGGAGGAGCTGGGAGAGGGTCCCGCCGCCGTAGCTGTCTGATCTTCGGTGAGCCCCGTGCGACTTGTGGGACTCCTGGGACGGGCGTACTACGAGACCGGGTAGTCCTTTCGGGCCATTTTTGGGACACGTCGGTCCGAAGTTGTCTGAACCGGGCATCAGGGACGTGCCCGACCCCTACGGTCGAGCAACCCCTATCCGCCAATGTGACCTGGGAGACTCACATGACGCGAAAGCAAGGATCGACGCGTGCACGCACGCTGAAGATCGCCAGTGCGATCGGTGCGGGCGCGCTTGCGCTCGGCATGATCACGGTGGGCGCCGCTGTGGCCGCCGAGAACAGCACCGACGTACGCAAGTCCGTGGTCGACAAGGGCCCCAAGAAGTCTCGTGAGGCCCGCCCGGTCCACGACGCGAAGGGGCCGAAGAAGTCTCGTGAGGCCGCCCCGGTGGCCGACGCGAAGGGCCCGAAGAAGTCGCGTGAGGCCGCCCCGGTGGCCGACGCCAAGGGCCCGAAGAAGTCGCGTGAGGCCGCCCCGGTGGCCGACGCCAAGGGTCCCAAGAAGTCGCGTGAGGCCACTCCGGTGACCGACGCGAAGGGTCCGAAGAAGTCCCGCGAGGCCGCGCCCCGGAGCTGATGCCGGGACGCGTGGACCCCGATCTGAATCTCGGGTCCGCAGCTGCAGACGAGGCCCCCACGCTCCGGTGTGGGGGCCTCGTCGCGTCCGGGACGGGTGTTGCCACACTTGTCCCGCAATGGATGACCGCACCGACACCTACAAGACTCTCGATCTCGCCCTGCGCATCGGCGAGATGCTGCTCTCGTCGGGTGCCGGGGCCGCGGACGTGAACGCGACGATGTCGTCGGTCGCGCACGCCTGCGGCATCCGCAACGTCGAGGTCGACGTCACGTTCACCAACCTCACGCTCAGCCACCAGCCCGGTCCCGACGAGCCCGCACTCGTGCAGGTGCGGCACGTGCGGCACCGCGACATCGACTACGAGGACCTCACCGTCGTCGACCACCTGGTGCGCGACCTGATCCGCGGCGACATCGACCGCGACGAGGCGCGCGCCCGGCTGGCCAAGGTGGTCTCCTCCGGGCACCGGCTGCCGCGCTGGGCGGTGACACTCGGGTACGGCGTGATGGGCGCCGGCGTCGCGATGCTGCTCGGCGGCAACCTGACGGTGATCGCCATCGCGACGGTGGCGGCGACGTCGATCGACCTGCTCACCCGGATGATGTCCCGCCGGCGGCTGCCGTTCTTCTACCAGCAGGTGGCCGGCGGCCTGTTCGCCACGCTGCTCGCGGTCGCGACCGCGGCGGCGGGTCTCGACGTGGACCCGTCGCTCGTGGTCTCGGCCAGCATCGTCATGCTGCTCGCCGGCATCGGCTTCATGGGCGCGATCCAGGACGCCCTCACCGGCTTCCCGCTCACTGCCGGGGCGCGCATCCTCGAGGCCATCCTGGCCACGGCCGGCATCATCGCCGGCGTCAGCGGCGGCCTGACCGTGGGCCGGATGCTGGGCGTCAACCTGGGTCGGCTCGACCCGGGCGTGGCCACGCTGACCCAGGCCACGCTGGTGATCATCGGTGCCGCGATCTGTGCCGGCGCCTTCGCGTTCGCCTGCTACGCGCCGCTGCGGTCGCTGCTCCCGATCGCGGTCATCGCCGGTGTCGCGACGCTGGTGTTCCAGCTCGGTGACACGCACGGCCTGGGCCGGGCGTGGTCGGCGGCGATGGCGGCGATCCTCATCGGCGTGGTGTCCTACTCGGTCGCGGGGCGGATCCGGGTACCACCGCTCGTCGTGGTCGTGCCGGCCATCGTCCCGATGCTGCCCGGTCTGTCGATCTACCGCGGGTTGTCGCTGCTCGCCGAGGGCGGCAACGGCCTGCTGTCGCTGATCACCGCCGCCGGCATCGCCATCGCGCTCGCCTCGGGAGTCTTCCTGGGTGAGTACCTCGCGCAGCCGCTGCGCCGGGAGGCCCGGCGGCTCGAGCAGCGGCTGTCCGGGCCGCGCCTGGTCGGGCCGGTCCGTGCGCGGGCGGTCAGGAAGAAGCGGCAGCAGCAGCCAGCCGACTGAGCCAGCCCCGGCCGAGCTCGGGGTCGAACGCGCCTGTGCCCGCGCGGACGGCGGTGTGCACGCGGTCCAGCGACGCGGTGGCGAGGGCGACCACCTCGACCGGGTAGCCGTAGCGCACCCGGTGGTCGGCGAACTCGTCCTCGTCATCGACCCAGACCCGGCCGCTGCGTCCGCGCACCACGTCGAGGTCCAGGTCGACCGCGGTCAGCACCTCGACGGTGCGGTCACCGGTCCCGTCAGCGGTCCCGTCAGCGATCCACTGGGGCACGGTCGTGATGTCGACGTACAGCTCGACGGGATCGGCCGGACCCTCGTGATGCCGGTCGTAGAAGGTCGCGACGAACGGCTCGTCCCGCGGCACCAGCGTGACGAACGCCGAGTCCGCCACGAACTCCGCGCCAGGGCGAGCGAGATGAGTGCCCGCAGGCGCGCCGACCCAGTGGCCGTACGCGTCGCTGCCGAGCCGGCGTGCGTCGAACTCCCAGTGCGGCCGGTCGCCCCACTTGCGGAACACCATCCGCACCGGAGCGCCTGCCGTCATGCGGCTCAGGGTGCCATGCGACGGGCTGCCCGGGCGACGACGCGCTGGTAGCGCGGGCCGACGACCCGGACGAAGGCGTCGAGCAGCTTGGCGTCCGCGCCGACCACGACGCGGGGCTTGCCGGCCAGCACGCCCTCGACGATCACGTGCGCCGCGCGCTCGGGAGTCATCCGGGCCAGGCGCGTGTCGAAGTGCTTCGCGACCTCGGCCTGGTCGTGGGAGCGGGTCACCCGCGCGCTGCGGGCGATGCCGGTGCGGATGCCGCCGGGGTGCACGCAGGTCACGCCGACCGGGTGGCCGGCGATCAGCATCTCCGCGCGCAGCGCCTCGGTGAAGCCGCGGACGGCGAACTTCGCCGCGTTGTACGCGGTCTGCCCCGGCATGCCCATCAGGCCGAACAGGCTCGAGACGTTGACGACGTGGCCGTCGCCGGAGGCGATGAGGTGAGGGAGGAACTCCTTGGTGCCGTGCACGACGCCCCAGAAGTCGACGTCCATCACCCACTCGAAGTCGGCGTAGTCGACCTCCTCGAAGTCGCCGTGCAGCGCGACGCCGGCGTTGTTGACCACGACGTTCACGCGCCCGTGCTCGGCGACCACCGCGGCGGCGAGGTCGCGGACCGCGGCACGGTCGCGCACGTCGACCTTGTCGGCGCGCGGGTCCTGTCCGGTCAGCTCGCGGACGAGCCGGGCGGTCTCGACCAGGCCGACCTCGTCCCAGTCGCTGACCGCGAGGATGCCGCCGCGCCGGGCTACGTCCAGGGCGAGCGCCCGGCCGATACCCGAGCCGGCGCCGGTGACGACGACGACCTTGCCGTCGAGGGTCTTCACGATGCGGTCCTCTCGGCCACCGGCTGCGGCGCCTCGGTGGCGGTGGTGGTCTGGTAGCGCTCGACGTCGAACCGGGCGAGCTGCCGCTTGAGCGTGATCGTGGTGCGTGGCCACAGCGTGGTGTTGCGGCCCTCGGAGTCGAGGTACCAGCTGGCGCATCCGCCGGTGTTCCACACCGTCTTGCTCAGCCGCCGCTGCAGCGCGGCGTTCCAGTGCCGCTGCACGTCGGGCCGCGGCTGCACGGTGGCCAGCCGCTCCTGGTCCATCCGGCGCAGCGCGTCGAGGATGTAGGCGATCTGGCACTCGATCACGAACACCATGCTCGAGTGGCCGAGGCCGGTGTTGGGTCCGACGATCTGGAACAGGTTGGGGAAGCCGTGGAACGTCGTGCCCTTGTAGGCCTGCATCCCCTCGCGCGCCCACACGTCGGCGAGCGACCGGCCGACGGCGCCGACGACGTGCTGAGCGATCGGCGGCTCGGTGGTGTGGAACCCGGTCGCGACGATGATCGCGTCGACCTCGCGCTCGACGCCGTCGGCGGTGACGACCGCGTGACCGCTGACCTTGGCGATCGGGTCGGTGACCAGGTCGACGTGGTCCTGTGCCAGCGCGGGGTAGTAGTCGTTGGAGATCAGGATCCGCTTGCAGCCGATCTCGAAGTGCGGCGTGAGCTTCTCGCGCAGCTCGGGGTCCTTGATCGCCTTGTGCAGGTTGGCCATCGCCGCCTTGCGCGCCGGCGCGGCCAGGCTCGGCTTCCAGGTGAACGCCGGCACGAACAGCTCACGCGCGAGGTAGATGGCGCCACGGTGCAGCCGCTGCAGACCGGGCAGCAGGCGGAACGCCGTCCGCTCGACCTTCGTGTAGGCGCGGTCGCGGCGGGGGATCACCCACGGCGCGGTGCGCTGGTAGACGTCGAGATGGGCGACCTTCGGCGCGATCTCCGGGATCACCTGGATCGCGGATGCGCCGGTGCCGATCACCGCGACGCGCTTGCCGGTCAGGTCGACGTCGTGGTTCCAGCGGGCGGTGTGGAACACCTCGCCCGCGAAGCCGTCGAGCCCCTCGATGTCGGGCATCTTCGGCTCGGAGAGACCGCCGGACGCAGCCACCAGGACGTCCGCGGTGACGGCGCCGGCGGTCGTCGTCACCCGCCAGTGCTTCGCGTCCGCGTCCCAGCGCGCGTCCTGCACCGTCGTACCGAAGCGGAAGCGGTCGAGCACCCCGGCGTCCTCGGCGACCCGGCGCAGGTAGGCCTGGATCTCCGGCTGCGGGGAGAACGACCGCGACCAGTCCGGGTTGAGCGCGAAGGAGAAGGAGTAGAGCTGGCTCGGCACGTCGCAGGCGGCACCGGGGTAGGTGTTGTCGCGCCAGGTGCCGCCGACCTCGTGGCCCTTGTCGACGACGAGGAAGTCCGTCCGTCCGGCCTGCTGCAGTCGCACGGCCATCCCGAGACCACCGAAGCCGGCGCCGATGACGAGCAGGCGCACGTGCGACGGAAGGGGTGCGGTTGTCATGTGCTCCAACGTACCGACGGTATTGAACAAACGTCAATAGCGCTGTTGAAAGTCGTTCAGTAGGATGCCGGGCATGACGACGCGGGTGCGGATGACCCCGGACGAGCGCCGCGAGCAGCTTCTCGCGCACGGCGTCCGGCTGCTGTCGACGCACTCGCTCGACGAGCTCTCGATCGACATGCTCGCCGAGGAGGCGGGCATCTCGCGCGGGCTGCTGTACCACTACTTCGGCAACAAGCAGGACTTCCACCGCGCGGTCGTGCGCAAGGCGGCCGACGACCTGATCGCGGTGACCGCGCCGCCGGCCGAGGGCGAGCCGCTGGAGCGGCTGGCCGCGTCGCTGGAGGCGTACGTCGACTACGTGGTCGCCAACTACGAGGGCTACTCCTCGCTGGTGCGCGGCTCGGCGGGTGGCAACGAGGACCTGCGCCGCATCTACGAGGAGGCGCGCGGCGCGCTGACCGACCGGATCTTCGTCGCCGCCGGCGCGGCGGGTGATGCGGCGCGTGATATCGGGGAGGTCGACCCGGTGCTCGGTGTCCGGCTCGTCGACACCCCGGCGACGCGGCTGATGGTGCGGGGCTGGTCGGCGATGGTCGAGGACGTCGTGCTGGCCTGGGTGCGCGACCCTGGCGGCGTGGCCAAGTCCGACCTGCTGCTCATGCTCGCCGCCGCGCTGCCGGGCGCGCTGTCCGGCGTACCGACAAACGACTGACGACAGCTTCGGTCACGAAGAAACGGCTGGAGCTCCCGGCCCGGTGAGGACGGGAGCTCCAGCCGTTGTCTTGCAGTGTGCTCGTCGGCTCTCGGCCGATAAGCGTGTCGTACGTCAGGTGAAGATGCTGACGCCGCCCGGGCCGACCAGGAGGCCGAGCACGATGAGCACGATGCCCATCAGCACGCCCCCGCGAACCAGGGTGATGATGCCGTAGATCACGAGAGCGACGGCGATGAGCCAGAGGATGAATGTCATGGTGTTCTCCCTTCCGGACTGTGTGTGCCCGGACGCCTCATCGCCCAAACGTGACAACGATTCGTCTGCGACTTACGGGGTGATTTGCGGAGGCGAGTCGCAGACGAATCGTTACGGAAGCGCGCTCGGTCAGGCCTGCGGGGCGATGGTGAACTGGACGCCGCCGCCGTCGTCGACCTGGGCGTCGAGGATCTTGTCGTCGAGGGTCTCGGCGGCGATCTCCTCGAGGAAGACGCGAGCACCGGCCTCCTCGACGACCTGGTCGCCGGGCTGCGGAGCCTCGCTCGGGACGACGTGCAGGGCCGGGGAGTCCGGCGCGTCCTGGCTGATGCGGAGCCCGCCTTGGTCGGCCCCGGTCTGGTCGAGCAGAGTCTTCACGACAGTGCTGGCGTTCTCGGTCAGGGTGAGCACAGGTGCTACTCCTTCGTTGATCGCTTCGCGTGCGTTGAACCGCCCACCCTCCCGAACCCACCGGTGAGAATCAAACGAAGCGTGCGCGCGGGCAACCGATTCACGCGCCGTTGGCGACAAACGCTCACGAAACGGTCGCGACATTACGGTTTGATGACGGATTCGTCGTGAAATGACCCGTCGAGAGCATGGAATCGCTCATCCGCGCGGACCATACTCCGGCCATGTCCCCGGCCGCGCAGGCCCCGCGGACCTCTCGTCAGGAGGCCGCCACTCCCGCCGCGAGTGCGGCGGTGAGCCTGCGTGGGCTGCGCAAGGTCTTCGGTTCGGTGACCGCCGTGGACGGCATCGACCTCGACATCGCCGACGGCGAGTTCTTCGCGATGCTCGGCCCGTCCGGCTCCGGCAAGACGACCGTGCTGCGGATGATCGCCGGCTTCGAGCCGCCCACCGAGGGCCGGGTGCTGCTCGGTGACGAGGACGTCACCGACCTGCCGCCGTTCCGGCGCGACGTCAACACCGTGTTCCAGGACTACGCGCTGTTCCCGCACATGAGCGTGCTGCAGAACGTCGAGTACGGGCTGCGGGTCAAGAAGGTGCCGGCGAGCCAGCGCCGGCCGCGCGCCGAGGCTGCCCTCGAGACCGTCCGGCTCGCGTCGTACGGCGGACGCCGGCCACACGAGCTCTCGGGCGGCCAGCGGCAGCGGGTCGCACTGGCCCGGGCGCTGGTGAACCGGCCGCGCGTGCTGCTGCTCGACGAGCCGCTGGGCGCGCTGGACCTCAAGCTCCGCCGCGAGATGCAGATCGAGCTCAAGGCGCTGCAGCGCGACGTCGGCATCACCTTCGTGTTCGTGACCCACGACCAGGAGGAGGCGCTGACGATGAGCGACCGGATCGCGGTCTTCAACGAGGGCCGCATCGAGCAGGTCGCCTCGCCGGTGGAGCTCTACGAGCGGCCGGAGTCGGCCTTCGTCGCCGGCTTCGTCGGGACGTCCAACCTGCTCACCGGCGCCACGGCCAGGCGGGCGGTCGGCCACGACGGCCCGGTCAGCGTGCGTCCGGAGAAGATCCGGCTGCACCACCTCGACGACATGGACGTGCGAGAGGCCGGGGGACAGCTTGACGTCGACGGCGCGTGTGCGCTGGAGGGGGTCGTCACCGAGGTGGTGTACCTCGGTGCGGCCACGCACTCGGTCGTCGACGTCGGGGACGGAGTGCACCTGACCGTCCAGCAGCAGAACGAGGAGAGCTCCATCGACCACGCACTCGCCCGTCGTGGCGAGCGGGTCGTCCTGACGTGGCGGCGCGAGCACGTCGTCCGGCTCGACGGCGGGGGGCCTCCGACCGGAGACGGCTCGGGACACAACGCAGAGGAGTGATCATGAAGCGCACATCCACCCGGGCCCGCGCCACGCGCGCGGCCGTGGCGGCCGTCTTCGCGCTGGCGGTCGCCGGTTGCGGCGGCGACACCTCGGGCGAAGGCAGCGACGGAGAAGGAAGCGGGACCGACACCGCCTCCGGCTTCGAGGCCCCCGACGTACCGATGGCCCAGAAGCTCGGCCCCGGCGAGGGCGAGCTCAGCATCCTCGCCTGGCCCTACTACGCGGAGGACGGCTCCAACGACCCCAACGCGGACTGGGTGACGCCGTTCGAGAAGGAGACCGGTTGCGAGACGTCCGTCAAGGTCTTCAGCACGTCGGACGAGGCGTTCAACCTGATGAAGACCGGCGACTACGACGTCGTCTCGGCGTCGGGCGACCTGTCGCTGCGGCTGATCGCCAGCGGCGCGGCGGCACCGGTCAACACCGACCTGATCCCCAACTACGCGGACGTCTACGACTTCCTCAAGAACCGCGACTGGAACTCGGTCAACGACCAGAGCTACGGCGTGCCGCACGGGTACGGCGCCAACCTGCTGATGTGGCGCACCGACATCGTCAAGCCCGCGCCGACGAGCTGGAGCTCGGTCTTCGAGGCGGACACGCCGTACGCCGGCAAGGTCACCGCCTACGACTCGCCGATCTACATCGCCGACGCAGCGCTGTACCTGATGAACACCCAGCCCGACCTCGGGATCGAGAACCCCTACGCGCTGGACCAGGAGCAGCTCGACGCGGCCGTCGAGGTGCTCAAGACGCAGCGCGAGAACATCGGGGAGTACTGGGGCGACTTCCTCAAGCACATCCAGTCGTTCACCACCGGTGACTCGGTCATCGGGACCACCTGGCAGGCGAACGTGAACGCGCTGGAGGCGGACAAGGTGCCGGTGAAGGCGATCCTGCCCGACGAGGGCTCGACCGGCTGGTCGGACACCTGGATGGTGAGCTCGAAGTCCGAGCACCCCAACTGCGCGTACATGTGGCTGAACCACATCATCAGCCCGGAGGGCAACGCGGCCGTCGCGGAGTACTTCGGTGAGTCGCCGGCCAACCCCAAGTCGTGCGACCTCACCGCGGACAAGAACTTCTGCGACACCTACCACGCCGGGGACGCGTCGTACGCCGAGAAGATCTGGTACTGGACCACGCCGATCGAGCAGTGCCTGGACGGCCGCACCGACGTGCAGTGCACCGACTACGGTGACTGGACCCAGGCCTGGACCGAGGTGAAGGGCTAGCCGAGGTCGAGGGGCGACGCCCGTGTCGAACGTCCTGCACCGGCGCCCGGGGCTCCGGCTGGGTCTGCTGCTCACGCCACCGATGCTGTGGCTGGGAGTGGCCTACCTCGGAGCCCTGGGGGCGCTGTTCATCACCTCCCTGTGGGGGCAGAACGCCTTCACGGGCGAGGTGGAGCGCGAGTGGACGCTCGACAACTTCCGCACGATGCTCGAGGTCGACGTCTACCGCGTCATCACCGCGCGGACGCTCGGCATCGCGGTTCTCGTCACGGTCGTCGACGCGCTGCTGGCCATGCCGATCGCGCTCTTCATGGCCAAGGTCGCCTCGCCGCGGCTGAAGGGGATCCTGCTGGTCGCGGTGCTCACCCCGCTGTGGGCGAGCTACCTGGTGAAGGCGTACGCCTGGCGCGGCATGCTCTCGGAGAACGGCCTGGTGTCCTGGCTGGCGCGGCCGTTCGGGCTGGACACCCCGGGGTACGGCGTGGTGGCGACGACGCTGACCCTGGCGTACCTGTGGCTGCCGTACATGGTGCTGCCGATCTTCGCGGCCCTGGAGCGGCTGCCCGACTCGCTGCTCGAGGCGTCCGCGGACCTCGGGGCGCGGTCGGTCGACACGTTGCGCCGAGTGGTGCTTCCGGTGGTCTTCCCGGGGCTGGTGGCCGGGTCGATCTTCACGTTCTCGCTGTCGCTCGGCGACTACATCACCGTACGGATCGTCGGCGGCGCGAGCCAGATGCTCGGCAACGTGGTCTACGACAACGTGGGGGTGGCCAACAACCTGCCGTTCGCCGCGGCGATGGCCACGGTGCCGGTCGTGATCATCCTGACCTACCTCGCCTTGGTCCGGCGTACCGGAGCGTTGGAGAACCTATGACGATCTCCGTCGGCCTGCGCCGCGTCCTCGGCGTCCTCACCGCCGTGGCGCTGACCATCATCTACGTGCCGCTGGCCGTCGTGCTGCTCAACTCGTTCAACACCAGCCGCACGTTCGCCTGGCCGCCGCCGGACCTGACCCTGCGCTGGTGGCAGGCCGCGTCGAGGAGCAGTGGCGCGTTCGACGCCCTCTGGGTCAGTCTGCGGGTGGCCGCGCTCGCGACGATCCTCGCGCTGGTGCTCGGCACGATGGCCGCGCTCGCCCTGCAGCGGCGGCGGTTCTTCGGCCGCGAGGTCGTGTCCCTGCTGATCATCCTGCCCATCGCGCTGCCCGGCATCGTGACGGGTATCGCGCTCAACAACGCGTTCCGGACCATCTTCGGCTGGGAGCTCGGCTTCCTGACGCTGGTCGTCGCGCACGCGACCTTCTGCATCGTCACGGTCTTCAACAACGTGCAGGCGCGGTTGCGGCGGCTGGGCGGCAACCTCGAGGAGGCGTCGGCCGACCTCGGCGCCGGGACGTTCACGACGTTCCGGCTGGTCACCTTCCCGATGCTGCGCTCCGCGCTGCTGGCCGGCGCGCTGCTGGCGTTCGGGCTGTCCTTCGACGAGATCATCGTGACCACGTTCACCGCGGGCGGCGAGGTGAAGACCCTGCCGATCTGGATCCTGGAGAACATGTTCCGGCCCAACCAGGCACCGGTCGTCAACGTCGTCGCCGCCGTGCTGGTGCTGCTGTCGGCGATCCCGATCTGGCTCGCGACGCGGCTCTCCGGCGCCGCCGGCGCCGCGCCCATGACCGGAGGTCGATGACGGGCAAACCCGTTGCGGCCGCTCCGTAGACTCGACGGGTCATGTCGCAGGCCAGCACGCGGGACGCCCGCAACCCTCGCCCGAGGAGCCGGCGTCGCGGCCGGCCCCCGCAGCGACGGCACCGCTTCACCGCGGAGCAGATCGAGGCGCGCAAGGCGTCTGTCCCGACGATCCGGTATCCCGACGAGCTCCCCGTCAGCCAGCGGCGCGACGACATCGCCGAGGCGATCCGCGACCACCAGGTCGTGATCGTGGCCGGCGAGACCGGTTCCGGCAAGACCACGCAGCTGCCGAAGATCTGCCTCGAGCTCGGTCGCGGCGTGCACGGCATGATCGGGCACACCCAGCCTCGCCGGATCGCCGCCCGCAGCGTCGCCGAGCGGATCGCCGAGGAGGTCGGCACCGAGCTCGGTGAGGTCGTCGGCTACCAGGTGCGGTTCACCGACCGGTCCAGCAAGGACACGCTGGTCAAGCTGATGACCGACGGCATCCTGCTCGCCGAGCTGCAGCACGACCGGATGCTCTCGGCGTACGACACGCTGATCATCGACGAGGCGCACGAGCGCTCGCTCAACATCGACTTCATCCTCGGCTACCTCAAGCAGCTGCTGCCGAAACGTCCCGACCTCAAGGTCGTGATCACCTCCGCGACCATCGACCCGTGGCGGTTCGCCCAGCACTTCGCGGAGCCCGACGGCACGCCGGCGCCGATCGTCGAGGTCTCCGGACGGACCTACCCGGTCGAGATCCGCTACCGGCCGCTCATGGAGGAAACCGACGGCGACGACGCCGACGACGAGGGCGAGGTGCTGGTCCGCGACCAGACCGAGGCGATCGTCGACGCCGTCCAGGAGCTGATGAAGGAGGGGCCGGGCGACATCCTGGTGTTCCTCCCCGGCGAGCGGGAGATCCGCGACACCGCCGACGTCCTGGAGAAGGCCGGCCTCGACCGGCTCGACCACCCGAGGAACGTCGAGGTGGTGCCGCTCTTCGCGCGGCTCAGCGCCGCCGAGCAGCACAAGGTGTTCGCGCCACACACCGGCCGCCGGATCGTGCTGGCCACCAACGTGGCTGAGACCTCGCTGACCGTTCCGGGCATCCGGTACGTCGTCGACAGCGGCTACGCGCGGATCTCGCGCTACTCCTACCGCACCAAGGTGCAGCGGCTGCCGATCGAGCCGATCAGCCAGGCGTCGGCCAACCAGCGGTCCGGTCGCTGCGGCCGCGTCGAGGCCGGTATCGCGATCCGGCTGTACTCCGAGGAGGACTTCGCGGCGCGGCCGGAGTTCACCGACCCGGAGATCCTGCGCACCAACCTGGCGTCGGTGATCCTGCAGATGACTGCGCTCGGGCTGGGCGACGTGGGCCGGTTCCCGTTCGTCGACCCGCCCGACCAGCGCAACGTCAAGGCCGGCGTGCAGCTGCTGGAGGAGCTCGGCGCGCTCCAGGTCGGTGCCGAGTCCGGGGGGCGACGACTCACGTCGCTCGGCCGCCGGCTGGTCACGCTGCCGCTCGACCCGCGGCTGGCGCGGATGGTCATCGAGGCCGACAAGCGCGGCTGCCTGCGCGAGGTGCTGGTCATCACCGCGGCGCTGTCGATCCAGGACCCGCGCGAGCGGCCCGTCGAGCACCGTGCGCACGCCGACCAGCTGCACGCGCGGTTCAAGGACGAGACGTCGGACTTCCTCACGTTCCTCAACCTGTGGCGCTACGTGCGCACCCAGCAGCGGGAGCTGTCGTCGTCGGCGTTCCGGCGGATGTGCCGCGCCGAGCACCTCAACTACCTGCGCATCCGCGAGTGGCAGGACCTCGAGTCCCAACTGCGCCAGGTCGCCAAGCAGCTGAAGCTCGACGTGGGCAAGCCGGCCGACGAGCCGGACGCCGACGGCATCCACCAGTCGTTGCTGTCCGGGCTGCTCTCGCACATCGGCCTGCGCGACCCCGACAAGCGCGACTACCTCGGTGCCCGCAACGCGCGGTTCTCGATCTTCCCGGGCAGCGCGCTCTACCGGAAGCAGCCGCAGTTCGTGATGGCCGCCGAGCTGGTGGAGACGTCGCGGCTCTACGCCCGGGTCAACGCCGCGATCAAGCCCGAGTGGGCCGAGGAGCTCGGGAAGGACCTGGTGAAGCGGACCTACTCCGAGCCGCACTGGAGCAAGAAGCGCGCCGCGGTGATGGCCTACGAGCGCGTCACGTTGTACGGCGTACCGCTGGTCGCCGACCGGCTCGTGTCCTACGGCAAGGTCGATCGCGCGCTGGCGCGGGAGCTGTTCATCCGGCATGCGCTCGTCTACGGCGAGTGGTCGACTCGGCACAAGTTCTTCGAGCGCAACCGCGCGCTGCTCGAGGAGGCCGAGGAGCTCGAGCACCGCGCGAGGCGTCGCGACATCGTCGTCGACGAGCACACGCTGTTCGACTTCTACGACGCGCGGGTCGGCGAGGAGGTCGTCTCCGGCGCGCACTTCGACTCGTGGTGGAAGCGGGCGCGGCAGAAGAACCCCGACCTGCTCACGTTCGACCCCGCGATGCTCGTGCACGACTCCGCGGCGGAGGTCACCGCGCGCGACTACCCCGACACCTGGCGCGAGGGAGACCTCGAGCTGCCGCTGAGCTACCAGTTCGAGCCGGGAGCCGCGGCCGACGGCGTCACCGTGCACATCCCGGTAGCGGTGCTCAACCAGGTCGAGCCGGACGGGTTCACCTGGCAGGTGCCCGGCTTGCGGGAGGAGCTGGTGACCGCGCTGATCCGCTCGCTGCCCAAGCAGCTGCGCGTCAACTTCGTGCCGGCGCCCAACGTCGCCAAGGAGTTCCTGGCCGCGGCGTCGCCGGGCGAGGAGGCGCTGATCCCCGCACTCGGCCGGTTCCTGCGCGGCCGCTCGGGCGTGCACGTCCCCGAGGACGCCTGGGACTGGTCGAAGGTGCCCGACCACCTGCGGCCGACGTTCCGCGTCGTCGACGAGAACGGCCGCGTCGTGGCCGAGGGCAAGGACCTGGAGAAGCTCAAGGAGCCGCTGCGCCCGAAGTTCCAGGAGGCGATGGCGGACGCCGCCGCCTCGTCCGGGCTCGACGTCACCGGCCAGACCTCGTGGACGTTCGGCACCATCGAGCGGACCTTCCAGCAGACCCGCGCCGGCCACGACGTGCGCGGCTTCCCCGGCCTCGTCGACGAGGGCGCGAGCGTCGGGCTGCGCGTCTTCGGTTCCGCGCCGGAGCGCGACGCGTCCCACCTGCGCGGCCTGCGCCGGCTGCTGATGCTCGAGCTGCCGTCGCCGGCACGCGCCATCGCCGACTCGCTCGACAACACCGCCAAGCTCGGCCTCGCCGGCTCGCCGTACCCCTCGGTGGCGGACCTCCTCGACGACTGCGTCGCGGCCGCGGTCGACGACCTCGTCGAGCGGCACGGGGGAGCGGTGTGGGACGAGGCGTCGTACGACGCCCTCAAGGCGCGCGTCGCCGCCGACCTGCCCGACACCACCCGCGTCGTGCTGCACGACGTGGTGAAGGTGCTGGCGGCGTGGCGCGAGGTGGACAAGGCGCTGAGCGGCAAGGCCGACATGACGATGCTGCCCGCGCTCGCCGACATGAAGGCGCAGGTCGGCCGGCTGGTGTTCCGCGGCTTCATCGGCGAGGCCGGCACGACGTGGCTGCGGCACTACCCGCGCTACCTCGCCGCCGTCGCCCAGCGCCGCGAGCGGCTCCCGCGCGAGGTCAACCGCGACCGCCAGCTGATGGACCAGGTCAGTGGCCTGCAGGAGGCCTACCTGCACCGGCTCGCGGCGCTGCCCGAGGGCCGGCTGCCGAGCCAGCAGCTGCGCCGGGTGGGCTGGCTGCTGGAGGAGTACCGGGTCAGCCTGTGGGCGCAGCAGCTCGGCACGTCCGTGCCGGTCTCCGACACCCGGATCCGCAAGGCCCTCGACCAGGCCGGCTGAGCGCGGTCAGGCGGGACGCACCGCCTGCAGGGTGAACGTCGCCGGCAGCCGCTCGGGGTGCTCGCGGAGGCGGTACTCGCCGTCCGGCAGCTCCTCCATCTGCCCGGGCAGCGCCTCCCACGGCACGCATTCGTGCTCGGTCAGCCCGGTGATGGTCAGCCCCTGGTCGAGCAGCGCGGTGACGATCTCGCCGAGGCCGTGGTTCCACTCGTGCGAGGCGGTGTTCTGGAACGACGCGTCGGTCTCGACGTACGTGCCGTCGGCGTCGAAGACGTGGGGCTCGGCCTGCTCGAAGTAGGGGTAGCGCACGACCAGCTCGTCGCTGCGCTCGTCGTCGAGCGCCCACAGCATCGGGTGGCCCTCGCGGATGAACAGCCGTCCGCCCGGTGCGAGCAGGGTCGCGACCACCTCGGCCCAGCGGCGGATGTCCGGCAGCCAGCACAGCGCGCCGATGCCGGTGAACACCAGGTCGAACGCATGGTGCGGGAGGACGTCCGGTGCGCCGTAGAGGTCCGACTCGACGAAGTCGACCTCGACTCCGGCCGACGCGGCCAGGGCGCGCGCCTGCGCGAGCGCGGGTGCACTGAAGTCGAGGCCGGTGACCCGCGCGCCGAGTCGTGCCAGGGAGATCGTGTCGGTGCCGATGTGGCACTGCAGGTGCACCGCGCGCTGGCCGCTGATGTCGCCGAGCCGCGGCAGGTCGAAGCGGACGACGTGCGAAATGTGCTGGGGGTCGTCCGCGAACCGCGACAGGCTGTAGTCCGGGGAGGCGGCGTGGACGTCGGCGCGCTCGTCCCAGAGCGCCTTGTTGACGTCGAGGTAGTCGGTCACCCGCTCGACCCTAGGACCTCGTGCACCGCCGCCGCGGCGGTTCGCCCGATCGCGTCGTCGACCTCCCTCGTGTCCTGGTGGCCGCCCTCGGCGGGGGTGAGTACGGCGACCGCCACGCTGACGCCGCCAGCAGGTCGCGCAGCGACGTCTCGAGGTCGTCCTGCTGCAGCGACAGCCCGACCGGTCCGGTGGTGCGGTTCGCGTCGGAGGCCCGGACGCGCTCACGTGGGTCGAGCCGGGCGTCGGCGAATGCGCGCTCCGCCTCGAGCGCGACGAGCACCTCGATCGTGGACGCCGGCACCGCGGGTGCGTCCGGCTCGAGGCTGGTCTCGCGGGGGCCGTCGAGCGTGACCGCGTGCACGAGTCCGCGCACGCCTGCGGGGAACGGCGACACGAGGTCCACCGTCAGTCGGCGTCCCGCTGCCAGTGCTCCTTGGCCGCGGCGACCACCGCGTCGAACATCCCCTGGTCCATGGCGGCGCCCTCACGCCGTACCTCGGACTCCTCGAGGGTCAGCAGCCGGTCCAGCCGGATCTCGCTCGGCCGGCCCTGCGAGTCCCAGGCGCCGGTGCCGACGTCCATCCAGTAGCGGCCCCATCGCGCCTCGTCGTCGACGTCGCGGTCGTGGTCCTTGCTGGTCATGTAGAGGCACACCAGCGACGTGCCCTCACGCCCGATCACCAGCACGGGCCGGTCCTTGCCCTGGCTCGGGTCGTCCTCGTAGGGCACCCAGGCCCAGACCACCTCGCCGGGGTCCGGCTCGCCGTCCAGCTCGGGGGAGTACGTCGTCATGGGGGCACCGTACTGGCACGATGCCCGCCATGACCCTGAGCACCGGCCCCGGCGCGCTGACCGTGGCGACGTACAACGTCTACCTCGGGGCCGACCTCGCCCTGCTCTTCGAGGCCACCACCGTCGACGAGCTCGAGGAACGTGCGGCGCTGGTGACCGAGCAGCTGGCCGCTACCGACTTCGCGCAGCGGGCGCGCGCCATCGCCCAGATCCTTGTGCGCGAAGGCGTCGACGTCGTCGGGCTCCAGGAGCTGTCGCGCTGGGGCTCCGCGCCGATCCTCCCGGACGGCTCGCTCGGCGCGGACGAGCCGCTCGTGGAGTTCCTGCCGCTACTGCTCGCCGCCTGCGAGACCGAGGGTGCTGCGTACGACGTGCACGCGGTCAACGAGAGCTTCGCGGGAGGCCTGCCGGTGGGTGATCGGTGGATGAGCATTCTCGGCGCCAACGCCGTGCTGGTGCGACGTGGCGGCCCGTTCACCGTGAGCACCGAGCGCACCGGGACGTTCGAGGCCGCGCTGGAGATGCCCACCGGCATCGACGGCGTGACGTTCCCGATCCTGCGCAGCTGGGGAGCCGTCGACGGCACCGCGGCCGGGCGGCCGCTGCAGTTCGTCGTGACCCACACCGAGGCCTACGACGCCGTCCCGCGCGACGCGCAGCGCGACGAGCTGCTCGCCGCGATCGACGACCCGGGCTGCCCGGTGGTCGTGGTCGGCGACTTCAACGCGCGGCCGGACGCGGTCGGGATGCCGGCGCCGTACGTCGACGCCTGGACCGCCGCCGGCAACGACTCCGCCGGCGGCTTCACGTGCGGGCAGGGCCCGGTGCTCGACAACCCGGTGAGCAAGCTCGACGAGCGGATCGACTACGTCTTCGTGCGTGACGCCGACGTCCGTGAGTGCCGCGTCGTCGGCGACCAGCCGGAGGACCGCACGCGGCCGGGCGGACTCTGGCCGTCCGACCACGCGGGCGTCGTCGCGCGGCTAGAGTTCTGAGCTGTGACCCGCCGCACCCGCTTCGCCGTGGTCGCGGCCGCCGCCGCGACCCTGTCCGCCGTCGCCACCGTCGCTCCCGCGTCCGCGGCCGAGCTCACGATCGCCGATGCGCGCGGTGACGTCTGGAGGGAGACGAGCAGCACCGCGGCAGAGCTTTCTCCGACGACGGTGCAGGGTGACCTCACCCGCACGGTGGTGCGCTACAAGGGCGGCGAGGTCCTGGTGCGGCTGTACTTCGCGGACCTGCGCCGCAAGGACGCCTACGAGCAGTTCGCTGTCCGGCTCCAGGGCAAGCAGGGCAAGGTGATCCGCACAGTGCTGGTGGAGACCAGCCGGCGCGACCCCAAGGGCGTGCACCGGGTGTTCAACCGGTCCAACTCCGAAGTCTCATGCGATGCCAAGCACAAGGTCACCTACTCCACCAACCGCGTGACGGTGAAGCTCGCCCGCGACTGCCTGGGCTCGCCCGGAGCGGTCCGGGTCAACGTCAACGCCGCCCGGGCGACCACGACGCACCACAAGGACTCGGTCTTCTACTTCGACAGCGGCCACGACACCGCCGCCGAGTCGGCCGCCTGGAGCGACTGGGTCTCGCGCAACTGACCCGGGGGTGGTCACGCCTCCGGCCGGCGACGCAGTGCCTTGGTCTCGCCGCGCCGCTTCTTGCCGGCGAGCCGGCGTTCCTTCGCGCCCCGGGACGGCTTGGTCGGGCGGCGCTTCTTCGGTGGCGGAGCGGTCGCCTCGGTCAGCAGCTCGGCCAGCCGGGCACGGGCGGCCTCGCGGTTGCGGTGCTGCGAGCGGTACCCCGACGCGGCCACGGTGAGCACGCCGTCGACGAGCCGGCCGGCCAGCCGCTCGAGCGCGCGCTCGCGGAGGTGACGGGGGAGCGAGCCGCGCGCCACGTCGTAGGAGAGCTCGACCCGGCTGTCGCTGGTGTTGACCGACTGCCCGCCCGGACCGCTCGACCGGCTGAACCGCCAGCGCAGCTCGTCGTCGGGGATGACGACGCCGCGCACCGTGACCGTCATGCGGACCTCGGCTGCGCGCCGACCACGCCCACGCAGCGGGCGGCCGCCTCCATCGCCAGGTCGACGCCGCCCCCCAGGAAGCCCGCGGTCACCGCGTCGCCGGCCCCCGTGACGTCCACGACGGGACCGGCCACGGTCTGCCGGTCGTCGCTGACGCCGTCGATGACGAAGGTGGCGCCACGTGCGCCGTGCTTGAGCACCAGCACGGTGCGGCCACCGGGCTCGAACCCGGAGCCTCCGGGACCCCGCGAGACCGCCTCCCACTCGGCGTCGTTGCCCAGCACCACGGCCGGCTCGAGAGAGGCGCACAGGTCGCGGTAGCGACCCCCGCCGTACGCCTCGATCATGGAGGCCGACCCGAGGTCGACCGCGACCCGCGCACCGCGCGCACGTGCCGCTCCGACGAACGACGTGAGCACCCACGGGGTCGGGCAGCGCAGGAGTGCGTAGCCGGACACGAACAGCCAGTCGAAGCTCTCCGGCAGGTAGGTCGCGTCGAGCCGGGTCAGCCACGTGGTGTCGCCGGGGTCGGAGGCCATCGAGCGGCGGCCGTGCTCCACGAGCGAGACGACCGCACCGGCTCGCTCCACGCGCGGGCCGCACATCTCGACCCCGCGCTCCTCCAGCGCGTTCTTGACGATCACCCCGTGACCCGTCGACGACACGGGCCCGATCACGCGAGCGGTCCCGCCGAGGGCGACCACCCAGGCCGCGACGTTGGCCGCCTGGCCGCCCGAGGCGAACGAGATGCCGGCGGGGGTGTCGTCGTCGGGCACGAGCCCCTCGGGGACCTCGACGATCACGTCCAGCATCACGTCACCGACGCACACCACGCTGACCGCCATCCACCTGCCCTGTCCGTCGTCGAAGGTCTCTCCGGCACAATGCCCGGCGTGACCGCACTTCCCCTGCACGTGTCCACCGAGGTGTCCGACGCTATTGCATCGGGGACGGGCGTCGTGGCGCTCGAGTCCACGATCATCAGCCACGGCCTGCCGACCGAGTCGGCGGCGTCGACCGCGCGCGAGATCGAGGCGGCGGTACGGCGGGAGGGGGCAGTGCCCGCGACCATCGCGATCGTCGACGGCATGGTCCGGATCGGTCTCGACGACGAGCTGCTCACGCGTGTCGCCGAGGACGACGAGGTCGTGAAGGCGAGCATCCGCGACCTCGGGCCGGTGATGGCGCGCGGCATGACCGGCGCGACGACGGTGGCCTCGACGTCGTACCTCGCCAACCTGGCCGGGATCCGCGTCTTCGCCACCGGCGGACTGGGCGGCGTGCACCGCGGCGCGCAGGAGAGCTGGGACGAGTCCGCCGACCTCGGCGCACTCAGCCAGGTGCCGGTGACGGTCGTGTGCGCGGGGGTGAAGTCGATCCTCGACGTGCCTGCCACGCTGGAGCGGCTGGAGTCTCTGTCGGTGACGGTCGTCGGCTACCGCACCGACGCGTTCCCGGGCTTCTACGTCCGCGACACCGGGTTGCCGGTGCCGTGGCGGATGGACACCCCGGAGGAGGTCGCCACGGCGATGGCGAGCCGTGACCTGCTCGGGCTGAGGCAGGGGATCGTGGTCGCCAACCCGATCGACGAGGCCGACGAGATGGACGCTGACCAGCACCAGACCGTGCTCCAGTCGGGACTGGTCGAGATGGAGCGACGGGGAATCACCGGCAAGGACGTCACCCCGTTCCTGCTGGGCTGGTTCCACCAGCAGACCGGCGGCGCCAGCCTGACCGCGAACGTCGCGCTGGTGCTGTCCAACGCCGCGCTGGCAGCGCGGATCGCGCGCGCCTGAGCAGCCCCTGTCGGGGCCTCGGCGGAGTTGCGAGGGGGAAGTTGTCGTGCGCCGGACCGGGAGCGCCTCACGGCGCGTGGCCGCTCGTAGCGGCTTCAGTTGGGACCCGGGGCTGCCGCGGCCCGGCGCACCCCACGAGTGTAAGCACGCGGTGCCAGCGCGCGTGGCAACACCCGCGAGTTGTGCACAGGCCGGGCGACTCGGGCCGGGCGACTCGGGCCGGGCGACTCGGGCCCGGGCGACTCGGGCGGGCCGGCTCAGGCCAGGTGGCCGGCCGCCTCGAGCCGCGCCGCGTGCTCGAGCTGCTCGGCCATGGTGAGCAGCCGGGCGGCCGAGAGGTCCGCGCGGTACGTCGAGCGCCCGGACGGGTCTTCGGGATGCTCCTCGGCGGCACGCCCCGCTGAGACAACGCGGGCGAACGCCGCGGCGCGCCACAGTGTGTCGGCGAAGTCCCCGCGCGCGACGCCGCGCAGCACCTTGTCGGTCAGCTCGCGCACCTCGTCGGGACCCGGTGGGTCGACGACGCCTGCCACGGCCTCGTGGACCGGCGTACGACGGCGACCGGCGTCGAACTCCCGCGCCGCGCCCGCCGGGTCGGCGTGCACCCACGCGCGGAGCAGGTAGAGGCGCCACAGGCAGCCCGCCAGCGAGTCGGCGGGGGAGCCCGCCCAGAGGTCGGCGATCGCCTCCAGGCCCTCGGACTCGGCGAGCCCGACGACGCGTGCGACGACCTCCTCGTCGTCGGTGTTGCGTGCGCCCCGCACGAGCAGCGCGGCGCACCGGTCGGCCGCCTCGCTCCGCACTGCGGGATCGTCCTTCTCGGCTCCGGCGACGAGGGCCTCGAAGTGCCGGGCGCCGGGCATCACCGGGCGACGGGGCGTGGACGACTCGCTCATCGACCCCAGGGTAATTCGGGCCCTCAGAGCCGCGCGGCAGCGGCGCGCACGGCCGCGACCATCGGCTCCTCGCCCTCGGCGTAGTTGTAGTCCTGGCCTACCAGCGCCATCCGCAGGACCGCGACCCGGTTACCGACTCGGACCACGCCCTGGGCGTCGAAGTAGCCGCTGTCGGGGTCACCCTCGGCCGGGCCGTAGGTGAGCAGGTACCAGTTGCCGGTGCCCTGGTCGGTGGTCACCTCGGTGAGGTCGCCGACGTCGACCTTGTCGAACTTCTTCAGGTTGCGCTTGCAGTCGTTGCGCCACGACAGCAGCACCTGCTCGGCGCGCTCGGCGGTCTTGTCGTCCGGGAACTCGGCGACCAGCTGGTTGGCCACGGCCTCACCGCCCGGCTCGGCCGGCTCGTAGGTGCGGTAGGCGACCTTCTCGGCACCGATCGAGGTGAGCTCGAACTGGTGGCACGTGCCCGCCAGCTCCGCCGGCTCCTTGCCGGTCGTGGCTTTCTCCGCCCAGGTGAACTCCTCGTTGAACCCGGGCATCTCCTCGGCCGGCAGCAACGCGCCGGGTAGGCCGGCGGGCTGTGGCGTCTCCGTGGTCTCGGTCGGCTCGGGGGTCGGCTCTTCGGACTCGGTCGGCTCGCCCGTCTCGGTGTCGGTCGGGGTGGGCTCGGGCGACTCGGTGGCGACCGTCGTACCCTCGCCAGGACCCCCTTCCGTCTGGTCACCGCACGCGGTGAGCAGGAGAGCTCCCGTCGTCAGGAGGACCGGCAGGGTCCAGCGGGCGAGGCGGGTGCGGGCGTTCATGGGGTCCTCCGGGCCGAGACGGGTGGGTGCCCTGGCAGCGTAGACGCGCGAGGCGCGTGAGCCGCGTCGCATCGCCCCGAAACGGTTGGCGTGTCCCGATAGCGTGTCCCGTGGCCGTGAGGGACCGGAGAGGGGTCGAGGTGGACGTGTGGCACCGGCGTGTGCGCTACGCCGCTGTCGCGACCCTCGCGGGCTGCCTGGTGGTCGCCGCCTGCACGTCCGGCGGGGAGCCCGAGGCCGACCCGACGCGCACCCCGTCGCCCGCCTCCAGCAGTGCAGAGACCCCGACGGCGTCCGACCCGGTGACGCTGCGCCTCGCGGTGTACGGCGACCGGTCGGTGCGCCGCGCGTTCGACCAGCTGGGCGAGACGTTCACCAACCGGCACCCCGAGGTCCAGGTGAAGGTCGAGAAGTACCGCACGGCCGAGCAGGCCTCCGAGGAGCTGCAGCGACAGATCGCCACCGGTGACGCCCCCGACGTCTTCGTCAGTGACAACGAGCACCTTCCGGGGCTGGCCACCGCCGACCAGGTCCGGCCGGTCGACGACCTGCTGGAGGCGCGCGGACTGACGTTCGGCGACAGCTATCAGCGGCTCGGGCTCGAGGCGTTCAGCGCCGAGCAGGCGTTGCAGTGCATGCCGTACGACGTCTCGCCGCAGGTCGTCTTCTACCACCCGGGCCTGGTGCCGTTCCGGCGGCTGATCGAGCCGGGCGACGAGCCGCTGACCCCCGAGACCGGCTGGACCTGGGAGCAGTTCGCCAAGGCCGCGCGCATCGTGTCCGGCGACGGGGTCAAGGGCGCCTACGTCCCGCCGGAGCTGTCGACCGTGATGGCGCTGGTGCGCAGCGCCGGTGACGACATCGTCGACGACCCGCGCGAGGCCACCACGTTGACGCTGGCCGACGACGGCCCGCGTGCGGCGCTGGAGGAGATCCTCAGCGTGGTGCGCGACCGCCGGATCACGCCGACCCCGGAGCAGCTGCGCAAGCGCGACGCGGTCGGCCGGTTCAAGCACGAGCAGCTCGGCATGATGATCGGCTCCAAGGAGCTGGTGCCGCGGCTGCGCCGGGCCGACAACTTCGACTTCGAGGTCTTCCCGCTGCCCAAGCTCGCCCGCTCGGTGACGATGGCCGACGTGCGGGGGCTGTGCATCTCCGCCGATTCCCCGCACGTCGAGCAGGCCGCGGACCTGATCGCCTTCGCCAGCCAGGAGGAGGGCTCGGGGATCCTCGCGCAGTCGGGCGGGATCGTGCCGGCCTACCTGCCGACCCTGAACTCCCTGTCGTTCATCCAGCCGGGCTCGCAACCGGCCAGCGTCCAGGTCTTCGACCAGGCGGTGCGCCGAGCGACCATCGCGCCCTACGTCACCGCGTGGCCGACGCTCGAGGACAAGATGCGTCCCGAGCTCGAGAACCTCTGGTACGACCCGCTGATCGACCTCGACGCGGTGCTGCCGCGTCTGGACGCCGAGTCTCAGCGCACGCTCGCGCCGGTGACCGAGCCGACCGACTGACCCGGGTTACGGCTCGGTGCCGGTGGGCTCCTCGGGCTCCGGCCCGGGGTCCTTGGGGTCCGACGGCTTCGCCTCGAGGATGGCGGTCGCCAGCACGTCCCGGGTGAGCTCGATCTGCCACTCCCGCGCGCCCATGGACCGCAGCCGCTCGGCGACGGCCTCGACGAGGGGTACGTCGGAGTCGGTGGGCGGCGGCTCCCAGAGCAGGCGCCGCACGTAGTCGGGCGTGAGGAGGTTCTCGACCGGCAGGTTGTGCTGCTCGGCGAGGGCCTTGAGGTCCGCGCGGGCTCGGGTGAGCCGTGCGGCGGCGACCGGGTCACGGTCGGCCCAGGCGCGCGGGGGCGGCGGCCCGTCGTAGCGCGCGGCCAGCGGCGGCAGCTCGGTGTCGTCGAGGTCGCGGGCGGCGCGGAGCGCGCCCACCCACTGGTTGGCGTAGCGCTCGGCGCCGCGGCCGCGGAAACCCTTGAGACCGAGCAGCGAGCCGCGGTCGCGCGGCAGCGCGTTGGCGGCCTCGACGATCGCAGCGTCGGGGATGATCCGGCCCGGCGTCACGTCACGCTGCGAAGCGATCGCGTCGCGGGTGCGCCACAGCTCGCGGACCGCGGCCAGCGCGCGCCGCCCTCGGGCGCGGTGCAGGCCCGACGTACGACGCCAGGGGTCGGGGCGCGGCCCGGTCGGCGTCGCCTTGACCAGGTGCTCGAACTCTTGGCGCGCCCACTCGGCCTTGCCGGTCTCATCGAGCTCCTGGGCGAGGGCGTCGCGCAGCTCGATCAGCACCTCGACATCGAGGGCGGCGTACTCCAGCCACGGCTCCGGCAGCGGCCGCGTCGACCAGTCGACGGCGCTGTGCTCCTTGCGCATCCGGCGGCCCACGATCGTCTCGACCAGGGTGGCCAGGCCGACGCGGGGGTAGCCGAGCAGCCGGCCGGCGAGCTCGGTGTCGAACAGCGTCGTCGGGCGGAGCCCCAGCTCGGTGAGACAGGGCAGGTCCTGGGTGGCGGCGTGCAGGATCCACTCGGCGTCGCCGAGCGCCTCCTGGAGGCTGCTCAGGTCGCCGAACGGGATCGGGTCGATCAGCGCCGTACCCGCGCCCTCGCGGCGCAGCTGCACGAGGTAGGCCCGGGCGGAGTAGCGGTAGCCGGAGGCCCGCTCGGCATCGATCGCGACCGGACCGGTGGCGTTTCCGAACTTCTCGACGACCGCCTCGAGCGCATCGGGGGTGTCGACGACCGGGCCGAGCCCGTCACGCAGCTCGAGCAGCGGGGCGGGCGGAGTCTCGTCCTCCTCCGGAGCGGTGTCGTTGTCCGGGGGAGTGGTGGGCTCGTCGACCATCAGGCGCGGCCGCGCTGTCCCCGCCGGCTCGGCATAGAGGTGACGCCCTCGGGGAGCGGCGGCAGGCCGGAGGCGGTGCAGAGGAGCTCGGCCCAGGCTTCGACGTGCGGACCCATGTCGAACGAGCCGTCCGGGCCCGCGACGGGCGTCCAGGAGGCGCGGATCTCGAGCTGGGCGCTGGCCTCCTCGTCGGACATCGAGCCGAACGACTCCGACGAGACCTTGGTGACCGTGCCGGACGGTGCGGCGTACGCGGCGCTATGCGCGGACAGCGCCTCACTCAGCCACGACCACCCGACCTCGCCCAGCAGCGGGTCGTTGGCCATCTCGGGGTCGATCTCGGCGCGTGCGTATGCCACGCAACGAAACGTACCGTCCCAGGCGTCATTGCCCGCAGGGTCGTGCAGCAGGACGAGACGGCCGGTGCCGACGTCCTCGCCCTCGACGGTGACGTCGGCGGAGAGCGCGGAGGCGAACGGCGCGATCCGCTGCGGCGCCGGCATCTCCTCGCAGAAGATCTCCGGGCGCAGTCGTGCGGCGCGCATCTGCGCGACCGCGGTGCGGAACTCTTCGGGGAACGCCGCAGGGTCCACACCACGCTCCTGACGTGCTGCCATGGGGCCAGCGTAAGCCGGGTCCGCCGGGACCGGGGGCCCGACACGCAGGCTGACCTGGGAGGATCGAAGGGTGACCGATCTGGCCAACGATCTCGCCGACTCAGCGTTCCTCCGTGCCGCCCGTGGCGAGCCCGTCCCGCACACGCCCGTGTGGTACATGCGGCAGGCCGGGCGATCCCTGCCGGAGTACCGCAAGGTCCGCGAGGGCGTGGCCATGCTCGAGTCCTGCATGCGGCCCGACCTGGTCGTCGAGATCACGCTCCAGCCGGTCCGCCGGTACGGCGTCGACGCGGCGATCTTCTTCTCCGACATCGTGCTGCCGCTCAAGGCCGTCGGCGTCGACCTCGACATCGTCCCCGGCGTCGGACCCGTCGTGGCCAAGCCCGTCGAGACGCTCGCCGACGTCGAGGCCATTCCCGACCTCGACCCCTCGCACGTCCCGTTCGTCACCGAGTCGGTCCAGACCCTCGTCCGCGAGCTCGGCTCGACCCCGCTCATCGGCTTCGCCGGCGCGCCGTTCACCGTGGCGTCGTACCTCGTCGAGGGCGGGCCGTCGAAGGAGCACGCCCGCACCAAGGCGATGATGTTCGGCGCCCCCGACGTCTGGGACGCGCTGATGCGCAAGATCGCGTCCATCTCCGCGGCGTACCTCGCCGTCCAGGTCGCCGCCGGCGCCTCCGCCATCCAGCTCTTCGACTCCTGGGCGGGCGCGATGTCCCCCGACGACTACCGCCGCTACGTCATGCCGTACTCCGCCCAGGTGCTCGCCGCCGCCGGCGAGCTCGGCGTGCCCCGCATCCACTTCGGTGTCGGCACCGGCGAGCTGCTGGGGTTGATGGGGGAGGCCGGCGCCGACGTCGTCGGAGTCGACTGGCGCGTTCCCCTCGCCGACGGCATCCGCCGCGTCGGCGACCGCGCCGTCCAGGGCAACCTCGACCCGTCGCTGGTCTTCGCGCCGACCGAGATCATGCTGGCGCGCGCCGACGAGGTGCTCGCCGCCGGCCGGTCCGCGAAGGGCCACATCTTCAACCTGGGCCACGGCGTCCTGCCCTCCACCGACCCCGACCAGCTCGCGCGGCTCACCGACCACGTGCACGAGGTCTCCGCGCGCTGATCCGCGGGTGGTCGAGCCCGGGTCGAATCGGGTGGTCGAGGTTGTCGAGATCACGAGCCGGTCGGGTGGTCGAGCTTGTCGAGACCACTCTCGGTCGGGCTCAGTCGGCGCGAACCTCCCGCATTTCCCGTCGTCGTCGAGCCGCGCGCGGATACGTGTGGCACATGAGTCCGCGGACGACGAACGGCCGCGAAGGACCTCGAGGAACACGCCCGCGTCCCGAGCGCGTGACTTGCCTCGACCTCGGGGCCGACCAGGGTCTCCGCGACGCCGCTGTCTCCTGTAGCAGTAGCTGGAGGCGCTTGACTGCCCTCACCGCGATGCCGCCGGCCCGGGGTAGCTGTGTCGCCCCGTCGAAACTGTCGTTGGCATGCCACGGTCCCCGCTCTCGATGGTCGAGCGGGGACCGGGGCGGGGTCCTCAGGGATCGAGTGCGGCGGTGCCGTGCTGGTCGCGGTGGAACCGCAGCCCGTGCGGGCTGGTCCACGCATACGCGGCCGGACCGGTCACCTCGTAGCGCCAGCGGCCGAAGGTCTTCAACCGGTGGTGCCGTCGACACAACGGAGCCAGGTTGTCGCTCGCAGTCGCACCGCCGGAGTCGTAGGGGACCACATGGTCGAGATGGTCGAGGTCGCAGCCCCGCGCGGTGCGGGCGCACCAGGGGAAGGCGCAGGTGCGGCGAGTTCCAGGTAGTGACGCAACACCCTTCTGAGGAGTTGCGATGAGAAAGTTCACCAAGCCCGATCTGCCGCGGGAGTATGAGCGCCGGTTCTGGCAGGGCATCCGAGCTGGTCTGAGCGTTCGTGAGGCGGCGGAGTCGGCCGGCGCGTCCCTGCACTGGGGGTGGCGACGGCTGGTCGAGGCTGGCGGAGTGAACCCCACGAAGACCACAGAACTTGCCGGTCGGCGCTATCTCCGGTTTGACGAGCGCGAGGAGATCATGCGGCTGCAGGCTAGTGGCCTAGGCGTTCGGGCGATCGCTCGCGAGATCGGTCGTCACCCGTCCACGGTCAGTCGTGAGCTCCAACGAGCTGTGGGCGTGCGGGGCTATCGAGCCTCGATGGCCCAAACCCATGCCGACCGAGGGCGTCGTGGGCCCCGGAACGCGAAGCTCGCGACGAATCTTCCGTTGCGAAAGGAGGTCCAGGATCGGCTCGAGCGTCACGAGAGCCCTGAGCAGATCGCTGGCAGACTCAAGATCGACTTCCCCGACGAACCGGAGATGTGGGTGTCGGCCGAAACGATCTACCAGTCGCTCTACATCCAGGCACGCGGCGGTCTGAAGCGTGAGCTCACTTCCTACCTGCGCACGGGCCGGTCGATGCGCAAGCGCCGCCGCACGCCTGGATATCGGCAAACGCGGATTCCGGACATGGTGATGATCAGCGACCGGCCGGCCGAGATCGAGGACCGGGCCGTTCCGGGGCACTGGGAAGGCGACCTGATCATGGGGTCGAAGAAGTCCGACAGCGCAGTGGGGACCCTGGTCGAACGAATGACGGGCTTCGTGATGCTGCTGCATCTCCCCGACGGACACGGGACGCTCGCCGTTCAGAAGGCCCTCGTCGCCAAGGTGCTGACACTCGACGAGCAGCTACGCCGATCGCTGACGTGGGACCAGGGTCGAGAGATGACCAACCACCGCGAGATCTCGGCAGCCACCGGTCTCGACATCTACTTCTGCGATCCACACTCACCCTGGCAACGTGGCAGCAACGAAAACACAAACGGTCTCCTTCGCCAGTACCTGCCCAAGGGCAGCGACCTGTCCTTCTACGGGCCCGGCATGCTCGACAACATCGCCGCCGAGCTCAACTCCAGACCCCGCAAGAGACACGGGTTCCGGACCCCCGCTGAGATGCTCGAGGAGATACTGGCCAAGTCCACCGACAAACACGGTGTTGCGTGACTACCTAGATTCCGCCTGCCGTCGCGGACCCGGATCTGCTCGGCCAGCCGGTCCGGCGCCTGGTAGGCGTCCACCCGGATCCGCTCGGCCAGGTCGACCACCGGCCGCACCGTCACCCGCGCGTCGGGGGCGGCGCACCAGACGCGGACCTGGTCGGCGGTCACGAAGGAGCGGGTGTTGTCCACCCGCGCCAGCTCGATCCCCTCGCTGTCCGTGCCGTCTCTGCCTGGCTGGAGGGCGGCGGCGGACAGGTGCACGTGCAGCACCACCTCGCGGCTCGGCCGGGAGACGCCCCTCTCGGCCGGGCCGCTCGTCTCCTCGAGCGGGGTGTCCAGGGTGGGCTGGAGCCGGGCCAGGTCACCCAGCGCGGCCGCCCTGCGCGCCCGGTGGGTGCCGGTCGCGCCGAGCGCGGCGAGCCGGCGGGCCCCATCGTCCAACGCCCGGTCCAGGTCCAGGGCGTCGGCCAGGTCCAGCTCTCCGGACAGGTACACCGTGCCCCGGGAGTCGACCTGGTCGGTGCGCACCGCGACGTGCCGATTCTCCGCCGCGGCCTCCGCCCGCTCCCGGGCGGTGTCCGGGTCGAACCGCACCAGGGCTTCCTCGACCAACCGGTCCACCGTCGCGGGGCCGACCGTGTGGGCGAACGCGGCCACCCGGTCGTCCACGAACCGCGCCCCCTCCGGAGGCAGGCCCATGGTGGCGTGGGCGATCCGGCGGGCCCGCCACGCCGGCAGCTCCCCGGCCTGCACCCGCCGCCACAACCGCGGCAGCCGGTGGCACAGCTCCAACGCGTCCGCGATCAGATCCCGGCCCGACTCGGTCGGCAACCGCAACGCGCCGGCGAAGTCGGCGATCGCGAACTCCCCCACCCGTGGGGTGCCCTCACCGGCCAGGACCACCGGACGGTCCGCGTGCAACCACGGGTCCGCCTCGTGCAGCTCCTCGACCGACTCCGCCGGGTGCAGCACCGCCCACGCCACCGCCAACGCCAGCAGCCGGGCGTCCTCCCGGTCCCGCGCCGCCCGGGTCTCCCGCACCGCGTCCAACACCCCCGCAGCGGTCTCCGCCAGCGGCACGGATGCGGTGTCGGTGAGGCTCATCGTGGAACCCACTCAACCAGGCAGCACCGACAGCTTTCGCGAGTCGAAGGCGACGTCCACAGCTCAACCAGCGTGGGCGATTCGGTGGCTCTCGACAAGCTCGACCAGCCGGCCTACCGGCGCTTGCCGCGCGCGATCTCGGTGCCCAGCGCATCGAGGCGCTGCTGCCAGAAGCCGCGGAACTGCTCGAGCCACTGGTCGACCTGACGCATCCCGGTGGGGTCGACGGAGTACAACCGCCGCGCGCCCTCAGGCCGAACGGAAGCGAAGCCGTTCTCGCGCAGCACCCGCAGGTGCTGGGAGACCGCGGGCTGGGTGATGCCGAACTCCTCGCGGATGATCTCCACGACCGCGCCCGACGGTCGCTCGCCGTCGGCCAGCAGCTCGAGGATGCGCCGGCGCACCGGGTCGCCCAGTACGTCGAACGCGTGCACGTTCAGGCCTCCGGCTCCGGCTGCCCCGTGTAGAACGCGGTGGTGCGCTTGCCGGCGAGCCGTGCCTCGTCGGGGTCGGTGCCGCCGGCGATGCTGGCGTCGGTCCAGGCCTGGCTGACGCGCTCGATGAACGCCACGCCCTCGCCGGTCGCGCTCCAGGCGGCGAACTCCTCGGCGTCGAGGGTGGCGCCGGTGGTGAGGTGCTCGTCGAGGCCGATGAACGCGAGGTCCCAGCCGACACCGACGGCGCCGGGGCCGTACTGCTTCCAGCGGTCGTCGTCGACGTGAGCGATGTGCTCCAGCACCAGCGTCGTCAGGTCGCCGTCCGGACGGAGCGTCAGCTCGACCCACGACACCTCGCCGCCGTACTCCCACGTCACGGCCAGCGTCCTCGGCGGCTCGCAGCGCTCGATGGTGCCGCCGGCGTTGCCGACGAGCTGGTAGTGCCCACCTACCTTCAGGTCGCCCTCGACGGGCATGAACCACCGGGGGAGACGCGCCGGGTTCGTGACCGCGTCCCACACGTCGTCGGGGGTCGTCGGGTAGCTCTGCTCGATCGTGAGCACCCGCGCGGGGCGCCCTTGGTGGTCGCGGGAGGTGACGTCGCGGCGGACGGCACCGAGCTGGTCGAAGACGTTGTCGAGAGGCATGCCCGCACGATATTAGCAAGGACTTATATCAGTCAAGGCTTAGCCCAGTGCTACTCGGTGGGAGGGGTGGCCGGCGCCGGGGGAGTAGCAGCGGTACGACGAACGGCCAGGCGCCGCACCAGCAACCACAGCGGGACGCCGACGAGGGCGAGCACGACCGCGAACGGGATGACCGCGCCGACGATCGTCAGCACGACGACGGCCGAGCCGCGCAGCGCGTTCCACCCGCTCTCGAGCCCGGCGAGGAACCCGTCGTCGTCCTCTGCCGGCGGCTTCGGCTTCGCGGCCGGGCGCTCGATCGTCACCGTGATCGTCGACATCGTGGTCTGGTCGCGGAGGTAGGCCTGCTGGCTGCGCATCGACTGCAGCTCGGCCTCGCGCTCGGTGATCTCGTTCTCGTAGCGGATCAGGTCGTCGATCGACTTCGCGTCGTCCTGGAAGCCCTGGAGCCGGTCCAGGCTGTTGGCCAGCGTCTGCACGCGCTCGTCGACGTCGATCACCTCGGCCGTGACGTCGCGCGAGGACGACTCGGACCGCTTCACCTTGCCGAGCTCACCCAGCGCGGTCATCGCCTCCTGGAACCGGTCGACCGGCACCCGCACCGTGACAGTCGCGCGCACCATCCGGCCCTTGGCGTCGCTCTGGGTCTGCTCGTGGTCGATGTCGCCACCGAGGGTGTCGAGCACCCCGGTCAGCTCCGACCGCGCGGCCGCGACGTCCTTGTTGGTGACGACGACCTGGCCGGTGCGGATCACCGACCGCACCCGCACCACCGCGCGGTTCACACCGGGAGCCGCGACGGTGTCGCTCCCGGTATCCGCACCCTCCGCCGGCGGCGCGGCCTCCGCGGCGGAGCCGCCCTCCACGACGCGGGAGGCGGGAGCCTCGGCGTCGGATGCGCCGGACTCCGAGCCGGAGCTGCAGGCGCCGACACAGAAAAACAGGACTGCGAGTGTGCCGGCCGCGAGGGCCCGGATCGGAGTTGTCATGGCGCTGTGACGCACCCCATGCCGGCGGGGTTCCTGAATAGTTGGGCACGGCCACGATCCTTTGCCAATCTGTGACGTTGTGAGCCGTTCCCGCCCCGTCGCCCGGCCGCCGCACGTGGTCGTGGTCGGCGGCGGCATCGCCGGGCTGGCCGCTGCCGCGGCGGTACGGCGGGAGCGTCCCGGCGTCGACGTGACGGTGCTGGAGGCCGCGCCACGGATCGGCGGCAAGCTGGCGGTCGCCGAGGTCGGTGGCATCACCGTCGACGTGGGCGCCGAGGCGATGCTCAACCGGCGACCGGAGGCGGTGTCGCTGGCGCGCGAGGTCGGGCTCGGCGACGACCTCGTCCACCCCGCCACGACGGCCGCCAACCTCTGGTCGCGCGGCCGCGTCCAGCCGATGCCGCGCACGCTCATGGGCGTCCCGATCGACGCGAGGGTCCTCGCCGACAGCGGCGTGATCTCCAAGGCCGGGCTGGCTCGCGCGGCGCTCGACGGGGTGCTGCCGGCCACCCACCTCGACCCCGACCAGGACGTCAGCGTCGGCGCGCTCATCGAGGAGCGGTTCGGTCGCGAGGTCGTCGACCGGCTGGTGGAGCCGTTGCTGGGCGGCGTCTACGCGGGCCACGCCCGCGAGCTCTCGGCCCGCGCGGCCGTGCCGCAGGTCGTCGCGCTGCTCGACCGCGACCGCTCGCTGATGAAGGCCGCAGCCGCCGTCACGCAAGGACCCGCCTCCGACGTACCCGTGTTCGCCGGCATCCGCGGCGGAGTCGGCCGCCTCCCCGAGGCCGTCGCACGAGCAAGCGGCGCCACGGTGCGCACCAACGCGACCGTCCGCGACCTGGCCCGCGCCGGCGACGGCGGCTGGAACCTCGTCATCGGCTCCACCCGCGACCCCGAGGTCGTGCACGCCAACGCCGTCGTCCTCGCCACGCCCGCGCGCCCGACGGCCCGGCTGCTCGCCGACGTCGCGCCGGACGCCGCCCTGGAGCTGAGCCGCATCGAGTACGCCTCGATGGCCGTCATCACGCTCGTCGTCCACGCCGAGGACCTCACCGGCACACAGGGCTCCGGCTTCCTGGTGCCGCCCGTCGACGGACGCGCGATCAAGGCGGCGACGTACTCCTTCGCCAAGTGGGACTGGGTCCGCGAGGCCGGCGGCGGCGAGCTGCTCGCCTTCCGTACCTCGATCGGCCGGCACCGCGAGGAGCGCACCCTTCAGGTCGACGACGGCGAGCTGGTCACGGCCGCGCTCGCCGACCTGCGCGACGCCGTCGGCCTCACTGCGAAGCCCGTCGACAGCCACGTCCAGCGCTGGGGCGGCGCGCTACCGCAGTACGCCGTCGGCCACCTCGACCGGGTCCGCACCGTGCGCGCAGCCGTCGCCGACGTGCCCGGCCTGGCCGTCTGCGGCGCGGCGTACGACGGTCTCGGCATCCCGGCGTGCATCGCGTCGGCCGAGCGAGCCGCCACCCAGATCCTCGGATCACTGACGACAGAGGGAGAATGAGCGCCATGAGCGAGACCGCAAAGCGACCGCAGCAGGGCAAGCTGGCCAAGGACCTCAACGAGGTCATCCGCTACACCATGTGGTCGGTCTTCCGGCTCCGCGACGTGCTCGGCGACGCGGACCGCGCCGCCGAGGCCAACGAGCTCGAGAAGCTCGTCGAGTCCCTCGAGTCCGAGGACGTCCGGGTCCGCGGCCTGTACGACGTCGCCGGACTGCGCGCCGACGCCGACCTGCTGATCTGGTGGCACGCCGAGACGTCCGACGCCCTCCAGGACGCCTACCACCGGTTCCGGCGCACGGCGTTCGGCGCGCGCTTCGAGCCGGTGTGGTCGCAGATGGCGCTGCACCGTCCGGCTGAGTTCAACAAGAGCCACATCCCGGCGTTCCTGGCCGAGGAGGAGCCGCGCCAGTACGTCTGCGTCTACCCGTTCGTGCGCTCCTACGAGTGGTACCTCCTCGAGGACTCCGAGCGCCGCCGCCTGCTGGCCGAGCACGGCCGGATGGCGCGCGACTACCCCGACGTCCGGGCCAACACCGTCGCGTCGTTCGCGCTCGGCGACTACGAGTGGCTGCTGGCGTTCGAGGCCGACGAGCTGCACCGCATCGTCGACCTGATGCGCCACCTGCGCGGGTCCGAGACGCGCCGCCACGTGCGCGAGGAGGTGCCCTTCTACACCGGGCGCCGCCGGACGCCGACGGAGATCGTCACCGACCTTCCGTGACCGCGGCGGCCACGGCTGCGGCGCGCTCGGAAGCCATCACGTCCTCCAGTCGCAGCGGGCGCTGGTCCGGCCCCGAGAGCGGCACCCGCCAGTTGGGGTACTCGTCGATCGTCCCCGGCTGGTTCTGCGTGCGTCGGTCGCCCACGGCGTCGGTCAGGGCGACACAGCGCAGCCGCGACGGGGTGAGCGTCAGGTAGCGGTGCAGCGCCAGCACGGTCTCCTCGACGTCCGCGCCCTCGGCCAGCAGCCCGCGTGAGCGCACCTCGGCGAGCCACGCCTCGCGCTCGGCGTCGTCGGCAGCTATCTCCTCCTCGAGCGGACGCGTCAGCAGGCCCAGCCGGTGCCGCAGCCGTACGTGGTCGGCCGCCAGGAACCCGGCGGTCGGCGGCAGGTCGTGCGTCGTCACGGACGCGAGGCAGAGCTCCCGCCAGCGCTCGGCGGGCAACGGCTTGCCGTGCTCGTCCGCCTCGAACCAGAGGATCGAGGTGCCGAGGATGCCTCGCGAGGCGAGGTACTCCCGCGCGGACGGCTCCACCACGCCGAGGTCCTCGCCGACCACGACCGCGCCGGCGCGGACCGCCTCGAGAGCGAGCACGCCGATCATCGCCTCGTGGTCGTAGCGCACGTAGGTGCCCTGGTCGGGCGTGCGGCCCTCCGGCACCCACCACAGCCGGAACAGCCCGATGATGTGGTCGATCCGCACCCCGCCCGCGTGCCGCAGCACCGCGCGGATCATGTCGCGGAACGGCGCGTAGCCGAGCTCCTCCAGCGCCGGCGGCTGCCACGGCGGCTGGCCCCACTCCTGGCCCTGCTGGTTGAACGGGTCCGGGGGAGCGCCGACGGTGATGCCGGTGGCGTACGTCGACCGCAGCCGCCACGCGTCCGCGCCGCCGGCGTGCACACCGACCGCGAGGTCGTGCATGGTGCCGAGCGCCATGCCCGCGGCCGTGGCCTTGGCCTGCGCGAGCTGGAGCTGTTCGTCGACGACCCACTGCAGCCACTCGACGAAGGCGATCTCGTCCTCGTGCTCCGCGGCGAACGCGGCGACCTCGGAGGAGTGCACGTCCTGCAGCGGCTCCGGCCACTCGCGGTAGTCGCGCCCGTGCTCCTGCGCGACCACGCTCCAGGTGGCCAGGTGCCGCAGTGCCTCGCCCTCACGACGCCGGAACGCCGCCAGGTCCAGCTCCCGGCCGGCGGTGCGCGGCACGGCGTGCACGATCCGCAGCGCGGCCAGCTTGGCCGTCCACGCGGTGTCGCGGTCGATGACGTCGGCGTCGTCGAGCGCCGCGTGCACCTCCTCGGCCAGCGCGTCGACCCGCTTGCGGTCGGTCGGGTCGAGTGCGGCGTACTCCGGGATGCGCTCGACGCGGACGTAGAGCGGGTTGAAGAAGCGCCGCGAGCTCGGGAGGTACGGCGACGGCTCCATCGGCGCGGTCGGCTCCGCGACGTGGAGCGGGTTGACGAGGACGTAGTCCGCGCCGAGCCCAGCCGACCAGACGCTCAGGGCGGTGAGGTCCGCGAGGTCGCCGACACCCCACGACTCGGCGGAACGCACGCTGTAGAGCTGGGCCGCGAAGCCCCACGCGTGGCGGTGCGCCAGCGACTCGGGCAGCCCGACCCAGGGGGGCGTGACGACCAGGGACGCGGAGGCCACGGTGTCGCCGGACCGGGCGTGCAGCGAGTGGTAGCCCAGCGGCAGGTCCGTCGGTACGGCGAACGTCGCCTCGCCGACGAACGCGCCGTCGATCTCACGCGACGGCACCCAGTGCGCCACCTGGGCGACGTCGTCGCGGCGGCCGCCCTGCTCGAGCTCGACCCAGACGTCGACGGAGGCGCCGTCGGGGACGTGGACCGGGACCCACTTGGTCTCGCCCTGCGTCGTCACCACGCAGGCGGGCAGCATCCGGCGCCACGGGTCGTCGCGACGCCGCTGCAGGGCAGCATCGGGGTCGGAGGTGTCGACGCCCATGGCGCCGAGGACGTCGCGGACCGTTCCTTCGTCCACGAGGACGTGGTGGCCCTTCCAGTCGTAGTAGTCGGTGGCGACGCCGTACGCGTGGGCCAGCTCGACGAGCGCGGGCTCGGGCGCGGTCACTCCGCGGACTCGGCCGGCTCGAGGGTCAGGCTGATCGAGTTGATGCAGTAGCGCTGGTCGGTCGGCGTGCCGTAGCCCTCGCCCTCGAACACGTGGCCCAGGTGCGAGCCGCAGTTCGCGCAGCGGACCTCGACCCGCTTCATGCCGAACGAGCTGTCCTCGATGTACTCGACCCGATCCTCGGCCAGCGGCGCGTAGAACGACGGCCAGCCGCAGTGCGAGTCGAACTTCGTCCCGGAGCGGAAGAGCTCGGCCTGGCAGGCGCGGCACTTGTAGACACCGACGGTCTTGGTGTCGGTGTACTCACCGGTCCAAGGCCGCTCGGTGCCGGCCTTGCGCAGCACGGCGTACTCCTCGGGGGAGAGCTGCTCGCGCCACTCCTCGTCGGTCTTGTTGACCTGGTAACCCATACCCCCAGCCTACGGATCGCCCTCGGACCGGGTGGTCGAGCCGGTCGAGACCACTACTCTCGGCCCATGGCGACTCCCGCGGCCGAGGTCGAAGCAGGGGGACGCGCCGTGCGCGTCTCGAGCCCCGACCGGGTCATCTACGAAGCCACCGACCGGACGGCCGAGGTCACCAAGCTCCAGGTCGTCGAGTACTACGCCGCGGTCGACGACGGCATCATGCGCGCGCTGCGCGACCGGCCGACCGCCCTGGAGCGCTGGCCCAGCGGCGTGCGCGAGGGGATGCGGCTCGCCACCGGGTACGGCGACAAGGACGCCGACGCGTTCTACCAGAAGCGGATGATGAAGGGCGCTCCTGAGTACGTCGAGAGCGCAGAGGTCACGTTTCCCTCGGGGCGCACGGCCGCGGAGATCTGCCCCACCGAGGTGGCGGTCGTGTGCTGGGCCGCCCAGATGGGCGCGATCACCTTCCACCCCTGGCCGTGCCGGCGCGACGACAACGACCACCCCGACGAGCTGCGCATCGACCTCGACCCGCAGCCCGGCACCGACTTCGCCGACGCGGTCCGCGTGGCCGGGGTGGCCAGGGAGCTGCTCGACGATCTGGGCCTGGTCGGGTTCCCGAAGACCAGCGGCAACCGGGGCGTGCACATCTACGTGCGCATCGAGCGAAAGTGGGACTTCGTCGACGTCCGGCACGCCGCCATCGCCTTCGGACGCGAGCTGGAGCGGCGCCGCCCCGACGAGGTGACGACCTCCTGGTGGAAGGAGGAGCGGGGCGAGCGGATCTTCATCGACTACAACCAGAACTCCCGCGACCGCACCATCGCGTCGGCGTACTCCCTGCGCCCCAAGCCCGGCGCGCCGGTCTCCACACCCGTGCACTGGGACGAGCTGCCCGAGGTGCGCGACCCCGGGGACTTCAACCTGTTCACGGTGCCCGAACGGCTGCGCGACCAGGGAGACCCGATGGCCGCCATCGACGACGTGCACTGCTCGCTGCAGCCGCTGCTCGACCTGTGGGAGGAGCAGGTCGCGGCCGGCCAGGGTGAGCTGAACTACCCGCCGGACTATCCGAAGATGCCCGGCGAGCCGCCCCGCGTGCAGCCGAGCAAGAAGGTCGCCTCGCACTGGGACGAGCACGGCAACCGCATCCCCGGCACCTGAGCTCGAACCGACCCAGCACAGCGACGAGGGCCGGGGCGTGTGCCCCGGCCCTCGGCGTGCTTGCAGTCGAAGCTGTCGGTCAGTTGACCTTGACGGTCATCTGGCCCTGCTTGTTCTTCTCCTTGACCACCTTGATGGTCGTGCCGGTGTTCGGCACCTTGACGCTGCCGCCGGGGTTGCCCGCGGCGTCGTAGTAGCGCTCCCACTTGCTGTCGTCGAAGGTGGAGACCGCCTTCTGCGACGGGACCTTCAGCGTCGTCATCTTGACCTTGCCGTCCACGACGACCTCGCGGTGCAGCGACAGCTTGTCGGTCTTCTCGAGGCCGAACGTCGCGTCGAAGGCCTGGATCCGGTTGCGGGCGACGGTGCCGTCCGACCACTTCAGGGACTTGCCGCCACGAGCGTCGACCGGCAGCGCCTCACCGGCACCGGGGTGCTGGCTGGTGTTGTTGTCGCTCACGAAGGTGTTCGCGTACCACACGAGCAGACCGTTCTGGTAAGGGAACCGCTCGACCCAGTCGGCCTTGGTCGCGCCCCAACCGAAGTTGTACGGACCCTCCTTGAACGTCTTGTCGTAGCCCATGTACTGACGGTTCTCGGCGAGGTAGAAGTGCTCGTAGGACACCGGGTACTTCCCGCCGGCGACCACGTACCAGCCGTCGCGGTCCCAACCCTCGGCGCCGTCCTCGACGTCCGTGGAGAGGGCGTCGCCGACGGCGACGTTGTCGACCGCGAAGCCCCAACCGTGGGTGTTCTCGTCGTTGGTCTGGCGGAACCGGACCTTGATCTCCTGGCCGGCGTACGTCGACAGGTCCGCGGTGAGCGGAACCCAACCGCCGGACTTGCCACTGATGCCGCCGCCCTCGTTGACCTTGTTCGGGTCGTCCGGGTCGGAGAGGCTGGTCTGGATCGACTTGAACGCGCCACCGGCAACGGACACGTCGACGTAGCTGTAGTCGTAGCTCTTCTCGGTGTCGTAGTTGACGAGCGCCTCGAGCTGACCGTTCGCCGGCACGGTGAAGGACGGGCTGGTCACGCTGGTGACCTTTTGGTCGTTGGTGCCGGAGAAGAGGTACTTGGCGCCGCCGTTGCTCGCCGGGGCGGTCGGGGCGTTGACCTCACCGGTCGCGGTCGGCAGCTTGACCAGCGCGGCCTGGGCCTCCTTGGTGGCGTGGTACGACGGACCGAGGTCGACGGTCTTCTTCTCGCCCGGCTTCACCTCGACGTAGTCGAGCCAACCGAGCTGCATCTTCTCCCACGGGCCCATGTGGTTGGGCGTGGTGCCGATGTCCTCGCCGCCGTGGTTGAGCCACGAGCCCGAGCTCATCAGCGTCCAGAACGCGGTGCCGTTCTCGCCGCCCTTGGTGTCGTAGAAGTCCGGCAGACCGAGGTCGTGGCCGTACTCGTGGGCGAAGACGCCGAGGCCGCCGTTCTCCGGCTCCGTGGTGTAGTCACGGATCCAGATGTCGGTGTCGCCGATCTTGATGCCACCGAGCTTCGGGTAGTCCTTGGGGCCGATGCCGTCGTCGTAGAAGCCGTTCTGGTTGACCGCCCAGCGGTGCGACCAGATGTTCTCCTCGGGGGCGCCGGCCTCCTCGCCGGTGCCGGCGTGGATCGCCTGGAAGTGGTCGATGTAGCCGTCCGGCTCGTTGAAGTTGCCGTCGCCGTCCGCGTCGAAGCGGTCCCAGATGTCGTAGCTCTTGAGGTACTCCTCGATCTGCTCCTTGGTCTTGCCCTGCTTGATCTGGTCGGCGTACCAGGCCTCGGCGGTGTCGTCGATGAACCGGGTCATGTCGACGTGGCTCTCGGTGTAGCCGTAGCTGGAGGTGCTGTAGGGCACCTTGACCCAGTCGGACACGTCGCCGGTCACGGTGTAGCGACCGCTCGACATCTCCTTGTAGACCTTCTGGAACGACTCGCCGTTCTGCTCGGGCATACCGTTGAAGAACATGTCCATGAAGTGCTTGCGGTCGAAGTTCGGCGTCCAGTAGGTGCTGTTGTCGACCTTGCGGTCCGGCTCGGGGATCTGTCCCTTGGCCGGGCCGACCACGCCGGTCGGGAAGCCCTCATCCGTCCCCGCACGCGGGTCCTGCTGGTCACCGAACTCGACGAGGAACGACAGCAGCCGGTCGCTGTCCTCGGTCTCGTACTCGACCCACTGGCCCGGCGCGACCTTGACGGACTTGGAGCCGCCGCGGTTGCGCACCTTGGCCTTGCCGGCCACGACCTTCTCGATCGCCTCGACGCGCTGGTCGCGCCGGTTGGCCTCGAGCGCGTCGGGGCGGTCGTCGGACTTCGCGGCCGCGCGCACCGGGCCCTTGACCAACGCCTCGTCGTTCGCGCCGGCCGTCGGCGCCGCAGTGGCTGGGATCTGTGTTGCTGTTGCGAGCAAGGCGGCTGTGGCCACCCCGCCCATGACGCTGATGTGGCGTCGTTTCACAAGGGGTCTCCTTCTCCAGGGGAACGCCCGATCCGAGATTCTTCAGATCTGGGGCAACAAGTGCGTATGCCAACAAACGTTCGACATCGATAGAAGAAGGACGGACGTGCATGTTTGTGCATTGCACAGATGTGCAGCGTGGGCGGATCGTCGCAACCGGCGGCTTTGGGTAAGCGCCGGGTGCCCTGTCCGTGCTGCCCCCTAGGCTGACCGCGTGACCGTGCCGCCCTCAGTGCCGTCCCCGGAGGCCGCAGCCTCGACGTTCCCGCCGGCCCCCGAGCCGCGCGAGCGCACCGGCGACGCGGCGCGGCTGTTCGCGGCGTACCTCGACTGGTACCGCGCCACCGTGCTGCACAAGGTCGCCTCGCTCGACGAGACCGAACGCCGGACGACCCGGCTGCCGTCGGGCTGGACGCCGCTGGAGATGCTCACGCACCTCGCCCACATGGAGCGGCGCTGGTTCGTGTGGGGCTTCCTCGGCGAGGACGTGCCCGACCCGTGGGGCGACGACCGCGACGATCGGTGGCACGTGCCCGACGACGTGGGGCTCGACGACCTCGCCGCGATGCTGCGGGAGGTCGGTGCGCGGACGAGCGAGGTGCTGACCAGCGGTACGCCGCTGGACCGGCGGGCGCCACCTGGGCCCAGGTTCGGGGTTCAGGAGCCGGCCACCCTCGGGTGGATCTGCTTCCACGTGCTCCAGGAGTACGCCCGGCACGCCGGGCACCTGGACGTCGCCGTCGAGCTCGCGGGCGGCCCGACGGGGGAGTGACCCCGCTTCGACCAGGAGGAGTCGCTAGAGGCCGCTGACGCCCTCGCCGCCGCCGGCCTGCTCGTCGAAGTTCTCGTGCTCGAGCAGGTGCAGGACCGGGACGCCGAGCTTGCGCCGTGCCCGCGAGGTCCAGTCGAGATGGAAGAACTCGGCCACGACGTGCGGCCGGGTCAGCACGATCACCTCGGCCGCCTCGACCTCCTTGACCTTCGCCGCCAGGGCGTCGATCGGGTCGGCGGTAACGACCTCGCCCACCACCGCGCAGCCATCGCGGCCGAGGCGCTCGACGCAGTCGTTGACGTCCTCGCGCGCCTGCTCGAGCAGCTCGCGCTGCATCGCCTCGAGGTTCTCGTTGTCCATGACCATCGCGGGCGTGGCGAGCACCTCGCTCGCCGCGATGGAGCCGAGCGCGGACTCGACGCGAGCCGCCGCGTCCTCGACCGGCAGCAACACGTGATAGCGCACCGGGTCGTCGAAGTCGGCGTCGTTGTGGAGGCTGCGCACCTGCTTGGCGTCCTGCACGGAGAGAGGCTGCTCGACCAGGAGCACCACGTCGTAGGTCCCACTCATGTTCCGAGACTAGTCCTTGCCGCCGAGTACTTCGTTGAGGTCGTACGACACGGGCTCGTCGAGCTGGTCGTAGCCGCACGACTCCGGGTCGCGGTCGGGCCGCCAACGCTTGAACTGCGCGGTGTGTCGGAACCGCGAGCCCTCCATGTGGTCGTAGCCTACCTCCAGCACCCGCTCGGGACGCAGCGGCACGAACGACAGGTCCTTGCCCTGGCTCCACCGGCTCTGCGTGCCGGGAACCCTGTCGGGGTTGGCGATCGCCCACTCCTTCCACCGGCCCCACGGGTGGTCCTCGAGGTCCTCGACGACCAACGGCTGCAGCTCCTCGTAGAGCTCCGCGCGCCGCTTCTCGGTGAACGACGCCGAGACGCCGATGTGCTGCAGGTTGCCCTCGTCGTCGTACAAGCCGAGCAGCATCGAACCCAGCAGCGGGCGCTCGGGCGTCGAGGTCTTGTGGTGCCGGAAGCCCGCGAGCACGACGTCCGCGGTGCGCTCGTGCTTGATCTTGAGCATCGTGCGGGCGTTGGGCTGGTACGGCGCGGTGAGCGGCTTGGCGACGACGCCGTCGAGCCCGGCGCCCTCGAACTCGTCGAACCACTCCTGCGCCTTGGCGGGATCGACGGTCGTGCGGGTGAGGTGGATCGGCGGCTCGACGCCGGCGAGCTCCTGCTCGAGGCGGGCGCGGCGCTCGGAGAACGGCCGGTCCATGTAGGACTCGTCGTCGATGGCGAGCAGGTCGAAGGCGACGAACCCGGCCGGCGTCGCCTCCGCCAGCATCCGCACGCGGGAGTCGGCGGGGTGGATCCGCTCCTGGAGCTTCTCGAACTCGAGCCGATCGCCGATCGCAACGAAGAGCTCCCCGTCGAGCACGATGCGCTCGGGAAGGTTGGCCTTGACCGCCTCGACGACCTCGGGGAAGTAGCGGGTCAGCGGCTTGGTGTTGCGGCTGGCCAGCTCGACCTCGGCGCCGTCGCGGAACACGATGCAGCGGAACCCGTCCCACTTGGGCTCGAAGGAGAGGCCGCCGTGCTTGGCCGGGTCGGGGATCCCCTTGACCGACTTGGCGAGCATCGGCTGGACCGGAGGCATCACGGGCAGGCGCACGGCAGCACCCTAGTGGCCACCTCCTACGATGCACCGGTGAGCGACGGGCCGATCCGACTGACCGACCGCAACCCGTCGGTCCCGCCCGAACGCCTGCTCGCCGAGCTGGTCCCGCCGCCCCGCTTCGCGGACGTCTCGTTCGACTCCTACGAGCCCGACCCGGCCGAGCCGTCGCAGGCCGAGGCCGTGGAGATCCTCCGGATCTGGCTGGCCGAGTGGTCGTCGGACGGGGAGAAGCCGCGGCGCTGGTGGTCTCGGCAGCCGAAGGAGCCGGAGGGCGTCGGTGGCGTCTACCTCGACGGCGGCTACGGCGTCGGCAAGACCCACCTGCTCGCCTCCACCTGGCACGCCGCGCCCGGGCCGAAGCTGTTCGCCACGTTCGTCGAGCTGACCCACCTCGTCGGCGCGCTCGGGTTCCACGACGCGGTCGCCGCGCTGAAGTCGTACCGCCTGGTGTGCGTCGACGAGTTCGAGCTCGACGACCCCGGGGACACCGTCCTGGTCTCCACGCTGCTCGGGCACCTGCGCGACGCCGGCGTCCGGCTGATGGCGACGTCCAACACGCTGCCCGGCAAGCTGGGCGAGGGCCGCTTCGCCACCGCGGACTTCCTGCGCGAGATCCAGGGGCTGTCCGCGCACTTCCGGTCGGTGCGCATCGACGGCGAGGACTACCGGCACCGCGGCCTGCCCGAGGCCCCCGGCCCGCGCACCGACGCCGAGGTCGCCGAGGTGGCATGCCGCCCGGGCGCCAGCCACGACCACTTCGTCGACCTCCACCGGCACCTGGCCGAGGTGCACCCGTCGAGGTACGGCGCGCTGCTCGACGGCGTGACGTTGGTGTGCCTCGAGGACGTCCGCACCGTCGACGACCAGGCCGTCGCGCTGCGCCTGGTGGTTCTCGCGGACCGGATGTACGACCGCGACCTCCCGGTCGTCGCCAGCGGCGTGCCGCTCGACGAGCTGTTCGCGCCGCCGCTGCTGAAAGGCGGATACCGCAAGAAGTACTACCGGGCCATCTCGCGGCTCGTCGCGCTGGCGCGTGAGGGCGCCGACCTGTGAGCCCCGGGTGGCATGATCCCGGCATGATCGCTGACGCCCTGCGGGTCCCGTCCGGCCCGGTCGACCTCACGACGTACGACCCGAACGGCAAGCCGGGCTTCGACGGCGGCAAGACCGAGGGCAAGGAGGCGCTCGCGGCCCTGGCCGACCCGCTGGCCGACCTGCAGGAGCGGTTGTTCGCGGACGGCCGCGCCGGGGGGCACCGCCGCGTCCTGCTGGTGCTCCAGGGCATGGACACCTCGGGCAAGGGCGGGACCATGCGCCACGCGGTCGGGCTGTTCGACCCGCAGGGCGTGCACATCAGGTCGTTCAAGGCGCCCAGCGAGGAGGAGCGCGCGCACGACTTCCTCTGGCGGGTCGAGAAGGAGCTGCCCGAAGCCGGGATGATCGGCATCTTCGACCGCTCGCACTACGAGGACGTGCTGATCGCACGCGTGCGCGGGCTGGCCGACGAGGCCGAGATCGAGCGCCGGTACGACGCGATCAACGACTTCGAGCAGCGGCTCGTCGAAGACGGGACGACCGTCATCAAGTGCATGCTGCACATCTCCGCCGACGAGCAGAAGGCGCGTCTGCTGGAGCGCCTCGACAACCCCGAGAAGCACTGGAAGTTCAACCCGGGTGACACCGACGAGCGCGCCCTCTGGCACGAGTACCAGCGGGCCTACGAGATCGCGCTGGCGCGCTGCAACACCGAGGCCGCGCCCTGGCACGTCGTACCAGCGGACCGCAAGTGGTACCGCAACTGGGCCGTCGCCACGCTCCTGCACGAGACGCTGACGTCGTTCGACCTCGGCTGGCCGGCGGCCGACTTCGACGTCGAGGCCGAGCGCAAGCGGCTGCTGGAGCAGCAGCTGTGACCCTGCGCACCGTGAGCGCGACGCGCTACGTCGCGCCGCTCCGCGAGGGCGGCTCGCTGCCCGGCATCGTCGAGGCCGACGACCTCGGCATCTACGTGTGCAAGTTCCGCGGCGCCGGCCAGGGCGCCAAGGTGCTCGTCGCCGAGGTGCTGGTGGGCGAGCTGGCCCGGCGCCTCGGCATCGCCACCCCCGACCTGGTCGTGGTCGAGCTCGACGCGGCGATCGGGAAGTACGAGGCCGACGAGGAGGTCCAGGACCTGCTCACCGCCAGCATCGGCCCGAACCTCGGCGTCGACTTCCTGCCAGGCTCCTTCGGCTACGACTCCGCGTGCACACCCGATCCGACCGTGGCCGCCCGGATCCTGTGGCTCGACGCGCTCTGCGCCAACGTCGACCGCTCCTGGCGCAACCCCAACCTGCTCGTGTGGCACGGCGAGCTCTGGGCGATCGACCACGGCGCGTGCCTCTACTTCCACCACGGCTGGTCCGGCGGAGTCGGCTCGCCGGCCCGGTTCGCGGCGCAGCCGTACGACGCGTCGGACCACGTGCTGGCGGCGTACCGCGGCGGCCTCTCCGACGTCGACGCCGAGCTCGCGCCGCGCGTCACGCGCGAGCTGCTGGAGGAGGTCGCGGCGCTGGTGCCCGACGTCTGGCTCGAGCCGGTGCCGGGCGCGGAGACCCCAGACGCCCTGCGGGCGGCGTACGTCGAGTTCCTGCTCGCGCGCGTCAACGGCGAGCGGGCCTGGCTGCCGGCCGAGGGTGCGGCATGAGCCGGGAACGACTGGCGTTCCAGTACGTCGTGCTCCGGTGCGTGCCGCGCGTCGACCGCGAGGAGTTCGTCAACGTCGGGGTGGTGCTCTACTGCCAGGCGGCCGACTTCCTGGAGGCGCGCTGCCATGTCGATCCCGAGCGCCTGCGTGCCCTCGACCCAGACGTCGACACCGACGCGGTCTGCTCGGCGCTGCGTGCGATCGAGGCGGTCTGCCGCGGCGACGAGAGCGCCGGAGCGGCCGGGCGCGCGCCGATGGGCACCCGGTTCGGCTTCGTGAAGGCGCCCCGCTCCACGGTCGTCCAGCCCGGCCCCGTGCACGGCGGCACCACCGACGACCCCGCAGGCGAGCTCGAGCACCTGCTGGACCGGCTGGTGCGTTGACGGCCGTGCGACCCTGGGGTCGTGCAGACGCTGTACGAGGCGGCCGGGGGAGACGAGGGCCTTCTCCGGCTCGCACATGCCTGGCACGAGCGCGTGATGGCCGACGAGGTCGTGGCGCACGCCTTCAGCCACGGGTTCCACCCCGACCACACCGACCGGCTCGCGGCCTACTGGGCCGAGGCGCTCGGCGGGCCGGCGCGCTACTCCTCGGAGATCGGCGACGAGACGTACGTCGTACGGCTGCACAGCGGCAACGGGGTCCACGAGGAGATGGACCGGCGCGCCGTGGCCTGCTTCGACGTCGCGCTCGACGACGTGGGGCTCACCGGCCCGGTGCGTGACGCGCTGCACGACTACTTCGCCTGGGCCACCACGCACAGCCTGGCGCGCTACCACCGCTCGGCGGACGACGTACCCGACGGGCTCACGATCCCGCGCTGGTCGTGGGACGGGCTCGTCCCGGCTTCGGTCGGGTAGTGAGACGAAAGCCGGGCTTCGGTATCGTCGCGTCGGTCTTGGAACCAACCGGAAGGACACTCATGGGCCTCGGGGCCGGAGCACTCCTCCTTGTCGCAGGCGTCGTCCTCACCTACGGCGTCGACGCCGACATTCCGTACATCGACGACGGCGCCATCGGCTCGATGCTGATGGCCGCGGGCGTCGTGCTGCTCGCGGTCGGGCTCGTCGTCCACGTCGCGAAGACCACCGACGGCGGCATGACCGACGCGGGCGCGGGGCTGCTGATGTTCGGCGTGGGCGCCGTGCTGGCGTTCGCGCTCGACATCGACGTCCCGTTCGTGTGGGACTGGGCGCTCGGCGTGATCCTGATGGTCGGCGGCGCCGTCGCGATGGCGGCGGCCGTCTACATGCAGCACCAGCAGACCCGGACGAAGCGGGTCGTGCACGACCGCTACGGAGCGCCGTACGACTCGAACCGGTCGTTCTGAGCCGGAGGGCGCGCGGCAGACGAAGGGCCCCGGAGCCGAAGAGCTCCGGGGCCCTTCGTCTGCTCGTCAGAAGTTGATCATGTGGCCGGCGATGCCCTCGACGGCCTCCTTGACGGCCTCGGAGAGCGTCGGGTGCGCGAACACGTTGCGCGCGACCTCGTCGGCGGTGAGGTCCCAGCGCTGGGCCAGCGTCAACGCGGGCAGCAGCTCGGTGACGTCCGGGCCGATCATGTGGGCGCCGATGATCTCGTTGTACTTCGCGTCGGCGACGACCTTGACGAAGCCGACCTCGTCACCGAGACCCTTGGCCTTGCCGTTGGCGGTGAAGGGGAACTTCGCGGTCTTGACGTCGTAGCCCTTCTCCTTGGCCTGCTCCTCGCTGTAGCCGAAGGAGGCGATCTGCGGCTGGCAGAACGTCGCCCGCGGGATCATGTCGAAGTCGATCTCCATCGTCTCCGCACCGGCGATCGTCTCCGCGGCCACCACGCCCATGGCCTCGGCGGTGTGCGCAAGCATCAGCTTTCCGGTGACGTCGCCGATGGCGTAGACGCCCTCGACGTTGGTGCGGCCGTGCTCGTCGACCACGATCGCGCCGCGGTCGGACACCTGCACACCGGTGGCCTCGAGGCCGTAGCCGTCGAGACGCGGAGCGAAGCCGATGGCCTGCAGCACCTTGTCGGTCTCGATGACCTGCTGGTCGCCACCGTTGGCGGGGGAGACGGTCACCTTCACCTTGTCGCCGCTGTCGTCGATGCTCTCGACCTTGGTCGACAGCATCACGTTGACGCCGAGCTTCTTGTACTGGCGGAGGAGCTCCTTGGAGACCTCGGGATCCTCGGTCGGGACCATCCGGTCGAGGAACTCCACGATCGTGACGTCGACGCCGAAGTTCTTCATGACGTAGGCGAACTCCACGCCGATCGCGCCGGAGCCGGCGATGACGATCGAGCCCGGGAGGTTGTCGGTGAGGATCTGCTCCTCGTAGGTCACGACCCGCTCGGAGAGCGACGTGCCCGGGACGAGGCGGGTCTTCGCGCCCGCGGCGATGATGACGTTGTCGGCGGTCACCTGGGAGACGTTGCCGTCGGCGTCCTTGACGTCGATCGACTTCGGGCCGGTGAAGGTGCCCCAGCCGTGGATCTCCTGGATCTTGTTCTTCTTCATCAGGAAGTGGACGCCCTTGACGATGGCGTCGGACACCTGACGGCTGCGCGCGTGGGTCGGCTTGAACTCCATCGTCGCGTCGCCGGTGATCCCGAACTTGTCCTTCTCGTGGTTCAGGATGTGCGCGAGCTCGGCGTTGCGCAGCAGAGCCTTCGACGGGATGCAGCCCACGTTGAGGCAGACACCGCCCCAGTACTTCTCCTCGATGACCGCCACGCTCTTCCCGAGCTGGGCGGCGCGGATGGCGGCGACGTACCCACCGGGGCCGGCACCGAGGACGACGACGTCGAAGTGTTGGCTCATGGGGGTCACCTTATGGGGTCGGGACGAGCCGCCCGGCACAGCCCGTACGGCGCCGGACGACCGCCGAGCCGGCGCAAACGGCCCTCACCAACACGCCGGGTCGGCGCATCTTGCCCCGGCGGAGGGCAAGACGCACCGACCCGGCGACGTGGAGAGGGCAAGTCGCGGCCGACTCGCGGGATCAGACGGGGACGAGCTCCACGGCGCCGACGGCGTAGCGGGCCAGGATCGTGCGCGCCACCTCGGGGTCGGCGCCCAGCGGCTCCGACACGGCGACGGCGCCGGCCTCGAGCGCCAGCTCCTTCGCCCGGTCGGGCAGCGTGCCGGGGGCGAGGAACAGCGAGCCGACGGCGATGTGCCGGCGACCCTCGAGACGGAACTGCCGCACCGCCTCGCCGGTCGCCGGGGGAGCGGCGGAGGCGTACGCCGCCACCACGGGTAGCCGGTGCTTCGAGCCCCACAGCCGCGCGAGCCGGGCGACCGCCTGGTTGGCCAGCGAGTCCGACGAACCGGCCGCGGCCAGCACGAGGGCGTCCAGCTCCCGCACGCGCGCCTCCTTGAGTGCGGTGCGCAGCCGCCGGTCGAGCACCTCCAGGAACATCGACTCGAGACCGAGCACCTTCGTCGCCCGGATCCGCAGCCCCTCGTGACGCGCCGTCGCGGCCGCGATCGCCTCCGGGACGTCCACCTTCGCGTGGTAGGCCTCCGTGAGGAGCAGCGGTACGACGACGATCTCGTCGTACCCGGCCCGGACGAGCTTGGCGACCGTCGTCTCGAACGACGGCTTGGAGAGCTCGAGGAAGGCCGGCTCGATGCGCAGGTCCGGGCGGAGGGCGCGGACCTCGTCGACGAGCGCCTTGATCGTGGCGGCCGAGCGGGGGTCACGGCTGCCGTGGGCGAGGGCCACCAGGGCAGGAGCGGTCATGAGCGGGCTCCCTTTCGTGGTTCGGACAGGCGGGTTGCCTGTGCGGTGGCGTCCGACGTCGTTGTCGTACGGGGGTGGTGCGTCTTCCCGAGATGAGTGCGGCTCACTGGTGAATCCCGCACTCGGTCTTGGCGAGGCCGGCCCAGCGCCCGCTGCGCGGGTCCTCTCCGGGCGCGACCCGTCGCGTGCAGGGCCAGCAGCCGATCGACGGGTAGCCGTCGTACTGCAGCGGGTTGACCAGCACGTTGTTGTCGGCGATGTAGCGGTCGACCTGCTCGTCGCTCCATCGGGCGAGGGGCGAGACCTTGACCTTGCCCAACTTGTCGTCCCAGCCGATGACCGGCGCGATCACGCGGTCGTGCGTCTCCGCGCGGCGCAGCCCGGTCGCCCAGGCGTCGTACTTCTGCAGGGCGTCGTTGAGCGGCTGCACCTTGCGCAGCGCGCAGCACTTGTCGGGGTCGCGGGCGTAGAGGTCCTTGCCGTACGTCGCGTCCTGCTCGGCCACGCTCTGCTTGGGCGTGATGCTGATCAGGTTCACCGGCAGCGTCGCGGCGACCGCGTCGCGGGTGCCGATCGTCTCCGCGAAGTGGTAGCCGGTGTCGAGGAACACCACGTCGACGCCCGGCGCGACCTGGCTCGCGAGATGGGCGAGCACGGCGTCGGCCATGGACGAGGTCACGCAGAAGCGCGGACCGAACGTCGCCACAGCCCACTCGAGGATCACCTCGGCCGGAGCGATCTCCAGCTCGGCGCCGGCGTGGCGGACGAGCTCCTTCAGCTCCTCCTCGGAGCGGCCCTCGGTGTCGGTGCCTCGGAAGGCTCGCGCGGCCGCGGTGGTGGCGGCGGTCATGACCTGGTCACCCCCTCGGGGCGGTCGAGCTGTCCTTCGAACTTGAGCGTGAATGCGCGCAGGCAGGAGTGGCACTCCCACGTCCCGTGCCCGGCCTCGCTCGGGCGCAGGTTCTCGTCCCCGCAGTAGGGGCAGTGGAACGGCACGGCGCGCGCGGTCATGACGCCACGACCTCCAGCACCCGTTCGCCCCGCAGCGCCTCCTCGTCGGCCCGGGCCACCCAGGCCGCGAACGACTCGCCGTCCTCGCGCTCGGCGAGGAACGCCGACACGACATTGGCCACGTAGTCGCCGAGGCCGGCGCTGGTGACCTTGTGGGCGCGCAGCTTGCGGCCGAACTTCGGGTCCAGGCCGAGGCCGCCGCCGAGGTGCACCTGGAAGCCCTCGACCTGCCGGGCGTCGTCGTCCAGCACCAGCTGGCCCTTGAGCCCGATGTCGGCGACCTGCGTGCGGGCGCAGGCGTTGGGGCAGCCGTTGACGTTGACGCTGATCGGTACGTCGAGGTCGGGGAAGCGCTCCTCGAGCTCGGCGACCAGCGCGGTGGCGCGGTCCTTGGTGTCGACGATGGCGAGCTTGCAGAACTCGATGCCGGTGCAGGCCATCGTGGAGCGCCGCCAGTTCGACGGTCGCGCCGACAGCCCGATCTGCTCGAGGTCCTCCAGCAGCGCCTCGACCTTGTCGCCCTCGACGCCGAGGATCACCAGCTTCTGGTACGCGGTCAGGTGCACGCCCGACGCGCCGTACTGCTCGACGAGGTCGCCGAGACTGGTGAGCACCCGGCCGTTGATCCGGCCGACGGTCGAGGTGGCGCCGACGTAGTAGCGGCCGTCCTTCTGTGCGTGCACGCCAATGTGGTCACCGCTGACCGACGGGACGGGGGGCGAGGGGCAGTCGACGAGCTCGCGGCCGAGGTACTCGTTCTCGAGGATCTCGCGGAACTTCTCCACGCCCCAGTCGGCGACGAGGAACTTCAGCCGTGCCCGGGAGCGCAGCCGGCGGTAGCCGTAGTCGCGGAACACCGAGATCACGGCCTCCCACGCGTCGGGCACCTCGTCGAGCGGGATCCACACGCCGAGCTTCTGCGCGAGCATCGGGTTGGTCGACAGCCCACCGCCGACCCACAGGTCGAAGCCCGGGCCGAGCTCGGGGTGCACGGTGCCGACGAACGCGACGTCGTTGACCTCCGGCGCCACGTCGTGGCTCGGGTGGCCGGTCAGCGCGGTCTTGAACTTGCGCGGGAGG
>DASURB010000055.1:0-43288 GCA_036280235.1 Nocardioides sp.
GGTGTCCTTGAACGGGTCACCGACGGTGTCACCGATGACGGTCGCGGCGTGGGCCTCGGAGCCCTTGCCGCCGTGGTTGCCGTCCTCGACCAGCTTCTTGGCGTTGTCCCAGGCGCCACCGGAGTTGGCCAGGAAGACCGCCATCAGCGTGCCGCAGGCGATCGCGCCGACCAGGAAGCCGGCCAGCGGGCCGATGCCCAGGCCGAAGCCGACGGCGATCGGCGCCAGGATGGCCAGCAGCCCGGGCGTCGCCAGCTCGCGCAGCGAGTCCTTGGTGACGATGTCGACGACCCGGCCGTACTCCGGGCGGCCGGTGCCCTCCATGATCCCGGGGATGTCCCGGAACTGGCGGCGTACCTCGAACACCACGGCGCCCGCAGCCCGGCCGACGGCGTTGATCGCCAGGCCGGAGAAGAGGAAGACCACCGCGGCCCCCAGGAGGACGCAGACGATCAGCTTGGCGTCGAAGACCTGGAAGAGGTTGAAGAAGTCGTTCGCGGAGACGCCCCCGGTGTCCTGCACGGCCTCGATGGCGGAGGTGACGTACGACGCGAACAGCGCGCTCGCCGCCAGGACCGCGGTGGCGATCGCGATGCCCTTGGTGATCGCCTTGGTCGTGTTGCCGACCGCGTCGAGCTCGGTGAGGATCTGGGCGCCCTCGCCGTGCACGTCCCCGGACATCTCGGCGATGCCCTGGGCGTTGTCGGAGACCGGGCCGAAGGTGTCCATCGCGACGATGACACCGACCGTTGTCAGCAGGCCACAGCCCGCGAGGGCCACGGCGAACAGCGAGACCGCGACGACGCCGGAGCCGAGGAGGAAGGCCCCGTACACCGCGGCGCCGATGACCAGGGCGGTGAAGACGGCCGACTCGAAGCCGACGGAGAGACCGGACAGGATCACGGTGGCCGCGCCGGTGAGCGAGGTCTTGCCGACGTCCTTGACCGGGCGGTGGTCGGTGCCGGTGAAGTAGCCGGTCAGCGAGAGGATCACGGCCGCCAGCACGATGCCGATCAGCACCGCGACGGTGGCGATGACGCGCGGGTCGCCGTCGTACGACGGACCGTTGGTCAGGCCGTCGAAGCTGCTCGGCAGGTAGCTGAACGCCGCCAGCGTGCACAGCACGGCGGAGACGCCGGCCGAGATGTAGAAGGCGCGGTTGATCGTGGTGAGGCCGTTCTCGCCGGCCCGCGGCTTGGTGATGTAGACACCGAGGATCGCGGTGAGCGCACCGAGCGCGGGGACGATGAGCGGGAAAACCAGGCCCTCGGCGCCGAAGGCGGCCTTGCCGAGGATCAGCGCGGCGACCAGGGTCACGGCGTAGGACTCGAAGAGGTCGGCGGCCATACCGGCGCAGTCACCGACGTTGTCGCCGACGTTGTCGGCGATGGTCGCGGCGTTGCGCGGGTCGTCCTCGGGGATGTTGTTCTCCACCTTGCCGACGAGGTCGGCGCCCACGTCGGCGGCCTTGGTGAAGATGCCGCCACCGACACGCATGAACATCGCGAGCAGCGCGGCGCCGAAGCCGAAGCCCTCGAGCACGGTCGGGGCGTCGCTCTTGTAGATGAGGACGACGAGTGCCGCGCCGAGCAGGCCGAGGCCGACCGTCGCCATACCGACGACGCCACCGGTGCGGAACGCGATCCGCATGGCCGGGTCGCGACCCTCGTCTCGCGCGGCCGCCGCGACGCGCACGTTGGCGCGCACGGCCAGGGACATGCCGAGGTAACCGATCGCCGCAGAGAAGCCGGCGCCGACGAGGAAGAAGATCGAGCGACCGATCTTCACGTCGAGGCCGCCGTGAGCCGGCAGCAGGAACAGCAGCACGAACGCCGCCACGGCGAAGATGCCGAGCGTGCGGAACTGCCGTCCGAGGAAGGCCGCGGCTCCCTCCTGCACGGCTTGAGCGATGTTCTGCATGTTGGTCGTGCCCTCGCCGGCCGCGAGTACCTGCCTGCGGAACATCATCCCCATCACCAGCGCGATGACCGCGATGGCTCCGACGATGATGACGAAGGTCAGGTTGCCGCCGGACAGGTCCACGGTCGCAGCCTCGCCGCCGGTCTCGGCGGCAAAGATGTGCCCGGACATACGTCCTCCTCCGAATGGGCCCGCTTCAGGGTTCCCGTCGTGAATGTGCGCGCGCACCCGGCCTCGCCGAGGGATGCCCACAGGCGTGACCTGCACCACGCGCGTCTAGGTGTGCGGGAGTCTACGCACGAACTCCGGCGCTCAGGACCCGGGGCATGTGGGATGGCCCACATTTCTTCACCGGACTCCGGAGACCCCGAAGGCACAAGGGTTTCCGCGACCGGAACGGCCGCGTTCCGGTGTCCGATCAGCCCAGCTCAGGCGGCTTGGACGACCCAGGACATCGACAGCGTGGTGGTATCGCCGTCGTGGGAGATGGAGAGGTCGTCGATCAGACCGCGCAGGAGCGCCCAGGGCTCGACGCCGTCGACGTCGGAGTCGGGCTCGTCGTCGACCTGGATGTGGCCGGTGGCGACGACGTCGACGACCAGCTTGCCGTCCATGGTGAGGTTCACGGTCACCGGACCCTCACCCTCGCCCTCCTCACCGACCATGAGCGCGCAGGCCTCGCCGACGGCGAGACGGACTTCCTCGACGAACTCCTCGTCGTGGCTGGCGCGCCGGGCGACGGCGGCCGCGATGAGGCGGACGGTGCGGACCAGAGCAGGGTCACGCGCGATGGAGACGGTGATCCCCGTCCCGGTGCGTGACGAGGTGCGTGCGGACCCCATCCGGGTCAGTGCTCGGCGAGCGCGTCGGCCTGCGACCCGTGGATGACGAAGACCTTGGCCAGGCCGGTGATCCGGAAGATCTTGAGCAGGCGCTCCTGGTTGCAGATCAGGCGCATCGAGCCGTCGTGCGCGCGCACCTTCTTCAGGCCGCCGACGAGGACACCGAGACCGGTCGAGTCGAGGAAGTCGACCTTCTCCATGTCGATCACCAGGTTGTACTCGCCGTTCCCGACGAGCTCGGTGATCTTGTCGCGCAGCTTGGGCGCGGTGTAGACGTCGATCTCGCCGCCCACCTCGATGATGGTGTGACCACCCTCGTGGCGCGTATCAAGTGACAGGTCCACGCCCTACTCCTCGATCTGGTTGCCGTTGCCCGGTCAGGATGACCCACCCGGCCGTCCCCCAGAGTGCATTCAATCATGCACCCCTGTGGCCCACCGGTCACTCTGCCAGATTCCGGGTGGTCCGGGTAACGCGCGGGGCCGCCGTCCCTCCACGGCGTTCGGACGGACCGTTGCCGGACCTCGACCTCGGGTGGTCTCCGGTGAGCTCGCCTGTGTCCGTGGGCGTCGGAGGGATTTGTCAGACTCGCGAGGTGTCCCCCACCCGCTCCTCGAGCGCCGTCGACGTCCTGCGCCGCCTCGCGGATTCGCCGCGTGGTGCCGGCGTCCTCGGCGAGGGCGACGAGGCACCCCCGCGGCTGACCCATCTCGAGGTGCTGCCCGCCCGTCCGGGCACACGCGTGGACTGGCCGGCGTGGCTTCCGGAGTCACTGCGCGAGGCGTGGGTCGCCCGCGGCATCGAGCGGCCGTGGTCGCACCAGGCACGAGCCGCCGAGCTGGCGCACCGAGGTGAGCACGTGGTGCTCGCGACCGGGACCGCGTCCGGCAAGTCCCTCGGCTACCTGATGCCGGCGCTCACATCGGTGCTGACGTCACGGGACCGGTTCGGTCGCCGGGGGGCCACCGTTCTCTACCTCTCGCCCACCAAGGCGCTGGCCCAGGACCAGCTGAGCTCGCTGCTCGCTCTCGACCTGCCGGGCCTGGCCGCCACGACCCACGACGGCGACTCGTCCCGCGAGCAACGCGTCTTCGCTCGGGACCACGCGGAGTACGTCCTCACCAACCCCGACATGCTCCACCACTCGCTGCTGCCCGGGCACGAGCGATGGGCGCGCTTCCTCGGCTCGTTGCGGTACGTCGTCATCGACGAGTGCCACCACTACCGAGGTGTCTTCGGCGCCCACGTCGCGCAGATCGTGCGACGGCTGCGGCGCATCTGCGCGTTCCACGGCGCGTCGCCGACGTTCGTGCTCGCGTCCGCCACAGTCGCCGAGCCCGATGTCTCGGCGGGTCGGCTCATCGGCCTCCCGGTCACCGCTGTCGACGACGATGCCTCGCAGCGCGGCGAGGTCGCGCTCGCGTTGTGGGAGCCGCCGTTCTCGTCGTACCTCGGCGAGAACGGCGCGCCCGTGCGCCGGTCCGCCACCGCCGAGACCGCCGACCTGCTCACCGACCTCGTCGTCGACGGCGTGCGCACGCTGTCATTCGTCCGCTCGCGGCGCGGCGCCGAGTCGGTCGCGATGACCGCGCGCCGGCAGCTGGACGAGGTCGAGCCCGGGCTCGCCGGACGTGTGGCGGCCTACCGTGGTGGCTACCTGCCCGAGGACCGCCGCGCCCTCGAGGGCGACCTCCGCACGGGCAAGCTGCTCGGCGTCGCGGCGACCAACGCCCTCGAGCTCGGCATCGACATCTCCGGTCTCGACGCAGTGATCATGGCGGGCTTCCCCGGCACGCGTGCCGCGCTGTGGCAGCAGGTCGGCCGCGCCGGGCGACGCGGTGGCGACGCACTCGGCGTCCTCGTCGCGCGCGACGACCCGCTGGACACCTACCTGGTGAACCACCCCGAGGCGCTGTTCGGTCGGCCTGTCGAGGCCAATGTCTTCGACCCCGACAACGCGTACGTCCTCGGACCGCACCTGTGCGCAGCCGCCGACGAGCTGCCGTTGACCGAGCAGGACCTCCCCATGTTCGGGCCGCTCGCCCGCGCGGGAGTCGACGCGCTCACCGAGGCCGGCATGCTCCGCCGTCGCGCCCGCGGCTGGCACTGGACCGACCGCCGCCGCGCCAGCGACCTCGCCGACATCCGCTCGAGCGGCGGCGCGCCCGTGCGTCTCGTCGAGGCCGGCACCGGCCGGCTCGTCGGCACCGTCGACCAGGGCTCCGCGCACGGCACCGTGCACGAGGGCGCGGTGTACCTCCACCAGGGCGAGACCTACGTCGTCGAGACACTCGACCTCGACGACGACGTCGCCGTGCTGCGTCCCGACGACCCGCCGTACACCACCAGCGCCCGCGACCTCACCGACATCGCCATCACCGGCCGGCGCGAGCACGTCGCCTGGGGACCGGCCGAGGTGGCGACGGGCACCGTCCGGGTCACGCACCAGGTCGTGTCGTACGTCCGCAAGCAGCTGCGCACCGGCGAGCTGATGGGCGAGGAGCCCCTCGACCTGCCCGAACGCATCCTCGACACCACCGCGGTCTGGTGGACCCTGCCCGACGACGTACTGGAGGAGGGCGGCTTCGCCGGTCGCGACCGGCCCGGCGCGGCCCATGCCGCCGAGCACGCCTCGATCGGGCTGCTGCCGCTGTTCGCGACCTGCGACCGGTGGGACATCGGCGGCGTGTCGACCGCGCGGCATCCCGACACCGGCATCCTCACCGTCTTCGTCTACGACGGGCATCCCGGCGGCGCCGGCTTCGCCGAGCGCGGCTACCGCGCCGCCGCCGAGTGGCTCACCGCCACGCGCGAGGCGATCGACGCGTGCGCGTGCCTGGAAGGCTGCCCGTCGTGCGTGCAGTCCCCGAAGTGCGGCAACAACAACAACCCGCTCGACAAAGCCGGCGCCGTCGCGATGCTCGACCTGCTCCTGCGGCACGCCCCGCGCTGATCCGGCCGCGCTGAGCCGGCCACGCTGATCCGGCCGCTGATCCGGCCGCGCTGGACGGGCGTAGACGGGCGGCGAACGGGAACCACGTAGGCGACACCACGGAGCCAATCCACGGCTACCGTGGGACCACCATCGAAGGGGCCTGACCATGCTGGTGCTCGGACTCATCCTGATCCTCCTCGCGGTCGGCCTGCTCGTCGCCTTCCTGACGACCGGGTCGCAAACCGTCACGTTCGACAGCGGCGTCTTCGACGTCACGATGAGCACGTTGCTGATCTACCTCCTCGGCGCTCTCACCTTGCTGCTGCTCGTCGCCGGACTGGCTCTCATGCGAAGCGGCGCCCGCCGGGCCTCGCAGCGCCGCAAGGAGCGCAAGGAGCTCGCCCGTCTGCAGCGTGAGAAGGCCGAGCGCGCCACGCCTGCCGGGGAGACCGCAGTGGAGCAACGAGCCGGCGACACTGCTGCCGCCACGACGGCGCCCGACTCGGACCCGGCGACCACGACGACCGCGGCGACGACGGGCGAGACCGCCGGCCGGCCCACCCGGGAGACCCCGGCCGCGTCGACGGACGAGCCCTCGACGGGGCCGACGACCGAACCCGGCCAGCACCGTCAGGGCGTCTGAGCAGGACCCGCTCGCGCCGCGGCACGAACCTCGACCGATCGCCCCCACAGCACGGGACCGGCCCTCGCGAGCGTGACGAGCACGTCGCGGTCGTCGACCCGGCAGCGGTCCAATGAGGCACCGTTGCGCGCCGCCATCCTGCTCGCGGCGTCGCAGCCGTCATGACCGCGCTGCAGCGCGACGGCCCCGGCGAGAGCGGCGAGGTCGGCCGCGGCCTGGACCCGGCGCTGCGCGACCAGGAGGCCGCCCTGGAACGCCAGCGCGAGCGCCATCAGGACGAGCACCCCGACGAAGGGCACGACCCAGACGGCGCTGCCGCGCTCGTCCGGCCGTCTCGTTCGTCGCGGTGCCCGCCCCGTGCTCACTGCTGCTCCTTGGCGGCGACCGCCTCGGCACGGACCGTGACGTGGGGCAGGAACGCCAGCAGTCCTCCCGGACCGCCGACGTCGGCCCTGACCACGACGGTGACGTCACTGTCTCCGCCGCGGACGTCGAAGTCGGCACCGTCCGGCGCGACACGTTCGCCCAGCGCGAGGGCGTTGCCCTGAGGCTCGTCGCGCGCCAGGGCGCGGGCGACCTCCCGAGCCGCGTCCACGGTGCGGACCTGTGCGGCGGCCAGCGCCAGCAGCCACACCAGCGCGACCGTCAGCGCGGCGAGGACCGGCATCACCATCACGGCCTCGGCGGTGACGGCACCACGCTCGGTCCGGGCGCGGCGAGCCTCGGTGCGGGAAACCCGCGTCGTGCGCCCCGCGTCGGGGGTGCGCGGTGCGCGCACCCCCGACCCGGGCCTCGTGGCGTGCCGCATCAGGGGAGTCCGATGACCTTGAGGATCAGCTCGAACAGCATCTTCAGCAGCTTCTCGCCCCAGTCGCTGGTGAGCAGCTTGATGAGCACAGCGGCGAGGCCGCAGCCGGCAGCCGTGGCGACGGCGTACTCGGCGGTGGCGACACCGCGCTCGTCGAGACGGGTGAGTCGGGCGACTCGGCGACGCAGGCGCGCGACGGGTGCGTGGGTCATGAATACCTCCTCGATGAGCCCGGCCGGGTGGCGCGGGCAGTGGGTGTGAGGTCGACTCTGGTCGCGGGAAGGACGGCGTGGGTCGGCGTGCTCGGCGGCTGGGGACGGGGTCGCCACGGGCCGCACTGGGGACGGGTTCCGGCTCACGGGAGGGTCACCACCGACAGCGATCCCGCCACCAGAGGAACCACGCCGAGCAGCACGAACGCCGGCAGCAGGCAGACTCCGAGCGGCAACGCGGCACGGACTCCGACCGCCCGCGCCCGGGCCTCGACCCGGCTGCGGGACGCCTGCCGCAGGTCGTCGGCGTGCGCCGCCATCGCGTCGGCGACCGAGGCGCCGCTGTCGACCGCGCGGAGCACCGTGCGGCCCCAGCTCCCGAGCTGCGGATGGGCCGCGACGTCGCGCCACACCCGGATCGGGTCCGCGCCGAGCCGGAGTCGCGTCGCGACCTCCTGGAGCTCGTCGCGCAGGGGGTGGTCGACGACGTCCGTGACCTGTTGGAGCGCGACGGCCGGAGCCTGGCCCGCGGCGAGACAGGACGCGAGCAGGTCCACGGCCAGCGGCAGGGCCTCGTCGATCGCCTCCCGACGGCGTCGGACCGAGGCCGGCTCGAGTCGTCGCAGCCACACGGCTACCGCGACGCCCGCGACCGCACCGGCGACGAGCCCGACCGGGCCGCCGACGAACAGGGCCGCACCCAGCCCGGCGGTGACACCGCCGAGAACGGGCAGCCTCCGGCCGGCGCGATCCCTCCCGGCTCCGTCCGTTCCACCGGCCGACCGCGGACCCGCGCGAGCCGTCGAGGGGAGAGCCGGACCGCGCGGCCACGCGAGCAGCACCGCAGCCGCCGCGAGGGCGGACGCGACGATGGCTACGGCGGAGGTCATCTCCCCTCCACCGAGCCGGCGATGCGGTCGATCCAGGCGAGCCCACCGACGACGAGGCCGACTCCGGCCAGGAGACAGGCCGCCCCTACCGGACTGTCCACCAGGAACGACCAGGGCGAGGCTCCGAGTCCCGAGGCCATCGCGAGCGTGCCGAGGGGCAGCAAGGCGACCAGCCGCGCCGTGGCCCGCGCGGACGCGAGCTCGCCGGCGACGAGGGAAGACGCGTGCTCACGCGCGCGCGCCGACGCGACCACCTGCGCCAGGGACGAGGCCAGTGCGGCACCAGAGCCGGTCGAGACCCGCCACGCGGCGGCCAGGTCAGCGAGCCCCTCGGCCCCGGGTCGGCGCGCGACGCTGCGGAGCGCCTCAGGTACGTCGGAGCCGAGGCGAGCGGCGGCCACGACCGGTCCGAGCTCGGGCCACACCTCGCCCGCGCGACCCAGGGCGTGCAGCTGTGGTCGGCCGGCGCGGAGCTCCCCGACCATGGCCTCACCGACCTCGACGACCAGGGCGCGAAGTCGTGCACGCGTGCGGGCGGCCCGGCGTTGGCGCACCGACCGGACGACGCCCGCACAGGCGAGCACCCCGGCCAGTCCGGCGACCAGCCTGCTGCCGTCGAGGAGCACGACTGCCGCGCCGACACCGGTGGCGCCGGCGAGCGGAAGGAGCAGCCGGGGCGACGCTCGCGACCGTGCTCCGCGCGGAAGGTCGTCGGGTCCGAGCCGCACGGGGACCAGGAGAGCGACCGCGACCGCGGCGGACACCGCCGCGACGAGGCCCGGCGTGACGGTCATGGCGCCGGCCGTTCGTCGAGCAGAGCCTGGAGATCCGCGGCCGCGGAGGCTTCGCGGGTGCGGCCGTCGACCGTGCGCACGGCAGGAACGGCGCGGACGCTGCCGCCGTCGTCGCGGCGCAGCACGGCGACCTCGGCCAGTCCGCGACGGCCGTCACGCTGTCGGTCGCGCGCGAGGTGCACGACGACGTCGACCGCGGCGGCGAGCTGGGAGTGCACCGCGGCCTGCGGCAGCCCGGCCGCCATGCCGAGGGCCTCGATGCGGGCGGGTACGTCGGACGCGGAGTTGGCGTGCAGGGTGCCACAGCCGCCCTCGTGACCGGTGTTGAGAGCGGCCAGGAGATCGGTTACTTCGGCCCCGCGCACCTCGCCGACCACCAATCGGTCCGGGCGCATGCGGAGCGCCTGTCGGACCAGCACCTGCATCGTCACCTCGCCCGCACCCTCGACGTTGGCGGGTCGGGTCTCGAGCCCGACGACGTGGGGGTGGTCGGGGCGGAGCTCGCTCGCGTCCTCGACCAGCACCATCCGGTCGTCGGGCGGCACCAGGCTGAGCAGGGCGGACAGCAGCGTGGTCTTGCCGGTGCCCGTGCCGCCGCTGACGAGGAACGACAGCCTGGCCGCGACGATCCGGCGCAGCAGATGGGCGGCCGGAGGGTCGAGCGACCCGGCGGCCACGAGCTCCTCCAACGTGAAGACGCGGCGCCGCGGGACGCGCAGGGAGATCGTTGTGCCGGGCCGGGCCAGCGGCGCGAGGACGGCGTGGAACCGGGTGCCGTCGGGCAGCCGGAGGTCGGCATAGGGCGTGGCGTCGTCGAGCCGCCGCCCACCTGCCGCCGCGAGCCGTTGCGCGAGGCGACGCACGGCGGTGTCGTCCGGGAACCGTACGCCGGTCAGCTCCAGGCCGACGCCACGGTCGAGGTAGACGGTCTCCGGACCGTTGACCAGCACGTCGGTGACGCCGTCGAGGCGCAGCAGCGGCTCGAGGGGACCGGCGCCGAGGACGTCGGCGGCGAGCCGGTCGTGGACGGCCAGCACGGCGGCGTCGCCGACGGGGCTGCCGCGCTCGCGGAGGGCGGCGGCGATGCGGGCGGGGCTGACGTCGGCACCGTCGCGGGCAAGGCGCGCGCGCACGGCATCGACGAGTGCGTCGTCGACCTGACCAGTCGCCGGGCCGGTCGAGGCGATCATCGCCGGCCTCGCCGTGCGCGGGCGTCGACGCCGAGCGCCAGCAGCGCGTCACGGGCCGCGGCCGCGAGCGGACCGCGCAGCGGTCGTCCCACCGGGACCGGACCGAGCCCGAGGTCGACGTGCTCGACGACGCGGCGCCGCGACGGGTAGTCGGCGAGCAGCGGCAGGTCCAGCGCCGCGGCGACCCGGTCGCTGTCGACAGCCCCGGACGAGGTGCGCACGACGACGCCGGCGACGCGCTGGGGCTGACTCAGCCGGGCCGCGACACGCGCCGCCGAGGCGACCCCGGAGACCGTCGCGTGGGCGACGAGCACGGCTGCGTCGCAGCGCGCCAACGCCGGGGCGGCGGCCGAGGGCGAGGGACCGGCGGCGGTCCGGGGCAGGTCGAGCACGAGCACGTCACAGCTGCGTTGCGCGGCCGCGACGACCTCGCGCACGACGGCGTCGTCGGGCTGTCGCACCTCTCCGCTGCCGAAGCCGAGGAGCGCCAGCTGCTCGCGGGTGGGCAGCGCCGCGCGCAGCGCCCGGGACCCGAGCCGGCCGTGAGCGCCGAGCAGGCCGTCCCAGCGCACGCCGTCGACCTCGTCGTACCCGAGAAGCCGCACAAGGCCGGGACCCCACGGGTCGAGGTCGACGACCGTCGCGGGTGCGGCGCGGGCCGCGACCTGACCGAGGGCGGCCGCGAACGTGCTGGCGCCGGCGCCGCCGGAGCCACCCACGACTGCAACCGTCCGCGCGAGGGTCGTGGTGCCGTCGGCGACATCACCGAGCAGCTCGACCAACCAGGGCTCGGCCTGCGGCAGCTCGACCACGTCGCGTGCGCCGACCGCCACGGCGTCGCGGAAGACCCGGTCGGGTAGCGGCCCGGTGCCGACGACATGGACGTGGTCGTGCCGGACCGGTCGGTGCGGTGCGAGCTCGGCGGCGGTGTCCGCTCCGACGAGGACGAGCGACGCCGACGACCAGGACTGCAGCGCGGACGCGGGGTCGTGCGCGACGTCGAGGGTGACACCGGCGGCCGCGGCGAGCCGGAGCAGGTCGCCGAGCAGGGCGTCGTCACGGGTGGCGAGGAGCACGGGCAGGTCCATGCGCCGACGATCCCGGGCAGCGAGGACGAGTGACGCCGTGCCGTCAGATCCCTGTGGACACAGGCGATTCGCCGCCGGCTGTGGATGGAAAGCGGCGCGAAGCAGTCGTCTGACATGGGGGCGGCCCCCGGTCGGGGGGGTGACCGGGGGCCGCGGAGCCGGGCCTTGGGGGGCTGGGCCCGGCTCTCACCAGCGACTGGGGGGATTGCCGCTGGGAGACTAGGTGGAGTGGGCTCCAGAACTCGCGATTCGGGGCCGGTATCGATCGTAGCGCGTCCTTTACAGGGTGTCGCCTCCGCGCTCTCACTATGCTCGGGTCGTCGTCCGCGCCCCGCACGCTACGCCGTGTCGTGGTGCGAGGATCGCCGGGGGTCGCCTGATGACGGCAGTACATCCCATCGAAGTCCCATCGACACCCCAGCGACACCCCGGCGACACCCTCAAGACCCCCAGCAGCCACGAGCAACGACCGACAGGAGGCGGACAGCATGGGTCCTCGGGCAACCGGGCGCCCGGCCGCGTTCTTCGACCTCGACAAGACGATCATCGCCAAGTCGAGCACGCTCGCCTTCAGCAAGTCGTTTCAGGCGGGTGGGCTGATCTCGCGCCGGGCGGTGCTGCGCAGCGCTTACGCGCAGTTCGTCTACCTCGTCGGCGGCGCCGACCACGACCAGATGGAGAAGATGCGCGAGTTCCTGTCGGAACTCTGCGCCGGCTGGGACGTGCAGACGGTGCGCGACATCGTCGCCGAGACGCTGCACACGATCGTCGACCCGCTGGTGTTCGACGAGGCGGTGTCGTTGATGGAGGAGCACCAGCTCGCTGGCCGCGACGTCGTGATCGTGTCGGCGTCGGGCGCCGAAGTGGTGGAGCCGATCGGCGAGATGCTCGGTGCCGACGGGGTGATCGCGACGCGCATGGAGATCATCGACGGCAAGTACACCGGCAAGATCGACTACTACGCGTACGGCGAGAACAAGGCGACCGCCATCAAGGAGCTCGCCCGCGAGAAGGGTTACGACCTGTCGCGCAGCTACGCCTACAGCGACTCGATCACCGACGTACACATGCTCGAGGTCGTCGGTCACCCCTACGCCGTCAACCCCGACAAGGAGCTGCGACGTACGGCGACACAGCGGGGTTGGCCGGTGCTGGTGTTCACGCGACCGGTGGCGTTGCGCAGCCGGATGCGCCTTCCACAGAGCAAGCCGGTGCTCGCGGGACTGGCGCTCGGCACGGCCGCGGCGGTCGGCAGCGCGGTGTACGTCGCGGCGAAGCGGAGGGTCACGCGCGGCCCGAGCTGAGGCCGGTCGGCGCCCCTAGACCAGTGCCGCGGAATCCCCCGTAGCCGCACCTAGACCATCGGGGTGAAGGGTTGTCCCAGTCCGGACCCCGGCGTACAAAGGAGACACAACTCCAGACCCGCACATGAGCCAGGTACCCACGCGGCGACCTACCCTTCCTATTGGGCGTCGATCCACGGGTTCACCCGGGACGACAACATTGGTGCACGCTTGGTAGCCATCGGTCTCATGTGTCAGCGGCGGCACTCTGGGATCTCCCACGGGTGCCGCTCGCATGTCAGGTCGCTCGTCAGGTCGCTCGTCATGAAGCGACGACCGGGCTGGACTCCGCCCCCTTCGCGAACGCCTCCGCGGCGTACAGCAGCCACGCGTGTACGCCGGCCTGCCCGCCGCTCGCGTAGCCGCGCAGGTTCGACTCGTACTCCCGCCGCAGCGCGAGATGTCCCGCCTCCGGCACGGTGACGGACGTCGGGTCGACGCCGCGCGCGACGAGCAGCAGGCGCTCGACGGCGCGGGCCACGATGCCGTTGTGCGACAAGAACGGCGCGGCCGTGGCGATGTCGGCGTGGGCGACGGCGGCGACGACGAGCGCGGGCGCTTCGGTGGGCGCGGACAGCGTCGCGGCGAGGTCGCGCAGCCTGGTCGCCGCCTCCGCGTCGCGGGGGCGGCCGAGGTCGGCGTCGTCGACAACACCCTTGCCGGCGAGGGTGTGCAGCCGGGCGAATGCCTGGAGCGGCGCGGCCTTCAGCGTCGGGACGAGGGAGAGCAGCTCGGTGCTGACCCGGACGGCGGCCTGGGTCACCTCGTCGCCCGCCCCCTCGCGAGCCGTCTCGAGGCTGTCCTCCGATCCCTCGAGGACGGCGCTGGCGTGGGCGCCGCGGAGGAGCGACTCCGCGGTCTGCTCGGGAGAGGTACGGCGGAGTCCTCGGTCGCGCAGCAGCGCGTCGATGCCGTCGCGGGTGGCGGCCATGGCGGAGGCCACGCCTTCGAGTCCGGCGAGCCGGGACAGGGGGTCGGTCACGGTCGCCGAGCGTAACGACGAGCCGGCTTGGTCGGCCGGGCGCACCATCGATTGGTCACAGACTGCAGGATCCGCCGTCGGATTCCTGCGGTTGGGGACCAAACCGCAGGGGCGCCGTCAGGCGGCCGGGCCCTTCGTGCGCACTTCCGCGACCTTGTCCATCGCCTCGCGCAGCTCGCCGAGCCACTCCTCCTCGTGCTGGCCGACCAGGCGCACGCACCAGGCCAGCGCCTCGGAGCGCGACCGGGCGACGCCGGCGTCGACGAGGGTGTCGAGCACCATCCGCTGCGGCTGACGAAGCCGGGTCATCACCGGGGCGGCGAGGTGGGTGAACATCTCGCCGTACTCCCCCACCCGGACGCCCCAGGACACCTTCCGTTCGAAGCGGCGCTCGGCCTCGCGGGCGATGCCGATCCGGCGCTCGCGGGTGTCCTCGCGGAACGCCTTGACCCGGCCGGCGCGGGCCTCGTCGCGCTCGGCCTCGGAGGCGTCGTCGGGCAGGTCCACGTCGGCGATCGTGAGGATCACCGTGATCTCGTCTCGGTCGACCGTCACCTCGGGCGGCACGACCTTCCACTCGTCGGGCAGCCGGCCGGTGAACCAGCCGCGCACCCGCTCCTGCTGCTCGCTTGTAATCATGTAATCGACATTACGACGAGGCGTCGCGCGGCCCAAGATGGTCGAGACCAGTAGCCTCGCCAGCGATGACGACGCCGCCCGACCCGACCAGCCACGCCCTGTCGTTCGCCGGCGTGGCCGACGCCTACGAGCGCGCGCGGCCGGGGTATCCCGAGGAGGCGGTCGCCTGGCTGCTCGCGGGCGACGACGGCCACGACCGCGAGCCCCAGCGGGTCGTCGAGCTCGCGGCCGGCACCGGCAAGCTCACCGCCGGCCTCGTCACCAAGGACTGCGCGGTCCTCGCGACCGACCCGCTCGACGAGATGCTTCGTCACCTGGTCCGCAACGTCCCCGGCGCGCACGTCGCCCGCGGCACCGCCGAGGAGATCCCGGTACGGCGGAGGTGGGCGGACGTGGTGGTCGTCGGCCAGGCGTACCACTGGTTCGACCGCGACCGCGCGCTCCCCGAGATCGCCCGCGTGCTGCGCCCCGGCGGCCGGATCTCGCTCACCTGGAACTTCCGCGACGACCGGATCCCGTGGGTGAAGCGCCTCGGCCGGATCATCGGCACCCAGGACCAGGACACCGACCCGACGCTGGAGCTGCTCGCCACCGGGCTGTTCGGCTTCGTCGAGCAGGCGCAGTTCCGGTTCTGGCAGCCGCTGGACCGCGACCGGCTGCACGACCTGGTCACCAGCCGCTCCAACGTCGCGACGATGGACGAGGCGCAGCGGAGGCAGGTGCTCGCCGAGGTCGACGCGCTCTACGACGGCTACGGCCGCGGCGCCGACGGCATGCTGCTGCCCTACGTCACGCACTGCTTCCGCGCCGTCGTCCGAGCGCAGGCCGACCCCGACGCCGAGGACGAGCCCGAGGGCCCGATCGACCCGCCGACGGACGACGACACCGACAACCTCCTGATCGACTTCCGCTGAGCCGGGGAACGACTCTGCGATGAGCTGGTGGGACTGGGTACGGCGCCGGCACCTCGGCACCGAGGCGGACCGCGCCACGTTCCGCACGCTGCACACCGCCGCGCTCGCGTCGCCGGCGCTGCGCGGCGGCCTCACCGAGTCGTCGGCCCAGCGCAGCGTGCGGCACCTGCGCAGCCTGCTCGCGGCGCCGGCGGTCGCGCTCACCAACACCGAGCGCCTGCTCGCCTGGGACGGCGGCCAGCACCACCACGCCGAGCAGTGCGTCGGTCTCGCCGCGCCGGTGGTCGCCGACGGGGCGACCGTCGTGGCCGGCCAGAGCAGCATCCCCTGCGACGACCTGACCTGCCCGCTGCGGCACGTGATCGTCGCCCCGCTGACCGTCGAAGAGCGCGTGATCGGCACGTTCCAGGTGTTCGCGTCGTCGGCGTCCGCAGGCCTCGTCCGCGCTGCCGAGGAGGTCGCCGACTGGGTGTCGGGACAGCTCGAGCTGGCCGAGCTCGAGACCTCCCGCACGCGCCTGATGGAGGCGGAGGTCCGCGCCCTGCGCGCGCAGATCAGCCCGCACTTCGTCTACAACTCGCTCACCGCGATCGCATCGTTCGTGCGCACCGACCCCGAGCGCGCCCGTGACCTGCTGCTGGAGTTCGCCGACTTCACCCGCTACTCGTTCCGCCGGCACGGCGAGTTCACCACGCTGGCCGAGGAGCTGAAGTCCATCGAGCGCTACCTCGTGCTCGAGAAGGCCCGCTTCGGCGATCGGCTCAACGTCACGCTCCGCGTCGCGCCCGAGGTGCTGCCCGTCGTGGTGCCCTTCCTGTGCCTGCAGCCGCTCGTGGAGAACGCCGTACGCCACGGTCTCGAGGAGAAGGACGGTCCCGGCCGCGTCGAGATCACCGCCGAGGACTTCGACCGCGAGGCGGTGATCTCGGTCGAGGACGACGGGGTCGGCGAGGACCCCGAGCGGGTGCGCCGGGCGCTCACCGGCGACCCCGGCACCGACTCGGTCGGGCTGGCCAACGTGGACGAGCGGTTGCGCAGCGCGTTCGGCGACGACTACGGCCTCGTTGTTGAAACCGCCCCCGGAGCGGGTACCAGAGTTATCGTGCGGGTGCCCAAGTACGCCCCGGGAGTCCACCAGTGAGCACGACCCCTTCAGGCCGCCTCGGAGACCCCGAGTGAACGCTTCTTTACGAGTCCTCGTCGTTGACGACGAGCGCCCTGCTCTCGACGAGCTCGCCTGGCTGCTGCAGCGCGACCCGCGCGTCGGCCACGTGGTCACGACCGACAGCGCCGCCGAGGCTCTGCGCGTCCTCCAGGAGGGCGGCGTCGACGCGGTCTTCACCGACATCCGCATGCCCGGACTCACCGGACTGGAGCTGGCTCGCGTGCTGTCGCGGTTCAAGTCGCCGCCGCCGGTCGTCTTCATCACGGCGTACGACGACCACGCCGTCGACGCCTTCGAGCTCAACGCGGTCGACTACGTCCTCAAACCCGTGCGCGAGGACCGGCTCGCCGAGGCCGTACGTCGCGTGTGCGACGCCCAGGGCAGCGAACCCACGCACGGCGACGACCAGATCCCGGTCGAGCTCGGCGGCGTCACCCGTTTCGTCAGCCGCTCCGAGGTGCGGTACGTCGAGGCGCACGGCGACTACGCCCGGCTGCACACCGGCGACGGCAGCCACCTGATCCGCAGCCCGCTGACCACGCTCGAGGAGCAGTGGCGCGACGCCGGCTTCGTGCGGATCCACCGCTCGCTGCTCGTCGCGCTGCCGCACGTCGCCGAGGTGCGGATGGACGGCGGCCGCTGCACCGTCGTGGTCGGAGACGAGGAGCTCGCCGTGAGCCGCCGGCACACGCGCGAGCTGCGCGACCTGCTCGTCCGGCGCGCCCGGCCCGGCAGCAACGGACGGTCATGAGCGAGCAGCCGCTGCGTCGCGTCCGGGTGACGAGCGAGCGCTCCGGCGCCGTCCGCCGCCGGGTCGCCGGCACCTCGGAGATCGACGCGCAGACCCAGCTCGGCGAGATCTACATGACCTCGCTGCTGCGCGCGCAGCTGAGGCTCGCCGGCCTGGTCGTGGTCACCCTCGTCGTCCTCGTCGGCGGGCTGCCGACCTTCTTCCGGCTCCTGCCCGGCCTGGCGGCCAAGGAGGTCCTCGGCATGCCGCTGTCGTGGGTGCTGCTGTCGGTCGCGGTCTACCCGCTGCTCTTCGTGCTCGGCTGGCTCTACGTCCGCGCCGCCGAGCGCAACGAGCAACACTTCACCGACGTCGTCGAGCGACGCTAGGCGGACCGGTGCAGCCCGAGCTCGACATCGCCGCGGTCACGTTCGTCGCCCTGGCCACGCTCGGCATCGGCGCCTACGGCTGGCGCTTCTCCCGCACCACCAGCGACTTCTTCGTCGCCTCGCGTTCGGTGCGGCCGGCACTCAACGCCTCCGCGATCGGCGGGGAGTACCTCTCCGCCGCGTCCTTCCTCGGCGTCGCCGGCCTGGTCCTCGCGTTCGGCACCGACATGCTCTGGTACCCGGTCGGCTGGACCGCCGGCTACCTCCTCCTGCTCGTCCTGGTCGCCGCGCCGCTGCGCCGCTCCGGCGCCTACACGCTCCCGGACTTCGCGGAGGCCCGGCTCGAGTCGCGCTCCGTCCGGCGCCTCTCGTCGCTGCTGGTCGTCGGCATCGGCTGGCTCTACCTCATGCCGCAGTTCCAGGGAGCCGGCCTCTCCCTCGGCACGGTCGCCGGCACCGCGCCCTGGGTCGGCGGCACCGTCGTCGCCACGGTCGTGCTCGTCAACGTGTTCTTCGGCGGCATGCGCAGCATCACGTTCGTGCAGGCGTTCCAGTACTGGCTCAAGCTCACCGCCCTGCTGGTCCCCGCGATGTTCCTGCTGTCCGTCTGGGTCGGCGACGGCGCGACGTCACCGGCCGACCCGTCGGTCGTGGCCGGCGGCGTGAGCGGCGACCTCTGGTCCTCACCGCTCGTGTCCGCGAGCGAGCACCCGTTGTACTCGACGTACTCGATCATCGTCGCGACCTTCCTCGGCACCATGGGCCTGCCGCACGTGGTCGTCCGCTTCTACACCAACCCCGACGGCCGCACCGCTCGTCGTACGACGCTCGTGGTGCTCGCACTGCTCGGCCTCTTCTACTTCCTGCCGCCGGTGTACGGCGCCCTCGGACGGCTCTACGCGCCCGACCTCGTCGCGGCGGCGCCCGACACCGTCGTGCTCGAGCTGCCGTCCCGGATGGTGCCGGGGCTGGGCGGCGAGCTGTTGTCCGCGCTGACGGCGGCCGGTGCGTTCGCGGCGTTCCTGTCGACGTCGTCCGGCCTGACGATCGCCGTGGCCGGCGTGATCAGCCAGGACGTGATGGGCCGTCGGTTCCGCGGCGTGCGGTCCTTCCAGGCGGCGGCGGTCGTCGCGGTCGCGGTGGCCCTCTTCCTCGCGCTGGCCGCCGAGGGCGTCGGGGTCGCCCGCGCCGTCGGACTCGCGTTCGCCGTTGCTGCATCGACGTTCTGTCCCCTGCTGGTGCTGGGCATCTGGTGGCGGCGCCTCACCGACGCGGGCGCGATCGCCGGGCTGCTCGCCGGCGGCGGCCTCGCCGGTGGTGCGGTCGTGGTCACGCTGCTCGACGCCACGCCGCCGGGATGGCTCGGCACCATCTCCTCGCAGCCCGCCGCGGTGACCGTGCCGTTGGCGTTCGTGGTGATGGTCGTCGTCTCGCTGCTGACGCCCAAGCGCGTGCCGCGTCATGTCTCGCGCACCATGGTCCGCCTGCACACGCCCGAGGCGGTCGAGCTGGACCGGGGCCCGTACCCGCTGTAGCGCCCCCCAAGCAGTGGTCCTGATGACAGGCTCGGCCACCCGGCCTTGCGGGAGAGTGGCCTCGACAAGCTCGACCACCCGACGCTCGACCGTTCGTCGCGCGTGACCCGCCGCCCGTCGACACGCATTCACCGTCCGGCGCGCAACGCGGCCGCACCCCTTCAGGCACACCAGCGCGCGTTCCTAGCGTGGCGCCCATCACACGACGCCCGTGTGCCCAGCGCGGGCCGAGACCCCTGATCGAGGTGACCATCCGTGGCTGAGACACCCCACCAGACCTCCGGGCACGCCATCTATGCCGAGCTGGCGAGCACCGACGAGTTCAAGACCCTGCGGAAGCGCTATCGCGGCTTCGCCATCCCCGCCACGGTGGCGTTCCTGCTCTGGTACTTCCTCTACGTCCTGATGTCGACGTTCGCCGAGGACTTCATGGCCACCAAGGTCGTGGGCAACATCAACGTCGCCCTGATCTTCGGCCTCCTCCAGTTCCTGTCGACGTTCCTGATCGCCTACATGTACAGCCGGTACGCCAACAAGAACTTCGACCCGATCGCCGCCGACCTGCAGGGCCGCTACGACCGCGAGGTGCGCTGATGAGCTCCCAGACCCTCACCACGATCCTGTTCCTCGCCGTCGTCGCGGTGACCATCGGCGTCACTGTCTGGGCGAGCCGGCAGACCAAGGGCGCGGCCGACTACTACGCCGGTGGCCGCAGCTTCAGCGGCTTCCAGAACGGTCTCGCGATCTCGGGCGACTACATGTCCGCCGCGTCGTTCCTCGGCATCTCCGGCGCGATCGCGCTCTACGGGTACGACGGCTTCCTCTACTCCATCGGCTTCCTCGTCGCGTGGCTCGTCGCGCTGCTGCTCGTCGCCGAGCTGCTGCGCAACTCCGGCCGCTACACGATGGCCGACCAGCTCGCCTACCGGATGAAGCAGCGGCCGGTCCGCACCGCCGCCGCCACGTCGACGGTGGTCGTGTCGATCTTCTACCTGCTCGCGCAGATGGTCGGCGCGGGCTCGCTGGTCGCGCTGCTGCTCGGCGTGAACAGCGACGCGCTGAAGAACCTCACGATCGTGGGCGTCGGCCTGCTGATGATCTTCTACGTCACGGTCGGCGGCATGAAGGGCACCACCTGGGTGCAGATCGTCAAGGCCGTGCTGCTGATGACCGGCACCGTGCTGATCACCCTGCTCGTGCTGGCCGAGTTCGGCTTCAACCTCTCCGAGCTGCTCGGTGCGGCCGTCGACAACAGCGGCAAGGGCCAGGCGTTCCTCGAGCCGGGCCTGCGGTACGGCGTCACGTTGACCGCGAAGATCGACTTCATCTCGCTGGCGCTGGCACTCGTGCTCGGCACGGCCGGCCTGCCGCACATTTTGATCCGCTTCTACACGACCCCGACGTCGCAGGCGGCGCGCAAGTCCGTGCTGTGGGCGATCGGCCTGATCGGCGCGTTCTACCTGATGACGCTCGCGCTGGGCTTCGGCGCGGCGGCCCTGCTCCCCACGGGTGAGGGCAGCGCAGTCGCCGACAGCGCCGGCAACCTGGCGTCGCCGCTCCTGGCCGAGGCCGTCGGCGGCGGCGAGGGCAGCACCGGTGGCGCCGTACTCCTGGCCCTGATCTCCGCGGTCGCGTTCGCGACGATCCTCGCGGTGGTGGCCGGCCTGACGCTCACCTCCGCGTCCTCGGTCGCGCACGACCTCTACGCCAACGTGTGGAAGAAGGGCCAGGCGTCCGAGCGCGACGAGGTGCGGGTCGCCAAGATCGCGGCGTTCATCATCGGCGGCATCGCGATCATCCTCGCGATTCCCGCGCAGACGCTGAACATCGCGTTCCTGGTCGCCCTCGCGTTCGCGGTCGCCGCGTCCGCCAACCTGCCGTCGCTGATCTACAACCTGTTCTGGCGCCGGTTCAACACCCGCGGTGCGACGTGGAGCATCTACGGCGGCCTGATCAGCTGTGTGCTGCTGGTCGTCCTGTCCCCGGTCGTCTCGGGTTCGGAGACGGCGCTCTTCCCGGGCTCCGACTTCGACCTGTTCCCGCTGAGCAACCCGGGCATCGTGTCCATCCCGTTCGGCTTCCTGTGCGGCTTCCTCGGCACCATCACGTCGAAGGAGCCGACGTCGGAGGAGGCCTACGACGAGCTCGAGGTCCGCTCCCTCACCGGCGCGGGCGCCGAGCGGGCCGTCGTGCACTGACCCGCGCACTGACCTGGTCAGCCGGCTCCCGTACGCCCTTCCCGGGGAGGGTCGTGCGGGAGCCGGACGACCGGTAGGTTGCGAAACAGGCCGGCCCGGGTCAGCCCAGGCCGGCCGACAGACCCGGCTACGACACCGCTACGACACCGTCGAGGAGTGTTCCCGTGAGTGACGAGACCCTGTCCAACCTGCTGCACGAGGAGCGGCGGTTCGCCCCGCCGGAGGACCTCGCCGCCAACGCCAACGTCACCGAGGACTGGTACGCCAAGGCCAAGGAGGACCGGCTGGGGTTCTGGGCCGAGCAGGCCGAGCGCCTGGACTGGGACAAGAGGTGGGACCAGGTCCTCGACTGGGACGACCCGCCGTTCGCCAAGTGGTTCGTGGGCGGCACCCTCAACGCCTCGGTCAACTGCCTGGACCGGCACGTCGCGGCCGGCAAGGGCGACAAGGTCGCCTTCCACTGGGAGGGCGAGCCCGAGGGCGACACCCGTACGATCACGTACGCCGAGCTCAAGGACCAGGTCTGCAAGGCGGCCAACGCGCTGACCGAGCTGGGCGTCTCCGCCGGCGACCGGGTCGCGATCTACATGCCGATGATCCCGGAGACCGCGATCGCGATGCTGGCCTGCGCCCGCATCGGCGCCCCGCACACCGTGGTGTTCGGCGGCTTCTCGGCCGACGCGCTCGCCAGCCGCATCCAGGACTGCGAGGCTCACGTGGTGATCACCGCCGACGGCGGCTACCGCCGCGGCGCCCCCTCCGCCCTGAAGCCCGCCGTCGACGAGGCCGTCGGCAAGACCGGCGACATCGTCCGCAAGGTCGTCGTGGTCAAGCGCACCGGGCAGGACGTCGGCTGGGACGACAGCCGCGACGTGTGGTGGCACGAGACCGTCGACAAGGCCTCGCCCGAGCACACGGCGGAGTACTTCGACAGCGAGCACCCGCTCTACGTCATGTACACCTCGGGCACGACCGGCAAGCCCAAGGGCATCCTGCACACCACCGGTGGCTACCTCGTCGGCTGCGCCTACACGCACTGGGCGGTCTTCGACCTCAAGGCAGAGACCGACGTCTACTGGTGCACCGCCGACGTCGGCTGGGTGACCGGCCACAGCTACGGCGTCTACGGGCCGCTCGCCAACGGCACCACGTCGGTGATGTACGAAGGCACCCCCGACACTCCGCACAAGGGCCGCTGGTGGGAGATCGTCGAGAAGTACGGCGTCTCGATCTTCTACACCGCGCCCACCGCGATCCGGACGTTCATGAAGTGGGGCAGCGACATCCCCGCGAAGCACGACCTGTCCAGCATCCGCGTGCTCGGCTCGGTCGGTGAGCCGATCAACCCCGAGGCCTACATCTGGTACCGCGAGACCATCGGCGCCGGCCGCACCCCGGTCGTCGACACCTGGTGGCAGACGGAGACCGGGCAGATCATGATCAGCCCGCTCCCCGGCGTCACGCACGGAAAGCCGGGCTCGGCGATGACTCCGATCCCGGGCGTCTCCGCCGACGTCGTCGACGAGAACGGCGACTCGGTGCCCAACGGCCACGGCGGCTTCCTGGTGCTGACCGAGCCCTGGCCGGCGATGCTGCGCACGCTCTGGGGCGACGACCAGCGGTTCAAGGACACCTACTGGTCGCGGTTCGAGAAGCAGGGCTACTACTTCGCCGGCGACGGCGCGAAGAAGGACGAGGACGGCGACATCTGGCTGCTCGGCCGGGTCGACGACGTGATGAACGTGTCCGGTCACCGGCTGTCCACCACCGAGATCGAGTCCGCCCTGGTCTCGCACCCGAAGGTCGCCGAGGCGGCCGTCGTGGGCGCGACCGACGAGACCACCGGCCAGGCCGTGTGCGCGTTCGTGATCCTGCGCGAGTCCGCGGTCGCGGAGGCCGACGAGCCCGGCGAGGGCGCCGACATCGTCCAGGAGCTGCGCAACCACGTGGCCAAGGAGATCGGCGCGATCGCCAAGCCGCGCCAGGTGATGATCGTGCCCGAGCTGCCCAAGACCCGCTCCGGCAAGATCATGCGCCGCCTGCTCAAGGACGTCGCCGAGCACCGCGAGATCGGCGACGTGACGACGCTGGCCGACTCCACGGTGATGGACCTGATCTCCAAGAACCTCGACAGCGGCAAGTCCGACGAGGACTGACCCCTCCCCGGATCTCTCCGGGAGGACGCTGCAGGACCCTGCACCGCGCCCCGCCGATCCCGTTCCGGGCGGCGGGGCGTGGTGCATGTCAGGGGCTCGTCCCGGGTAGGGTCGCTGCGGAGCACACGGAGCAATAAGGCTGGAGCAGCTCCGGAGCAGCTGGAGAGAGGAAGGCCCGGATGACGAGCAACACCCCGCAGACGACGCCGGGCAAGCGACGCCGCCTGCCGGAGGTGCCGTCGCCCGACGACCCGACGCTCGGCAAGCTGTTCGCCGACGCGAGCCGTGACCTTTCGGCGCTGGTGCGCAGCGAGATCCAGCTCGCCAAGTCCGAGCTCCGGGTCTCGCTCAAGGCCGGCGGCACCGGTCTCGGGCTGTTCGGCGGTGCGGCGTTCCTCGCCGTGCTCGCGATCATCATGTTCTCGGTCGCGCTTGCCTACTTCATCTCGATGACCGGGCTGCACCTCGCCTGGTGCTTCCTGATCGTGTTCGTCTTCTACCTCCTCGTCGCCGGGCTGCTCGGCCTCCTCGGCGTCCGCAAGGTCAAGAAGGTCCGCGCCCCGGAGCGCGCGATCCACCAGGCGCAGGAGTCCGCCTCCCTGCTCAAGCGCTCGTAGCCCGGGACCGTGGAGCTGCCCGGCCCCTGGTCGGACCGGTACGTCGCCGCCAACGGCGCGCGTTTCCACTGCGTCGGGGCCGGTCCCGACGACGGGCCGCTCGTGCTGCTGCTGCACGGGTTCCCGCAGTTCTGGTGGGCCTGGCGCGCGCAGCTGCCGCGACTGGCCGACGCCGGCTACCAGGCCGTGGCGATGGACCTGCGCGGCTACGGCGGCTCGGACAAGACCCCCGACGGCTACGACCCGGTGACGCTGGCCCGCGACGTCTCGGGCGTGGTCAAGGCGCTCGGCGAACGAAGCGCTGTGCTGGTCGGGCACGGCTGGGGCGGGTACGTCGCCTGGGCGGCCGCGACCCTGCACCACCGCGAGGTCTCGGCGCTCGCCGCGATCGCCGCGCCGCACCCGAACGCGATGCTCGCCGGGCTGCGTCGCCACCCCGGCTCGCCCGCGCTGCGGCACGTGCTGGCGATGCAGGTGCCGCTGCTCCCGGAGCGCCGTCTGGCGAGCGCGGACAGCGGCTTCCTGCGGCACCACCTGCGCTCGTGGTCGGCTCCGGGCGACGCCTTCCCCGACGAGGAGGTCGTGTCGACGTACCAGCAGGCGATCAGCCAGTGGCCGTCCTCGCACTGCGCGCTGGAGTACCACCGCTGGCTGGTCCGCTCCCGCGTGCGCGCCGACGGCCGGTCGTTCGAGCGGGCCATGCGCGCGGACGTCGCCCAGCCCGTGCTCGCCGTACGAGGAGACGAGGACCCGGCCCTGCCGCCCGGCGCGTTCGAGGCCACCGAGCGGCACGTCGTGGGGCCGTTCACCGAGGAGGTGATCCCCGGCGCAGGGCACTTCCTGCCGGAGGAGGCGCCCGACGCGCTCAGCGACCTGTTGCTGGACTGGCTGTCACGGCAGTGAGCACCGAGCCGAGCCGCTCACCCCAGGCGCGCGCCCGGTCGAGCTCGCCGTCGGCCAGCGGACCCCGCACGTCGTCGACGAAGAACGACGTCGACGCGGCCAGCGGCGAGTAGCCCTTCGCCCGCAGGTCACGGGCGGCCGCGCGGGCCGCGGAGCCAGGCAGCCGACGGGTCCGCATGACGCGGGTGTCGAAGGTGACGATGCGCGGGTGGTGCGGCTGCGTGGGGATGTCCTCGATCCACTCGCGGACGCCACGGGCGACGGTGACGCCGATCGCACCCTGCCGGCGCGCCTCCTCGCGGGTGACCGGCCGGGGCATCGAGAACGCGTGCGTGGGTGCGCCCACGACGAGCAGGTCGACGTCCTCGCGCGGCGGGTCGACCGGGGTGGTCAGCTCGACGTAGGTCTCCTCCGCGAGCCCCTGCGCCACCGCGGCCGCGATCGAAGCCGTGTTGCCGAACATAGACTCGGCGACGACGAGCACTCGCGGCCGGGCCTCGGTGGCCGCAGCGTCACCGGTCACGACGGGTCCGCCCGGGCGATCATCACCGGACCGTGCGCGTGCTCGACGACGTACCGGCTGACCGAACCCAGCACGAGTGCCGCGGTGTCCCCGCGTCCCCGGGTGCCGACCGCGACCAGGTAGGCGTGCCGGGAGGCGTCGACGAGCGCCCACCGGGGGTCGGTCTCGACCTGGTGCAGGGACACCGCGACGTCGGGGTACTTCTCGCGGTAGCCCGCGAGGGACTCGGCGATCTGCAGCTCGTGCTCGGCCGACGTCTCGCGCCGCACCTCGTAGCCGGTCAGGTCGCGCCAGCGCACGGCGTCGTCCCACGCGTGCAGGACCGCGAGCGGCCGGCCCTCCACGGAGGCCAGCGCGAAGGCCGCGTCGAGCGCGCCCTGGGACACCTCGGTGCCGTCGACGCCCACGACGACCGCGCCGGCGTACGGGCTGTGCTTGTCAGGGACCTCGTGGTCGCGCACCACCACGACCGGGCAGGTGGCCTCGACGGTGAGGCCCTCGCTGACCGAGCCGAGGAGGTACGACGCGAGCCGGCCGTGACCGCGTGTCCCGACGACGACGAGGTAGGCGCCCGACGCGGTCACGTCGCGCAGCACGTCGCGGGGCGCGCCGACGGTGAGGTGCTCGCGCAGCTCGACGGTCGGGACGGTCCGCTTCGCGATCGCGAGGCCCTGGTCGAGCACCTTGCGACCGGCGACCCGCAGGTCGTGCCGGTTGATCGTGAGCGTCGCGCCGCCGTAGCCGATGTAGCCGGTGGGGACACCGCACGCGTGCACGACCAGCAGCGGCCTCGCCACCGCGGCCGCGTGCCGTGCGGCCCAGGTCAGAGCAACCTCGCTGTGAGGGGTGCCGTCGTAGCCGACGGCCACGCTTCCACGTGCCTGTGTCGTCGTCATGCCTCCACGCTGCTCCGCGAGCGCGGCGGCGGGCAGGGCCGGACGATGGGACCGGACGGGACCTTCGGCCTGTTGCCGGGGTCGGCCCTCTCGCCTAGATCTCCTTGGCGAACCAGGCGTCGGCGAACGGCTCGCCGTTGAAGTCCTCCACCTCGACGTACCCGGCGGAGCGGTAGAGCGCGATCGCCTCGGTGAGCACCCGGTTGGTGTCCAGCCGCACGAGCGTCGCGCCTCGCCGACGGGCCTCGTCCTCGAGGGCGGTGAGCAGCATCCGACCCAGACCGAGGCCGCGCACCCGGCTGGAGACCCACATCCGCTTGAGCAGCGCGGGCTCGTCCTTCGGCGTCTTGACGCCGCCCGCGGCGACCACCTCGTCGTGCAGCCGCGCGACCAGCAGCACACCGCGGTCGCCGGTGAGCTCGTCGTCAGCGGCCACGAGGCTGGTGCCCGGGTCGAACCCGTGCGGGAAGCGAGCGTCGATCTCGGCGAAGTAGGCGCGCAGCGCCAGCAGCGACTCCGGGCTGCGCGGGTCGACCGGGGCGATCCGGACCATGCCGCGCACGAGGAGCCGCTCCACCGTGCGCATCGCCTCGACCAGCCGGGCGCGGTCCTCTGCCGGGAGCGGCTCGAGCAGCGAGGCGGCGAGCTCGTCGCTGACCTTGTCGAGGACCTCGCGCTCGGCCCGGCCGGCCTCGGTCGTGCGCACGACGCGCACGCGCTGGTCGGACGGGTCGGTCTCCACCTCGACCAGGCCCTCGTCGCGGAGCAGGCCGAGCAGCCGGGAGACGTAGCCGGAGTCGAGGCCGAGTCGGGTGCGCAGGTCGCGTACGTCGGTCGGGGCGGGCGCGCTGTCGATCTCCCAGAGCAGCCGGGACGCGCCGAGCGAGCGGTGCCGGGACAGGTAGTCGTCCTCGAGCGCACCCACGCGCTGGGTGACCGTCCGGTTGAACGACCGTACCCGGGCCACCTCGTCGGCGACCGGCGGGTGGTCGAGCCTGTCGAGACCACCGCGAGAACTATCTCTGACCATGGTCAGAGAATGCTACGCGCAGCGGCCGGTGTCCACCTCGTCGGCGCTGAGCTTGCCGCGTGCGGCGCTCTCGCGGACCTGCTCGGCGGTGAGCGCGTAGCCGGTCTCGTCGTCGGTGACCGACGCCGCGAAGATCACGCCCAGGACCTCGCCGTCGTCGGAGACCAGCGGGCCGCCGGAGTTGCCCGGCCGGACCAGCGCGCGCAGTGAGAACACCTCGCGGACCACCGTGCCCTGGCCGTAGATGTCGGGGCTGCGCAGCCGCTGCTCGCTGCGGATGCGGGCGGACTGCACGTCGTACGGCCCGTCCTGGGGGTACCCGAGCACGGCGCCCGGGTCGCGCTCCTGGCCGTCGAAGTCGAAGCGGAGGAAGGGACGGCCGACGTCCTGGACCGCGAGCACGGCGACGTCGAGGTCCTCGTCGTAGTGGACGACGGTGGCCGGCACCTCGGTGTCACCGACGACGACGTTCGGGTCGTCGACGCCCGCGACGACGTGGGCGTTGGTCATGATGCGGTCGGGCGAGTACAGGAAGCCGGTCCCCTCGACGCCGCGGTTGCAGGAGTTCTCGCCGCGGATCTTGACCACGCTCGCGGCCGCACGGCGTACGTCGGGGTCGCGCGCGATCTTGCCTGGCGGCGGGCCGACCTCGATGATCCGCTCGGGCGCGAAGGGCTCGAGGTAGCGGGGGAAGAAGCTGGACCCCACGACGTCGTTGAAGGAGTCGAGGGCGCTCACCGCGCGCGCCGGCATCATGTCGTCGACCCGCTTGAGCACGGCGGACTCGCGCACCTGGTCGCTGACCCACGGCAGCTTCGCGCCGCTGACCGCGACACCCAGCGCCCACGAGACGACCAGCACGGCGACCGCGCTGAGGGCGGCACCGCCGACGGCGTCGAGCGCACGGACGGGTTGCCACGTGATCGTGTCGCGGATCCGTGAGCCGGCGAACTGCAGCAGGGCCTGGCCGAAGGACGCGCACACGAGCACGACGAACAGCGCGGCCAGCGACACCCAGAGGGCGGGCGCCGCGTCGCCGAGCAGCCGCGGCGCGATCAGCACGCCGAGGAGGCCGCCGAGCAGCAGCCCGGCCGTGGCGAACGCGCCGGAGATGAAGCCCTGCCAGTAGCCGGAGACGGCGTAGGCGAGCACGACGACGACCAGGAACCAGTCCAGGAAGTTCACCGGCGCTCCCGATCGCTGGGGAAGTTGCTGTCGGCGGCGGGGTCACGCACCGCGGCGAGCATGTGGTCCGGCAGGTCCTGCTTGCGGGTCTCGTCCCACGGCTTCGTCCAGCCGAGGAAGTCGAACAGCCGCGCGATGATCCCGGCGGTGAAGCCCCACAGGATCAGGTCCTTGTCGTCGCCGATCAGGAAGCCGGGCCCGAGCCAGCCCGACGGGTGCCGCACGGTCACCCGGTGTTGCGGGTCGAGCAGCTCGTCGATAGGCACTCGGAGTACGGCGTGCACCTCGCGCGGGTCGACGACGGAGACCGGCGACTCCTCGCGCCACCAGCCGAGCACCGGCGTCACCGCGAAGTTGCTCGGCGGCAGCCACAGCTGCGGCAGCGTGGCGAAGACGTCGACACCGGCCGGGTCGAGGCCGGTCTCCTCCTGCGCCTCACGCAGCGCCGCCGCCTCGGGGGACGGGTCGGTCGGGTCGATCGAGCCGCCGGGGAACGACACCTGACCGGGGTGCGAGCGCATGTCGTGGGCGCGCTCGGTGAGCAGCAGGTCCGGGCCGAGCGGGCCCTCACCGAACAGCATCAGGACCGCGCCCTCGCGCGGCTCGGCGTCGTCGGGCGGGACGAAGCGAGTCAGGTCCTCGGCGCCGATCACCGCGGCGGCCCGGCGCACCGGCTCCAGCCACGCGGGCAGGGCGGGGCTCCCGCCGACAGGGGTCGAGGACACGCGACGAGGGTACCCAGGCGTCACCAGCCGACCCGTCGACCGTGTCACAGAGGGATATCGAGGTGTTCTTCGACGAGGTCGGTCAGCTGGTCGTAGGAGCGGATGACCGTGAACGTCGGCAGCCCGCCGGGGTTGGTGATCCGACCGTCCTCGTCGACGAGGACCAGACCGGGCAGCCCCCGGACGCGGAAGTCCTGCCGCAGCGCGCCGCTGGGGTCGGCGAGCAGCGGGTAGGTGACCCCGGTCTGCGCGGCCAGCTCGATCGCGCCGCCCGGCTGGGTGTCGAGGTAGTCGATGCCGAGCACGAGCACCTTGTCGCCGGCCTCCTCGTGGAGCCGCTGGTAGTAGGGCAGCTCGTCCCGGCACGGCTCGCACCACTGGGCCCACAGGTTGACGACCATCGGGCCTTGCAGCGAGCGCAGGGGGACGTCGGGGCCGCCACCGAGGCAGGGCAGGGTCAGGTCGGGCAGGTCGTTCGCCTCGGTGGTCCTGCCCGGCTCGCAGTCGTCGATGCCCGCGTCGGCCTTGGCCTGGCGCAGCTCGGGGGTGTCCACGTCGACACGGGTCTCGGGGACGGTCGCGCTCGAGGCGGCCTCGGGGTCGTCAGGCGGCGTACCGATGGAGCAGCCGGCGACCAGCGCCAGGAGCAGCAGCGTGAGGACTGCCCTCATGCCCTGCCTTCGGTGCGCACGAGCTTGGCGGCCTCGACGGGGTCGGTCGGCCCCTCGCCGTAGGACGGGCACCACTTCGCGACCGTGCACGCGCCGCAGGCGGGCTTGCGGGCGTGGCAGACGCGGCGGCCGTGCCAGATCAGGCGGTGCGAGAGCATCACCCAGTCCTTGCGCGGGAACAGCGCGCCCACCTCGTGCTCGACCTTGACCGGGTCGGTCTCCTTGGTCCACCCGAACCGGCGCGCGAGGCGGCCGAAGTGCGTGTCGACGGTGATCCCGGGGATGCCGAACGCGTTGCCCAGCACGACGTTCGCGGTCTTGCGGCCGACGCCCGGCAGCGTCACGAGGTCCTCGAGGCGCGCCGGGACCTCGCCGTCGTACCGCTCGACGAGCGCCTGCGAGAGCTTGAGCAGCGACTCGGTCTTGGCCCGGAAGAAGCCCGTGGGCTGGATGATCTGCTCGAGCTTCTCGCGGTCGGCGGCGGCCATCGCGTGGGCGTCGGGGTACGCCGCGAACAGCGTCGGACGGACCGCGTTGACGCGCTTGTCGGTGGTCTGCGCGGACAGCACCGTGACCACGAGCAGCTCGAAGGCGTTGTCGAAGTCGAGCTCGCACTTGGCGTCGGGGTAGGTCTCGGCGAGGACCCGGTTGATCTTGCGCGCGCGCCGGACGAGCGACGTGTCGGGCTTCGTGACGACGGGCAGCGGCGTGGACTTGCGGGGCACGAGTGAAGCGTAGGCGGTGCGTCCGACACCGCCCGAGGTGTGGCCCGGTCCACATGCGGGGACGAGATGGGACAGAATGTGACCTGCACGACCGCGGCGCAACACCGTGCTGCGGTGACGAGGAGGAATCGTGGACAACGACGTGCTTCGCCAGGCCCCATTGTTCAGCGCGCTGGACGACGAGGCCGCCACCGCCCTGCGCGCCTCGATGGCGGAGTCGCGGCTACGGCGTGGTGAGGTCCTGTTCCACGAAGGCGACGAGGGCGACAAGCTCTACATCGTCACCGAGGGCAAGGTGAAGCTCGGCCGCACGTCGTCCGACGGCCGCGAGAACCTGCTGGCGATCCTCGGCCCCGGCCAGATGTTCGGCGAGCTGTCGCTGTTCGACCCCGGCCCGCGCTCCGCGACCGTCACCGCCGTCACCGACACGTCGTTCCTCTCGCTGTCCCACGAGGACCTGCTGCGCTGGCTCGAGGGCCGCCCCGGCGTCGCCCGCGGCCTCCTCGCCCAGCTCGCCGGCCGTCTCCGCAAGGCCAACGACGTCGTCGCCGACCTCGTCTTCTCCGACGTACCCGGCCGCGTCGCGAAGGCCCTGCTCGACCTCGCCGACCGCTTCGGCCGCACCGCCGACGACGGCATCCACGTGCACCACGACCTCACCCAGGAGGAGCTCGCCCAGCTCGTCGGCGCCTCCCGCGAGACCGTCAACAAGGCCCTCGCCGACTTCGCGTCCCGCGGCTGGCTGCGCCTCGAGCCCCGCTCCGTCGTGATCATGGACGTCGAGCGGATGTCGCGCCGGGCGCGCTGAGGTTCGGCTGTCGGTTTACCACCGGCTGCTGGGAAACCGGCGCAACCGGGCCGAAACTTCACGTGTGATCTGCCAGGAACGCGTGGGGTGTTCTGTGGAAAACCGGATCAGCCGCGCAGGTACTCGATCTGCGCGCGCACGCTGAGCTCCGCCGCGCCCCACAGCACCGGGTCGACGTCGACGTAGACCTTCTCGACGACCCGCCGCGCCAGCGTCTCGGCCGGCTCGTCGTCGACGTGCTCGAGCGCCTCCCGCACCTGGTCGAGCCGTTCGCGCCGGTGTGCGAGGTAGTAGTCGAGCGCGCCCAGCGCGTCGTCGATGACCGGGCCGTGGCCGGGCCAGACACGGGTGACCTCCTGTGCCTCGGCCAGCGCGTGCAGCCGCTGCAGCGAGTCGAGGTAGGCGCCGAGCTTGCCGTCGGGGTGCGCGACGACGGTCGTGCCTCGGCCGAGGACGGTGTCGCCGGTCAGCACCGCGCGCTCCTGCGGCAGCACGAACGACAGCGAGTCGGACGTGTGGCCCGGCGTCCCGACGACGTGCACCTCCAACCCGTCGACCGCGACCACGTCACCGTCGTGCAGACCCTCGGATCCCAAGCGGTGCTGGGGATCCAGCGCTCGGACGCCGCACCCGACTCGCTCGGCGAACGTCCGCGCGGCCTCGGAGTGGTCCAGGTGGCCGTGCGTGAGGAGTACGACGGCGACGTCACCGGCGACGTCCGCCACCCGGTCGAGGTGCTCGGCGATCTCGGGGCCAGGGTCGATCACGATCGAGCGGCGGCCGTCGGGCTCGCGCAGCACCCAGGTGTTGGTGCCGTCGAGGGTCATCATGTTCGCGTTCGGCGCGAGCACGCACGTTGCGCGCTCGCCGAAGCTCCCGCCCGCCCAGCTCATCGCCCGCGGCCCGCCAGCAACGCCTCGGCACCGGGCGGCATCGAGAGCACGAAGTCGTCGCCGTCAGCGACCACCTCGGGCATGAACATCTCGACGGTCCGCTCGCGCGCGGCGGCGAGCACCGCGTCGGGCGTCCCGGCACGACCGACGTCCAGGCAGGTGAAGTACGTCGGAGGCAGCATGAACAGCTCCTCGCGCTCGACCGCCTCGACCGCGGCCATCGCCGGCAGCCACGTGACGTGGTCGGACTCGGTCGACACGTCGCGGGTGCGCTGACCTTCGGGGAGCACGGCAACGAAGAACCACGTCCGGTAGCGCCGCGGCTCGAACACCGGCGTCAGCCAGCCGGCCCAGGCACCCAGCAGGTCGGAGCGCAGCACCAGCCCGCGCCGCTCGAGGAACTCGGTGAAGGCCAGCTGCCGGCTCTCGAGCGCGTGCCGGTCGGCCTCCCAGTCGTCACCGGTGACGTCCGCGACGACATCCGCGTCCGACGTACCAGCGAGCAGCACGCCGGACTCCTCGAACGTCTCCCGCACCGCGGCGCACACCAGCGCCCGCGCGAGGTGCTCGTCGTCGACCCCCAGTCGATCAGCCCACTCGACAGGGGACGGTCCGGCCCACGCCACCGACGCGTCGAAGTCGCGGTCGTCGACACCGCCGCCGGGGAACACGCACATCCCGGCCGCGAACGCCATCGACGTCTGCCGGCGCAGCAGGTAGACGTCCGGCCCCATCGAGGGGTCGGCGGACGCCCGGAGCAGCACCACGGTCGCGGCGTTGCGCGGTGTGACCGGCTCCGCGCTGCCGTCGGCGTACGCCCGCGCCTGCGCGACGAGGCTGTCCGGCAGCGGGAGCCGCATGTCAGACCTCGACGATGAGCTCGATCTCGACGGGGGCGTCGAGCGGCAGCACCGGGACGCCGACCGCCGAGCGCGTGTGCTGGCCGGCCTCGCCGAACACGTCGCCGAAGAGCTCCGACGCGCCGTTGGCCACACCGGGCTGGCCGGTGAAGTCGGGCGTCGACGCGACGAACACGACGGCCTTGACGATCCGCTTGACCTGCGAGAGGTCGCCGAGCTCGGCCTTGACCGCGGCGAGCGCGTTGAGCGCGCACTGGCGGGCGCACTCGCCGGCCTCCTCGGGCGTGACCTCGCCACCGACCTTGCCGGTCGTGATCAGCTGCCCGTCGCGCATCGGGAGCTGGCCGGACGTGAAGACGTAGTTCCCGGTCCGAAGCGCCGGGATGTAGGCCGCGACCGGCTTCGCCACATCGGGGACGCTCAGCCCGAGCGACGCGAGCCGCTCCTCGGGGGTGGTGCCCTCGGCCGCCATCACTGCACCGGCCGCTTGAAGTAGGCGACGAGGTTCTCCGGGTTCATCCCGGGCACGATCTGCACGAGCTCCCAGCCGTCCTGGCCGAAGTTGTCGAGGATCTGCTTGGTCGCGTGCACCAGCACCGGTGCGGTGAGGTACTCCCACTTGGTCGTTGCGCTCATGGCGCCGACCCTAGGCCATCCCGTTACGGTGACCCCCGTGACCTCAGCCTCGCCGGGCCCGGCCGACAGCGTGCTGACCCGCGCGGCCGCCCTGCCCGACGCGGTCGTGCGGTACGCCGCGCACGACGACGGCGTCATCGACCTGCATCTGCCGGACGGTCGCGGACCTCACCCACTGGTCATCACCTTCCACGGCGGCTTCTGGAAGCAGCAGTACGACCGGACCCACCAGCGTTCGTTCGCGCGCGCCCTCGTCGCGGAGGGCGCGGTCGTCGCGGCGCCGGAGTACCGACGCGTCGGCGGCTCCGGCGGCTGGCCCGCCACCGGCGACGACGTGCTCGCGGCGTACGCCGCACTCCCCGGGCTGCTCGACGGGCTCGGCGTGCAGACCTCGACCGTCACGGTCACCGGGCACTCCGCCGGCGGCCACCTCGCCCTCTGGCTCGCGACTCACGTGATGGGGATCGACCACGTGGTCGCCCTCGCTCCGGTGGCCGACCTCGGTGCGGCCGCGCGCAACGGTCTCGGCGACGACGCGACACAGGCGCTGCTGGGTGGGACGTCCGAGGAGGTCCCCGAGGCCTACGAGGCTGCCGACCCGCTGCGCCGGCTCGACGCCGTCCCCGACGACACGCGGGTCACCGTCTTGCATGGCACGTCCGACGACGTCGTACCCGTCACCCAGTCGCGCACCCTCGCCGACCGGCATCCCCGCGTGCGGCTCGTGGAGCTGGACTGCGGGCACTTCGAGGTGATCGACCCGGAGTCCGCGGCGTGGCCCACGGTCCGGGCGGCCTTGCTCGACGAGGGCATGGCGTGACCGCCGCGATCCCGTTCGGCGAGCGGCTCTCGCCCTGGTCACCCACGCGCGAGAAGTGGCTCGACCGCGGGCTCGTCCTCGCCCTGCTGCTGCCGGCGCCGATCATGCTCGGCACCCCGGTCGCCGCGACCACCGCGTGGCTGAGCGCCCTGCAGATCGCGCCACTGTGGTGGCGGCGCAGTCATCCCGAGGCCTGCTTCGCCGTCGTCGTGTTCTTCTCGGTCGTCCAGCTGCCGCTGACCACGACGCCGATCTGGGGACAGGTGGCGCTGCCGATCGCGGTGTACTCCATGGCCGCGTTCTCCACCGAACGCCGCGCGCTCGTGGCGATCGGAGTCGCGCTGGTCGGCGCCCTCGTCGGCCCGTTCGACTGGGTGATGGGCGTGCCTGGCATGGGACTCACGGGCGCCATCACCGCCGTCGGAGCCTGCGCCACCGCCGTCGTCGCCGCCGCGGCGCTCGGTTGGCTCACCCGCACCCGCCGCGCGTACGTCGCCCAGCTCATCGAGCGCGGCGAGCGCATCGAGCGAGAGGCCCAGCAGCGCGCCGAGCTGGCCGCCTCCGACGAGCGCGCCCGGATCGCGCGCGAGATGCACGACGTCGTCGCTCACGGTCTCTCGGTGATGGTGGTGCAGGCCGACGGCGCGCGGTACGCCGCCGCGACCGACCCGTCCGCGGCCACGAAGGCGCTGGAGACGATCGGCGACACCGGCCGCGAGTCGCTCACCGAGATGCGCCGGCTGCTCGGGCTGCTGCGCCCCGACAGCGCCGAGACCGGCACCCGGCCGCAGCCCGGCCTGGTCGACCTCCAGTACCTCCTCGCCGAGGCGTCCGGCGTCGGCATGCGTCTGGTCTCCGAGATCGAGCAGCCGCTGCCGGACGTCGCGGCGGGCGTCGGCCTGACGGTCTACCGCGTCGTGCAGGAGGCGCTCACCAACGTCCGCAAGCACGCCGGCCCCGAGCCGCAGGTGCGGGTCGCCGTACGGCGTCTCGGCGACGGCATCCGCGTCACCGTCGAGGACGACGGCCGCGGCGCCTCGGCCCGCGACGACGGCCAGGGTCACGGGCTCGTCGGCATGCACGAGCGGGTCACCGCGGTCGGCGGATCCATCGAGACCGGACCGCGCCCGGGCGGCGGCTTCCGCGTCGAGGCCCTCGTCCCCGTGGGAGCGAGCCGATGACCGAACCGATCCGCGTGGTGCTCGTCGACGACCAGGCCCTGGTGCGCGCCGGCTTCACGATGCTCGTGGACAGCCAGCCGGACATGGCGGTCGTCGGCGAGGCAGGCGACGGCGGCGAGGCCGTCGCGCTGCTGGGGAAGACCGACGCCGACGTCGTGCTGATGGATGTGCGGATGCCGCGCGTCGACGGCGTCGAGGCGACCCGCTCCATCACGCAGCGGGGCGAGACGCCGAGGGTGATCGTGCTGACGACGTTCGACCTCGATGAGTACGCCTTCGCCGCCATCAAGGCCGGTGCCTCCGCGTTCCTGCTCAAGGACGCGCCGCCCGCCGACCTGCTCAGCGCGATCCGGTCGGTGCACTCCGGCGACGCGGTGGTCGCGCCGAGCACGACGCGGCGGCTGCTCGAGCACTTCGCCGCGGCGCAGCCGTCCGCCCCGCCGCCGGCGCTCGACGGTCTGACCGACCGCGAGATCGAGGTGCTGCGGCTGGTCGCGCGCGGGCGGTCCAACACCGAGATCGCGTCCGAGCTCGTCGTCGCGGAGGCCACCGTGAAGACGCACGTCGGCCGGATCCTGGCGAAGACCGGCACCCGCGACCGGGTGCAGCTCGTCGTGCTCGCCTACGAGTCCGGGTTGGTCTCGCCCGGCACCTGACGCGTCATCCCACGGTCGTACGCCGGCGCACCGGATCCGACCCTCGGCGGACGGCAGGTCCACTCCCCAGCGTGACGACGCGGACCCGTGCGTCTCCATAGCGTTCCGGGCATGGCACCCACGACATCCCCGCTCCCGTCCGGCACGACGATCGACCGCCTGCAGGCGGCGGCGTCGACGCGCGGACTGACCCGCACCTACGGCACCGGCGAGACCCGCGTGCACGCCCTCGTCGACGTCGACCTCGACATCCCCTCCGGGAAGTTCACCGCCGTGATGGGCCCTTCGGGCTCCGGCAAGTCGACGCTGATGCACTGCCTCGCCGGTCTCGACACCCCGACTGCGGGCACCGTCACCGTCGCCGGCGTCGAGATCTCGGGGCTGAAGGACAACCAGCTGACGGTGTTCCGCCGCGACCACATCGGCTTCGTCTTCCAGGCGTTCAACCTGCTACCGATGCTCACCGCGAAGCAGAACGTCCTGCTTCCGCTCGAGCTCGCCGGCAAGGCACCCGACGCCGACTGGTTCGACCTCGTCGTCGACGTGCTCGGCATCGGCGACCGGCTCGGGCACCGCCCGGACCAGATGTCAGGCGGCCAGCAGCAGCGCATCGCCCTCGCCCGCGGTCTGGTCGCGCGGCCGACGCTGCTGTTCGCCGACGAGCCCACCGGCAACCTCGACAGCCACGCCTCGGCCGAGGTCCTCGGCTTCCTGCGCCGCTCGGTGCGCGAGCTCGGCCAGACCGTCGTCATGGTCACGCACGACCCGGACGCGGCGGCGTACGCCGACCACCTCGTGCGCATCGAGGACGGCCGCGTCGCGAGCCAGGGACCGGTGGCCTGATGCGCGAGGTGACGCTGGCATCGGTGCGTGTCTACGCGCGCCGGTACGTCGCCGCGGCGGTCGCGGTGACATTGGCCGTCGCGTTCGTCGTCACGACCAATGCGCTCACGTCCGCGACACGAGCCGGCCTGATGGCCGACCTCGGCCGGTCGTTCGCGGGCGCCGAGGCCGTTTCGTCGCACATCGGCACCATCGACGACGCGACCCGGGTCGTCACCGCGGCCGAGGCCGCCGGCGGTACGGCGTACGTCAACGCGCTCGTCTGGACGACCGCGACCGTCGACGGGCAGACCCTGGCCGACGACGCGAAGGTCGGCACGATCGCGAGCGACGCGGCGAAGGACCTTCGCTGGCAGAGCCTCGTGTCCGGCGCGTATCCCGGTCCCGGAGAGGTCGCCGTCGAGGCGAACGAGGCCCAGGCGCAAGGCGTCGCGATCGGCGACACGGTCACGCTCGGCATCGGCGACGACACCGTCGACGTCGTCGTGAGCGGCACCGTCGAGTCGTCGGTCGGTCCGCACGGCGCAACCGCCTACGTCACCTGGCCGGACTTCGAGGTCATCGGGGAGACCGGGATCGTGCAGGACGTCGTCGCGCGCGAGGTGTCCGCATCGGCCTTGGACGGCGCGCTGCCGCAGCGGTACGACGTACGGCCGGTCGACGACTACCTGGTCGAGGCGCAGCAGGAGGTGACCCGCGGCGTCGACGTCATCGGCGTGATGCTGCTGGTGTTCGCCGCGATCGCGCTGTTCGTGTCGGTGCTGGTCATCTCCAACACGTTCACGGTGCTGCTCGCGCAGCGGCAGCGGGACTTCGCGCTGCTGCGCTGCGTCGGCGCGACGCGCCGGCAGGTGCTGCGCGCGGTTCGTTTGGAGGCACTCCTGGTCGGCGCCGCCTCGTCGACGCTCGGGCTCGTGGTCGGGACGCTGTTCGGATACGGGCTCGTGGCGCTCGCCGGCGCGGTCCTCGACGACGTGCCGATCGGCGCGGTCGCGCTGTCGCCGGTGTGGCTCGGCGGCGGTTGGCTCCTCGGAGTGCTGGTCACGCTCGGGGCGTCGCTGCTGCCGGCCCGGCGAGGCAGCCGGGTGGCGCCGCTGGCCGCGCTTCGGCCGGACCACGCGGTCGTGCTGCGCTCGCGCGCCGGTCGCGGCCGGCTCGCGCTCGCGGCGCTGGCGCTCTGGGTCGGCTCGGCGCTTCTGTGGTGGTCGATCGACTCCCACCAGGTCCTGCCGATGCTCACGGGCGGCTTCGTGTCGTTCGTCGGGATCCTGCTGCTCGGCCCGGTGGTCGTGCCGCTGCTGATCCGCCTGGTCGGCGTGGTGCTCGGCCGGGTCGCCGGGACGACGGGACGTCTCGCGGTCGCGAACGGGGTCCGCAACCCCCGCCGTACCGCTGCCACGACGGCGTCACTTCTCGTCGGAGTCACGCTGATCACCGGCATGGTCGTCGGCATGGCCACCGTCCGGGAGACGGTCGACCAGGAGATGGACCTGAACTACCCGCTCGACCTCGCGCTCACCGGCTCCGCCGCGCTCGACGACGGGCTCGCCGACGACGTTCGCGCGATCCCCGGAGTCGAGACGGTGACCGCCATGCGCGGCGCGACGGTGGAGCTGCGCGGACGCGGCCTCGACCTCGGGGAGAAGACCGTGCTCGCGTCGACCGCCGACATGCGCGGGGTCGTCCGCGGCGAGCCGGAGTTCCTCGAGCCGGGTCCGCGCGAGGTGTACCTGCCGTGGGAGGCGTTCGGCGGCCAGGGCTGGAGCAGCGACATGCGCATCACCGCGCTCGTCGACGGCCGCAAGGTGAAGCTGTTGCCGCGACCCGTCGACGGCATCGGCAACGTCGCCATCGTCGCACCGGCGACGCTCGACGCGCTCGCGTCGGTGACGGCGGACCGTGCGCTGTGGATGCGGGCCAACGACGGCGCGGACGCCGACGACGTGACGGGAGCTCTCACGGCGCTGGCCCGCGCGACGGGCACGGAGGCGTCCGGCGGCCTGCCCGACCGGGCCTGGGTCGACCTGCAGCTCGACGTACTCCTCGGCGCCGTCGTCGCGATGCTCGCGGTCGGCGTGGTGATCGCGGTCGTCGGCGTCGGCTCGACGCTGGGCCTGTCGGTCCTGGAACGCACCCGCGAGCACGCCCTGCTCCGCGCGCTCGGACTGACGAGGCGGCGACTGCGGTTCACGCTGTCGGCCGAGGCGGTGCTGCTCGCCGGGGTCGCGGGTGCGCTGGGCGCGACGCTCGGCACGGTGTACGCCTGGATCGGCGTCGAGGCCGTCGTGGGTCTGGCGATCGAGGACGTGGCACTGGTGGTCCCGTGGGCCCAGGTCGCGCTCGTCACCCTGGCCGCCGCACTCGCCGGCCTCGCCGCCGGCGTCCTCCCCTCCCGCCGCGCCGCCCGAGTCTCCCCCGCCGCCGGCCTCGCCGCGGACTGACCCCGGTCCGGGCCCCTGGACCGCCTCGTCCAGGGGCCGCCCAGGGGGCCCAGACCCTTCGGGTCGGTCGCGCGAGGAGTCAGTCATTCAGCGCAGTGGGCGGCGTGTCGCGGCACAACTGACCCTTCGCCCACGGAGGGCCAAGCCGAGCGCGCGGTCGAGGTGAGACGCTGTGCCGGTGAGCAGTCCGCGCAAGCCCTCGGTGGCGGTGGTCGGCGCCGGCCCGGCCGGCACCACGCTCGCGCTCGGCCTGCTGCAGCACGGCTGCGAGGTCACCCTGGTCACCGACCGCACGGCCGAGGAGTTCCGCTCCGGCTCGGTGATGTCGAGCCAGGTCACCTTCGAGTCGGCGCTCGAGATCGAGGCCGCGCTCGGCATTCCCGCACTGCTGCCGCCGTCGCCGCGGATCGGCCGGATGGCGTTCGACGTGAGGTACCCCGACGGCGCGACGTCCGCGTTCTCGACGCCGCTCTCGGCACCGGCCCGGTCGGTGGACCTGCGGGTCAAGGTGCCGGCGCTGCTCGAGGCGGTGGCCAGGCTGGGCGGCAAGATCGTCGTACGCCAAGCGGACGTTGACGACGTCGAGGAGCTGGCCGCGGCGCACGACCTCGTGGTCGTCTCGACCGGCCGTGGCGGCCTCGCCGGGTTGTTCCCGGTCGACGCCGAGAAGTCCCCGCACGACGAACCGCAGCGGGTGGCGTCGCTGACGTACCTGAGCGACGGGCCGGTCGACGACACGTTCCGCTACCACGTCGTCGACGGCGTCGGCGAGTGCTTCTCCAGCCCCGGCCTGACCGTCGGCGGTCCCTGCGACATCGTCGTGATCACCGGCGTCCCCGGCGGGCCCATCGCCGAGGCGTGGCGCGACGTGACAACGCCCGCCGAGCACCTCGACCGGCTGCACGCCGTACTTGCCGAGTGGTTCCCCTCCGAAGCGGCCCGCCTGGCCGGCGCCACGCTCGTCGACGACGGGTCGGTGCTGCGGGGCAGCTTCCGCCCGGTGGTACGCCGACCCGTCGGCACGCTGCCGTCCGGCGCGCACGTGCTGGGCATGGCCGACGTCGTCGTGCTCAACGACCCGTTGACAAGCCAGGGCGCCAACACCGCGATCAAGTCGGCGTCGTTCTACCTCGACGCGATCGTCAGCCACCGCGGCGCGTTCGACGAGGCGTGGATGGAACAGACGTTCGCGAACTTCTGGCGCGGCTGGGCGCACTTCGTCACGCGCTGGACCAACGACTGGCTGCGCCCGTTCGAGGAGCACCAGCGCGAGGCGCTTGCGGCCGCCGCCACACTGCCCGGCGTCGCGGAACGGATCGCGGCCGGCTTCGACGACGCGCGCCTCTTCGACCCGTGGTGGTACGACGCGACCGCGACCGCCGCGTTCCTCGACGAGCAGCGCGCCATCGCCGCGGGACCGTTCGACACCCGCGACCTGCGGCGCGCGCTGGGCCAGTACGCCACCGGCGTCACCGTCGTCACCACCCACCACGACGGGCGCGACTACGGGATGACCGCCAACTCGTTCACGTCGGTGTCGCTCAACCCGCCACTCGTCCTCTGGGCCGCGGCCAAGTCGTCGCCGTCGCTGCCGGCGTTCGAGGCCGCCGAGATGTTCGCGGTCAACGTGCTCGCCTCCGACCAGCACCACCTGTCGCGGCAGTTCTCGACCAGCGGCCCCGAGAAGTTCGACGGCGTCCGGCTGCTGCGCGACGGCGACGGCCCGCCCGTGCTCGAAGGCACCGTCGCGCACTTCGTCTGCCGTCGTACCCGCCGCGTCGACGCCGGCGACCACGTGGTCTTCTTCGGCGAGATCGAGTCCTACGAGGCGCCCGGCGGGGAGCCGCTGGTCTTCCACTCCGGCTTCTACCGCCTCGCCACCAAGCACCCGGACCTCTAGGGCCACTCCCTCACCTGCCCACCCCGGTTGGTCCTGTCCCTGAGGCCTCAGCCCTTCGGGCTTTCCGCCGAGGAGTCACTAATTCAGCCTCGTCAGCGGCGTGTCGCGACACAACTGACCCTTCGCGGACAGGTCGCCGAAACTCCTCTGTGGAAAACTCGCACGGCCTTCGATCCGGATGCATCGTGCCGGGATGGAACTCATGCTCCCCATCACCACGGGCGGCACCCTCCCGCTCGGCGAACCCTTCACCGCGGCGATAGCGCTCGAGCACGGCATCACCCGGCCCCGGCTCTACCGACTGGTCGAGGAGGGCGTGATTCGACGTGTCTTCCGCGGCGTGTACGTCGACAGCGCGGCGGACGACGACCTCCTGCTGCGCGCGAAGGCGCTCGCGCTCGTCGTGCCACCCACCGCCGTCGTCACCGACGAGTCCGCCGCGTGGGCGCACGGCGTCGACCTGATCGCCCGCGGCGAACACATCGTGCTGCCTCGCCTCACCGTCGTCCAGCCCCTCGAACGCACGCGGGTGCGCAAGCGCGGCGCCGACGGCGGTCGCCGCCTGCTGTTCCCCCGTGACATCGAGACCCGCCACGGCGTGCGCATCACCACCGCGCTCCGCACCGCCCTCGACCTGGCGCGCACGCGCTCGCGCACCGGTGGCATCGCCGCACTCGACGCGATGCTGCACACCGGCGACTTCACCCACGACGAGATGCTCGAGGAGATCAAGCGGTTCAAGGGCTTTCGCGGCGTCGTCCGGCTCCGCTCGCTCGCGCCCCTCGCCGACGGCCGCGCCGAGTCCCCCGCCGAGTCGGTGATGCGGCTGCTCTGGCTCGACGCCGGCCTGCCGCCCCCGCAGCTGCAGATCCCGGTGCTGGACGACGACGGGCTGCCGGCGTACCGACTCGACCTCGGGCTGGAGGAGATCCGGTACGCCGCGGAGTACGACGGCGCCGCCTGGCACGGACCCGGCCAACGGGCGCACGACCGCCGACGCCGCGCCTGGATCCGCGAGGAGCGCGGCTGGACCATCGACGTACTCACCACCGACGACGTCTTCCGGCACCCCGCACGCGCGATCGAGATCTTCCGCGCCGGCATCGCCCGCGCCGCGCGAGCGGCCGGGTCTCCCGGCAGCCACCGCCGCAGCGCCTGATGCCGCCGGAGCGCGCAGCCCCAACCCCTGTCCGCCCCCGACGCCGAGGGGTCAGTTGTGCCGCGACACGCCGCCCACGCGGCTGAATAACTGACTCCTCGGCGGCAACGCCAGGATCAGCTGCGCAGCTGAATCAGATCAGGTCGGGCTCGGTCTTCTCGCGGACCTCGTCCTCGGTGACGCCGGGGGCGGTCTCGATGAGCTTGAGGGCGCGGTCGCCGTGGGTGCCGGGGGCGGCGGGTTCGCCGGTGGCCGGGTCGATCACGTCGATGACGGCGAGGTCGGTGATGATCCGCTGCACCACGCCGCGGCCGGTGTAGGGCAGCGAGCACTCGTTGACGATCTTGTAGGAGCCGTCCTTGGCGACGTGCTCCATCAGCACGATCACCCGCTTGGCGCCGTGGACCAGGTCCATCGCGCCGCCCATGCCCTTGACCATCTTC
>DASURB010000056.1:0-32956 GCA_036280235.1 Nocardioides sp.
TCACCGAGCCGGCGGCCTGTCGGGCGAGGAGCCCGGTCTCGAACTTGACGGTACGGGTGCCGAACTTGCCGTTGTCGATCACGGTCTCAACGGCGGAAATGGTGGGTTCCACGCTGGGTGGGTCCCTTTCTCTTCGCGGAGCGATCCGCGAACGTCCCACTGTGATCTTCGATCACGTCCAACTCTGGTGGTGCTGGGGGTGGCCCCGTCTTCGATCGAGGCCCGCAGTCTCCGCGGCACGGCCTGGGACCGGTGCGGATCTGAGGGCCACTACCGAGGACCGGGCCGACGCGCGGGTCGCTCCTGGGATGTAGTGGTGATTCAGTTGGAAAGGTTAGCGCTGCCGGGATCCGGCGCCTGAATTGGGAAGAGGGCCCACCGGACGGTGGACCCTCCCCGAAGTCAGCGGCGCAGGCCGAGACGCTCGACGATCGAGCGGTAGCGCTCGATCTCCGTCTTCTGCAGGTAGTTGAGAAGACGACGGCGCTGGCCGACGAGCAGCAGCAGACCACGACGGCTGTGGTGGTCGTGCTTGTGCTGCTTGAGGTGCTCGGTGAGGTGCGAGATGCGGTGGCTGAGCAGCGCGATCTGGACCTCGGGGGAACCGGTGTCACACTCGGTCAGGGCGTACTCGGCGATGATCTTCTTCTTGGTCTCCGCATCGGTACCAGTGGACACAGCGGCTCTCCCTTTCGGTCTCGTTGCGCGGCGCGCCGGGGCCTGTTCACCCGGGCACTCTCTGTCCGCGGCCGTTCTGACGGCAGGAAGTCACCTCGGAGACTCCGAGGCAACCGCACAAGGCTATCCCAGGCGGGGGCGGTTCTCTAAATCGAGGAGACGGCGGTCACGGTACGTCGGCCCAGGTCAGCCCCTGGTCACCCAGCTCCTGGTCAGCGCTGGGCCTGCCCGTCGAGCACCTCGCGCACCGCGGCCCGGGCGGAGGCGGGGTCGCGCGCGGCCAGCGCCGCCTCGGCCGCGGCCTCGCAGGTGTCCATCGACACCTGGCCGAGCTGCGCGCCGACGGGCTTGACCGCGGCGGCCGCCATCGACAGCGAGGTGATGCCCATGCCCACCAGGGCGGTCGCGAGCAGCGGGTCGGCGGCGGCCTCGCCGCAGACGCCGACCGGCTTGTCCGCCTGCTTGCCCGCCTCGGCCGTGATCGCGACGAGCGCGAGGACCGCGGGCTGCCACGGGTCGGTGAGGTGCGCGAGCGGGGAGGCCATCCGGTCGGCGGCCATCGTGTACTGCGTCAGGTCGTTGGTGCCGATCGAGAGGAAGTCGACCTCCTCGAGGAACCGGTGCGCGAGCAGTGCGGTGCTCGGCACCTCGACCATCACGCCGGCCTTGAGACCGCGGTCGCGGACCAGCCGGGCGAAGTCGCGCGCCTCGTCGACGGTCGCCACCATCGGCGCCATCACCCACGGCTGGGTGCCGGTGGTGTCGGCCGCGAGCCTGATCGCGTCGAGCTGCCGCTCGAGCAGGCCGGGGTTGTCGAACGAGAGCCGCAGGCCCCGCACGCCGAGCGCCGGGTTCTCCTCGCCCTCGAGGGTCGCGAACGCGACGGGCTTGTCGGAGCCGGCGTCGAGCGTGCGGACCACGACGTACCGCTCGGGGCCGAACGCGTCGAGCACGGCGCCGTAGAGCTGCGCCTGCTCCTCGACGGACGGCTCGTCCTTGCGGTTGAGGAAGCACAGCTCGGTGCGGAACAGGCCGCTGCCCTCGACCGGCGCCTGCGCTGCCTGAGCGGCGGACGCCCCGTCGGCGACGTTGGCCAGCACCTTGACCGGGGTGCCGTCGGCCGTGCGCGCCGGTCCGGTCCAGGCGTCGATCGCGGCCCGGGTCTCGCGGTCCTGGACGACACGGCGCTCGGCCTCGTCGGGGTCGGGACCGATCTCCACGTCGCCGGTGGCGCCGTCGACGAGCACGCGGGCGCCGTCGTGCAGCGTCATCGCGCCGTGCACGGCCACCACGCAGGGGATGCCGAGCTGCCGGGCGATGATCGCGGTGTGGCTGGTCGGCCCCCCGCGTTCGGTGACGAGCGCGAGCACCCGCTCGGCGTCGAGCAGGGCGGTGTCGGCCGGCGCGAGGTCCTCGGCGACGAGCACGCTCGGGACGGTGGGCGTGGGTACGCCGGGCTCGGGGGCGCCGACGATCTCGGCGGTGAGCCGCTTCTCCAGGTCGCGCAGGTCGGTGACGCGCTCGGCCATCAGCCCGCCCATCGACGAGAACACGTCGGCGAACTGGTCGACGCTGGCGTGCAGCGCGGCGAGCAGCTTGTCGCCGCCCTCGACGCGACCGGCGACCGTGGTGCGCAGGCCCTTGTCGCGGGCCAGCCCGGCGGTCGCGGTGAGCACCTCGGCGGCGGAGCCCTGCGCGGCGGCGGCCCGGTCCGCGAGCCGACCGGCGACCTTCTCCACGGCGGCGTCGAAGATCTCCATGGCCTCCTCGGCCGAGGGCGTCGTCTCCTCGAACGCGGCGACCCGGTCGGCCGGGATGTCGGTGCGCGCGAGCAGGACGGGACCGTAGGCGACGCCGGGGACGACCGGCGTACCCGAGAGCGGGGCGGTGGGCTGCGTCATGCCGAGAAGTAAACCGCTGCGCTGCTTGACAGTCAACACATTCGGGCGTAAAACAACAGACACGCAGATCCACCCGTCGCCCCACCAGCCCGAGGAGGGCCGTTGTACGCCGAGGAACGCCAGCAGGCGATCGCCGACCTGCTCACCCAGCGCGGTCGGCTGTCGGTGACCGAGCTGGCACAGCGGTTCACGGTCACCACGGAGACCGTGCGACGGGACCTCTCGACGCTCGAGCGTGCCGGCATCGTACGGCGGGTGCACGGCGGCGCCATCCCGGCCGCGTCGCTGTCCGTCCTCGAGGTCACGGTCAACGAGCGCGACCTGGCACAGAGCGAGCAGAAGGACCGGGTGGCCGAGGCCGCGGTCGCCTACCTGCCCACCAACGGCGGCAGCGTGCTGCTCGACGCGGGCACCACGACCGCGCGGCTGGCCGGCCTGCTGCCCCTCGACGTCGCGTTCACGGTCTTCACCAACGCCGTCCCGATCGCCGGCCGGCTGGCCGGTCGCGGCAACGTCGACCTGCACGTGCTGCCCGGCCGGGTGCGGCGGACGACGCAGGCCGCGGTCGGCGAGGAGACCGTCGCCGCGATCTCGCGGCTGCGCACCGACGTCGCCTTCGTCGGCACCAACGGGCTGAGCGTCGCGCACGGCCTCAGCACCCCGGACGCGAGCGAGGCGGCCGCGAAGAACGCGATGATCCGCAGCGCCCAGCGCGTCGTGGTCCTCGCCGACTCGTCCAAGATCGGCCACGAGAGCACCGTCCGCTTCGGCGACCTCGACCAGGTCGACGTGCTCATCACCGACGACGGACTCCGTGACGACGACCGGGCCACGCTCGAGGCCCACGACATCGAGGTGGTGGTCGCATGACGACCGGCATGATCGTGACCCTCACGCCCAACCCCAGCGTCGACCGCACCATCGAGCTGACGTCGGCGCTCGAGCGCGGCGCCGTGCTGCGCGCCGCCCGGGTCACCTCGCAGTCGGCCGGCAAGGGCGTGAACATCTCCCGGGCCGCGGTCGCCGCGGGCGTGCCCACGATCGCGGTGCTGCCGGCGGCGTCGGACGACCCCTACGTCCTCGAGCTGCTCCGCGACGGCATCGACTGCCGGCCCGAGCCGCCGGCCGGCGACGTCCGGATGAACGTCACGATCACCGAGCCCGACGGCACCACCACCAAGATCAACTCCCCCGGCGCCACCGCCGGCCCGGCCACGCTCGACCGGCTCCGCCGGGCGCTGGTGCAGCGGGCTGCGCAGGCCCGCTGGGTCGTGCTCGCGGGCTCGCTGCCGCCGGGCGCCCCGGCGGAGTGGTACGCCGAGGTGGTCCGCGACCTGCGCGGCCTCGACGTCCAGGTCGCGGTCGACACCTCCGGGGCGCCGCTCGAGGCCGTGTTCGCCCACCTCGACACCGCCGCGCCCGACCTGCTGAAGCCGAACGGCGAGGAGCTCGCCTCGATCGCGGGCGGCGACCCCGACGCCATCGAGGCCGACCCGGAGCTCGCCGCGAGCTCAGCAGCCGTGCTCGTCGACCGCGGCGTCGCGGCGGTCCTCGCGACCCTGGGCGCCTCCGGCGCCGTACTCGTCACGTCCGAAGGGGCCTGGCACGCCACCCCGCCGCCGACCACCGTGGTCAGCACGGTGGGGGCGGGTGACTCCAGCCTCTTCGGGTACCTGCTCGGTTCGCTCCGCGACGCCGAGCCCGCCGAACGTCTGCGTCTCGCTGTCGCCTACGGCAGCGCCGCAGCGGGCCTTCCGGGGACCACCATCCCGACCCCGGACACGGTCCACCCCGAGCTCGTCGACGTGGCCGAGCTGTCCGTCCCTCAACCACATCGAGGACTCTGATGCCCGACCCCACCCCGATGCTCACCGAGGAGCTCGTCCGCCTGGACGTGTCCCTGGGCGCCGACAAGACCGAGACCATCCGTGGCCTCGCCCGTCTCGCGGCCGACGCCGGCCGGACCGGCAACCCCGACGGCCTCGCCGAGGACGCGCTCGCCCGCGAGGCGACGTCCGCGACCGGCCTGCCCGGCGGGATCGCGATCCCGCACTGCCGCACCGAGCACGTCGACGTACCCACGCTGGTGTTCGCCCGCCTCTCCCCCGGCACCGACTTCGGCGCCAAGGACGGCCCCGCGGACCTGGCCTTCCTGATCGCAGCGCCGGCCGGCGGCGACGCCACCCACCTCGAGGTGCTGACCCAGCTCGCCCGCGCGCTGGTGCGGCCCGACTTCACCGACGGGCTGCGGCAGGCCGAGACGCCCGCCGAGGTCGTCGACCTGGTGAACTCCGTGGTGAAGCTGCCGCAGCCGGCGGCCGCCCCCGCCTCGGCTCCCGCTCCGGCCGCGGCGGCCGGGGGCGCGAAGGAGGCCGAGGCCGAACCCGCGCCGGCACCCGCCGAGCGGCGCAGCATCGTCGCCGTCACCGCGTGCCCGACCGGCATCGCGCACACCTACATGGCCGCCGAGGCCCTCGAGGCCGCGGCCGCCCGCGCCGGCGTCGACATCCACGTCGAGACGCAGGGCTCGGCCGGGTCCACTCCCCTGCCCCGCGAGACCATCGCCGCGGCCTCGGCCGCGATCTTCGCCGCCGACGTCGGCGTCCGCGACCGAAGCCGGTTCGCCGGCAAGCCGGTCGTCGCGTCGGGCGTCAAGCGGGCGATCGACGACAGCGACGCGATGATCGCCGAGGCGCTGCGGTTCGCCGACGACCCCAACGCCCCGCGCGTGGAGGGTACGGCGGCGGCCGAGTCGGGCTCGTCCGGCGGCGAGGAGTCCTGGGGCCTGCGGATCCGCCGAGTGCTGATGACCGGCGTGTCCTACATGATCCCGTTCGTCGCCGCCGGCGGCCTGCTGATCGCGCTGTCGTTCCTGCTCGGCGGCTACACGATCGTCGGGCCGGGCCAGGACATCGCGACGCAGAACTCGCTGCTCAACCTCCCGGACCTCAACGAGGCCGGGCTGGACGACGCGCTGTTCGACAGCCCGTTCTTCGCCTACATCGGCGCGGTGCTCTTCACGCTCGGCAGTGCGGCGTTCGGCTTCCTGGTGCCGGCGCTGGCCGGCTACATCGCCTACGCCATCGCCGACCGGCCCGGCATCGCCCCCGGCTTCGTGATGGGCGCGATCGCGGGCACGATCAACTCGGGCTTCCTCGGCGGCATCGTCGGCGGCGTGCTCGCCGGTCTGGTCGCGCACTGGATCGCGTCGTGGAAGGTGCCGGTCTGGATGCGCGGCCTCATGCCGGTCGTGGTGATCCCGCTGCTGGCCACCCTGATCTCCGGCGCGGTCATGCTGATGGTCCTGGCCAAGCCGCTCAGCGCGCTGATGAACGCGCTCAGCGACGCCCTCAACAGCCTCTCCGGCGGCTCGGCGATCATCCTCGGCGTGGTGCTCGGCCTGATGATGGCCTTCGACATGGGCGGCCCGCTGAACAAGACCGCCTACACGTTCGCGACGGGCGGGCTCACCGCGGCCGCGGTCGCGTCCGGCGACGCCCCGGAGCTGAAGATCATGGCCGCGGTCATGCTGGCCGGCATGGTCCCGCCGCTGGCACTGGCTCTGGCCACCGTCGTACGGCCGAAGCTGTTCACCCGCGCCGAGCAGGAGAACGGCAAGGCGGCCTGGCTGCTCGGGGCGTCGTTCATCACCGAGGGCGCGATCCCGTTCGCGGCCGCCGACCCGGCCCGGGTGATCCCCTCGATCATGGCCGGCTCGGCCGTGACCGGCGCGCTCGCGATGGCCACCGGCGTGACGCTGTCGGCCCCGCACGGCGGCATCTTCGTGTTCTTCGCCGTCGGCCAGGTCTTCTGGTTCTTCCTGTCGTTGGCCATCGGCGTGATCGTCGCCGCGGCCCTGGTCATCATCCTCAAGCAGCTGTCCCACACCGACGCCGAGCAGATCACCGCGGCGGCCTGACCCGCACCACCTCACCCACCCGCAAGGAGATGTGAATGCCCACCAAGACCGCAACCGTCGGATCCGCCGTCGGCCTGCACGCCCGCCCGGCCGCCCTCATCGCGGAGAAGGCCGGCTCGCTCGGCAGCACCGTCACCCTGGCGACGCCCGGCGGCACCCCCGTCGACGCGAGCTCGGCGCTGATGATCATGACCCTCGGCGCCAAGAAGGGCGACCAGGTCGAGGTCAGCGGAGACGACCAGGCCGACGTGGACGCCATCGCCGCGATGGTGGAGGAGGACCTGGACGCCTGAGGGTGGGGGCTGTCGGAGAAACACCTTCTGCTGGTACTCCGTCGCTTCCGGGGCGATGCATCGCCCCGGAAGCGACGGAAAAGGCCCGGAAGCTCCGGCGACAACTCCGCTTTACATGAACCGGCCCGGGGCGGGCTCAGCGCCCGGGACCGGGCTCCGGCTGGGGCTCGGCGCGCAGCGCGAGGTAGACCGCGCGCATGCCCACCGCCCGCTCGAGCTCGGCCAGCACGCTGCCGAAGAACTGCGCGCGGTAGGTGTCGTCGGTGACCGTCGAGACGGTCAGGTAGAGGCACGAGAACGCCGCCAGGAACACCGAGACCTGCACCAGCTCGGTGGTGATGTTCTGCAGCCACGGCAGCGGCATCACCCGGACGGTCTCGCCGGTCCAGTTCTCGACGATGCCGGGGTTCATCACCATGGACCCGAAGACCATGAAGAACACGAAGACGGTGCCGGCCAGCAGCAGCACCTGCGCGGCCTGGATGATCAGCAGCACCGCGACCAGGTTCCACCGCTCGAAGCCGGTCACCTCGACGTGGGCACGTACGTCGGCACCCTCGGCGAGCAGGCGCTCGCAGTCCGCCTCGAGCGGGGTGCCGCGGCAGGCCCGGCGCAGCAGCGCGTCGTCGACGTCGTCGTCGACCTGGTCGACCTCCTCGGGCAGCCGCACGAGCAGGAAGCCGACGGCGAGAAGCACGAACAGCAGCGCCACCAGCCAGAGCACACCGCCGTCGAGGTCGGCGGAGACCTCCCACACCTCGGCGTTGATGAACAGGAACGTCACGAAGAGCAGCAGCAGCGGCAGGGCGCGGCTCATCATCGGCAGCAGCGTGCGCAGGCTGCCGAACGTCCGGTCCAGCGCCCAGCGCACGATCGGCCGCGCCCGCATCGCCGTGAGCGCGTACCACGTCGCCGCCAGCAGGCCGACCGTCACGAGTGTTGCTGTGCCGAGAGCGAGCTGCTGCGCGAGCATGCCGAGGAGTACGCCGGCGGCGACCGCGACCAGCCCGGTCAGCAGCATCAGCGGCACCGTGCGGCCGAGGCGTACGGCGGAGCGCGCCTCGCGGCGCTGCTCGGGCACGAAGTAGGGCAGGCCGTGCCGCATGAACCATCCGTCGGTCGCGGCGAGCACGTCCTGCTCGCCGCCGGTCGAGCGGCGGGGGCTCATCCGACCAGCAGCTCGCGGGTCTTGGCGACGTCGTCGTGCATCCGCGCGACCAGGCCGTCGACGCTGTCGAAGCGCAGCATGCCGCGGATCCTTCCGACGAAGGACACCTCCACCTCCACGCCGTACAGCTCGAGGTCGTCGCGGTCCAGCACGTAGGACTCGACCCGGCGCTCCCGCTCCCCCGCGAACGTCGGGTTTGTGCCGACGCTGATCGCGGCCGGGAACTGCTCGCCGGTGTCGAGGCGGCGGAGGTACCCGGCATACACGCCGTCGGCGGGCGCCGCGGCGACGCCCTGGGTCGGCACGTTGGCGGTCGGGAAACCGAGCTCGCGACCGCGCTTGTCACCCTCCACGACGACACCCCGCACGGTGAACGGCCGACCGAGCGCCTCGGCGGCGCCCTCGACGTCGCCGGTGGCGAGGCACTGGCGGACGTACGTCGAGGACCAGACCTGCGGACCGCCGTCGAGAGCGATGCCTTCGGCGGTGAAGCCGTGCTCCTCACCGAGCTCGCGCAGCGTCGCCACGTCACCCGACGCCCGGTTGCCGAACCGGAAGTTGGCGCCGACGACCACGGCACCGGCGTGCAGGGTGTCGACGAGGACGGTCTTCACGAACTGCTCCGGCGTCCAGGCGGCCATCTCGCGTGAGAACGGCAGCACCAGCACGGCGTCGACGCCGGCCTCCGCGAGCAGCCGCACCCGGGTCTCGATCGTGGTCAGCGTGGGCGGGGCGTGCTCGGGGCGCAGCACAGCCATCGGGTGCGGGTCGAACGTGACCGCGACGACGCAGTCGAGACCCTTGTCGCGCGCGACCTCGGCCGCGCGGGAGATGACGTGCTGGTGGCCGCGGTGCACGCCGTCGAAGTTGCCGATCGTGACGACCGTGCGGCCCAGGTCGGCCGGCACGTCGTCCAGGGCGCGCCAGGTGTCGGTGCCGGATGTCACGCGGAGAAGCCTCCCACACGCGTCACCGGTCTAGCCGGTGAGGACGGCGACGGGCCTGGCCCGGTCACCCTCCTGCCGGTACAGCGCCAAGAACGCTCCGCCGGGCGCGAACACCGCCACCGGCACGTCGCCCTCGACACCGAGGTCGACGTCGAGCGGGCGGCCGAACGTCACGTCCCGCGCGCCGTCGACGTCGAGCTCGTAGGTCGGGAAGCACCGCCGCGCGACCTCGCTGATGTCGAGCATCGTGAAGGAGTCGGCGAGCTCGTCGAGGGTGTGCGCGTCGTCGATGGTGAACGGTCCGACGGCGGTACGGCGGAGCGCGGTGAGGTGCCCGCCCACGCCGAGCTCCTCGCCGAGGTCACGCGCGAGGGCGCGGATGTAGGTGCCGCTGCTGCACCGGACCGACAGGTCGACGTCGACCCAGGGGTCCTCGTGCCGCACGTCGGTCACGACGAGCTCGTGGATGGTCACCTCGCGCTCGGGGAGCTCGACCTGCTCGCCGGCACGCACGCGGGCGTAGGCCCGGCGGCCGTCGACCTTGATCGCGGACACGGCCGAGGGCCGCTGCTGCAGCACGCCGACGAAGCGACCGGCGGCGGAGCGGACGTCGTCCTCGGTCAGGTGCTCGGTCGACGCGCCGCCAAGGAGCTCGCCCTCGGCGTCGTCGGTGGTGGACCCGGCGCCGAGGCGGACAGTGGCGTCGTACGCCTTCTCGGTCAGCATCAGGTGGCCGAGCAGCCGGGTGGCGCGGTTGACCCCGACCAGCAGCACGCCGGTCGCCATCGGGTCGAGGGTGCCGGCGTGGCCGACCTTGCGGGTGCCCGCGAGCCGGCGTACCCGCGCCACGACGTCGTGGGAGGTCATGCCGCCGGCCTTGTCGACGACGACCAGCCCGGCGTCCAGCGGAGCCGTCACTCGTCGTCGACGTCGTGGGAGTCGTCGACGTCGTCGGGGACCTCGCGCGGCCTGCGGTACGGGTCCGCCTCACCGGCGGGGACGGCACCGGCGGCCGCCGCGGCCACCGCCGCGTCGGACTCGCGCGCCCTGGCGAGCAGCTCGTCGAGGTGACGGGCCGACTCGGGCAGCGCGTCGTGGATGAACTCCAGCGACGGCACGTGCCGCATCCCGAGCTGCTTGCCGACCTCGCTGCGGATGAGCCCCTTCGCGGACTCGAGCGCCGCGGCGGTGCTGGCGAGCTGCTCCTCCTCGCCCATCACGGTGTAGAACACCGAGGCGTTCTGGGTGTCGCCGGTGACGCGCACGTCGGTGACGGTGACGAAGCCGAGGCGCGGGTCCTTGATCCGTCGCTCGAGCATTTCGGCGACGACGACCTGGATCCGGTCCGCGACCTTGCGCACCCTCGGGCTGCTCATCTCGATCTCCGTTGTAGCCGTTGTTGTTTGTGGGCTGAAAGCGACCTCGCGGGCCCGGCGGTGTGCCGCCGGGCCCGCGAGGACATGTGCTCGATCAGGAGCGCGGGATCTCGCGCATCTCGAACGCCTCGACGACATCGCCCTGCTTGATGTCGTTGAAGCCCCGGATGACCAGACCGCACTCGAAGCCCTCGCGGACCTCGGACACGTCGTCCTTCTCCCGGCGGAGCGAGGCCAGGTCGGCGCTCTCCACGACCACGTTGCCGTCGCGGATCAGGCGGACCTTCGCGTTGCGCCGGATGACACCACTGGTGACCATGCAGCCCGCGATGTTGCCGATCTTCGACGAGCGGAAGATCTCGCGGATCTCGGCCTGGCCGAGGGTGACCTCCTCGAACTCCGGCTTGAGCATGCCCTTGAGGGCGGCCTCGATCTCCTCGATCGCCTGGTAGATGACCGAGTAGTAGCGGATCTCGACGCCTTCCTTCTCGGCCATCTCCGTCGCCTTGCCCTGCGGCCGGACGTTGAAGCCGATGATGATGGCGTCGGAGGCCGCGGCCAGGTCGACGTTGGTCTCGGTGATCGCACCGACACCGCGGTCGATGACCCGCAGGCTGACCTCGTCGCCGACGTCGATCTTGGCCAGCGAGTCCTCGAGGGCCTCGACCGAACCGGACACGTCGCCCTTGAGGATGAGGTTCAGCTCCTGACGCTCGCCGGCCTCCATCGACTTCATGAAGTCCTCGAGCGTGCGGCGGACACGACGCTTGGCCTGGGTGGCCGCCCGCTCGCGCGCCTCGCGCTTCTCGGCGATCTGGCGGGCCATCCGGTCGTCCTCGACCACGATGAAGTTCTGACCGGCGCCGGGGACGGCGGTCAGACCGAGCACCATGGCCGGACGCGACGGGTCGGCCTCCTCGATGTTCTCGCCGTACTCGTCGAGCATCGCGCGGACCCGCCCGTACGCCGGACCCGCGACGATCGAGTCGCCGACCCGGAGCGTTCCGCGCTGGACGAGCACGGTCGCCACGGGACCACGACCGCGGTCGAGGTGCGCCTCGACCACGAGGCCCTGCGCCGGCTGGTCCGGGTTGGCCCGGAGGTCCAGCGACGCGTCGGCGGTGAGCACGATCGCCTCGAGCAGCGCGTCGAGGTTGAGGCCCGACTTCGCGGAGACGTCGACGAACATCGTGTCGCCGCCGTACTCCTCGGGGACGAGGCCGTACTCGGTGAGCTGGCCACGCACCTTGGCCGGGTCGGCCTCGGGCTTGTCGATCTTGTTGACCGCGACCACGATCGGCACACCGGCGGCCTTGGCGTGGTTGAGCGCCTCGACCGTCTGCGGCATCACGCCGTCGTCGGCCGCGACCACCAGCACCGCGATGTCGGTCGCCTGCGCACCTCGGGCACGCATGGCGGTGAACGCCTCGTGACCCGGGGTGTCGATGAAGGTGATGCGACGCTCTTCGCCGTTGACCTCGGTACCGACCTGGTAGGCACCGATGTGCTGCGTGATGCCACCGGCCTCCTTGGCGGCCACATTGGCGTTGCGCAGCGCGTCGAGGAGCTTGGTCTTTCCGTGGTCGACGTGACCCATGACCGTGACGACCGGCGGGCGGGGCGTGAGGTCCTCGTCGCTGCCCTCGTCCTCGCCGAACTCGATGTCGAAGGACTCGAGCAGCTCACGGTCCTCGTCCTCGGGCGAGACGACCTGGACGACGTAGTTGAGCTCCTCACCGAGCAGCTCGAGCGTCGCGTCGTTGACCGACTCGGTCGCGGTGACCATCTCGCCGAGCGAGAACAGCATCTGCACCAGCTGGGCCGGCTCGACGTTGATCTTCTCCGCGAAGTCGGTCAGCGAGGCGCCACGCGGCAGGCGGATGGTCTCGCCGTTGCCCTTGCGGACGCGCACGCCGCCGATCGTCGGGGCCTCCATGGCCTCGAACTCCTGACGACGCGCCCGCTTCGACTTGCGACCACGACGCGACGGGCCACCCGGACGCCCGAAGGCGCCCTGGGTCTGGCCGCGCTGACCGGGACGACCGCCACCGGGGCGGCCACCGCCCGGGAAGCCACCGCGACCCGGAGCGCCGGCGGGAGCACCGCCGCGACCCGGAGCGCCACCGCGACCGGGGGCACCGGGACGGCCCGGAGCGCCTCCACGGCCACCGGGGCCGGGGCGACCGCCCGGACCGGAGCCGAAGGCCGCCGGGGACTTGGGCATCATCGCGGGGTTCGGCCGCGGCATGCCGGGACGGCCGCCGCTGGGCAGGCCACCGGTGCGGCCGGGGCCGCCACCGTCACGGCCGGCCGGCGGACGCGGCGGGCGGTCGCCCGCGGGACCACCGGACCGGGCGGCCGGACGGCTGCCCATGCCCTGCGTGGACGAGAACGGGTTGTTGCCGGGACGCGGCGCACCGGGACGCGCCGAGGGACGCGGAGCCGGCTTCGGCGCGGCCGGAGTGGGCCCGGTCGGGGCGGACGGGGCCGCCGTGCCACCGTCGGCGGCGGGCGCCTCCGGGGCAGGGGTCTCGGCCGGCGCGGCCGGGGCCGGAGCCTCGGCAGCCGGCGCGGTGTCCTCGGCGGGAGCCGGAGCCTTCTTCGGGCCCGGCTTCGGCGCGGACTTCTTGGCGGCCGGTGCCTGCTCCTCGACGGGAGCGGCCGGCGCGGCGGGTGCCTCGGCGGCTGCCGCACCGTCGCCGGAGGGAGCCGGAGCGGGCTCGGCCTTCTTGGCCGGGGCCTTCTTCGCCGGGGCCGCCTTCTGCGCGGGCGCGGCGGCCTTGGCGAGCTCCTCGCCGTACGTCTTCTTGAACTTCATCTCGACGGGGAGCTCGATCGTCGACGACGCCGACTTGACGAACTCGCCCATCTCTTTGAGCTTCTCGAGAACAACCTTGCTCTCGACGCCGAGCTCCTTGGCGAGCTCGTGGACTCGGGTCTTAGCCACGCTTCTCCTTCTGGCCCGAGCCACAGAAGGAGTGGTCGGACCGTTAGCTGGTGTGCAAGCTCATCGGAAAGTACTCATCGAGTGCTCATGAGCCGATGCTCCAATTTCTGTTCGGTCAGGTCCTGACGGTTGATCAGGCTGGTTCGGTGTTGCCGGCTTCGCTGCCGCTCGCCTCCGCGAGCCCGGCGACGTACTCCTCCACCCGCTCGCTGGCAAGCCGACCAGAGACCCGGAGGGCCCTGGAGAAGGCTCGTCGGCGAAGCGCGAGGGCGAGACACGCGGGCGCGGGGTGCAGGTGCGCACCTCGACCCGGCCGACGCCGGTCGGGATCCGGGACGACCTCGAAGAGGCCGTCACCGGAGTCGATCGCGACGACTCTCAGCAGCTCATGCCTGGCGGCCCGGGTCCGACATCCCACGCACGTCCGGAGTGACTCGTCACGCGGACGCACGTGACCATCGGCTTCTCGGACCACCGTCGACCAGTCTAGCGGCTCGGTGGTCCAGGACCGAACCGACCAGTCCGTGCCGCCGAGTCGGGGCGCGTCAGGCGGGGCCGGCCGTGCCCGCCGGCGGGGCGGGCGGGGCGACGGGTGCCTGCGCCTCGTCGGACCGGATGTCGATCCGCCAGCCGGTGAGCCGGGCGGCGAGGCGGGCGTTCTGGCCCTCCTTGCCGATCGCGAGCGACAGCTGGAAGTCGGGGACGATGACGCGGGCGGACCGCGCCTCCAGATCGACGATCTCGACGCTGTTCACCCGCGCCGGCGACAGCGCGTGGGCGACCATCTCGGCGGGGTCGTCGGACCAGTCGACGATGTCGATCTTCTCGCCGTGCAGCTCGTTCATCACCGCGCGCACCCGCTGGCCCATCGGCCCGATGCAGGAACCCTTGGCGTTCACGCCCGGCACGGTCGAGCGCACCGCGATCTTGGTGCGGTGGCCGGCCTCGCGGGCGATGCCGCAGATCTCGACGGTGCCGTCGGCGATCTCGGGCACCTCGAGTGCGAACAGCTTCTTGACCAGGTTGGGGTGCGAGCGCGAAAGCATCACCTGCGGGCCGCGCATGCCCTTGCGGACGCTCACCACCAGGCAGCGGATCCGGGCGCCGTGCTCGTACTTCTCCCCCGGCACCCGCTCGGCCATCGGCAGCAGCGCCTCGAGACGTCCCAGGTCGACCATCACGTCGTTGGGGTCGCGACCCTGCTGGATCACGCCGGAGACGATGTCGCCCTCCTTGCCGGAGAACTCGCCGAACTTGATGTCGTCCTCGGCGTCGCGCAGCCGCTGCAGGATGACCTGCTTGGCGGTGGTCGCGGCGATCCGGCCGAAGCCGGCCGGGGTGTCGTCGTACTCCGCGATCACGTTGCCCTCGTCGTCGACCTCGGCGGCGTAGACCGTCACGTGGCCGGTCTTGCGGTCGAGCTCGACCCGCGCGCGCTCCACCGCGCCGGGGGTCTTGTGGTATGCCGTGAGCAGCGCCTGCTCGAGGGCCTCGACGACGATGTCGAAGGAGATCTCCTTCTCGCGCTCGAGGGCACGGAGCACGTTCATGTCGATGTCCATGCCTCAGCCTTCCTTCCGGTTGAGCTCGACCTGCACCTTGGCCTTGGCCACGTCGTCGTAGGCGACCTGCTCGGTGCCCGAGCCCTCGACGTCGAGCGAGGCGTGCTCGTCGTCGCTGTCGACGACCCGGCCGGTGACCGTGCGGCCGTCGTGCAGCGAGACCTTGACCAGCCGGCCCTGGTTGCGGCGCCAGTGCCGCGGCTGGGTCAGCGGGCGGTCGACGCCCGGCGAGGTGACCTCGAGCGTGTAGGGCTGCTCGCCCATCACATCGGACTCGTCGAGCAGCCGCGAGACCTCCTTGGTCGCGTCCGCGATGTCGTCGAGTGTGACGCCGCCGTCCTTGTCGACCGCGACGCGCAGCAGCCGGCGCTTGCCCGCGGGGGTCAGCTCCACCGCCTCGAGGTCGAGGCCTACAGCGCTCAGCGGGTCGGTGAGGACCCCTGCAAGTCGGTCCCGGGTCTGGTCGATGCTCACGGGCGTCCTTCCTGCGTCTCTGCTGTTGTGGTGTCGTCAACCTTAGGGCATCGGACCACGTGCTCAGTGCCGCCCGGGGCCGCGGACCGCGACCCCGATCGGACCTCGATAGAGTCGTCCGGTGAACGTCCCGCCAGCCCCGTCGGTCACCCGACGCACCGCGCTGGTGGCCGTGGCAGGGTCCGCCGCAAGCGTGGCGGCCTGCAGCCCCAACGCCTCCCGGGCCCGGGCCGGGCGCCGGGCCCGCCGCAACCGCGAGACCGAGCCCGCCGTCGACCCCGACGTACTGCTGGCGGCGACGGTGCTGGCCGACGAGCAGCGCGTGCTCGACCTCGTCGACGCCACGATCGCCCGCTTCCCGCGCCTCGAGGACGCCCTCTCCCCCGCGCGTGACGCGCACACCGCCCACATCGCGCTGCTCCAGGACGCCGCGCCCGACGAGCCGCTGCCGACCGCCGGCCCCTCGGACACAGCGACCGAGGCGCCCGAGCGGAGCTTCGAGGTGCCCCCCGACCGGCGCCGGGCCGTCAAGCGGCTGGCGCGCCACGAGGAGGACCTGGCGCTGATCGACAAGCGCAGCGCCTTCGCCGCCGAGTCCGGCGCGTTCGCCCGCGTGCTCGCCAGCATGGCGGCGTCCGCGGCCCAGCAGGCGGCCGTGCTCGACCGGATCGCGGAGGGCTCGGCATGACCCCCGAGGAGGCGCTGCAGACCACGCTGGCCGGTGAGCACGCCGCGGTCTACGTGTACGGCGTGCTCGGCGGACGCGTGTCGTCGTCGGCCGCGCCCGACCTCGCCTCGTCGTTGCGGGCGGCGTACACCGTGCACCGGGGTCGGCGCGACCAGGTCACCGCGATCCTGCGCAAGCAGGACGTCGAGCCGGTGGCGGCCGAGGTCAGCTACGAGCTGCCCAACGAGGCGAGGACGGCGGCGCAGTGCCGGGCGGCCGCGGCCGAGATCGAGGAGCGCTGCGCCGAGGTCTACGCGACCGCCGTGGGCAGCACCGCCCGGGCCAACCGGCAGTGGGCGATCGACGCGCTGACCGACGCGGCGGTGCGGGCGCTGTCGTTCGGTGCGCAGCCGGAGCCGTTCCCCGGCGTACCCGAGCTCTGAGGCCCGCGGAAAGCGCCGTGCCCCGCCCCACGCGCGGTGGGACGGGGCACGGTCACGAGACCCGAGAAGAAAGCGGCGCCGTCAGGCGCGGTAGGCGTTCCACATGTCCGCCACGCGGGCCGCCTGGCCCGGGGTGAACTGGTTGTAGCAACTGTCGTACGAGTAGTCCATGTAGTTGTGGACCGAGTCCAGGCCGTCGCCGGCGCAGGAGTCCTGACCCTCGGGGCAGCCGTTGGTCGCGACGCTCTGCGGCGGGGTGTCGGCGACCTGGTCGCCGCCCGACGGCTCCTTGCAACCGCCCTCGAACACGTGGTACAGCCCGAGCCAGTGGCCGGCCTCGTGGGTCGCGGTCTCGCCGAGGTTGTAGTTCTTCTCCGGACCGCCGGGCAGGCTGGCCCACAGCACCCGGATGCCGTCCACGTCACCGGAGCTCTTGTAGTCCCACGGGAACGTCGCGATACCGAGGTAGCCGAACTCCACCAGCCAGATGTTCAGCGCGTCCTTGCCGCCCTGGCGGGTGAGCTTGCGGTACTGGTTGGAGTTCTTGTCGTTGTGCCACGCGTCGTTGTAGTAGCGGTCGATGCCGGCCAGCGTGAACGTCGCTCCGACGTCGGCCGCGGCACTCGACTCCTTGCCGCCGTACGTCTTGTTGAGCACCGCGATCTGGTCGTTGATCTGCTTGTCGGTGACGTCGCCGGTGACGCCGTCCGCGGCGACCATCACGTGCACGTAGACCGGCACGTCCACCTCGATGAGCGGCTTGCCGGCCTTGTTCGGTTTCGCCGCCGCGACGCCCTTGGCCGCCAGCTTCTCCTTGGTCTTGGCCTCGATGGACTTGGCCTCCTTGACCGAGACGTCCCGGTGGTCGGTGCCGCGGCCGCCCTTGGCGGCGGAGGTCGTGTCGCCGGACGGGTTCAGGCAGGTCCGGCCACCACGGTCGGCGCTCGGCAGGGCCGCCTGCGCCGGGGTGAGCGTGCCGGCGACGAGGAGAAACGCGACCCCGGCCGCGGCAGCGCCGCGCCGGAGGGTCCTGTGTCGGGTCATCAGTCGGGTCCTTCTTCATTCCTGGGAGTCCGGCACACCCTGCGCCGGCCAGGACCGATCGTCACGGTGCCGGCGGCGAATTCGGTGGACCCGCGGCCTTGGCGACGATTCGGCGTGTTCCCACCCATTCCAGTCGAAAACGGACGACGGCGCACGACCGGACCCAGGGTCCGGCCGTGCGCCGCTCCTCGCGCCGTGCCCCGACGGGAGGGTCTGGGCTGCTACCCACGGGGCTCAGGCGCGGTAGGCGCCGAACATCTGCTGCATCCGGGTGGTCTGCCCGGCGGTGAACTCGTAGTAGCAGGAGTCGTAGGAGTAGTCCATGTAGTTGTGGATCGGGTCCAGACCCGGCAGCGAGCACGAGTCGCGGCCGGTCGGGCAGCCGCTCGTCGCCGAGCTCTGCGCCGGGGTGTCGGCCACCTCGTCGTTGGTGCTGGTGCAGCCGCCCTGGAAGGTGTGGTACAGCCCGAGCCAGTGGCCGGCCTCGTGCGTCGCGGTCTCGCCGAGGTTGTAGTTGGCGATGGGGCCGCCCGGCAGCGAGCCGTAGTGGACCCGGATGCCGTCGATCGACGGGTTGCGGCTGTAGTCCCACGGGAAGGTCGCGATGCCGAGGTAGGAGAAGTCGACCAGCCAGATGTTCAGCGCGTCGGCACCGCCCTGGCGGGTCTGGCTGCGGTACGTCGAGCTCGACCGGTCCTTGTGCCAGGTCGAGTTGTAGAACCGGTCGACGCCGGCCAGCGTGAAGGTGAAGCCGGTGTTGGAGGCGCTGCCCGACTCCTGGCCACCGTACGTCTTGTTCAGCACCTCGATCTGCTGCGAGATCTGGGAGTCGGTGACGTCGCCGTTGCCGTTGGCGTCGGCCATCACGTGCACGTAGACCGGGATGTTGCCGGCCGCCGCGACGGTGGTGCCGCCGTTCCCCGGCTTGCCCTTGCCGGCCTTCAGGATCTTCGCGGTGCGAGCCTCGATCGCGCGCTGCTGCGCCGGGGTGATCTCGCGGTGGTCGCGCTTGCCGAACTCGGCGCCGCCGCGAGCGGCCGCGCTGCCCGCTCCGGCCGCGGCCGGGTCGAAGCACGCAGGCCCACGCTCGCCGGTGGGCAGCGCGGCCTGGGCAGGGGCGGAGAGTCCGCTGAGGGCCAGCATGGTGGCGCCGGCCAGCGCGGTCGCACGGGACAGTGTGCGAAGTCGGATCATGTCCTGGTTCCTTCCCGAGATGGTCCCGGGCACCCGCCCGGGTGCCGGAATCCTGCCGAGCGGGACAGGTCACGGGGAAGAGCCGGGCCGTGCAGGTTCACGCAGGTGCGCAATCGTGCAGGCCTTGCGAGCCCGCGGCTCAGCGCCAGCGGTCCAGCACGGTGAGCACGTCGGCGAGCCGGTGCACGACGGCGTCGGGCTCGCCCTCGCTGTGACCCACCTGGGTCGAGGGGATGTCGCTGTGCGGCACGTGGATGGTGCGCATCCCGACGTTGCCCGCGCCCCAGATGTCGTCGAACAGCCGGTCACCGACGAACGCGCACCGCGCCGGCTCGTCGACGCCGACGGCGGCCATGGCGGCGTGGAACGCCTCGGGCGCCGGCTTCGTCCACGGCACCTCGCTGGTGTAGACGGCGCCGTCGATCAGGTGCAGCACGCCGTCCCGGTCGAAGAACTCCTCGTGCCACTCCCGCGGCCAGACGGTGTTGGACAGCACGCCGACCCGGATGTCCTGCTCGCGCAGCGCCTCGAACAGCGGGCCGACGTCGGGGTCGGTGAGGGTGTGCGGGTGCCAGAAGTCGCGGTACGCCGCCAGCCGCGACTCGTCGTGCTCGAGCCCGGCCTCGCGGAACAGGTCGGCGACGGTGGCGCTGGTGTGGTGGTCGCGGCTGCGCGCCCACACCGCGTCACCGGCGCGGCGCAGCAGCTCCGCGGCGTTGTCCGGCGGGTTGACAACCGCGGCGAGCAGCGCCTCGGCCTCCTCGGTGAAGTCGACCGTGTGCCACGGGGTGAGCGTGCCGCCCCAGTCGAAGATGACCGCGTCGACGCCCCGGACGTCGTCGCGCGCCTCGACGCGATCAGCCACGGACGACCTGGAGCAGATGGGCGGGCGCCTCGTCGAGCGACACGTTGGTGCGCTCGCCGGTGGCGCGGTCCTTGACCTCGATGACGCCGTCGGCGAGGCCCTTGCCCACCACGACGATGGTCGGCACGCCGATCAGCTCGGCGTCCTTGAACTTCACGCCGGGCGAGACCTTCTGCCGGTCGTCGTAGAGGACCGTGATGCCCTGGCCGTGGAGGTTCTCGGCCAGCGCCGCGGCGGCCTCGAACACCGCCTCGTCCTTGCCCGTGGCGACCAGGTGGATGTCGGCGGGCGCCACCTCGCGCGGCCAGACCAGGCCGAGCTCGTCGTGGGTGTTCTCCGCGATGGCGGCGACGGCGCGCGAGACGCCGATGCCGTAGGAGCCCATGGTGACCGTGACGAGCTTGCCGTTCTCGTCCAGCACGCGCAGGTCGAGCGCGTCGGCGTACTTGCGGCCGAGCTGGAAGATGTGGCCCATCTCGATGCCGCGCGCGGTCTCGAGCGTGCCGCCCTGCTCCTCACCGCAGCGGGGGCACGCGTCGCCGTCGCGGACCTCCGCCGCCTCGATCGTGCCGTCGGGCGTGAAGTCACGGCCGGCGACGAGGTCGATGACGTGGCTGCCGTCGCGGTCCGCGCCGGTCACCCAGCGAGTGCCCTCGACGACCCGGGGATCGACGACGTAGCGGATGCCGGAGGCGTTCTTCTCCCCCAGCACGCCTGGGCCGATGTAGCCCTTGACCAGCGCGGGGTGCGCGGCGAAGTCCTTCTCCTCGAAGGGCACCACCTCGATCGGCTCGAGCTGGCCGCCCAGACGCTTCTCGTCGACCTCGCGGTCGCCGGGCAGACCGATGGCGAGCGGCTCGCGCGTGCCGTCGGGGTGCTTGAGCACGACGAGGACGTTCTTCAGCGTGTCACCGGCGTGCCAGGGCCGGTCGTCGCGCGGGAACTTCTCGTTGAGGTGGTCGACGAGCGTCTCGATCGTGGGCGTGTCGGGCGTCTCCTCGGCGTGCGCCTCGGGGACGTCGTCGTACGACAGGGCCGGGGGCGCGGGTACCTCGACAGCCTCGACGTTGGCGGCGTAGTCGCAGCGCGTGCAGCGGACGTAGGTGTCCTCGCCGTTGTCGGCGCGGGCCAGGAACTCCTCGGACTTCGAGCCGCCCATCGCGCCGGACGTCGCCTTGACGATGACGTACTCGAAGCCGAGCCGGTCGAAGACGCGGACGTAGGCCTCGCGGTGCGCGGCGTACGACTTGTCGAGCCCCTCGTCGGTCGTGTCGAAGGAGTAGGAGTCCTTCATGATGAACTCGCGGCCCCGGAGCAGGCCGGCGCGGGGACGCGCCTCGTCGCGGTACTTGGTCTGGATCTGGTAGAGCCAGACGGGCAGGTCCTTGTACGACGAGTACAGGTCCTTGACGACGAGCGTGAACAGCTCCTCGTGCGTGGGGCCGAGCAGGTAGTCGTTCTGCTTGCGGTCCTTGAGCCGGAAGATGCCGTCGCCGTACTCCGTCCAGCGACCCGACGCCTCGTAGGGCTCGCGCGGCAGCAGCGCGGGGAACTGGAGCTCCTGCGCACCGATCGCGTCCATCTCCTCGCGCACGATCCGCTCGATGTTGCGCAGCACGCGCAGGCCGAGCGGCAGCCAGGAGTAGATCCCCGGCGCGGCACGCCGGATGTAGCCCGCGCGGACGAGGAGCCGGTGGCTCGGCACCTCGGCGTCGGCGGGGTCCTCTCGCAGCGTGCGCACGAACAGGGTGGACATCCGCAAGATCATTTCGAGGCCCCCGCGGAGGTGCGAGCGAAGCGAGCGGCTTCGTGGGGAGAGATCATGCGGAGAAGGCTATGCGACCCCGTTGTGCCGTCGCGAACCAGTTACCGACGACAGCAGGTCGTCAGAACATCACCGTGGTGAACTCGGCCGTCTGCACGAAGCCGACGTGCTCGTAGGCGCGGCGGGCGGGCACGTTGTGCTCGTTGACGTAGAGCGACACGGCCGGCGCGACGTCGGCGAGCGCGGCGTTGACGACCGCGGCCATGCCGGTGGTGGCGAGCCCCTCGCCCCGGCGTTCCGGAGCGACCCACACACCCTGGACCTGGCAGGCGTGCGGGGAGGCCGCGGCGATCTCGGCCTTGAACACGACCTTGCCGTCCTCGATGCGCGCGAACGACCAGCCCTTGGCGATCAGCTGTGCGACCCGGGCGCGGTAGAGCGTCGCTCCCCCGCCGGCCTCCGGGGAGACGCCGACCTCCTCGGTGTACATCGCGACGCACGCCGGGTAGAGCACGTCCAGGTCCTCGGCGGTCGTACGCCGGACCAGCGGGTCGGGCGTCACGGCGGACGGCGTCCGCATCTCCATGTGCGGCTGGCGCCGCCGCACCTCCCGGCCCGGTCCCCACACCGGCGACAGCAGCTCCCACAACGGGTCGACCTGGTCGGAGGGGCCGACGATCGTCGCGCAGCGCCGGGGTTGCGAGGCGGCGCGCTCCGCGAACGCCCGGACCGCCTCCGGGCCGGCGTTGACCGGCACCAGGTTGGCGGCGGCGTGGCAGGCCGCGACCAGCTGACCGTCGACGCGGTAGCCCCACACCTCGCCGCCGAGCCAGCGCGGGTCGAGCCGGGTCAGCCGGGCGCGGTAGTCGGCGAACACGTTGACCACGGGATCGCGCGCGGTCAGCTCCTCCATGTCGGGGAGGTCGGCGGGCCCGAGCAGGTGCAGGCCGGAGTGCGTGCGGAGCACGCTGCGAGCCTAGGCCATCACCGCCGGGGTCGGCGCCGGCACGACCACGCTTCGGTGCCATGCCCGGAGCACCAGGCTGCCTGCCCACGCGAGCGGTACCGACAGCGCGACGAAACCGCCGATGGAGGTGAGCAGCTCGGAGAAAACCTGCTCCTCGGCGGGCACCATCGCGATGAAGATCGCGACCGGGAATGCCCCGAGCACGACCGCCAGCACGACGCCGCGCACCAACGTGGGCAGGCGGCTCCCCCATGCCCAGCCCCCGACGACGTACGCCGGCAGGAACAGCATCCCGGGGCTGAGGAAGAGCAGCAGCGACGGCAGCGCCGCGAGCCGCCACCAGCCCGAGCCGTTCCTGATCCGGGCGGCGTGGACCAGGCCGACCCACAGCCCGGACCAGGCGGCGACTCCGATGATCGCGAGCGTGCCGGACCAGGTGAACTCCGGCTCGTCGGTGATCAGCCGCATCCACACGCGGGCGAGGACGCCCCAGCCGGCACCGAGCAGCAGCCCGGTGCCGGCAACGCGCAGCGTGCTCATCACGCCACCGCCGGATCCGTCCCGAACGTGCCGCTCGTGACGGGGGCGCGCTTCGGCCACGGCCGGAAGAACACCGCGCCGGCCGCGGCGAGCGCGACCTCGAGCACGAGGAAGCCGCCGATGGCGGCGTACGGCGAGACCAACTGCTGCACGGTCCAGTCCGAGGTCGACCAGCCGTAGAAGGGCAGGCCGACCAGCGGCAGCACCGCGAGCGCGCGGAACACCGCCGGCACCCGGCGGCTGCCCCACGCCCAGCCGCCGAGCAGGTACGCCGGCAGGAGCGGCACGCCCGGTCCGAAGAACAGCAGCAGCGACGGCAGCGCCGCCACCCGCCACCAGCGGCTGCCGCCCCGCCGCCGCGCGGCGTGCACCAGCCCCAGGCAGCCGCCGGCGAGCGCGGCGAGCCCGACGATGAACAGCGTGCCCGTCCAGCTGAAGTCGGGCACCGTCGAGACGAGCCGCATCCAGACCCGTGCCGCGATCCCCCATCCGACGCCCAGCAGCAGTCCCGTGCCGAAGGCCCCCAACGCCGCCATCACCCGGCTGCCACCCCCACTGTCACGCCCAGTCGCCGTCCCGAGCGCGAGGCCCGGGTGCTGCACCGTCTGGTCGGTGCTCGTCATGTCCCCTCCTTGGAGTCACCCCTTGTGAACACCCCGACAGACGGGCCACCCGGGCCGTCGGGTGACGCGTCAGAAAAGAAAAGAATTTTCGACACACGTGTCACCCGCTGGCGCGTCTCGTCCGTCAGCATTGAGATGACCACGTGGAGGGGATGGAGGCGCGCATGGCGGGGGGTGCCGTCGACGACACGGTCACGCCCGCGGGCGCGTCCGGTTCGTCCGGCACCGTCGCCGATGTCGACGAGCTCGTCGTCGCGCTCTACCAGTCGGAGGCGGCGCGACTGGTCCAGATGGCTCGGTGGTTCGTCGACGACAAGACGGCCGCGGAGGACCTCGTGCAGGAGGCGTTCATCCGCCTCACCCGGCACGGCCACCGGATCCGCGAGCGCGACCGTGCGGCGGCGTACCTGCGCTCGATCGTCATCAACCTGGCGCGCGACCACAACCGTCGTGGTCTCGTCTCGCTGCGGCACCGCCCTCCGGCCGAGGAGGACCCGCGGTCGGCCGAGGACCACGCGACCAACAACGAGGACGTGAGCGAGGTGGTCACCGCGTTGAGGAACCTGCCACGGCGGCAGCGGGACTGCGTCGTGCTGCGCTACTACCTGGACCTGTCGGTCGACGAGATCGCCGACACCCTGGGCGTCTCGCGCAACTCCGTGAAGACCCACCTCACCCGGGGACTGAAGAACCTCTCCGCCGACCTGGGAGGCCTGCGATGAGCCAGCTCGAGGACCGGCTCCGCGAGACCCTCGCGAAGGACACCAGCGGTGTCCCGTCGCCCGACCTCTTCGCGCGGGTGCGCGACAGCATCCACGACGACCGGGCGCGCCGTCGCGCCCGCAACCGCGCGCTCCTGATCGGCGCCGGCGTGCTGGCCCTGCTGGCCGCCGCCGTACTCACGTTGACCCCCTACGAGAACGGACGACCTGCCATGCCCTGGTGGTTCCTGGAGCTCTTCACGACCGGCGTGCTGATCGCGATGGCGCTCTGGCTCGGCCCCTTCATCAAGCGGTTCGGACGGGCGTACGCCGCCGACGTGTTCCACGACAACCCGATGACCGGCAAGAGCTACATCGTGCTGACCGACATCGTGTACTACCTGATCTTCGCGTCGTACATCCTGTTCACGGTGAACTTCGAGCGAGCCATCGACTGGGACCCGACCGTCGACGCCGACCAGCTCAAGGTCGAGACCGCGCGCATCGCCGGCATCCTGCTGATCATCGGCGTCCTGCACGGGGTCAACATCGTGCTGATGCCGGTGCTAGGCCGGCTGTTCTCCCTCAACCGCAAGCTCTCGGGCACGCGCGAGGGGTGAGGTCCAGGCGACCAGCACGCCGACGAACGACACCGCGGTGCAGGCGACCATCGTCGCCTGCACGCCGACCGTCCCGGCCAGTGCGCCGGCGAGGAACGCGCCGCCGGTCCACCCGACTCCCCACGACAGCATCCGGCCGGCAGTGTTGACCCGGCCGAGGAGCGGCTCGGGCGTGACCTCCTGCCGGTAGGAGATCGAGTTGATGACGACGGTCGTGTAGAAGACGCTCCACACCATCAGCGACAGCGCCCCGAGCCGCCAGTCGGTCCACGCCGGGGTGACCACGCCGAGCACCGCCGAGAACGGGAGGGCCAGCAGTGTGACCCGGGCGGGCGTCGTACCGCGGAGCAGGCGGGGCAGCGACAACGAGGCGACGATGCTGCCGACCGCCCACGAGCCGTAGACGAGGCCGAACCGCAGGCCTTCCGTGCCGATGCCGAGCTGGCGGTCCGACCACACCACCATCAGCGAGACGAAGCCGCCGCCCGCGACGCACTGGGTGAAGCCGACGATCGTCATCGTGCGGATGCCGGCGTGCCGCCACAGGTAGCCGAGCCCCTCTCCGATGTCGGCGGCGATGCCGCGCAGGCTGAACGGCGGCCGGGCCCGACTGTCGTCCTGCAGCGGCCGGGCGATCCCGGCGAGCAGCAACGCCGACGCCGCGAAGCTCAGCGCGTCGATGCTGAGCAGGGTCGCCGGGTGCAATACCGCGAGCGCGAGCCCCGCCAGCGACGGCACGACCACCTCCGCGAGGCTCTGCACCGTCCAGACGTAGGAGTTGGCCTGGGCGACACGCTTGCGGCCGACGAGCGTCGGCAGCGCGCCGAACGCGGCGCCGTCGAAGAACACCGCGAGCGCCGGCCCGAGGAACGCGACGGCCAGGATGTGCGGGACCGTCAGCACGTCCAGCCAGTGCGCGGCCGGCACGCTCGCGAGCAGCATCGCCCCGAGCAGGTCGGCGCGCACCATCGTCCGCTTGCGGTTCCATCGGTCGCCGAGCGCGCCGGCGAGCAGGCCGAGCAGGAGGTACGGCGCGGCCTCGAGCGCGGTGACCAGCGCGGTGAACGCCGCCGAGCCGCTGAGCCGGTAGACCAGCACCGGCAGGGCGATCAGCGTGGTGATCGTGCCGATCAGCGACAGCCCGCGCGCGGCGGTGTACCCGAGGAAGTCGCGGTCCCGCAGCAGCGGGGCCGCGGGGTCAGCCGACGGTGACGGTGGCGCCACCAGTCTCCCCGTCGACCGGCTCGCCCATCTCCTCTGCGATGCGCATGGCCTCCTCGATGAGCGTCTCCACGATCTTGGCCTCGGGGACGGTCTTGATGACCTCGCCCTTGACGAAGATCTGGCCCTTGCCGTTGCCGGAGGCGACGCCGAGGTCGGCCTCGCGCGCCTCGCCGGGGCCGTTCACGACGCAGCCCATGACGGCCACACGCAGCGGTACTTCGAGGCCCTCGAGCCCGGCGGTGACCTCGTCGGCGAGCTTGTAGACGTCGACCTGGGCGCGGCCGCAGGACGGGCAGGAGACGATCTCGAGCCGGCGCGGGCGGAGGTTCAGCGACTCGAGGATCTGCAGCCCGACCTTGACCTCCTCGACCGGAGGCGCGGACAGCGAGACGCGGATGGTGTCGCCGATGCCCCTGGACAGCAGCGCACCGAAGGCGACCGCGGACTTGATCGTGCCCTGGAACGCCGGGCCGGCCTCGGTCACGCCGAGGTGCAGCGGCCAGTCACCGCGCTCGGCGAGCATCTCGTAGGCCTGCACCATCACGACCGGGTCGTTGTGCTTGACCGAGATCTTGAAGTCGTGGAAGTCGTGCTCCTCGAACAGCGACGCCTCCCACACGGCCGACTCGACGAGCGCCTCGGGCGTGGCCTTGCCGTACTTCTCCAGCAGCCGCTTGTCGAGCGAGCCGGCGTTGACGCCGATCCGGATCGACGTACCACGGTCCTTCGCCGCGGCGGCGATCTCCTTGACCTGGTCGTCGAACTTGCGGATGTTGCCGGGGTTCACGCGAACGGCGGCGCAGCCGGCGTCGATCGCGGCGAAGACGTACTTCGGCTGGAAGTGGATGTCCGCGATCACTGGGATCTGCGAGTGCTGCGCGATCTGCGGCAACGCGTCGGCGTCGTCCTGCGACGGGCAGGCCACACGCACGATGTCGCAGCCGGCCGCGGTCAGCTCCGCGATCTGCTGCAGCGTGGTGTTCACGTCGGCGGTGAGCGTGGTCGTCATCGACTGCACCGAGACGGGCGCGTCACCGCCGACGAGGACCTTGCCCACCTTGATCTGGCGGGTCTTCCGGCGCGGCGCGAGCACCGGCGGCGGCGCGGCGGGCATACCCAGGTCGATCGAGGTCACAGAGTTCCTTTCGGTGGGGTCAGGTGCACGTCAGCCCAGCGGGACGGGTACGACGATGTCGGCGTAGATGAGCACGACGCTCATCACCGCGATGACGCCCGCCATCACGTAAGCCACCGGCAGCAGCTTGGCGGTGTCGAAGTAGCCGGGGTCCGGGCGGCGGAAGATCTTGGCCACGCCGCGGCGGGCGGCCTCGTAGAGCGCGCCGGCGATGTGGCCGCCGTCCAGCGGCAGCAGCGGCACGAAGTTGAACATGCCGAGGAACAGGTTCAGCCCGCCGAGCAGCGCGAGCACCGAGAACAGCCGGTCGCCGAGGGGGAACGCCTCGTTGGAGGTCATCTCGCCGGCGGCGCGGCTGGCGCCGACGACGCTCATCGGGCTCTCCCGGTCGCGCTCCTCGAGGCCGATCGCGGCGCGGCCGACGTGGTAGAGCTTCACCGGAAGCGAGCCGATCGCCTCGACGGTGTGCCAGGTCATCCGGCCCATCTCCGCCACCACGAAGCCCGGGCCCTGCCGCTCGAGGACGAGCTCGGGCACGACACCCAGGAAGCCGACCTCCTCGACCGTCTGCGGGTTGTCACCGAGCTCGGGGCGGGCGGAGACCGTGGTGTTGGTCGTGGTGGTGACCTCGCGACCGTCACGCTCGACGACGATGACCGCGCGGCCGTCCTCGTTGGCGCGGATCAGCTTGGTCAGCTGGTCCCACGAGGTGACCTCGGTGCCGTTGAACGAGACCACCCGGTCACCGGGCCTCAGCCCGGCCTCCTTGGCCGGGGCGACCGGGTCCTCGTCGGTGCACGAGCGCTGCTGCGCGTCGGAGTCGAGGCTCTCCTCGGTGACGGCGATGACGCAGTCGGAGACCTGGTCGATCCTCGTGGTGGTGGTCAGCGCGCCGTGGATCATGAAGACCGCCGAGAAGAGCAGGAACGCGAGGACGAGGTTCACCGTCGGCCCGCCGGCCATCACGATGACCTTCTTCCACCACGGCAGCTTGTAGAACAGCCGGTCCTCGTCACCGGGCTCGACCAGCTCGTACTCCGCGGCGCGGGCGTCGCTGATCACCTGCGTGAACATGCCGGTGTTGGACTTGCGGACCTTGAGCCGGCCCTCGGCGTCGACCTCGTCCTCGCGGCCGGGCGGCAGCATCCCGACGAGCTTGACGTAGCCGCCGAGCGGGATCGCCTTGACGCCGTACTCCGTCTCCCCGCGCTTCGTGGACCACAGCGTGCGGCCGAAGCCGATGAAGTACTGGGTGACCTTCACCCCGAACTTCTTCGCCGGGTAGAGGTGGCCGATCTCGTGCAGGCCGATGGAGACCGCGATGCCGACCACGAAGAGCACCACGCCCAGCGTGTACATGAGCACGGTCAGCATCGGGACATTCCTTCGGGCACGGTCAGGCGGAGGCGGCGCGGGCGCGCGCCCAGGCGTCCGCGGCGAGTACGTCGTCGACGGTCAGGTCCGTCACGTTCGAGGGTACGTCGTGGGCGGCGAGGACGCGCTCGATGGTGGGCACGATGTCGGTGAACCTGATCTCACCGTCGAGGAACGCCTGGACGCACACCTCGTTGGCGGCGTTGTAGACCGCGGGCGCGGTGCCACCGGCCCGGCCGGCCTCGCGCGCGAGCGACACCGCGGGAAAGGCCTCGTCGTCGAGCGGGAAGAACTCCCACGTCTCCGGCTTCGTCCAGTCGATGCCAGGCGCGGCCTGCGGCACCCGGTCAGGCCAGCCCAGGCCGAGCGCGATCGGGATCATCATCGACGGCGGGCTCGCCTGCGCCAGCGTGGACCCGTCGTCGAACTCGACCATCGAGTGCACGACCGAGGTCGGGTGGACGACCACGTCGATCCGGTCAAACGGGACGTCGAAGAGCAGGTGCGCCTCGATCACCTCGAGGCCCTTGTTGACCAGCGTCGCGGAGTTGATCGTCACCAGCGGGCCCATCGACCAGGTCGGGTGCGCGAGCGCCTGCTCGGGCGTGACGTCGTGCAGCTCCTCGCGGCGGCGCCCGCGGAACGGCCCGCCGCTGGCGGTGAGGACGAGCCGGCGTACCTCGTCGGGGTGGCCACCGCGCAGGCACTGGGCCAGCGCACTGTGCTCGCTGTCGACGGGCACGATCTGGCCCGGCTTCGCCAGCGCGGTCACGACCGGGCCGCCGATGATCAGCGACTCCTTGTTGGCCAGCGCGAGCGTGTTGCCGGCCTCCAGCGCGGCGATGGTCGGGCGCAGGCCGACCGCGCCGGCGACCCCGTTGAGCACGACGTCGCACTCCAGTGCGGCCGCGGCGATCGAGGCGTCCTCCCCCGTGTCGGCGAAGGCCGGCGCGAACTCGCGCACCTGCTCGGCGAACAGGTCGGGGTTGCTGCCGCCGGCGGTGAGGCCGACGACGCGGAAGCGGTCGGGGTGCCGCCGCACCAGGTCCAGGGCCTGCGTCCCGATGGATCCGGTCGAGCCGAGGATGACGACGTCACGGGGACGGGCGGGGGCGGGACTCACACCGTCCATCCTGCCCGAGAAGCGGTCGACGGCACGGATCCGCGCGTGAGGTGGGGCGAGTACGACGGTTTCCGACGGTCGATGTCGCGAACAGCGCACCGATCCGTGGCCTCGCGCGCGGAACTGTCCTAGGCTGCGTCGCATGACCGACACCGCAGAACGCGCCACCGGCGGACCCGGGATCGCGCAGCAGCGCAGGCTCGTCACCGAGATCCCCGGCCCCGTGTCACGCGCGAAGTTCGCCCGTCGCCAGGAGCACGTCGCCGCCGGGGTCGGCACGACCCTGCCGGTGTTCGTCGAGGCGGCCGGAGGCGGCGTACTCGTCGACGCCGACGGCAACTCGCTGATCGACCTCGCGTCCGGCATCGCCGTGACGAGCGTCGGCAACAGCGCGCCGGCGGTCGTCGAGCGGGTGACCGAGCAGGTGCAGGCGTTCACCCACACCTGCTTCATGGTCACGCCGTACGACGGATACGTGGACGTCGCCGAGAAGCTCGCGGAGCTGACTCCCGGCAGCCACGCCAAGAAGTCGGCGCTGCTGAACTCCGGCGCCGAGGCCGTGGAGAACGCGGTGAAGATCGCCCGGGCGTACACCAGGCGGCAGGCCGTCGCGGTGGTCGACCACGCGTACCACGGGCGCACCAACCTGACGATGGCGATGACCGCCAAGAACATGCCCTACAAGCACTCCTTCGGGCCGTTCGCGAGCGAGGTCTACCGCGCGCCGATGTCCTACCCGTTCCGCGAGCCGGCACCGGTCACCGGCGAGCAGGCGGCCGACCGCACCATCGACGTGCTCGAGAAGCAGGTCGGCGCGGCCAACCTGGCCTGCCTGGTGATCGAGCCGATCCTCGGCGAGGGCGGCTTCGTGGTGCCGGCCGACGGCTTCCTGCCGCGACTGAAGGAGTGGGCCGAGGCCAGCGGCATCGTGTTCGTCGCCGACGAGATCCAGACCGGCTTCTGCCGCACCGGCGACTGGTTCGCCTGCGACCACGAGGGCGTCGTCCCCGACCTGGTCACGACCGCGAAGGGCATCGCCGGCGGCTTCCCGCTGGCCGCGGTCACCGGCCGCGCCGAGATCATGGACGCCGTGCACGTCGGCGGCCTCGGCGGCACCTACGGCGGCAACCCGGTCGCCTGCGCCGCCGCGCTCGGCGCCATCGAGACGATGCAGAAGAACGACCTCGCCGCGGCCGCCCGCCGGCTCGGCGACATCATGACTCGCCGCCTCGGCGAGATCCGCGAGCAGCACGCCTGCGCCGGCGACGTACGCGGGCGCGGAGCGATGGTCGCGGTCGAGATCGTCGGCCCGGACGGACGTACCCCCGACGCCGCCCGGGCCGGCCAGATCTCGGCGCACTGCCACGCGCAGGGCGTCGTGACTCTGACCTGCGGGACCTACGGCAACGTGCTGCGGTTCCTGCCGCCGCTGGTGATGCCCGAGCCGCTGCTCGAGGAGGCGTTCGACGTGGTCGCGGAGGCGTTCGCCGCGACGGCCTAGACCCCCTGCGCTGATTGCCCGTTTCGCCGCGAACGGACCGTCCTGTCCCTACCCTGTCTCCGAAGGAGGTAGGAGTGGGCGTTTCCGCGGTGGGCGAGACCGGCCTGTCGATCCGGGCGATCCGGTCGATGCTGGTCGTGATCTTCGTGCTGGTCGGGACCGTCGTCTACTTCTTCGGGCCGTCGGTCACCCCGGGCATGCAGCGCGCGGCGATCGAGCAGTGCAACGAGTACGCCGGCGGCAACTTCCGCTCCTACCGGCTGGAGTGGGTGACCTGGCCGGACGACGACCCGCACTGGAGCTGCTGGGACGCGCGCAACCCCGAGGTCCGCGCCGTCGACCTCGGCTGGTGGGTCAACCCGTTCTAGCCGACCGATCAGCCCAGCAGGGGGAAGTGGTCGGCGACTCCGCCGAGCTGCTCCCGCTCGTCGTCGGTGAGGGCGGCGCGCCCGGTGCCGACCAGCACGTAGCGGACGTCGGACCAGTCGTCCGGCGCCGGCTCTCCGGCCAGGCCGTCGAGCACGGTCCGCACCGCGCGCAGCGCGTCCGGGTGCGGCTCGTCGATGAGGGTCGGCCGCAGGTCGAGGTGGTGGATCGCGGCCTCGACGGCAGCGGTGTGCAGCAGCGACCGGACCGTGAGCGCGCGCCCCTGCGTGCGGACCACCTCCTCCGGGTCGGCCTTGCCCGCTGCCCGCAGGAGCGCCTCCGCGGTCTCGACGTACAGGTCGGCCGGGCCGCGCACCGACGACCAGACCGACGCCATGGTCCTGGTCGCGCGCAGGCTCGCCGCGGCGCCGTCCGTGCCCGGCTGCCACATCGACCAGTACGTCACCTCGTCGGTGCCGGGCTGGCCGTCGGCCGGAGTGGGGAGCGCCACCAGCAGCCGCTGGCAGTCGGTCGCGAGGTGGTGGATCAGGTCGCGCACCGTCCAGCCCGGCAGCTGCGTGGCCGTCCAGCCGACGTCGTCGTCGGCCGGTCGCGCGAGATCCAGCAGCGGGCGGTGAGCGCGGTCGAGCAGGGCCACGGTGTCGTCGACAGGTGCCACCCGGCCGACCCTAGGCCGTCCCTCAGACGTCGAGCTCCTTGATCCCCCACGGCGAGCCGTACGCCGTCAGCAGGTCGAGGAACGGCTGCGCGTCGATCGCCTCCGGACCGAGCACGCCCGCGCCCGACCACACGCCGGTGGCGAGCAGCTCGAGCGCGACGACCGGGTTGACGGCGGTCTGCCAGACCACGCACTGGTGGCCGTACTCGCGCATCGACCACTCGTTGTCGACGACGTGGTAGAGGTACGTCGACCGCGGCTTGCCGTCCTTGCCCTTGCCGGTGACCCAGAGGCCGGCGCAGGTCTTGCCCTTCATGCGCGGGCCGACGGTGGCGGGGTCGGGCAGCACCGCGGCGACGACGTCGCGCGGGCTGACCTCCACGCCCTTGACCCGGACCTTCTCGGTGCGGTCGAGGCCGAGGGTGTGCAGCACCTTGAGGATGTTGATGAACTCGTCGCCGAGGCCGTACTTGAACGTCGCGCGCTTGCACTCGACCCAGCGCGGCATGAGGAGCACCTCCTCGTGCTCCACGTTGACGCACTCGACCGGCCCGATGCCCTCGGGGAAGTCGAACGCCTCGGGATCGGAGAAGGGCTCCGTCGTGTACCAGCCGCGGTCGCGCTCCCACACGACCGGCGGGTTGAGGCACTCCTCGATCGTGGTCCACATCGAGAACGACGGCGCGAAGACCTCGTTGCCGTCGTCGTCGGTGACCACGAGGTTGGCGCCGTCACGGGTGCCGAGCTCGTCGATCTCGCTGAAGAGGTGGTCGGCGGCGTACCGCGCGAACACGTCGGACAGCCCGGGCTCGACGCCCATCCCGACAAGGGCGAGCCGGCCCGCGTCCTCCCACTCCCCC
>DASURB010000057.1:0-73094 GCA_036280235.1 Nocardioides sp.
CCGAGGACTTCCGGTCCGCGTTCGACCCGGACAACCTGTACGCGCCTGGCCCGGCGCACCGGTTCCGCGACCTGGTGCTCGCCGCGGGCGGCAGTCGGGACGGTCACGACCTGGTCGCCGACTTCCTCCACCGGCGGCTCAGCACCGACGCGTTCCACCGGTGGTTGTCCGGCCCGTGACCGGGCCATGACCGGGCCATGACCGGTCTGGGCCGGGCCGGCATCCACGCGGTCCCCTGCGCGGAGCCCGGGAGTCCGCTCCACCTCCGGCCTCCCGGGCTTCCCCATCGCCCGACGACCGCGCGCGGTCACTCCCCGCCGCCGGAGTCAGGTGACCACGCGCCGTCGTGGAGCAGGACAGGGTCGTGGAGCAGGACAGGGTCGTTGAGCAGGACAGGGCAGCACGCTCCACCCTTGACGGCCGGGTACGGCGGACGCATCGTCGGCTCATGGGGACACCGATGCTGCACCTCGTCGGACGCCGGTGGCTGCTCACGACCGCGGGGAAGGGCGTGCTCGGTTTCGCACTCCTCGGTGTGGCCGGGTGCAGCGGGGACGACTCCGGGTCGGCGCAACCAGCCGAGGCCGAGACCGGCGCGTCGCCCAGTCCTGAGGAGAGCGACACGGCTTCGGCGTCACCGGCCGGGGAGGAGCCGGCAGCCGGCGAGCTGAAGTGGTCTCGTGTCGACCTCGGGTTCGTGTCCGCCTACGTACTCGTGCGCGGCAACGAGGCCGCCGTCGTCGATACCGGTGTGGGCGGCAGCGGCGAGGCGATCGGCACCGTCCTGGACGAAGCCGGGCCCGGATGGGCGGGCGTCCGGCACGTCGTACTCACCCACAAGCACCCCGACCACGCCGGCAGCGTCAGCGAGGTGCTCGACCATGCGCCCGACGCCACCGGGTACCTCGGGCAGGCGGACCTCGGCGAGGTCGACGCGTCGCGGGCGCTCACGGCGCTGAGTGACGGCGACGAGGTCTTCGGGCTGCAGATCGTCGGAACCCCCGGTCACACCGCGGGCCACGTGGCGGTCTTCGACGCCGACACCGGGGTGCTGGTCGCCGGCGACGCGCTGACCAACCAGAACGGTCTCGCCGGCTCCAACCCGCAGTTCACCGAGGACGAGCAGGCAGCCGCGGAGTCGGTGCGCAAGCTGGCCGAGTTCTCACCTGAGGTGATCCTGGTCGGCCACGGTGCACCGATCACTCGCGGCGCCGCGGACCAGCTCCGAGAGTTGGCGAACGCCTAGATCTGGTTCTGCCTGGCCCGCCGCGCCTGCCGCTGTACGGCGACCGTCCCGAGGACCACGGCGGCGATGAGCACCACCAGGGCGAGCGCGAGCACCCAGACGGGGACGCCGGCCCACGCCATCGGGATCGCGTACCTGGCGAAGACGAGCCCGCCCACGAGCAGCACGAGGACCGCCAGCAGGGCGACGACGACTCTGCCGTTGCGCTCGCCGCTCACGATGCGAGCCTCAGCCGCAGCAGGATCTCGCCCTCGGGGTCGAGCGCACCGTCGCGGGTGGTCTCGCGCAGCTCGATCGTCACGGGCACACCCTAGAACCAGGACGTTCGGGACATCCCGGAACGCGCGCGTTTACGCAGCCGAACCGTGGGCACCGGCGCCGACAGGGACGGACCTGGGGAGGGACGGCCATGAACATCGGACCGGGACGAGTACGCCTCGAGGCCGAGCACGTGCTGCTCGCGCCGACCGCGTGGGGATGGCTCCGCGGCCAGCGACCCGTGCGGATCAGGTACGACCACATCCGCCACGTGCAGATGCGCGTGCGACGGGGGAGCCGGGCCGGCGAGCTGGTGCTGGCCACGACCTGCTCGGGTGAGCCGTTCGTGCTCGCGTTCCGACGGTCGCGGAGCGCCGAAGTCGCCGTCACCGCGCACGAGCTCGCCGCGCGGTGCGCGACGGACGCGTGGCGTCCGCACGCCTCTGCGGCCTGACCGCGGCTACGCGGTCTCGTCGACCACCGCGACGGCGCACCTCGCGCCGTGGATCACGGCGTGGCTGACCGAGCCCAGCAGCATGCCGCGGAAGGCGCCGCGGCCGCGGGTGCCGACGACCAGCAGACCGGCGTCGGCGGACGCGTCGACCAGCGTGCGTTCGGCGGGGCAGTCCTCGACCCGGGTGGTGACGTGGACCGACGGGTGCGCGCGCATGACGGCTGCCGCCGCATCGGTGGCGATGCGCTCGGCGCCGGCACGGAGCTGCGACTCGTCGACGTTCTCGACCAGGTGGCCGCCCGTGGAGGTGACGACCTCGACCGGCGCGCCGCACGTGGCTGCGCGGGACGCGGCGAAGCGCACGGCGGCCTGGGCGGGTGGCGACCCGTCGGTGCCGACGACCACGCGGTGGTCGGGACCGGGCCGCCGGTCGACGCTCTCGTCCTTGACGACGATCACCGGGCAGGGCGCCTTGGCGGCCACCGCGAACGCCACGGACCCGAGCAGCGCCCCGACGACCTGGCCGTAGCCGCGGCTGCCGATCACGACCAGCGCCGCCTGGTCCTCGGCGTCGACCAGCGCCCGCGTCGGGCTCTCCACTTCGGTGGCGCCGAACACGCGCAGCCCAGGACGGGCCGCGACGGCCAGCGCGACCCCGCGAGCGGTGACCTCCTGAGCAGCCGCCAGTGCGTCCGGGTCGCGGTGCAGCAGCCCGGGTCCGGGCTCGATCGTCATGCCGGGGTAGTTGGCCGCGTAGACCACGACGAGCGGCACGTCGAGCCGCTCCGCCTCGTCGACCGCCCACAGCAGCGCGTTCTCGGCGTGCGCGGTGCCGTTGTAGCCGAGCACGACCGCGCCGGGCGGGTAGGTCCTGCCGAACCACGTGCCGACCTCGTCGTAGGTCATCGCGCCTCCCGGCTCTCGTCCTGGTCATGGTCGTGAGGGAGTACGTCGCTGAGCTCGTCGACGACGAGCAGGTCGCGCCGCACCTGGCCGGCGCGGAACGACGCCCGCCCGACCATGTGGCTGCCGATCGGTGCGGTCGCCAGCTGGAACAGTGCGACCAGGGCCAGCAGCCCGAGCGTGGCGGGGTCGCGCAGCCGCAGGGCGAGACCGAGCAGCACCAGCATCAGTCCGAGCACCTGTGGCTTCGTGGCCGCGTGCATCCGCGTGAGCACGTCCGGGAGCCGCAGCAGGCCGACGGCCGCGATGAGCGACAGCAGCGCGCCGAGCACGAGGCACGTCGCGGCCAGGGCGTCCGCCACCGTCGCCCAGCTCATCAGCGGCCCCCTCTGGTCCCCGAGGACTCCCGGCCGGGCGTCCCCTCGTCGTCCTCGACGGTGTCGCTGCCCGGGCTGAACCGGGCGACGCTCACCGAGCCGACGAAGCCGAGCATCGCCAGCACGACCAGCAACGGCAGCGTCGTGGTGTGCCGGTGCACTGCGGCCTCGAGACCGAGGCCGCAGATGATCACCGCGACCAGCACGTCGACGCCCACGATGCGGTCGAGCATGGTGGGGCCGAGCGCGATGCGCACGACGAGCAGCACCGCGGCGACGCCCAGCATCGCCATGCACGCGAACAGCAGCACCGTCACGGCGCCTCCTCCTCCCGGTCGTGCGGCCCTACGGGCAATGGTTCCGGCTCCAGCACCGGTGCGGTGTCGGCACCGAACGCGAGGACGACGCGTCGCTCGAGCGCCATCACCTCGCGGCGCATCCTCTCGACGCCGTCCTTGTCGCGCGCGTCGAGCACGTGCAGGAACAGCGTGTGCGTCGACCGTCGCGCCTCCACGACGAGGCTGCCCGGCACCAGTGACACCATCTCCGCGACCACGGTGAGCACGAAGTCCGAGTCCGTGCGCAGGTCGATCTCGATCACCGCGTTCTTGGGCTGCCGCCCGAACGCGAGCGTCGTGCGCGCCACCTGGATGCTGGCGAGTACGACGTCGGCCAGGAAGCGCACGACGAGCCAGGCGAGCCAGTGCGGGCGGATGCGCAGGTGCATGCGCAGCGGCGGCAGCGGGAAGGCCAGGCACACCACGGTCCCGACGACGATGCCGGCGACGACGTTGGCGATCGACACGTCGCCCCACAGCGCCACCCACAGCACGGTCAGCCACACCAGTGCCCACGGCTGCAGGCTCTTCCAGCGCGACCGGTGGCGGTGCGGTGCACTCATCGGACACCGTCCGGGAGCACCGCGGAGACGTACCCCTCGGGGACCAGCACGTCCCGCGCCGCACGGCCGGTGAAGCCCATGACGGGACCGGCGACGACGGTGAGGGCGAGGCTCAGCGCGATGAGTACGGCGGTGGCCCCGACCATCGTGCGTGGCAGCCGCTCCGGCAGCGCATGTGCCTCGCTGAGCTGGTAGAGCGACTGGCTGGTCTCGTCGTCCTCGTCGACGATGCTGCGCGCCTCGTCCTGGTCGCGCTGCGGGACCGTCGTACCGCCGATGTGCAGGTGGTCGCGGTGCGTCACCAGCGCCTGGGAATAGGCCCGGTCGCCCAGGTCGGCGTCGGCCCGGCCCATCGCGAGGCTGAGCTCCCGCGCCTCCTCGTGGGCCTCGGCGGGCGTGCGCCAGAACGCGAGGTTCCACGCCTTCGCGACGGCGTACAGGGTGAGCAGGCTGGTCAGCATCCCGGCCGCGACCACGACGAGCGGCAGCGTCCCGCCGAGCCGCAGGCCGGCCTCGGTCAGCGCGACCTTGCCGAGGAAGCCGGACATCGGCGGGATGCCGGCGAGGTTCATGGCCGGCACGAAGAACAGCACACCCAGCAGCGGCGCGAGCCGGGCGAGGCCGCCGAGCTTGAGCAGGCTGGTGCTGCCGCCTCGTCGTTCGACCAGCCCCAGGACGAGGAAGAGCGCGGTCTGGATGGTGATGTGGTGCGCGACGTAGAAGATCGCGCCGGTGTAGCCCGCCACCGTGCCGACCGCGATGCCGAACACCATGTAGCCGATGTGGCTGACCAGCGTGAACGACAGCATCCTCTTGATGTCGGACTGCGCGACCGCACCGAGGATGCCGATGACGAGCGTCAGCAACGACGCCACCAGCAGCAGGTCGGTCAGCGGGCTGTCCGGGAACAGCAGGGTCTGGGTGCGGATGATCGCGTAGATGCCGACCTTGGTCAGCAAGCCCGCGAACACCGCGGTGACCGGCGCGGGCGCGGTCGGGTAGCTGTCGGGCAGCCAGAACGACAGAGGGAACACCGCCGCCTTGATCGAGAACGTCGTCAGCAGGAGCAGCTGCAGCACCAGGCTCACCGACGGGTCGAGCGCGTCGAGGCGGCCGGCGAGCTGGGCGAGGTTGAGGCTGCCGGTGGCGGCGTACACCGCGGCCAGGCAGATCAGGAACAGCGCCGACGACACCACGTTGACGACGACGTAGATCGTGCCGGCGCGGATGCGCGAGCCGGTGCCGCCGAGGGTGAGCAGCACATAGCTCGCGAACAGCAGCATCTCGAAGCTGACGAACAGGTTGAACAGGTCGCCCGCGAGGAACGCGTTGCTCACGCCGGCGGCCAGCACCAGGAACGTCGGGTGGTAGATCGTCAGCGGGGTGTCCCGCTCGTCGCCGGTCATGCCCTGGCCGATCGAGTAGACGAGCACGCCGAGCGTGACGACGGTCGACACCAGCAGCATCAGCGCCGAGAGCCGGTCGGCGACCAGCGCGATGCCGAGCGGCTCCTGCCACGCGCCGATCCAGAGCACCTGCGTGCCGTGCCGGTCGGTCAAGACGACCAGGGCGACGGCGACCGCGACGACCGCGGTCAGGGCGACGGTGCTGACCGCCCGTTGTACGGCGGGGCTCCGGCTCGCCATCAGCGTGAGGGCCGCGCCCAGCAATGGCAGCAGCACCGGCAGCGGCACGAGCCAGCTCCAGGTGGACGGGCTCATGCCGGCTCCCTCTCGCCGGGCCCGGGCACCTCGGCCAGGCCGGTGTCGGGGTGGTCGGTGTGCGGCTCGTCGTCCTGGGCGGTACCGCTGGCGAGGTCGTGGCTGTCGGAGGCCTCGTCGTGCTCGGCGCGGCTGCGGATGATGCGGTCCTCGACGTCGTCCTGCACGTCGTCGTGGCCGGTGAGCTGCCAGCTGCGGTAGGCCATCGCCAGCACGAACGCGCACGTCGCCAGGCTGATCACGATGGCCGTGAGCACCAGGGCCTGGGGGAGCGGGTCGCTCATCGCCGTACCGACCAGCGAGCCGAGACCGCTGGGGTCCGCGTCCTTGTCCACGATCGGCGCCCGGCCGGCCGGACCACCGGCGACGAGGAACATCACGTTGATGCCGTTGCCGAGCATCACCAGGCCGACCAGGACCCGGCTCAGGCTCCGCTCGAGCACGAGGTAGACGCCGCACCCGATCAACGCGGACGCCGCGACGACGAGGGTGATGTTGACGGTCATGGCGCCTCCGGCCCTGTGGTGGCACCGGCCATCTCCGCCTCGGCCGCCTCGTTCTCGTCGCGGCGGATGTGCCGGTCGATGGCGGAGCCGAGGCTGCGGAGCACGTCGAGCACGAGGCCGACGACGAGCACGTAGACGCCGACGTCGAAGAACAGCGACGTGACGAGGTGGACGTCGCCGAGCAGCGGCACGTGCAGGTCGACGACCGCGCTCTGCAGGATCGTGCCGCCGAAGGCGAGCGGGGCGACCGCGGAGGCGCCGGCGATGAACAGGCCGGTACCCATCAGCACGCCGGCGTCGATCGGCGCGGCCTCGTCGAGCTCGTAGCGGCCGCCGGCGAGGTAGCGCACCACCAGCGCGAGACCGGTGACCAGGCCGGCCGCGAACCCGCCGCCGGGGTTGTTGTGCCCGGAGAACAGCAGGTACAGCGAGAACACCACGATCGTGTGGAACAGCAGCCGGGTGAGCACCTCGAAGATGATCGAGCGGCGGTCCGGCTCGAGGGTCCGGCCGCCGGGCAGCCAGACGCGGCGCCGGGTCGCGGTGGCCTCGGCCGGCCAGTGCGGCGTGAACTGGGAGACGGTCTTGATCGTCGCCGTACGGGTGCGGATGAACACCAGGCTCGCGACCCCGGTCGCGGCGGCGACCAGCACCGAGATCTCGCCCATGGTGTCCCAGGCCCGGATGTCGACGAGCGTGACGTTGACGATGTTGCGGCCGCCGCCGTAGCTGACCGCCTGCTCGGGGAACGCCGCCGAGACCGGCGGGGCGGTGCGCGCGCCCGCGGCCACCAGCATCGTGCCCGCGACCACGACCGCCACCGCGGCGCCGATCGCCATCCGCACGTAGCGGTAGCTCGTCAACGGTCGGTCGGTGAAGTAGTCCGGGAGCCGGCGCAGCGCCAGCACGAACACCACCAGCGTCACGGTCTCGACGAGCACCTGGGTCATGGCGAGGTCGGGCGCGCCGTGCAGCAGGAACAGCATCGCGGTGCCGTAGCCGGTGACGCCCACCAGCAGCACGGCCTTGAGGCGGCGCCGGGCGCGGATGGTCAGCACCGCGGCGAGGACGATCACGGCCGCGACGACGACCTGCCCGCCGTTGTCCCAGGCGACCACCCGCGTCGGCTGGTCCATCGCGGCGACCAGCGCCGAGCCCGGGAGCAGCACGACGACGAGCAGCACGACGATGAGGTAGATCGCCACGGAGCCGCGCTGGGTCAGACCGGTGACCTCGACCGCGATCCGGTCGACCCGGCGGACCACCCGCAGGTAGCCGCGCTCCGCGCCCCAGCCCGGGCTGACCGCCATCTGGAGCCGCCCGAACGCGAGGCGCTGCCAGAACAGCGCGAGGCCGACTCCGAGCGAGAGCGCCGAGAGCGCCAGCGGCAGGCCGAGCCCGTGCCACAGCGCCAGGTCGTAGGCGTGCGTGTCGGCCGGGACCGGGAACTCCTCGGCGTACGGCGTCAGCATCGTCGTCTCGGGCCCGCCGAGGAAGCCGACCAGCAGCGAGAGGCCGGCAAGCATGATCGGCGCGACGAGGAAGCCGCCCGGGATCGGTCCGTGCGATGTGTGGAACGAGCGGGTGTGGCCCGGAGCCGGCGTCTCGTCGGTCTTGGTGGCGAAGGCGCCCCAGAGGAAGCGCGCGGTGTACGCCGCGGTGAGGGCTGAGCCGAGCACGACCCCGGCCAGCACCGCCCAGCCGGCCGCGCCGCTCAGTCCCGCCTGCCCCTCGAGCGGCACGTCGGAGACGGCCTTGTAGACGCTCTCCTTGGCCACGAACCCGGCGAGCGGCGGCACGCCCGCCATCGAGGCGCCCGCGACGCAGGCCACAACTGCGAGGAGGGGCGCCGCTCGGCCGAGACCGGACAGCGTGCGCAGGTCGCGGGTCCCGGTCTGCTTGTCGATGATGCCGACGACCATGAACAGCGCCGCTTTGAACAGCGCGTGCGCCAGCAGCAGCGCCACGCCCGCGAGGGCCGCGGCGTACGTGCCGATGCTCACGACCACCAGCAGGAAGCCGAGCTGGCTGACGGTGCCGTAGGCCAGCAGCAGCTTGAGGTCCACCTGCCGCAGCGCACGCCAGGCGCCGAGCAGCATCGTGGCGACGCCGAGGGGGAGGAGTACGGCGTGCCAGGCCGGCGCCACGAATACCGGTGCGAGCATCGCGACGAGGTAGACGCCGGCCTTCACCATCGCGGCGGCGTGCAGGTAGGCGCTCACCGGCGTCGGCGCCGCCATCGCCGCGGGCAGCCAGAAGTGGAAGGGGAACAGCGCGGACTTGGTCAGCGCGCCGACCAGGAGGAGCAGCACGGCGACCGTCACCGCCGTACCGGACGGGGCCGACGACAGCAGCTCGGTGACCCGGAACGTGCCGGCCTCGATGCCCAGGATCAGCACGCCGACGAGCATCACCAGCCCGCCGAACGTGGTGACAACGAGCGCCTGGAGGCCGGCGGCCCGGCTGACCCGCCTGGTCGGGTCGTGGCCGATCAGCAGGTAGGAGAAGACGGTGGTCAGCTCCCAAAACACGTAGAGCAGCAGCAGGTCGTCCGCGACGACCAGGCCGAGCATCGCGCCGGCGAACGCGACGAAGTGCCCGGCGAACGCGGGGAGGCCCGGCTCGTCGTCGCCGAAGTACCACGCGCTGTAGACCAGCACCAGCGTGCCGACGCCGGCCACGACCAGCACCATCACCCACTGCAGCGAGCCCATCGCGAAGGCGAGGTCGAGCCCGAGCGTCGGCACCCATGACACCGTCTCAGTGACCACGTCGCCGTCCGCGACGGCCGCGGTGTGCGCCACCGCCCACACCACGGCGGCGGCCGGGACGGCGGCGAGGAGCAGGAAGGCACGGCGGCCGAGCGCGGCGATCAGCGCGGGGGCGGCCAGCGCCGCTGCGAGGTGGGCGAGCACCAGCGCCAGCACGCGGCCGTCCTTCCGTGGTCGCAACAGGGCATCGGCGATGTGCGCCGACGCGGTTCAGCCTAGAGAACGCCCCGAAGTCGTGCGCCGGCGCCGCGTGCCGCGGACCCACCAGGGCGGGGGCGCTCGGCGACAAGCCTGAGAGCAGCCTGAGAATCGCCGGTCCGAATCTGGCCCAGCGCGTCGCTGGGGGCACGATGACCAGAGCCGTCTCGACAGCCTGGAGGTTCCTGTGTCGAAGTCGTCGAAGTCCTGGTCCCTGCGAGCGTCGGCCGCCGTCGTCACGGTGCCGCTCGTCGCGAGCGGGCTCATGGCCCCACCGGCCGGGGCCGCCCCGGCGGCCCGAGCCGAGCAGCGGATCGACCTGCCGACCGGGTGGCAGCCCGAGGGCGTCACCACCAACGGGTCCGTGCTGTACGTCGGGTCGCTGGCGACCGGCGAGATCCTGCGGGCCAACCCGCGCAACGGCCGGACGACGGTGCTGCCGCGCAGCGAGACCGGCAAGCCGGCGGTCGGCATCGACTACGACCGGTGGCGCGACGTGATCTGGGTCGCCGGTGGACCGGCCGGCGAGATCCGCGCCCACTCCGCGAGCAACGGCCGCCTGCTCGCGACGTACCGGCTGCCCAAGCCCGACAACCGGTTCATCAACGATGTTGTCGTGACCCGCAAGGCGGTGTACGCCACCGACTCGATGAAGCAGCAGCTCGGCGTCGTGCGCATCAAGGGCGACAAGGTTCCGGCGTCGCACCGGGCGAAGAGGATGCGGCTGACAGGTGACCTCGACTACCAGACCGGGTTCAACGCCAACGGCATCATCCGGTCCGGCAAGTGGCTGATCCTCGTGCAGAGCAACACCGGCACGCTGTTCCGTGTGGACAAGGCCACCGGTCGCACGCGCGCGATCGACGCCCGCGGCTACGCGTTCGACAACGGCGACGGGCTCGAGCCCGACGGCAAGCGCGGCCTGCACGTCGTGCGCAACCAGGACAACATGGTTGTCGACGTCCGGCTGTCGAAGAACCGGCTCAAGGCAAGGGTGCTGGAGGAGCAGACGAGCAACGAGCTCGACGTACCGACGACCGTCGCGGACGTCGGACGCTTCCTGTGGGCGGTCAACGCCCGGTTCGGCAACGAGGACCCGGCTGCCGCGGACTACTGGATCACGAGGCTGCCCGACCCGCGCTGACCGATTTCGCGACTGGCCCGGCGGTTCGGCATCATGGATCGCGGGAACCCTGGTAGGTGCTGCGTCGTCCTATACCGAGGTTGCCGTCCGACGCTGTCTACCCGCAGGACCCCATGTCTCACACGCCCCGCCATCGCGAAGAGGTGCGCAAGCACCGCGTGCTCAGGGCCGCTGTCATCTCGGTGGCTGCGGTCCTGGTCGTCGCGCTCACGGCGGGGTTCTTCGTCTACCGCCACCTCGAGGGCAACATCGAGGCGCTCGACGTCACCGACCAGCTCGGTGACGACCGGCCGGACGAAATCGTCCAGAAGGACGTCGAGCACAAGCCGCTGAACATCCTGCTGCTCGGCTCCGACACCCGCGAGGGGCAGGCCGGCGGTATCGGCGGCGACACACCCGGGCTGTCGGATACCACGATCCTGCTGCATCTCTCGGCCGACCGTTCCCGCGCGTACGGCGTGAGCATCCCGCGCGACCTCATGGTCGAGCGGCCCGAGTGCGAGAAGAAGGACGGCTCCGGCACGGACCCGGGTGGGCTCAACCAGTTCAACGCGGCGTACGCCGTGGGCGGCCCGGCCTGCACGATCAAGACGGTCGAAGAGATCTCGGACATCCGCATCAACCACTTCGTGGTCGTGGACTTCAACGGCTTCCGCGCAATGGTCGACGCCCTGGACGGCGTACCCGTGTGCGTGCCCGAGGAGGTCAACGACGACATCGGCAAGATCTACCTTCCGGCCGGCTCCTACGAGGTGAAGGGGCAGCAGGCACTCAGCTACGTCCGGCTGCGCCACGGGCTCTCGGAGAACGGTGACATCGGCCGGATGAAGCGGCAGCAGACCTTCCTCGCGTCCATGGCCAACAAGGCGATCTCCGCCGGCACGCTCGCCAACCCGGTGCGGCTGTACAACTTCCTGGACGCCGCCACCAAGTCGCTGACCACCGACCCCGGCCTCGCGAGCCTCAAGCACCTCGCGGGTCTGGCCAAGCAGCTCAAGGACATCGGCCTCGACAAGATCCAGTTCCTGAGCATCCCGTTCGAGACCTACGAGCCGGACCCCAACCGGCTGCAGCTCGCGCCTGAGGCGGACCGGATCTGGGAGCGGCTGCGCCACGACGAGCCGCTGACCAAGCGTCAGTCGCTGGGCATCACCACGGCCGCGCAAGACCCGAGCTCGGTCGCCGGCAAGGGCGACAAGGGCGACAAGGGCGGGCAGGAGAGCGCGTCGAAGCGCGCGGAGCGCGAGGAGGCGGCGCGCGCCGCCGAGGCCGAGGCCAACGGCCTCTGCGCCTGATCTCCCGCCGACCCAGGAACAGTTGCCGGGCCTGACCTGGGGTGACCCTGCTCGCGGGACACGCGCGGGACCCCCGCGAGACCGGAAGATGTCCGCTGAGCGGACGGCTGGACCGGAGATTTGACGCGGAATCTCCCCCTAGGACTTGCCGTTACCAAGCCGTTATCGGACACTGGCACGCGGAACGCCGGGGTGCCCCGGCTCCTGACCGCGCAGGTGTGTGCAGCAGTCGGGTGTTGTGGGGGGACCGTTTCGACAGGACTGGATCGGCTGTGCCTCTGGGTGGGGTGGCCGGACGGGCCGCGATCAGGAAGGCCGCGCATGTGAAGGTCGCCGTCACGGGTGCCACGGGAGTCATAGGTTCGGCTGCGGTCAGCGCCCTCGTCGCCGCGGGCCACCAGGTCGTCGGGCTGGCGCGCACGCTCGAGAAGGCCGACCGCCTCGCCGCGCTCGGTGCGACCCCGCGGATGGGGTCGGTGCTCGACCACGACACCCTCGTCGACCTGTTCGCCGGCGCTGACGCCGTCGTGAGCTGCGCGACCCACATCCCGGTCGGCCTGGCGGGCGCCGTACCCGGCGCCTGGCGTGACAACGACCGGCTGCGCACCGAGGGTGTGCGCCGGGTCGTCGAGGCAGCGCGCGAGGCTGGCGTGCGGCGGATCATCCAGGAGAGCGTGTCGCAGCTGTACGCCGATCAGGGTGACGCCTGGGTCGCGGAGGGGTCGCCGCTCGACATCACCAAGGCCACCGAGCCGGCCTCGGTCGCCGAGGCCCAGGTGCAGGACTACACGTGCGACTCGCGGATCGGCGTCGTGCTCCGGTTCGGCTTCATCGTCGGCGACGACGACTTCACGCGCTGGCAGGTCCGCGCCGCGGCGCAGGGTCGCAACGTCGGTCTCGGCGACCCGGACGGCTGGCTGCACCCGATCCACACCGACGACCTCGGGCCCGCGATCGTCGCCGCCCTCACCGCGCCGAGCGGTGTCTACAACGTCGGCGGCCAGCCGGTGCGGCGCGCGGACTACGTCCGGGCGTACGCCGAGGCGGTCGGCCGGGACGACGTGGGCTTCCTCAGCCCGCTCATGACCAAGGTCGTCGGCCACCGGGCCGAGCCGCTCTCGCGGTCGCTGCGCGTGTGCAGCGACCACTTCACCGCGTCGACCGGGTGGGCGCCACAGCGACCGGTCTTCGACGCCGGGTGGCTCGAGGCGAACGTCGCCCTGCTCGCCGCCCGATGACCCGGCCCGAGTCGCCGCAGCCGGACCCGCAGCCCGAGGACGAGAACGGGTCGAGCCCGGACGACAAGGCACGGGCCGCGCGCGAACGGGCGCGGCGCCGGGCGCAGGTCTTCGGCGACGTACTGCCGGAGTCGACGCGGGACGACCGCGACGACTCCGGTGGTCATTCCGACCGCTCGTCGGAGGAGTGGCTACGCCGGCAGCGCCCGCCTCACCACGGCGACTGAGCGCCTGACGGCCAGCGGGTCAGCTGGTCAGCTGCTGGTCGTCGTACCGCCGGTGCTCTCGTCGAGGCGCACGTCGGCGGAGCTCGGGCGGCCCGCCAGCAGGTCGCGGATCTCGGTCAGCAGCGCGATCTCGGGGGCCGGCGGGGCCGGCTCCTCGCCCTTGGCCATGCGCTCCTGGAGCTTGTTGTAGGGCGTGACGACGAAGAAGTAGACGACGAACGCAATGATCAGGAACGCGATCAGGGCGGTGAGGAACGGGCCGACAGGGACGTTGCCGGGCTGGTAGGAGTCGAAGTTGACGCCCTCGCCGGTCAGCTTGCTGATCAGCGACAGGAGCACCGCCGTGAACGCTGTCACCACGGTCGCGAACGCGCCGCCGATGATGAAGGCGACCGCGAGCTCGACGAGGTTTCCCCGCATGATGAACGCCTTGAATCCCTGCAGCATGTGCTTCCTCCTGGGACGAGCCGCGCCCGATGTGCGGCTGATGCCTGGCACGCTAGCGGACCAGCACCGCCGAGAGGAACGACGAGACGCCGAGCCCGGCGAGGGTGCGGGCGGTCGCGGGTGGTACCGCGACGACGACCAGCGCGCCCGACACGGAGTCGACCCCCTCGTCCCGGGCTCGGGGGAGGGCGATCACCGGCACCGCCGTCGCCGCCTCCACCGGCTCCCGCTCGCCCTGCGGGTCGGCGGCATACAGCGAGATCCGGTCGCCGACGCGCAGCAGCCGCACGGCTCCGGGGTCTCCGATCCGGACCGGTGCCGCGACCGTGCCGGGGTGATGCGCGAGCAGGTCGTCGGTGAGCAGGCGTACCTCGGTGAGCGGCTCGCCGGCGCGGATCGGCCCGGTGGTGGTGCGACCGACCGCCTCGCCGGCTGACCGGACCAGGCCGTCGGGCACGGCGTCGGGCGGGAACGGGCGTCGCACGAGGTCGTCGGGCGCGACAGTGGCGCCGGGGGCGATGTCGTGCGCGGCGGTGAGCACCTCGACCGTCGGCGGGGGTGGTGCGGCGTACGCCCGCACCCCGGCCAGCACGGCTAGACCGGCCAGGACCGCGGCGAGCGGGCGGCGACGAGCCAGGACCGCCCGGCGAACGCGTCGCCAGGCGCGCGCCGGACGGGGTCGGGGGAGCGGCGGTGCGGTGCTCATCCCCCGAGGCTAGGGACGCGGCGACGGCCGTGTCGGCCGTTGTCCACAGGTTCGGTGCCGGCGGGCGCCGGAAACATATGTTCTGCGGGCGCCGTCGAACGGCCGGCCGTGCAGCGGCGCGGGCGTGGGTCAGGCGGCGGAGCCGGCCTCGGCCGGGGTGGACGAGCCGCTCGAGGACGAGTCGGACGAGCTGGAGGACGAGCTCTCGCTCTTGCCGCCGCTCGAGCCGTTGGACGACGAACCCGCGGACCCGTTGCTCGAGGAGCCGTTGGAGCTCGCGCGGGAGTCGGTGCGGTAGAAGCCGGAGCCCTTGAACACGACGCCCACGGCGTTGAAGACCTTGCGCAGCCGGCCCTCGCACTCGGGGCAGACGGTCAGCGCGTCGTCGGTGAAGCTCTGGAACTGCTCGAAGGCGTGGTCGCACTCGGTGCAGGCGTACTGGTAGGTCGGCACGGGGTCCTCCATCGGGTCGAACGAGCAGCGACCCACCCGCGTCCGGCTCACGGCTGGCACTCGAGGGGTCCGATTGCTAATTATCGCAACACCGAGCCCGTTCGCCAACTTCCCGGACCCGGGCGGCAGAATGTCCGCCGTGTCCGACACCCCCGCGCCCCCGAGCACCGCGAGCACGGGTGGCGAGCCGGATGGCGGCCCCGTAGACCAGGAGCGACGCGTCGGACTCCGGGAGCAGTTCCGGGCATGGCCGCGCGCCGGGCGCTGGGCGATGTACGTCGTCACGGGTGTCGTGCTGGTCGTCGTCATCGCGCTGGTCGCCGCCGTCGCCCTGGTCCGGTCGTCGTTCCCTGAGACCGAGGGGGAGATCGCGGTTCCCGGCCTGACCGGCGACGTCGAGGTGCTGCGAGACCAGTACGGCGTGCCGCAGATCTACGCGGACACCCCGCACGACCTCTTCTACGCGCAGGGGTACGTGCAGGCGCAGGACCGGTTCTACGAGATGGACGTGCGCCGGCACATCACCGCCGGGCGGCTGTCGGAGATGCTCGGCGAGAGCGCGCTGGACACCGACAAGTTCATCCGAACGATGGGCTGGCACGAGGTGGCCGAGAAGGAGCTCTCGCTGCTCGACCCCGAGACGCTGGCGTACCTCGAGGCGTTCAGTGACGGCGTCAACGCCTACATCGACACGCACCGGCCGTCGTCGATGTCGCTGGAGTACGCCGTACTCGCGCTCAACGGCCTCGACTACGCGCCGGAGGAGTGGGAGCCGGTCGACTCGGTCGCGTGGCTGAAGGCGATGGCGTGGGACCTCCGCAGCAACATGGAGGACGAGATCACCCGGGCGGTCCTCGCCGGCCGCTACAGCGAGGACGACATCGCCGGGCTGTTCCCGCCGTACCCCTACGGCCGGCACCAGCCCATCGTCCGGCAGGGCGCCGTCGTCGACGGGGTCTACGAGGACGAGGCGACCCGGCCCGGCACCCGCAAGCCGGCCCGCCCGGCCTGGGGCAGCGAGGTCACCGACGTGCTGGCCGACCTGCAGGAGGGCCTCGACGCGATGCCGCAGCTGCTCGGCCGTGGCAAGGGCCTGGGCAGCAACAGCTGGGTCGTTGACGGGCAGCACTCCACGACCGGGCGGCCGATCCTGGCCAACGACCCGCACCTCGGGGTCTCGGTGCCGGGGATCTGGTACCAGATGGGCCTGCACTGCCGGGAGGTCGACGACACCTGTCCGTTCGACGTCACCGGTTTCGCGTTCTCCGGCCTGCCCGGCGTGATCATCGGCCACAACCGGGACATCGCCTGGGGCTTCACCAACCTCGGGCCGGACGTCACGGACCTCTATCTCGAGAAGATCGAGGGCCAGCGCTACGAGTACGACGGTGAGCTGCACGACCTGAAGCTCCGCGACGAGACCATCGAGGTGCTCGGCCGCGAGGAGCCGTTCACGTTCACGGTCCGGTCGACCCGCCACGGCCCGCTGCTCTCCGACGTCTCCGCGGAGCTGAGCACGGTCGGCGCGAACTCTCCCGTCGAGGAGGGCGCACCGGAGCGAGGCAACGGGTACGGCGTGGCGCTGACATGGACCGCCCTGCAGCCGGCCAACACCGCGGACGCGATCTTCGAGCTCAACGCCGCGAGTGACTGGGACGAGTTCCGGGCCGCCGCGGCCGACTTCGCGGCGCCCTCGCAGAACATCGTGTACGCCGACCGCGAAGGCCACATCGGCTACCAGGCCCCCGGCCTCATCCCGATCCGCAAGTCAGGCAACGACGGCGACTACCCGGCCGAGGGGTGGCTGCCGGCCAACGACTGGACCGGCAAGTACGTCCCGTTCGACGCGCTGCCCACCGTGCTCGACCCGGACGCCGGGTACGTCGCGACCGCCAACCAGGCCGTGGTGGGCAGGGACTACCCGTTCCACCTCACCGGCGACTGGGCGTACGGCTACCGCAGCCAGCGCATCGTCGAGATGCTCGAGCAGAAGGAGAAGCTCAGCGTCGGCGACATGGCGCAGATGCAGCTCGACGAGAAGCACGGGTTCGCGCCGACGATGGTGCCGTACCTGCTCGACGTGCTGATGCCCTCGGACTACCTCGGAGCCGGCCAGCGCCTGTTGAAGTCGTGGGACTACGACGACGATGCGGACTCCGCCGCGGCGGCGTACTTCAACGCCGTCTGGAAGGAGACGCTGCGGCTGACCTTCCACGACGACATGCGCGAGGCGGTGTGGCCGGAGGGCGACGGCCGGTGGTTCGAGGTGATGCGGCGGCTGCTCGAGGACCCCGACAGCCACTGGTGGGACGACGCGAACACCGAGACGACCATCGAGACGCGCGACGACATCCTGGCCGCGGCTCTGGCCGCCGCGCGCGACGACCTCGTCGTGCGGCAGTCGCGGCGCGCGGTCGACTGGACGTGGGGCCACCACCACCGGCTGAACCTCGAGAACCAGACGCTCGGCCAGTCCGACGTCGGGCTGGTGCAGTGGCTGTTCAACCGCGGCGGCTGGCAGGTCGGCGGCGGCTCCGAGATCGTCAATGCGACCAGCTGGAACGCCGCCACCGACACCTACGAGGTCACCGCCGCGCCGTCGATGCGGATGGTCGTGTCGATGGCCGACTTCGACGACTCGCGCTGGGTCAGCCTGACTGGGACGTCCGGCCACGCGTTCCACGACAACTACGTCGACCAGACCGAGCTGTGGGCCGAGGGCCGCACGCTGCCGTGGCTGTGGTCGCGCGACGCCCTCGAGGAGTCCGCCGAGCACCGGCTGGTGCTGAAGCCCGGCGAGTAGCCGATCCGGGTGGTCGAGCTCGGGTGGTCGGAGCTTGTCGAGACCACACTCCCGAGCCCGTACGCTCGCGGCATGGAGGAGAGGGACGCCCCGCCGGTCGACGGCGCCAAGATCGCGCTGCGCGACCAGCTGATGACCACGCGCCGCCGCCGCTCCCTGCTCGAGGTGAACGAGTCGGGGCGTGCGATCGCCGAGCACCTGCTGGCCACGCCGGAGGTGCGCAACGCGGCGACTGTCGCGGCGTACGTCTCCCGCGACCACGAGCCCGGCACCGGGCCGCTCATCGACGCCATCCACGCTGCCGGTCGGCACGTGCTGCTCCCGGTCGTCCTGCCCGGTATGGACCTCGACTGGGGCCGGTACACCGGCGACGCCGACCTGGTGAGCGCTCGCTACGGCCTGCTCGAGCCTGACGAGCCCTACCTCGGCGTCGACGCCGTCGCCACGGCCGACGCGGTCCTGGTGCCCGGGCTCGCCGTCGACCGACGCGGTATGCGGCTGGGTCGCGGCGCTGGCTGCTACGACCGTGCGCTCTCCCGTGTGCCGGTTGGGACCTTCGTGTGCGTGCTGCTGTACGACGACGAGGTGCTCGACCACGTCCCGTCGGCACCCCACGACCGGCGGGTCAACGCGGTCGCCACGCCGTCCGGGCTCACCCGCCTGGGCTGAGGCCATTCGGGTGGTCGTCCGGGTGGTCGAGCTCGTCGAGACCACGTCGCGTAGAGCGGGAGCGCGCCAGCGCCGGCAGGTCCTCGAACCGCCCCTCGACCCGAGCCAGACGCTTGGCGAGTGACCAGCCCTGCAGCTGCTTCTCGAGTCCGAAGGCGTCGGTGACCTTCTCCAACTCCGCACACCACAGCAGCTCGACGGGGAGTGGGCAGGCCGTGTTGCGCGAGCCTTCGCCGATGCTGTGCTGGAGGACGCGTTGCTGGACGTCGAACCGCGTGCTGCCGACGTACAGCGTCCCGTCGGCGCAGCGAAGGATGTACGTGAAGGGCATGGTCCAGGCTGGCGCACGGACGACTACTGCGTCGGCCTGACTGCCTCGCCTGTGGACGAGAGTGGTCTCGACAAGCTCGACCACCCGAGCTGGCGACCGCCGCACTCGCTAGATTCGGGCACATGAGCGACGAGGGGCTGCGGCAGGCGCGGGAGAAGATGAGGGCGGCCGGGGTGGACCCGGTGGCGATCGAGGTGTTCGCCCACTACTACCGGCTGGTCGAGAGCGGCGAGACCGGGATGGTTCCGGAGTCGACGATCGAGCCGCTCGACTCTCCGTCGCTGGCCGACGCGGACGTGCCGGACGACCTGGCGCGGGAGGCGATCGGCCGGACCGCGGTGATCAAGCTCAACGGCGGCCTCGGTACGTCGATGGGCATGGACCGCGCGAAGTCGCTGCTCGAGGTGCGTGGGGGGCTGACCTTCCTCGACATCATCGTGCGGCAGGTGCTGTCGCTGAGGAAGCGGTACGACGCACCGCTTCCGCTGATCTTCATGGACAGCTTCCGGACGTCCGACGACACGCTGGCGGTGCTGGACCGGTACCCCGAGCTGCCGGTCGAGGGGCTACCCCTGGACTTCCTGCAGAACAAGGAGCCCAAGCTCCGCGCCGACGACCTCACCCCGGTGGAGTGGCCCGCCGACCCCGACCTCGAGTGGTGTCCGCCGGGCCACGGCGACATCTACACCGCGCTGCGCGGCACCGGCCTGCTCGACAAGCTCATCGACGCCGGCTACACCCAGGTCTTCGTCTCCAACTCCGACAACCTCGGCGCGCTGCCGGACCCGCGCGTGGCCGGCTGGTTCGCCGGCTCGGGGGCGCCGTTCGCGATCGAGGCGGTACGGCGTACTCCGTCGGACCGCAAGGGCGGGCACTTCGCGCTCCGCAAGTCCGACGGCCGGATCGTGCTGCGCGAGACCGCGCAGACGCTCGAGGAGGACAAGGCCGCGCTGGGGGACCTCGACCGGCACAAGTTCTGCTCGACCAACAACCTCTGGATCGACCTCAACGCGCTGCGAGACGAGCTCGACAAGCGCAACGGCATCCTCGGCCTGGCGCTGATCCGCAACACCAAGACCGTCGACCCGACCGACCCCGAGAGCCCCGAGGTCGTGCAGATCGAGACCGCGATGGGTGCGGCGATCGAGGTGTTCGACGGGGCGACCACCATCGAGGTGACCCGCGCGCGGTTCGTGCCGGTGAAGACGACCAACGACCTGCTGGTCCTTCGTTCGGACTGCTACGAGCTCGACGACGACCACGTGCTGCACAAGGTCTCGAAGCACCTCCCGTTCGTCGACCTGGACCCGCGCTACTACAAGCTCGTGGCCGACTTCGACCAGCGCTTCCCCGACGGCGCACCGTCACTGCGGGAGGCCCGGAAGCTCGTGGTCAACGGCGACTGGACCTTCGGCGCGGACGTGAAGGTCGTCGGCGAGGCGGTCCTGAACGACGAGGGTGCCGGGCGGCGCGTGGAAGCGGGAACGACGCTGGGCTGACGGATACATTGGCCGGTATGACGCGCTCCCTGATGCCGACCGACCGGCTGAGCACAGTCGACGAGCACGTCGAGCGGATCGTCGAGTCGATCCCGCCGCTCCCGCCGTACGACCAGCCGCTGCTGGAGGCAGTCGGCCTCCCGGTGTGCGAGAGCATCACGGCGTCGATGGACCTGCCGGCCTTCGACAACAGCGCGATGGACGGGTACGCCGTCTACTTCGACGACGTCGCCACGGCCAGCGAGGACCACCCGGTGCACCTGCCGGTGGTGGGGGAGATGGCGGCGGGGCAGACCAAGCTGTTCGCGCTCTCGCCCGGCACCGCGGTGCGGATCATGACCGGCGCGCCGGTCCCGCAGGGCGCCGACTCGGTCGTACCCGTGGAGTGGACCGACGGCGGCATCGCCAACGTGCGCATCACGAAGGCGCCGACCAAGGGGCAGCACGTGCGGTACGCCGGCGAGGACGTGCGCCGCGGCGACGTGATCCTCGAGGAGGGGACCGTCCTCGGACCGCGCCAGATCGGCCTGCTCGCCTCGGTCGGCCGCGCGACCGTGGCGGCCCGGCCGCGCCCCCGCGTGGTCATCGTGTCGACGGGTTCCGAGCTGCGCGAGCCGGGCTCCGGCCTCGACCACGACTCGATCTACGACGCGAACAGCTACATGCTGGCGGCTGCCGCACGTGCCGCCGGCGCGATCGCCTACCGCGTCGGCATCGTGTCCGACGACCCCACCGCGTTCACCGACGCGCTCAGCGACCAGCTGGTGCGCGCCGACCTGGTCGTCACCAGCGGCGGCGTGAGCAAGGGTGCGTACGACGTGGTCAAGGAGGTGCTGGCCGAGCTCGGCACCGTGTCCTTCGGCGAGGTCGCGATGCAGCCCGGGAAGCCGCAAGGCTTCGGGTTCATCGGCGAGGACGCGACGCCGATCATCACGCTGCCGGGCAACCCGGTGTCGGCGTACGTGTCGTTCGAGATGTTCGTGCTGCCGGCCATCCGCCGGATGATGGGCAAGACGCCGTACCGCCGTCCGATGGTGCGCGCGCTGCTCACCAAGGGCATCAACTCGATGCCGGGCAAGCGGCAGTTCGCGCGGGCGTACTTCGAGGTCGACGGCAAGGGTGCCCACGTCACACCGGTGGGCGGCCATGGGTCGCACCTGCTCGGCGACCTCTCCGACGCGAACGCGTTGATCGTGCTGCCCGAGGACGTCACGGCCGTGCAGGCCGGCGAGCAGGTCCAGGTGCTCGTGCTCGACCGGGACTTCTGATGACTGACGCGCCACGGCTGACCCACGTCGACGAGTCCGGGGCCGCCCGGATGGTCGACGTGTCGGCGAAGGACGTCACCGCGCGGCAGGCCGTCGCGTCGGGCCGCGTGCTGGTCTCGCCCGAGGTGGTGCGGCTGCTGCGCGGCGAGGGCGTGCCGAAGGGCGACGCGCTCGGGGTCGCGCGCGTCGCGGGGATCATGGCCGCCAAGCGCACGCCCGACCTGGTGCCGCTGTGCCACCCGCTGGCGATCTCGGGCGTGACCGTCGACCTGGCGGTCGCCGACGACGCCGTCGAGATCACCGCCACCGTGCGCACGAGCGACCGAACCGGTGTCGAGATGGAGGCGCTCACGGCCGTGTCCGTCGCGGCGCTGACCGTGGTCGACATGGTCAAGGCCGTGGACAAGGGAGCGGTCATCACCGACATCCGCGTGGAGTCCAAGACCGGCGGCAAGTCCGGCGACTGGGTGCGGGACGCGCGATGAAGGCAGCCGTCGTCGTCGCGTCCAACCGCGCGTCCGCCGGGGTCTACGAGGACACCACCGGGCCGCTGATCGTGGCCGCGCTCCGCGACGAGGGCTTCGAGGTCGACGACCCCGTCGTCGTCCCGGACGGCGAGCCGGTCGGTGCCGCGATCAAGGAGGCCGTGGCGTCGGGGGCACGCGCGGTGCTGACGACCGGCGGGACCGGGCTGACTCCAACCGACCGCACGCCCGAGGTGACGCGGCCGCTGCTCGACCGCGAGGTGCCGGGCGTGGCCGAGGCGATCCGCGCACGCGGCGTCGCGCAGGGCGTGCCGACGGCGGCGCTCTCGCGCGGCCTCGCCGGCGTGAGCGGGCAGGCGTTCGTCGTGAACCTCCCCGGGTCGCGCGGCGGCGTCAAGGACGGACTCGCGGTCGTCGTACCCCTTTTACGGCACGCCGTCGAGCAGATCGTGGGGAGTGACCACTGAGCACGTCGTGGCGCGTCACGTTGCGGGCCGGCCGGGTGGGCGTGCGTCCGCTGCTGATGTCTGACGCGAAGGCCTGGGCGGAGGTACGGCGTCGCAACGCGGCCTGGCTGACGCCGTGGGAGGCCACGCTGCCGCCCGGCGACCGGACCGCGCCGAAGTCGTTCCGCGGCCTCGTCCGCGACCTGCACCGGCAGGCCCGCGAACGGCGCGCGCTGCCGTTCGCGGTGACCGTCGACGACGAGTTCGCCGGCCAGATCACGGTCACCAACATCACCGGCGGCTCGGCGCGGTGGGCGCAGATCGGCTACTGGATCGACCAACGGTTCGCGGGTCAGGGCGTGATGCCGACGGCGCTCGCGCTGGTGACCGACTACTGCATCTTCGAGCTCGACCTGCACCGGGTCGAGGTGGCGATCCGGCCGGAGAACGCCGCATCGCTGCGGGTAGTGGAGAAGCTCGGCTTCACCGAGGTCGGCTACGCCAAGGGCTACCTGCACATCGACGGCGCCTGGCGCGACCACCGGCTGTTCGCGTTGACGCGCGAAGAGTGCGAGGGCGGCGTGCTGCGGCGGTACCGGCAGGGCCCCCGCGCCGAGAACACCTGAAATCACATCAGTCACACAAGGTCACAGGAGTGATCTCGCGACACACCGCTCCACGTGCGGGTCGAACTGCTCCGGCGCTCCTATCGTTCGTCGCGTGGACCTGTCGGCAGTCATCTTCGTCGTGCTCGCCGTGGCGTGGGCCGTCTACCTGATTCCCAAGGCGCTCAAGCACCACGACGAAGTGGCGAAGACCCGCTCGGTGGACACCTTCTCCTCGGAGCTGCGCGTCGTCGCCCGTCGCGAGGCGGTGAGCGGTCGCGACAGCCGCCTGGTCGTGCCGTCCGTCTCCGAGGACGACGGCGCCACCGCCAGTGACAAGACCGACAAGGTCGCCAACGCCAAGAAGGCCGCGCCGGTCGACCGCCGTACCGCCCGCGCGGCCCGGCTCGCCGCCCGCGCCGCTGCCCGACGCCGTCGCCGGGTGCTGCTCTTCCTGCTTCTCTGCACCGTTGTCGTCGCCGGCCTCGCCGCGTTCGCGATCGTGCCCTGGTGGGCCGACGCGATCCCGGGCGGACTCGTGCTGCTGTGGCTGGTGCTGTGCCGAACCCAGGTCCGCCGCGCCCGTGACGCTCGCTGGGAGGCCGACCTCGTCACCGCGATCGAGCAGGAGGAGGCGGTCCGCCCGGCCGCCGCCGGCCTCGACGTCCCGGCCATCCGCAATGCGCAGGGCTTCGAGGAGGTCGCGCCGGAGGAGGACACCATCGCGATCCCCGTCGACGTCCTCGACGCCGTCATGGTGCCGACCGAGGACGGCGGCTCGCTCTGGGACCCGCTGCCCGTCACGCTGCCGACGTACGTCACGAAGCCGAAGGCGAAGCGCACCGTCCGCACCATCGACCTCGACGAGCCGGGCACCTGGACCTCGGGCCGCAACGAGCAGGACTCCGCGCTGGTCGCGGAGGCCGAGGTCCAGCGGGCGCAGCAGGCCGGGCAGGCCGCCGACGAGGCGCCGGTCGAGCAGCAGCGCGCGGTGGGGTCCTGATTCGGCGGCTCCCGCCGACGGCTGGTATCTTTTCTGCTCGCGTCCGGTTCGTCCGGGCCGCATGGGGCTGTGGCGCAGTTGGTAGCGCGTCTCGTTCGCAATGAGAAGGTCAGGGGTTCGAATCCCCTCAGCTCCACCACATCGGAACCCCGTCCCACCAGCGGAAACACCGCAGGAGGGGCGGGGTTCTGGCTTTGTCATTCGCCTACTCCTCGCTGATGCGCACCCCCCGCGCACCCCGGAGCCTCTCAGGCACCCGACAGTTCACCCATGTGCGCCGCGTCGGCGGCCCCGATCGGGCAAGCCCAGACCGCGCGACCGTGTTCGACAACAGCTTGGCGGGGATGGTTGGCAGGGTGAGCCGCGCAGATCGGCCAGTTGGTGGGTCGGCCGAGCCGGGCGAGTTCCTCGATCACCCATTCCTGGACCTGGTCGGCCAGATGGGCGAGCGCCATATCTTCGGACAGCGACAGGTCCAGCCACACCCCCATGCCAGTTCCGTCAGCCGCGAACAGCATGACGGACTCCGACTGTTCCCAGGTCTGCCACGTCGACGGCTCCACGCGTGGCAGCGGCACACCTGTGGCCGCCAAGTCCTTGAGGATGATGCCGAGCACCTCGTCGATCGCACACGTCACGCGTTTAGTGTCGTTGACCTGGATCGAACCGCCCAACGGCACTCACCACCGAGCCCGCCGTACGCAGGTTCCTGGAGGACCGGCTGCGTTCACTCACCTGAGTCACTCGGTCCGTAAAGCGGGGGAGACCGAACCACCCGATTGGCACTACCTTCCGCTGACTGCACGGGGTTACCGTTGAGCCAGTTCCGGAAGCGTCTGAGCCCAGGATGTCACCCGGCGCCCTCGATCGGGTTCGACGATGGCTTCACGCATCACCAGCGTGCCTTCGGGCGGCGTCCAGGTGATCGGTCTTCACGGCGAGTTCGACGTCAGTACGGCGTCGACTCTGGCCGCCGCGCTCGAGACCGCCGAGCGTCACCCCCGACCGTTCACAGTCGTCGACCTCGGCGACACCTGCTTCGTCGACTGCGCAACTCTCGACGTGCTCGTCTCGGCGGCCCGTCATCACACCGCACGCGGGGGCCGCTTGGCGCTCGCCTCCGCCCGCGGCACTGTCGCGCGGGTCCTGACACTGGCCGGTGTCGGCAGCGAGTGCGCCGTGTTCGCGTCGACGAGCCAGACGGTGCGCGCCATGGAGCAGGAGCAGCATCTGGTCCCCGGCGGCTGACCGACGGACACTCCGGACCGGCCCCGGCGAGCCCGGCTACCCCCCGAGCCGCTCGCCGGGGCCGCCATGTCCTGCCGCCTCCGATGCAGGGGCCGCCCGCGCGCGCGGTTCGCGGCGTGGTACGTCGTACACCGCGGAGGTCAGGCCGCGGACGCGATCGAGCTCGTCCTCAAACGACCGGACCTCGGTGTGCAGGGCCAGCACCTGCTGACGCAGGGCCAGCAGCTCCTGGTCGTGAGCCCGGTGCCACGCGACGTGCTGGGCACGGGCGTCGCCCATCTCGATGCCACAGCTACGACAGAACACGACCCTCACCACTTCCCGCTGACGCTCCGACGCACAGGTACCCCGTCGCCGCCATCGCAAGGGGCCGTCCAGACCTCTCGATCCCCGGGTCGGTCATGACCCCGGGCTCCCGCCCGGCTCGGCATCGGTTCGCGTCGAGCCTCTCTGGTACGACGCGGAGTCGGCCCGTGCCCCCTTGTCATCGACGTCCGCCGCGGCACGGTGGGCCTGGGCCCGATCGTGCCGGGCGACGCGGTCGAGCAGGGTCGCAGCCGAGCGGTGGGCGGCCGCGGCGCGGGTGTGCGCGTCCGCGGCGTGCTCGAGTGCCAGGATCCCGGCGGCGAGGGCTCTCTCGACTGCGGCGCGGGCATCTTCCACGTCGTCGGCGCTCGGCGGGACCCCCGCCTGCAGCCGCGCCAGTCGCACCCGAAGCTGCGTGGCCCGGATCGCCGCCTCGCGTGCGCGAGCCGCCGCGTCGTGCTGGCGACGAACCCGTGCGTTCTCGAGCTGCTCGGTCATGTGGTCCGCCGGTTCCGACCTCGGTCGCGTGCGTCTCACTCACGCGCGCTGGTCTGCGCGACGATCGTCGCTGCGAGGTCGCGCAGCTTCATGTGCGACGTGCTGCTCAGCTCGACGAGGTACTGGAACGCCTCGTCGGGGCCGCATCGCTTGTCGGCCAGGATGACGCCCTTCGCCTGGTCGATGGTGGCGCGCGACGCCAGCGCTGCCTTCATGTCCTCGGCCAGCGACGCCAGCTCCTCCCGGAGGTCCATCTCGTGCAGGATGGCGGCGATGGCGGCCGCGAAGATCTGCGCGGTGTGCCGCAGGTGCTCACCGGGCAGCCCGCGCTGTGACCCGTACACGGTGAAGGTCCCGTCGACGGGGTCCCCGGTCGTGATGGGTGCCGCGACGACGAAGCCGCCGTCGCTCCCGGCCGTGCGTGCCACGAGGCGTGGCCACCGCGTGTCGGTCCGGACGTCACTGACGACAACGACCCTGCCGTGCTCGAAGCTGCTGACGGTGGGGCCCTCGCCGGCGGCCGTCTGGGCTCCGTCGAGCTCCTGGGCGAGCCGCGACGTCGTGGCGAGTGCCCGCGGAGCCAGTGGGGAGCCCACGGCCAGGCTGAGCGTCATCCGGTCCCCGAGGGCGGCCTGGCAGAGCTCAGCGCCCCGGTGCACCATGTCGTCGATCCCGATGCCGAGTGATGGCAGCTTCGTGAGGTCGACCAGCGCGCGGGGGAGCTGGGCAGCCGCCGGGGCGTCCTCCTGTGCGTCGACCGCACCCAGCAGCAACCAGGTGACCTCTGACTTGCCGTCGCCGAGTGGCGCCGAGGCGAACACCTCGACCGGTACGGCGTCGCCCCGGTGCGGAGTCAGGGTCACGAGCCGACGGAAGCCGCCGCCGCCGCGGCTCAGACGCGCGAGGTCCTCACGGAGAGCGGCACGGTCCTCGTCCGCGAAGAGCGAGAACACCGGCCTCCTCGTCAGGAAGTCCGTGCGGAGTCCGGTCAGTGTCGCGGCCGCGGCGTTGCCGGTGCGGATCTGGCCGTGGCGCTCGGTGGTGACGACCGCGACGGGGAGCGCCGCCAGGACCCGCTCGTGCTGCCACCGGACGAGCCGGTGGTGGGTGAGGAGCCCGGCGATCTGTTCCTGCTGGGCACGGACCTCCTCGTCCGCGACCCGCAGCTCCTCGTGCGCGGTCTCGAGGTCCTGGAGCAGGATCGTCGTCTCGAGGCTGGTGTGCTCGCGGGACCGCGCCGCGGCGATCCGCTCGCGCAGCTGCTCGAGTTGCGGCGACCAGCCGGTGCCCCGCGCGGCAGCGACGTCGCTCTCGTCCACTGCACCCATGAAAGACTCCCTCCGCACGAGTATGACCCGCGTCGTCGTGGTGACAAGATGGCAGAGATCGAGGAATTGAGAGGGCATGCCGACAGCCGCTCGCCGTAGGGACCTGGTCGTCGTCGGCGCGTCGGCGGGCGGTGTGGAGGCGTTGCGCTCGCTCGTCGCGGGGCTCCCCGCCGACTTCCCGGCCGCAATCCTGGTCGTCCTGCACATCCCGTCCACGGGCACCAGCGCCCTACCCGCGATCCTCAGCCGCGCCGGACGCCTGCCCGCGCGGCACGCCAGGGAGGGCGACCTGCTCGAGCCCGGGCAGATCCTGATCGCACCGCCCGACCGCCATCTGATCGTGTACGACGGCGCCGTGGCGCTCTCGCGAGGGCCGCAGGAGAACGGGCACCGGCCGGCCATCGACGTCCTGTTCCGGTCGGCGGCCCGGGCACGGGGGTCACGCGTGATCGGTGTGGTGCTCTCCGGCGCGCTCGACGACGGCGCCGCCGGTGCCGTCGCCATCGTGTCGCGCGGTGGCGGGTGCGTCGTCCAGGACTTCGACGAAGCGCTGCACGACAGCATGCCCAGAGCCGCCTTCGCCGCCGTACGCGAAGGAAAGATCGCGCCGGCCGCCGACATCCCCACCGTGCTGACGTCGTTGCTGGACCAGACCGTGGACCACGAGCCGCCACCATCGGACCTGATGAGGCAGGAGGCCGCCATGGCCGACATGGATCCGACCGCCATGCACGACGAGGAACGTCCCGGCACACCGTCCGGGTTCGCGTGCCCCGACTGCCACGGAGCACTGTTCGAGATCGTCGAGGGCTCGCTCACCCGCTACCGCTGCCGCGTTGGCCACGCGTGGTCCGCGGAGAGCCTGGCGGCGCGCAAGACCGTGGACCTCGAGAGCGCGCTGTGGATGGCGCTCCGCAGCCTCGAGGAGAAGGCCGTGCTCAGCCGGACGCTCGGTGGCAGCGCCGTCGACCGCGGACACGACCTCACTGCGGAGCGGTTCGAGGAGGCGGCCGACGAGGCGCTCCGCGCGGCCGAGCTGGTGCGTGACCTGATCGCGCAGATCGGCAGCGGCGACGGCGAGCCCGAGTCGGCCTGACCGGACGAGCCCGACCGAGCGAGACGGACGAGACAGGAGACCGGACATCGTGTCGACCCAGGAGGACGAGGCCTTCGAGTCGCTGCTCGAGCACCTGAAGGAGCAGCGGGGCTTCGACTTCACGGGCTACAAGCGGGCCAGCCTCGTCCGGCGGGTACGCCGTCGGCTCGACGCCCTGGAGCTGAAGACGTTCGAGGAGTACCACGACTACCTCCTCGTGCACCCCGAGGAGTTCACCGAGCTCTTCAACATCATCCTGATCAACGTCACGAGCTTCTTCCGGGACTCGGAGTCCTGGCAGTACCTCGCCGACAAGCTGCTGCCCGAGATCTGCACGCGCAACGCCGGCCAGCCGATCCGGGCCTGGAGCGCCGGCTGCGCGTCCGGCGAGGAGGCGTACTCGCTCGCCATGCTGTTCGCCGAGCAGCTCGGCATGGACGAGTTCCGCGAGCGCGTCAAGATCTATGCGACCGACGTGGACGAGGACGCCCTGGCGCACGCCCGGCAGGCGACCTACACCGTCCGCGACCTCGAGCCCGTGCCGCCCGAGATGCGTGAGAGGTACTTCGAGCCCGCCGGGACGCGCTTCGTCTTCCGTCAGGAGCTCCGCCGTTCGGTCATCTTCGGCCGCAACGACCTCGTGCAGGACGCGCCGATCTCGCACGTCGACGTGCTGGCCTGCCGCAACACGCTGATGTACTTCACCGCCGAGACCCAGGCTCGGATCCTGAACCGGATGCACTTCGCGCTCAAGCCGGACGGGATCCTGTCGGCAAGGCCGAGATGCTGCTCAGCCACGGGGCGTACTTCCGGCCCATCGAGCTCAAGCGTCGCTTCTTCAAGAGGCAGGGTGGAGACGGCACGGCTCGCCGCGCACTGCTGCCGAACAACGTCAGCCACAACACCGCGCGCAACGACGACTCGACCGAGCTGCGGCACGCCGCGCTGATGTCCTCGGCCGCGGCGCAGATCGTCTTGGACGAGAAGGGCCGATTGGCGTTCTGCAACAACCGGGCGACTCATCTGTTCTCGCTGTCCCCGCGCGACATCGGTCGACCGATCCAGGACCTCGAGATCTCCTACCGGCCGATCGAGCTGCGCACGCACATCGACGAGGCCGTCCACCACCGTCGTCCCGTGTGGGTCCGCGACGTCAGCCTGCTGCGCGGTTCGTCGGACCCCCTGTCACTCGACATCCAGGTCGTGCCGCTCACCGACGACACCGGATCGACGCTCGGGGTCACGGTGATCTTCAACGACGTCACCCAGTACCGCCAGCTCCAGCGCGAGCTGCAGTTCTCCAACCGTCAGCTGGAGACGGCGTACGAAGAGCTGCAGAGCACCAACGAGGAGCTGGAGACGACGAACGAGGAGCTCCAGAGCACTGTCGAGGAGCTGGAGACGACCAACGAGGAGCTCCAGAGCACCAACGAGGAGCTCGAGACGATGAACGAGGAGCTGCAGTCGATGAACGACGAGCTCCAGTTCAGCAACGAGGCGCTGCGCGAACGGCAGGACGAGCTGGACGGGCTCAATGCGTTCATGACGTCCGTCCTCGGCAGCATGAACCTCGGCGTCGCTGTCGTCGACACCGACGTCAGGGTGCTCGTCTGGAACCACCGCGCCGCCGACCTCTGGGGAGTCCGTTCCGACGAGGCAGTGGGGGCGAACCTGTTCAACCTGGACATCGGGCTGCCACTCGAGCCCTTGCGGCAGGAGATCCGCAACCAGCTGACGGACGAGCGACCGGAACCGGTCAGTGTCGTGCTCGACGCGATCAGCCGGCGCGGGAAACCCCTGCAGGTGCGGGTCACGCTCAGCCACATCGTCAACCAGCACGAGGGGTCCCGGGCCGCGCTGCTGGTGATGGACGTGGTCGACGGCAACAAGACCGACCAGGGCTGAAAACAAGGCGTGTCGGTCGGTGCTGCGAGATCGTGCGTGCACCGAGAATGTCGGGCACATCCAGGCATGGGTATCGCGAGATCGGGCATGCGTTATGCGTTGGACGAGGTCGCGACTCCCCAGGAAGATGAACGAGTAGAAGCGGTCACGAGCCGACGGCGCAGCTCGCTCCGGTCGACGGCCTCGCAACCGGATCTCGACGCGAGGGGGCCGGATCCATGGAGTTGCACAGAGGCGACGCAGGAGGTTGCGCCGTCCTCCGCTTGAGCGGGGCGGTCCTACCTGAGGACGCACCCCGGCTGCGCGAGGCAGTCGGCAAGGCGATGGCCGACAGGCCGACCTGCCTGGTGTGCGACCTGTCGGAGGTGAGCGGCCTGGCCCCCGTGTGCGTCGCCGTCCTGGTGGCAGCACAGTGGACCGCGCCCTGGCCGGGGCCGGTGGTGTGGCTGGTCGGTGCCCACGGCCAACCGGCGGAAGCGCTCGCCGCCACCGGCGCGCCACGCTTCCTCGCCATGGCCGACTCGGTCCCTGCGGCCCTGACCCGGCAGGACTCGGATCGGCCTCGACTGCGCGACCGGATGGTCCTCGCGCCCACGCTGACCTCTCCGAGCCGGGCACGCCGGTTCACCGAGGAGGTGCTGACGCGCTGGCAGGTCGCGCACGTCGCCGGGGACGCGATGCTCGTGGTCAGTGAGCTGGTCACCAACGGCGTGCAGCACGCCGGTAGCGGAGACCTGGAGCTGCGACTCGAGCTGGGTCGTGACCTGCTGCAGATCGCCGTACGCGATCGGGGCGTCGTCTCGGCTCCCTCACCGCACGCGGGTCCCCCTGCCCAGCCCAACGGCGCGATCCTCGAGCGTGGTCGGGGACTCGAGATCGTGCGGACTGTCGCGGACGGCTCGGGTCACAGCGAGGACCCGGCCGGCGGCAGCGTGTACTGGGCGACCCAGCGCACCGGACCGAGGAGGGGGGCCGGATCGACGGACGATGCGGTGCTCACGGACACGATCGTGGTCGCCACGGGTCGGGACGCCGGCCACCCCGACGACGGGTGGACCGCCCGCCTCCGGCTCACCTGGCGACCCGACGACCCGCAGTACGTCACGCTGACCCTGTCGGCGACCGCGCAACAGCCCGTCCTTCCCGGCGGGCGATGGCAGATCCGGTGCGACAGCCTGCGGCGCGCCCTGACCGCCCCCGTCATGGACAACGACGTCGAGATGCTGCCGTTGCCCGAGCAGCAGGCGGTGCTGTTCGACCTGCATGCCGGTGGCCGCGTCCGCAACGCGCTCGTGCCGGGGCCTCGGGTCGCCGCCTTCCTGGACAGGCTGCCCATCTGGGCCGAATAGTGACCCGCACGGGTCAGCGCCAGTCGTTCAGCGTCCGGTCGAGAGTGTCGAGCACGCGCGCCCAGGACTCGTCGCTCGACGGGTCGCGGTGCGCGAAGACGCCGCCGGTCTCGAGCTCGATGAAGCCGCGCAGCAGGCTCGCCACCAGCCGTACTGCGTGGACGTGCTCGGCCTCGGGGACCGGGTAGCCGCGTAGGACTGCCACGGACAGGTCGGCGACGCGGGCGGCCGCGGGCGCGAGGTCGGGCGTGAGCGGTACGTCGAGCGCGCCGGCGGCCTCGAACCGGCCGGGGTGCTCGCGCGCGTAGTCGCGGTGCGCGTTCGCCAACGCGACGAGGGCGTCGCGACCGGAGCGCCCGGCCAGCGCGCGATGCCCGCGGTCGGCCAGCTCGCCGAGCGCCAGCGCGGCCAGGCCCGCCCGGAGGTCGTCGGAGCCGCGGACGTGCGAGTAGAGGCTCGGCGTGCGCACGCCGACGTCCCGGGCGACGGAGCTGAGCGTGACCGCGCGCAGGCCATGCTCGTCGGCGAGGTCGGCAGCCACGGCAACGACCCTGTCCCGGTTGAGCCTGGATCTGGTGTCGGTGTCGGTCACCGCACGACCCGCCGCACGAACACGTCGAGGTTGCGGAGCAACCGGTCCACCCGCTGCTCCGGCGAGGTGGTCTCCTCGAGCAGGCTGACGGCGGGCGTGGGCGCCCAACCGCGGGCGTAGCCGGAGCAGCGCAGGTCGGCGCACACGTCGACTCCGACGGAGTTGCCGTCGCGTCCCGCCTTGCCGCTGCGGTTGGCCACCATCAGCGTCACGCCGTTGGCCGGGTGGACCGTGCAGCACAACGAGCACATCCGCGCCCGCCCGCTGCCGCTGTTGTTGCGGCGCAGCCGGACGCCCACCGGTCCGTCGTCCCTCGGCACCACGACGTACGCGACCTGCGGTGCCTTGGGGTCGACCCAGCCGAGGAAGTCCAGGTCGTCCCACGCCAGGTCCTCGAAGCCGTCGGGCAGGTTGGCGCGCTGCGCCTCGCCCCGGCTGCAGTTGACGAAGGAGCGGCGGATCTCCGCCTCGGTGAAGGTCTGCACGGCCACGACGGTACGTTGCCTACACTCTTTAGGCAAAATCCTATGAGGAGTAGGCCAGGTCAGGGTGTGGGACTCGTCGCCGGCTCGTCGGTGTCGATGAGGGACGGCGGCCCGACCGCCACGGGCGAGTCGGCATCGGGGGCTCCGGCGCGTGCGTCGGCCAGCACGTCGGCCGGGACGTGCTGCTCGAGGAACCGCCGCGCCAGCCGGGTCGACGGGTGCAGCAGCACGGTGGCCACGACGATGATCCCGGCGATGACCAGCCACCCGGACGCTCCCCAGCTCATCGCGAGGAACGTGTAGAGCGCCGGCGCCCACACCTTGCCGGCCGTCCCGCTCAGCTCGGCGGCACCCTGGTAGGCGCCGCGCTGGCGCGGGTCCATCAGCTCCGCCTCGAACGACCAGCTGCCGGCCGAGAGGTAGAGCTCGGCCCCGGTCACCGTCACGTGCCCCAGCCAGACCAGCGCGATCGTGACCCAGCCGACGGTGTCGTGCGTGGCCAGGGTGATGACGCAGGAGACCACGAAGAAGGTCGCCGAGATCCGGACCGCCTTGAGCGCGGTCGGCACGTCCTTGACCCCGCGCGAGGCGGCCATCGGCAGGAAGATGCACATCACCGTGTTGGTGCCGAACAGGAAGGCCAGCAACACCCGGGGAGCGTCGGTCTCCGTGACCAGCCAGAGCGGGATCACGATGTTGAGCAGCACCTGGTTCGTCCAGAGGACCCCGGTGAAGAACGTCGTGAGCAGCCACCCCCAGTTGCGCAGCGGCCCCGGCCCGGGCACCTTCACCTTGCGGTCCTCGGCCGTGCGCATGTCGTGGGAGGCGCGCGGCAGCCGGCTGACGGCCACCGCGTTGACCAGGAAGACACCAGCGGTGAACCACGGCACGGCCCGCAGGACCTCGTCGGAGTCGAAGGCCAGCGCGATCCCTCCGACCAAGGAGCCGAGCGTGAAGCCGACGTTGAGCGCGGAGTACATGTAGGCGCGGGACTTCACCCGCTCGGCCGGTGGCAGTACGTCGATCGTGTAGGCGCCGTAGGCGGCGCCGCCGAGCGAACCGATCACCTCCATGCCGACGGCCATCGCGAGGTAGCCCTGGAAGTCGGTGATGAACGGCCAGACGGAGAACATCGCCGCCTGGCCGACGGAGCTGACCGCCCACGCCTTCTTCGGTCCGATCCGGTCGACCAGCTTGCCCATCGGCACCGCGGCGAGGAACGACGCGACACCGGCCAGGGTCAGGCCGAGTCCCACCTGCGCCGCGCTGAGGCCGACGATCTGCGTGAAGAAGACGGCGGACCCCGTCATGAAGGTGCCCTCGCCCAGCGCGAACAGCAGGGACTGGACCGAGAGACGGCCGGCGAGGGGCGACGGTGGGCGCATGTAGCGCATCAGGGCGGCGATCATTTGGTCCGGATTCTCCCGGCCCGCACCGACAGTTGTCGCGCTAGTTTCAGGGGTGCCGGGCGGACCAGCCCGGTGCTTGTGAGCGACCTCACCAGCGGCGTACGGTCCAAGGACCCCCGCTCGAGAAAACGGGCACCCGAGGGCCTGGCGGAATCAGGTCATCCCCGTGAACGCAACGATCGACTCGTTCGTCGCCCCACCAGTCGCGTTGCTCGTCGCCTGCGGCGAGCTGGACATCGCGCTGCGCGACGACCTCCACACGCGCCTCGTCGAGCTCGCCAATGCCGAGAGCGCGACCCGGCTCAACCTCGACCTCGGTGGACTGACGTTCATCGACTGCGTGTGTCTGCGCGAGCTGGACACCGCCCGACGCGCCTGGGACCTGGCCGGGCGCCGCTTCGAGGTGGTGGCCGCGTCCCCGACCGTGCGGCGGATCGCGGAGTGCGCCCGCTACTTCGAGCTCGTCGGCATCCCGTCGCCGCGCGTGCACAACACCACGGCCCAGTGGTGCTGAGCGGCTCAGCCCCGGGTCGACTCGAGGTCAGGCGGCGGCGTCCAGTGCCGCCCACACCAGCGCGGCGCCCAGCACGAAGATGGCCAGCACGCTGAGCGTCACCAGGACCACCGTCGAGCGGGTACGGCGGGGAGGGGCGTCGTCCTCCACGGGAGCGCTGACGCTCTCGGACTGCGGGTCGCGGTCGCGGTAGCCGTCGAACATGCCGTTGCGGTACCCCAGCCGCGAGGTCTCACGCGTCGCCGGCCGCGTGCTGCGCTCCCGCGTCGCGACGCGCCAGCGGCTTGGTCGCGGGACCCTCCAGGACGCTGCCGTCCGGTGCGAACCGGGAGCCGTGCAGCGGGCAGTCCCAGCTGCGCTCGGCGTCGTTCCACTTGAGCACGCCACCGAGGTGGGTGCAGATCCCGACCACCTCGCAGGTCTCGCCATCGGTCGTCGCGCGGCCGACCGGCAGGGGCAGGTCGCGGCCCACCTGCCCGCGTCCCTCCTCGGGCTGTTCCGGCGCCCGGCTCAGCGCGGCGCGGACGCCACCCGCGACCAGCGAGGCGCCGACCTCGGCGTTGACCCGTGCGATGTTGGCGGCACCGGACGGTCGCGTGACCCGCCGGCCGAGCGTCTGGTGCCAGGACGGCGGGTTGCCCAGCACTCGTCCGGAGATCGCGAGGGCGGCAGCCACGCCGTTGCTCATGCCCCACTTCGCGAAGCCCGTGGCGAGGTCGATCCGGCCGCGGCCACGCGGCAGCGCTCCGATGAAGGGGATGCCGTCGTGCGAGGCGTAGTCCTGCGCCGACCACTGGTAGAGCTCGGTCGAGCCGGGGAACCACGAGGCGGTCCAGTCGCGCAGCGCGTGGACGTGCTCGAGCTCGGAGCGGGTGCGCCCGACGGTGTGCCCGCTGCCACCGACGAGCAGCAGCCTGCGCCCGTCGTGCTCGGTGTCGCGGACCGACCGGCTGTCGGTCCCGGCGGAGAGGTACATGCCCTCGGGCACGTCGGTGCCCGGCTCGAACGCCAGCGCGTAGGACCGCTGGGGCTCCACCTTGGCGAAGTAGAGACCTCGGTCGAGCACGGGGACGCCGGTGGCGAGGACCAGGTGCTCGCACCGCAGCTCGGTGCCGTCGTCGATGCGGGCGACGGGCGGCGACGTCCGGGCGACGTTCACGACGCGCCGGCCCTGGTGCAGGGTGCCGCCATGGCTGCGCAGCCCGGCGACCAGTGCGTGCAGCACGTCCATCGGGTCGAACTGCGCCTGGTCGGCCAGCATCGTCGCGCCGTACGACGGGAACGGGGTGTCGATCTCGTCCTGCCAGGCCACGTCCAGGCCGAGCCGGGTCGCGGCCTCGTGCTCGCGGCGGACGGTCGCGACCTCGCCAGGGTCGGCGGCGTAGGTGAACGCGGGCCGGCGCTGCACCGCGACCCCGGTCTCCGCGCAGAAGCCGAGCAGCCACTGCATGGCCTCGCGGTTGCCGTCGACGTACGCGCGCCCGACCCGCTCCGACTGGTGCCGCAGGATCCGGGACAGGCGGGTGCCCTGCAGCAGCGACAGCTTCGCCGTCGTGTTGCCCGTCGCCACCGCCCCGACCGTGCGCGCCTCGACGACCGCGACCCGCCGGCCGGCGCGGGCCAGCAGCAGCGCGGTCGTGAGTCCGGTGATCCCGGCACCGACGACGAGGTCGTCGAGCGGCTCGTCGGGGTTCAGCGTGTCGTCGGGTACGGCGTCGGCGCGGGCCAGCCACAGGGAGGTCATGCAGTCTCCTCGGTCGGGGATCCGGCTCGTACCCAGGGCGGACCCGGCCACGCGCGACCCGCGTGTGGTCGAGCCCTTCGAGACGGCTCGTTGCTCGCCTCCTCAGGAATCCGCTGTCTCCTCAGGAACCCCCTGTCGAGACCACTCAGGCAGCGTGGGCCCTGCGTTACCCGGCAGGTGGGCGTTCATGCTCACGGCGGCTCGCCCCGTCGTGCGTCCAGCGGGACCTGGGCCCGTTCGGGTGGTGAGCATCAGGCACGTTCGGGTCATTTCGGCGCGCGCAGGCGTGTCAGGCTTGCTCCCTCAGGGTGGGGATGCGCTCGTCCGGTCGGTCGGATCCGGCTGGCCCCATCAGGTCTACTCGTCCCGGCCTCGTCACGACATGCTGACTTGCGGCGTACAACGAACCACTCACCTCAACGGGGGGAGGCGCCTGGGTCGCTCGGGGTCAAAGGCGATCGTGATGGAAATTCGGATGCTGGGGCCGTTGCTGGTTCGTCGGCACGACGGCAGCGGGGTACGCGACGATGAATGGCGGACGTCCAAGACCTTGGACCTGCTGCGGCTGCTCGCGCTCCACAACGGGGAGGCCGTTCCGGTTCGCACGATCGTGGACCTGCTGTGGCCGGGCGTTGCGGAGTCGCGTGGCCGGGCGAGCCTGCGCACCGCCGCCAGCCAGCTCCGCAAGGCCCTCGGGGAGGACTGCGTCGAGCGCCGCATCGGCGGTCTCGTGCTGGTCGACTCCTGGGTCGACGTACAGACGTTCGAGGGCCTGCTCACCGAGGCGGCCACGTGCGCGCGGGTGGGCGACCACCAGGGGACCGTCGCCGCGGTGAAGCACGCGGAGGCGCTGTGGGTCGGTGACCTCGACCTGCCGGAGCACCCCGGTGAGTGGATGTACGAAGCGCGCGAGCGGCTGCACCGGCTGCGTTGCCGGGCACTGCTGGACGCGGCCGAGGCGGCCGCCGCGGTCTGCTGGATGCGCGACAGCCTGGCCTTCGCCGAGCGCGCCGCGTCGCTGGCGCCGAGCGAGGAGGCGTCCCGGGCCTTGATGCGCGCCCTCGCCGGCGTCGGCGAGATCGAGAAGGCGCTCGAGATCTTCGAACGGACCCGCCGCGACCTGGCCCGGGAGTACGGCGCCGACCCGTCCCCGCAGACCCGCGCGCTGCACGTCCAGCTGATGACCGGCACTGCCGCACCCACCCGTCGCGGCGAGACCATCGGCCATGCGGAGACGGTCGTCGCGCTGCGGGACGTGCTGGAGACCGCCGCACGTGAGGATGACACCGGGCAGGGGACCTTGGTCTGGCTGGAGGGCGAGCCGGGCAGCGGCCGCGACAGCGTGACCCGTGCGGCCTGCCGCGCGGCCGGGCTCGGGTTGCACGAGCTGGGTCGCGAGATCTGGTTCGGGCACGCCGCCGACCTGATGCCTGCGGTGGCCGACGCGTCGCCGAGCGACGTGGTCCTGCTACCCGCCAGCACCACGGTGCAGCCCGGCTCGCTCACGGCGCTGGAGAGCCTCGTGCGACGGCACGGCGGTCTGGTCGTCGTACCCGTGCGGCAGGTCCCGGTCGATGGATGGCGGCACCCGGTCGTACGGGTCGGCGCTCTGCCGGACGCCGACCTGGCCGACCTGACCGAGCTGGTCCTGCAAGGAACCCCGTCTGCGTCGTTGCTCGACCGACTGCGAGCCGCGTCCGGTGGCCTCAGCGGAGCCGCCTGCCGTACGGCGCAGGCCTGGCTCGCCGAGGGCCGCGTGGTGTGGAGCGTCGACGGGCTCGCGCTCACCGACAAGCGAGTCCCGTACCTCCCGAGCGCGTCGCTCTGCGTGCGTCGCCGGCTCCGCATGCTGTCGCCGTACGCCCGCGATGCCGTCGAGGTGCTCGCGGTCGTCGACGACGAGACCGACCCCGACGAGATCGTCGCCGTGGTCTGCGCTCTGCACGGCGCCGCGACGCCCGACGAGGTGCGTGCCGCCCTCGAGCAGCTGGTGGAGACGGAGCACGTCGTGGCCGGCAGGCGGGGCTACCGGCTGCTGGACCAGGCGGTGTGCACCGAGTTCGCCACGTGGATGCGGTCGACCGTGCGGCGCCGGTTGTCGGTCCTCGTCGCCGAGCACGTGTCGTTGCCGCTCGTCCAGCGCGTCGAACTGCTCGCCGCTGCGGGCGAGCACGACCGGGCCGTCCAGCTCGGCGGCGCCGCCTTCGAGCTGGCCCGGCAGTGGGGCGACACCGTCGCCGAGGCCGCGCTCCGCTCGGCCCTGTCGGGAGTCCCGGCGCACCGGCGGCAGACGATGCCGGAGGACCGCCCCGTCCCCGAGCCCCGGGGTCCGGCGGTGCTGGAGGGCAGCGCCCGCGCCAGCCGTACCCTGCTCGACCGGCTGCAGGGCTTCGGGGGGCTCGCGATGGTCCAGGAGCTCGAGCCGCTCGCGCTGCTGCTCGGCGCCTGAGCCCCGCGGTCTTCACTCGCTTTCCCCTCTGACCCCTCGGCGCAGCCCGCGCCGAGGGGTCAGTCGCGTCGCGACACACCGCCCAGCGGGCTGAACAACTGACTCCTCGCGCTGGGACATCACGAGGCGGCCCAGCCTGTCGGCTGGACCGCCTCGCTTCGGGGGTTGACGCCTACCTGGTGCGGAAGGTCCAGGTGGTGCGCCGTATCGCGTTGCCGGCGGCGTCCGTGACCCTCGACTTGACGATGACGACGTACGTCGTCCGCCGGTCGAGCCGCTTGGCCGGGTCCACGACGATCAGGTGCTTGCCGAACCGGTAGGCCACCGTGGCCTTGACCTTCGAGCCACCCTTCTCGCGGATCACCACGGAGCGGCGGTCCACGTGACGGAGAGACTCATCGGCCTTGAGCCGGATGTCCGCCGAGCGCTTCACGCGCTTGTCGCTCGGCTTCACCTTGACGATGCGCGGCTGCACGTCGTCCTTCGTGCGGAAGGTCCAGGTGGTGCTCGGGAGGATCTCGCCGGCGCTGTTCCTGAGACCGGCCATCACCACCTTGACCACCCTGTCGGCGGGCAGGCCCTTCTTCGGGGTCACCTTGACCTCACGCGCTGCCGCGTCGTAGCTGACCCTGCTCGGGATGAGCTTCCCGCCGGCCCGCTGCAGCCGCACGGTGTCGGTGCCCACGCCCTGGACGTCGCCGGCCAGCACCATCCGGACCGCGGTCCGAGTGGCGACCTCGGTCGCAGAGGCGGCCGGGACGCTGGAGACGATCGCCAGTGCCTGTGCCGGGGGCGCACCGTTGCCGTTCCCGGGGTTTCCCGGGTTGCCGTTGCCCGGCGGGGTCACCGGCGGACCGGGCGGGGTCACGGGCGGGCCGCCGTTGCCGTTGCCGCTTCCGGGGTTCCCCGGGTCGGGATCGCCCGAGCCGCCGGGGTTCACCGGCTCACCCGGCAGCGGGTTCACGGTCGCCAGGGAAGCCGCCGCCTCGGAGGTGCCCAGGTCGTCGTCGTAGGTGGCGACGGCCCGGACGTACAGTCCGGCGTGCTCGTCCGTGGGGATGAAGCCCGTGATGGTGAACGGGTTCGTCGCCACGGTCGTCCACGGACCGTTGCGGCTCAGCGAGGTCTGCCACACCCACTGCAGGGTCTCGCCGGCCTCCTCCAGACCGTCACCGTCCTGGAGGCCCGAGGCGCGGATCACCTGGTTGATCTGCGGAACCGGCGGCTCCAGCGGACCGTCCCCGTCCTCGTCGACGTCGAGCCGCTGACCGAGCTGGTTCTTCAGCACCGGGACGACGGGCTCGTCGTTGACGTTGACCACCATCTCGGTCGTCGGCGGCGACTGGATGCGGCGCATCACGCCGTCGTCGTCGAGGAAGGTGACCTCGACCCGCAGCAGGTTGTCCACCACGAGGTCGCCCGGCGTATAGCTGGTCGAGCACTCGAGGAACCCGTCTGCGTTGGTTGCGCAGTTCCGGGCCTGCTGGACGTCGGCAGCCAGCCACTCGGCCGCACCGTTGACGTCCTCCTCCTCCGCGAACTTCCAGCGGAAGCGGATGTCGGTCGGGTTCTGCACCTCGATGTCACCGTCGAACACCACGGTCGCGCCGATCGGCTCGTTCTCCGTCGCCGGTGCGGTGTAGTCCAGCGAGGCGGTGCCGTAGCTGCCGCACGGTTCCAACGAAGGCAGGACGTAGCAGCCGTCGTCGAACTGCAGGTACTCGAAGTTGCGGATGACGTCCGACCCCTCGGCCTCCTCGGGCTCGGTGTCGGTCAGGTCGTGGGCGACCTGCCAGTAGTCGCCACCCAGGCGGGTGACCGAGTACTGGCTCCGAGGAGCCCCGAACACCGCGGTGTCCTTGTCGTCATCGGGCGTCGTGTCGTACGCGATCTCCCGGTGCATGGTGATGTCACCGGGGTTGAGATCGCCGCTGAACACCAGGTTCTGCAAGGCTTCCTCGGACGGGTTGTCGTAACGCTCACCATTCGCCATCAGATAGACGTCGAGGTAGGCGTCACCGTCGAGGAAGTCGTTCCCGGCACGGCTCTGGATCATGTCGCTGCCGGCGCCGCCGAGCAGCAGGTTGTTCGAGCCGTCCGTGTCGAACCCGATCTCCTGGACCATGAAGCGGTCCGCGTAGTTCGTCACGTGACCGGGGTCGAGCATCGCCCTGAGGCCGTCGATGAGGTTCAGGGTCTTCTGAGTCATCTTGTGCTCGTCGAGGTCGGGTACGTCGTCGATCTCGTTGCCCATGCCACGCAGGACGTCGTCCCCGTCGCCGCCCGAGATCGCCTCGATGAGGTCGAACCGGTCGCGAACGGCCTGGTTGTCCGGACGCTGCAGGGTGGTGAACCTCAGGTCGACGTCCACGCCCGTGTCGTCGCCGCGGTAGGTGACGAAGTCGTAGCCGTGCATGCCCTCATGACGGTCGGTGCCCTGAGGCCGGCCGATCAGGATGTCGTCGCCGCCCTCACCCTCGAGGTCGTCGTTGCCAGGCCCGCCGTCGACGATGTCGCTGCCGCCGTGCGGGTTGTTCTGGAACTGGTTGGCGTTGTCACCCTGCATGAGGTCGGCGTGCGGGCCGCCCTCGATCCAGTCGGACCCCTCGCCGGCGAAGACGGTGTCCCGCCCGGTGCCGCCGACGACGATGTCGTCCCCGGTCCCCGAGAACACCGACTTGAAGTCGTTGCCGGCGCTCACGAAGTCACGGCCGTGGCTACCCAGGATGAGGTCGTCACCCGCGCCGGCCTTGATGGCGTCGTTGCCGAGCCCACCCTTGATGTTGTCGTCACCGAAGGTGTCGGTGAGGATGTCGTCGCCGGGTCCGCCGAGGATGCCGTCGTTGCCGGAGCCTCCCTCGATGCGGTCGTTGCCGCCGTAGCCCCAGAGCGAGTCGTCGCCCTGAGCACCGCGGATGTTGTCCGGTGCCTCCCGCAGCCCGTGGATCTCGATGTGCTCGTCGCCGTCCCAGCGCCACTGACCGTTGGGCATCTGGATGAGGCCCTCGGGCAGCGGGTCCGGAAGCGCCTCGAGGTCGACGCTGATCTGCGGCACCGAGAAGATGTCCGCGGGGAGCGCCGACGCGTCCGTGTTGCGCCGGATCAGGTTGGCGAACGAGTTGTTCTCGAGCGCCGCGAAGAGCTGGTTGCCCTGGTTGCGGAACAGGTAGTAGAACCGGTCGCCGAACTGCAGGTCCTCGAGCTGCTTCTCGAACACGTAGTTGAACGTGGAGCCGAGCATGCCGCCGAACGGCTCGAGCGCCTCCGCCAGACCGCCGATCCAGAAGTCGACGAGGTTCAGACCGGTCTCCCGGTCCGCCCAGTCGCCCGTGCTGTTCATGAAGTCCAGCCGGTCGGCCAGCGCCGGGTCCTCCGGCACGGGCGGAGCGTTCGGGTCGCTCGGGTCGGGCGCGTCGGGCCCGTTGACGACCAGCCGCGCCGCCTCCCGCTTCCCGGCCACCGTGTCCTGGGCGAGGATGGTCGGGTGCTGGCCGTAGGCCGCCACGAAGTTGATCAGGGAGGCGTTGGGGAGCTCCGTGTCGCGACCGAAGTTGTCGCCGTTCTTCAGGCTGAGGCCGAAGTCGACCCAGCTCGAGTAGGGCTCCAGCATCGGGTCGCCGGACTCCGCGAAGAACTTCGCCCGGGCAGCCTGCAGGGACGGGACCCCCGCGTCGCGAGCACGGACCAGGTTGATCGTGGCGAGGTCGAGCGGCAGGCCCAGAAGGTTGTTGCGCAGGGTGTCGACCACGAACTCGTCGATCTGGCCGGCCACCTGGTTGGTGGTGCCGTTGATGATCGCGCCGGCCGCCTGGTCGGGCGTCAGCGTGCCCTGCTCGTCATACGTCCGTGGGTTCAGGAAGCCGCTCAGGAGGCTGACGTCGGTGACGTCGTCCCGCCCGGGCAGTCTGCGCTCGATGTCCTCGGTCAGCATCGAGTGGCCGAAGCGGTAGACCACGTGGGCGTACTCCGCCTTGATCGCCGGGTTGATCGTCGCGTCGTAGCTGTTCTCGTTCAGCACGATCGGGTCGATGGCCGGCTGCACCTTGCGCGCGAACTCCTCGAACACGAGGTGCTGGTACTGCATCTCGGTCGGGAAGCGCGCGGCCTGGAAGAGCCGCTGCTCGTAGGTCCAGTCGTCGGCCTCGGGACCGTCGGGAAGCTCCTCGCCGAGCTTCTCCTCGTAGTCGTTGTCCAGGCCCTGGAACGCCTTGAAGAGCTCCTCGTTCTCGGGAAGCCGCAGCATCTCGTCGATCTCGTTGACCATCCGGTTGTGCTCCGAGTGGAACACGTGGTGCACGGAGGTGAGACCGATGTTCTCGTTTCCGCGACCGTCGCCGGTGACGAAGTGGTCGTCAAGCAGTGCGGGGTCGAAGCTCGTCCCGCCCGGCACCGCGCCGTGCGCGATGTCGTCGAGGAACGCGTGGTTGGTCCGCATAGCGTTGCTGGTGGAGATCGGCGCCCCCGGGTCGCCCTCGATGTTGCGGACTACGTCGGTGTCCGGGTCCTGCGTCACCAGCAGCGGGAAGCCGCTGTCACCGGGGATGAAGTTGCCGTAGGGGTCGGTGACGATCTGCGGCACGTTGAGCACATCGTCATCGACGAGGTCGATGCCCAGTACCTCGCGGGCCTGCCGCTTGACGTCCGCCCAGGTCGCCAGTCCGCCGGTACCGCCGCTCGGCAGGGTGCCGTCGAGCAGCCGGCCGGTGTCGTGCGGCTTGCCGTCGACGAGCTCGTACTCGCGCAGGAACACCTGGTGTGCAGGGTGCGAGGTGTAGGTCTGGTTCTGGTCGATGAACGGCGTCGTCTGGTTGACGTGCTGGACGTTGCCGTCAGCGTCCTTGTACTGCGTGGCCCGCGTCAACGTGAGGAAGTTGCCATGGGATCGCGGGTCGTTGTACAGCGGGTCGTCCGGCTGCAGCGGCACGACCAGGGTGTCGTTGCCACCCTTGTTGACCAGGTCCAGCCCGTGGTCGAAGAACTGGCCGAAGAAGGTGAACCACGCGTTGAAGGGTGCCGAGAGCGCCTCGTCGGGAGCGGTGTTCGGGACGTAGACGTTGCCCGGCCCTTCGTTCGAGGCCTCCTCCACAACACCACCCGGCGTGTTGTTCGCGGCGTTGACCGCGGCTGGGTTGTTGGTCGTCTGGTCGACGATCAGGTTGCTGATGACCCGCGGCTCGGAGTCGTAGACGTTGCCGTGCTCCTGTCCGTAGCAGGTGACGCCTTCGTCGCAGTCGGCCATGTCCGCCGGGTCGTTGGCGGAGATGAACGGCGGAGCCGGCTGCTCCGCGTCCGCCTGACGCCACAGGGGCGCCAGTAACCGCGGGAAGTTCTGGTCCGCCGCGCCCCAGGTCGGGTGCAGCAGGTTGTTGTACGACCCGTCGACGGTGCGCAGCCCGTACGGCAGCGCCGGGTCGGGCACGCACTTGCCGCTGGTGTCGGTCGGCTCGCTGCACAGCAGGTTGCCGCCGGCGGCGTGCGCCTCCGCGATCTGGATCTGCTTCAGGATGTGCTCGAGGTCGTCCTCGATCAGCATGAAGTCAGGATTCGTGTCGGTAGCAGCGATCGCCGGCACCGTGGTCATGCCCACGCCTCCGACGGTCAGCACGGTCGCGAGGAACACCCCGAGACCGCTGCCTGTGCGTCGAGGCCGGCGCCCGGCTCGGATGAGCCGTGTCCTACTGGTCATCGTCGTAACCCCCTGGTCTGCCCGGGCCCCCCGGGCGACAGTTGTCCGCAGGCGCAGTCCGCCTGCGGGCTGGAGTCTGTGACGCGGACCGTGAACAGCCCGTCAAGCCAGACCGGGCACCGTCAACAGATCGTCAAGGCGCAGGTCGTGGCCGCTGGGTGGTCTCGACAGGCTCGACCACCCGAGCAGGGCCCGGGCGCTAGGGGCGCAGGCCCTCGGGCACCGGCGGCATCCGGCGTACGCCGCCGAGCCGCTTGTGGAACCGGACATGCTCGGCGAACTGCTCCAGCGCACCCCACAGCGCCCGGTGCGCGGCCCACGGCAGTGGTTCATCGCCGTCCCGCCACGACGGCCCGAACCCGATCCACACCGGCACCCAGTCGGCGGCGAGGTCCCACTCGCCGCGGTGGCTCATCAAGAGCTGGCGGCGCACCTGGAAGGCGGTGCGCGGCCCGTCGATGCAGTTGGGTGCGGTCCGCACCGGCCAGACCCGCAGGTCGAGCGCCATCAGCTCGAGCTCCACGTCGCCGAGCACGCGCGGGTCCACCAGGACCGTCGCGACGTTCTCGTGCGGGCGCCTTCTCATCCGGGCACGCTAACTCCGGCCGAGGACACCTGTCAGCGAGCCGCATCCACGTTTCGAGAGGGGCGGTTCCGAAACCCCCCGTCCGGGCCCTGTCGCGCCGCCCGGCGCGGGGGCAGACTCGGCCCCACAGAGGGCATGGGGCGGCCTGGTGACCACCTTCGGGAGGTTCCGATGTCGTACGACGGTGGGCGAGGCCCGGAACGCGTGACGGGCCCTCGGGTCGACGTGCTGCTGCGCCCGCAGGGCGTACGCGTGGCCGGCGACTTCGACGCGACGACGTCCGCCTGGGTCGGCTACCAGCTGTTCGAGCACCTCGAGCACCACCGCGAGAAGCTCGGTGGCGTGCGGCTGGCCGGCGGGTTCGTCGTGGACCTCACTCGCATCGACGTGCTCGGCGGCGCCGGGACGCGGGTCCTCGACCAGCTCGTGGTCGAGGCGGAGGAGCGGGGGATCGACGTCGAGCTGGTGGTCCGGCCGGGCAGCACCACCGAGCGGGTGCTGCGTCTCGTAGGTCTCGGGTGCCATGTCCGGGGCGACTCGACCGACGGAGGTAAGAGAAGGCTGTAGACCCGGTCCGACGTTTGACTCCGACTACCTCAGGGCAAGGACCAGAACATGCTCCGCGATCTGCTCTACCTCGTGACGATGGTGGGGATCGCCGCGGGCACCGCGCTCGCCGCGCCGGAGCACACCGAGCGTCCCGAGCCGCAGTGGTACGTCGAGATCTGCGCGCAGTACGACGACCTCTGCTGAGGCGCTGGCGTCAGGGTCAAGGCAGGAACGGCGCCCAGGTCTGGAGCATCTTCGGCACCATGTCGCCGGCGATCGGGCGTGCGAAGTAGTAGCCCTGCGCGTAGTCGCAGCCGAGGGCCGCGGCGCGCTGGTGCTGCGGGGCGTTCTCGACGCCCTCCGCGCAGACCTTGAGGCCCATCGCCCGGCCGGTGCTGATCACCTCGACCACCTCGTCCTCCCGGTCGAGGTCGCTGATGAACGAGCGGTCGAGCTTGAGCATGTCGACCGGCGGGATGTGCGCGAGCCGGCCCTGGCCGGCGTCGGCGCCGAAGTCGTCGAGCATGACCGAGATGCCGGTGCCGCGCAGCCGCGCCAGCACGTCGCGGGTCGGTTCACCTTCCGTGGCGAGCACGGACTCGGTGACCTCGAGACCGAGCAGCGCCGGGTCGAGACCCGCGCGGTTCAGCTTGCGCATCACGTCGTCGTAGAAGTTGTGCGACCGCAGCTCGTGGACCGACACGTTGACTCGTAGGCCGGTGGGCGCGATCTGCTGCCAGGAGGCGGCGTCGCGCGCGGCCATCGCCAGGATCTGCGACCCGAGCTCGACGATGAGGCCGTTCTCCTCGGCGACCGGGATGAACACCTCGGGGGAGACCGCCGTACCCGTGGACGTCGTCCACCGGGCGAACGCCTCGAGCGCGGCGATCCGGCCGGTGGCCAGGCTGACGATCGGCTGGTAGGCGATGTTGAGGCCGTGGCCGCGCAGGGCGCTGCGGAGGGCGCCGGCGGTGCTCAGCCGCCCGACCACCTCGGCCCGGACGTGCGCGTCGTCGACGACCGAGGGCGCAGCCTCGTCCTGCTTGGCACCGAACATCCCGATGTCAGCCTCTCCCAGATTCCCAGTGTGTTACCGGGAAGACGGACGAAACGGACATTCGTGACGCCGTTCCATGGATCGTCTTCCTGCCGCGCACCTCTCCCAGTGGTACGCCGGGAACACGGTCCAAGCGTGGTTCATCGGGGCCGGTCGCGTCCCGGAAATGCACAAATCGGTACGTACCGATCCGGTCAGATCCAGGCCTTGAACCAGATCCGGTGCAGCCAGTCGGGGGTGGTGATCAGCTCGCCGGTGTAGATGGGCCAGAACCAGGCGAAGTTGAGCACGACCAGCACCACGAACGCGCCGGCGATCGTGGTGCCGACCAGCCGGCGGCGGGCGGACGCGCGGGGGCCGCCCATCAGCACGCCGAGCGCCAGGGTCAGGCCGATCACGGTGAACGGCAGGATCGAGATCGCGTAGAAGGAGAAGATCGGCCGGTCGTCGTACCGCAGCCACGGCAGCCAGGTCGAGACCACGCCGACGACCACCAGGCCGAAGCGCCAGTCGCGCCGGACCAGCCAGCCCCAGATCGAGTAGAGGAACGCGAGGGCCGCGCCCCACCACAGCACCGGCGTGCCCAGCAGCAGCACCTGGCGCAGGCAGGTGCTGCTCGGTGCCGCGGTGCAGCCCTGCTGCCCGGGCTCGATGCCGAGATCGGCCTGCATGCCGACCGGCCGGTTGAGGATCAGCCACCAGTGCGGCTTGGACTGGTAGCTGTGGGTCGCGTCGTTCAGGAAGCGCGTGTGGAAGGTGTAGACGTCCTGGTGGTAGTTCCACAGCGAGCGCAGCGACTGCATCAGCTCGGGGAAGAACCCGCGCGCGTCCTCGCGCAGGTAGCCGCCCCAGTAAGGGCCGTACTGGGTGTTGGAGAGCGCCCGCTCGTAGACGTCGGCGTGCAGCAGCCAGCCGGTCCACGACACGACGTACACGACGAGCGCCACCACGACGAGGTAGAAGAACGCCGGTGCGGCGTCGACGACGAAGGCGCGGGCGCGGGCGTTGCGAACCCCGAGCGAGCGGCGGGCGCCGGCGTCCCACAGCCAGACGAGGATGCCGAACGCCGCCAGCGGGAACAGCGCGTTCCACTTGGTGCCGCAGGCGAGCCCGAAGAAGATCCCGGCGCCGAGCCGCCACGGCCGCCACAGCAGGCCACGGACCGGACCCCAGTCGGACGCCGTCGTGCGGTAGCCCGACGGCACCAGCCTGGCCAGCCGCATCCGCCCCCAGTCCCGGTCCACCACGAGGCAGGCCACGGCGCAGAGCAGGAAGAACGCCAGGAAGATGTCGAGCAGCGCGGCGCGCGACATCACGAAGTGCAGGCCGTCGACGGTGAGCAGCAGACCGGCGGTCCCGCCGAGCAGCGTCGACCCGGTGAGGCGGCGGACCAGCCGCACCATCACGAACACCATGAGCGCGCCGACGACGGCCGAGGAGATCCGCCAGCCGTAGGAGTCCAGCCCGAAGACCTTCTCCCCGAGCGCGATCACCCACTTCCCGACCTCGGGGTGCACGACCATGCTCGGGTTGTCCTTGAACAGCCCGGTGGTCTGCCCGGCGACGATCTTCTTGTCCGCGCCGGCGACGTAGTCGGTGACGTAGCCGTGGTGCAGCAGTGACCAGGCGTCCTTGGCGTAATAGGTCTCGTCGAAGAGGAACCGGTTGGGCCGGCCCAGGTTCCAGATGTGCAAGAACAGCGCGAGCAGGGCCAGCCCGGTCGCGGTCGCCCAGCCGGCGAACCCGTCGGGCTCGGTGCGCCGGATGATGGGCACCAGCCGGCGCCGGGCGCTCGGAACGACGCGCCCGTCGGCGGTGCGCGAGAGCCCGGAGGTGCGTTCGGCGGGCTCCTGCGTGAGGGTCACGGCGGCCACCCTACGGGGGCGCGACCGTGCGTTCCGGCCGCCTGGGAGGATCGGCGCGTGGACACCGAGCAGGCACCCCTCGACGGCGGTGTGCTCGTGCTCGCCGCGACGCCGATCGGGCGGGTCGAGGACGCACCGCCGCGGCTGGCGCGCGAGCTCGCCGAGGCCGACGTGGTCGCCGCCGAGGACACCCGCCGACTGAAGCGGCTCGCGGCCGACCTGGGCGTGACCGTCGGCGGTCGGGTGGTCTCCTACTTCGAGGGCAACGAGGCCGCACGCACCGCCGGGCTCGTGGACGCGCTCGAGGCCGGCGACCGGGTGCTGCTCGTGACCGACGCCGGCATGCCGTCGGTGTCCGACCCGGGCTACCGGCTCGTCGCTGCCGCCGTCGAGCGTGGCCTGCCGGTCACCGCCGTACCCGGGCCGTCTGCGGTGCTCACCGCGCTGGCGGTGTCCGGACTGCCGGTGGACCGGTTCTGCTTCGAGGGCTTCCTGCCGCGCAAGGCCGGGGAGCGCTCGCGGCGGCTGGCCGCACTGGCCGACGAGCCGCGCACGATGGTGTTCTTCGAGGCGCCCCACCGCACGCAGGCGGCGCTCGCCGCGATGGCCGAGGCGTTCGGCGATGACCGGCCCGGCGCGGTGTGCCGGGAGCTGACCAAGACCCATGAAGAGGTACGGCGGGGCGGGCTGGCTCAGCTGGCGGTCTGGGCCGCCGACAAGGAGGGCGGCGTCCGCGGCGAGGTGACGATCGTCGTCGCGGGAGCCACCGGCGGCCCGGGTCTGCCGACCGACCCGGCCTCGCTCGCCGCCCTCGTCGCCGAGGCCGAGGAGGAGGGGATGAGCCGCAAGGACGCGATCCTCGACGTCGCTCGGCGTGCGGGGATCCCGAAGCGCGAGGTCTACGACGCGGTGCACAAGTCATGAGCGAGACGTGGTCTCGACAGGGGGTTCCTGTGGAGGCGAGGAACGAGCCGTCTCGAAGGGCTCGACCACCCGGCGGGAACCGGCCGCCCGCACCGGAGCCGCTGCCGCACCCGGTGGTCGACAACCACTGCCACCTCGACATCACCCGCGACGGCGAGGAGCCGGTCGGCGTGGAGGAGGCGGTCGCGGCGGCGACAGCGGTCGGGGTGCCGAGGATCGTGCAGATCGGCTGCGACCTGCCCGGCGCGCGCTGGGCGGTCGAGGCCGCCGGGACCCACGACGCGCTCGTCGCCGGCGTGGCGATCCACCCCAACGAGGCACCGCGGCTCGCCGCCGCCGGCCGGCTCGAGGAGGCGCTCGACGAGATCGAGCGGCTGGCGTCCTCCAGTGACCGGGTACGGGCGGTGGGGGAGACCGGCCTCGACTACTTCCGGACCGGGGAGGACGGTGTCGCCGCCCAGCACCACTCGTTCCGGCGCCACATCGAGATGGCCAAGCGGCTGGGCAGGACGCTGGTGATCCACGACCGCGACGCCCACGACGACGTGCTGCGGATCCTCGACGAGGAGGGCGCGCCGGAACGGTTCGTCATGCACTGCTTCTCCGGCGACGCCGAGTTCGCCCGCGCCTGCCTGGACCGCGGCGGCTGGCTGTCGTTCGCAGGCACCGTCACGTTCAGGAACGCCGAGCCGCTGCGCGAGGCGCTCCGGGTGACGCCGCGCGACCGCGTACTCGTCGAGACCGACGCGCCGTACCTCACCCCGATGCCGTACCGCGGACGCGCCAACGCGTCGTACCTGGTGCCGCTGACCATGCGGACGATGGCCGAGGTGCGCGGCGACGACCTGGCCGAGCTGTGTGCCGCCGTGGACGCCAACACGGAGGCCGCGTTCGGGGGTGCCTGGTAAGCGAGGTTCGTCCCGGTTCGGATGTAGGCAACATCCGTCTGGACCGGTCGTGAACGCGTGATTCGCCCCACGAAAGAGGGGGAACCAAGCGGGCGAACAGGGTCGTAACGTTTGGCAGGCTCGGAGCCTGCCGTTATGGTCTTGTGACTGTTGGCCGGGAGCGGGGAAGTTCTCGGGCGGCATCCGGGGGCCCACACGAAGAGCTCGACGTCAGACCCGCACGGGTTCGGCGCCGAGGGAGGCGGGTGGGCCGTTGCGCTGCTTGGGCGCCGATGGATCGTCGCGCCCGCGGCCCGGAGAGCACGAACATGGGAGAAATGTGCGTTCTCGCATCGCACTTCTAACGAAGAGCAAGCGCGCTCTTGCCGTCCTCGTGGCGGGTGTCGCCCTGGCCGTTGCGGCCACCGGTGTCGGCTACGCCGCGATGAGCAAGACAGTGACCCTGTCGCTCGACGGCCAGGAGACGGAGGTCCGCGTCCTCGGTGACACCGTGGCGGACGTGCTCGAGAGCCAGGACATCCAGGTCGACGAGCGCGACCAGGTCTTCCCGAGCCTCGACTCGCCCGTCGGTGACGGCGGTGAGGTGGCCGTGAAGTTCGCGCGTCCCCTCGACCTCGCGGTCGACGGCGACGAGTCGCGCTACTGGGTGACCGCCACCGACGTCTCCGGCGCGCTGAACCAGATCGGCGAGCGCTTCGCACAGGCCGACCTCTCGGTCAGCCGCGGCGCCGAGATCCCGCGCACGGGCATCGACCTCGAGGTCGTGACCCCCAAGAACCTGAAGGTCAAGATCGCCGACAAGAAGCTGGCGAAGGAGACCGTGGCCGCGCTCACCGTGCGCGAGGCGCTCGAGAAGCTCGGCGTCGACGTCGACAAGCACGACAAGGCGAAGCCGGGCTTCGGCACCGAGCTCGAGGACGGCGACAAGGTCGTCTTCACCGACGTCCGCAAGGTCACCCGCAAGGTCACCGAGGACGTCCCCTTCGAGACCGTGGAGCGCGCCGACTCCTCGATGTTCGAGGACGAGTCCGAGACGGTGCGCGCCGGCGAGGAGGGCAGCCGCCGCGTCGTCTACCGCGTGACGATCGAGAACGGCAAGGTCGTCAAGCGCAAGGAGCTCAAGAGCAAGGTTCTGAGCAAGCCGCGCGCCGCGATCGAGAAGGTCGGCACCAAGGAGCGTCCGGCCGAGCCCGCCGCCAACTTCGCCGGTGGCAACACCGTGTGGGACCAGCTCGCGCAGTGCGAGTCGGGCGGCAACTGGGCGATCAACACCGGCAACGGCTACTACGGCGGGCTGCAGTTCAACCTGGGCACGTGGCGCTCCTACGGCGGCACGGGCTACCCGCACCAGGCCAGCCGCGAGACCCAGATCGCGATCGCGACGAAGGTCCGCGACGCCAGTGGCGGCTACGGCGCCTGGCCGGGTTGCGCGGCCTCGCTGGGTCTGCCGCGCTGACCACCCCGACGCTGGATAGTGTCGCCCGCGTGGGCGACGACTTTACCTCCGCCGGCCCGAGACTCCTCGGGCCGGCGGACGTGCGTCGGATCGCCGCCGCGCTGGACCTGCGACCCACCAAGCAGCGTGGGCAGAACTTCGTCATCGACCCCAACACGGTGCGGCGCATCGTGCGCACGTCCGGGGTCGGCCCCGACGACGTCGTCGTCGAGGTCGGGCCAGGCCTCGGCTCGCTGACCCTCGCCCTGCTCGCAGAGGTACGGCACGTGGTGGCCATCGAGGTCGACCCGGTCCTCGCACGTGCGCTGCCGGCGACCGTGGCCGACCGCGCGCCCGAGCTCGTCGACCGGTTCGAGGTCGTCGAGGCTGACGCGCTGCGCGTCAAGGAGATCCCCGGCCCGCCACCGACCGCGCTGGTGGCCAACCTGCCCTACAACGTCTCGGTCCCGGTGCTGCTGCACCTGATGGACCTGCTGCCGTCGCTGCGGCACGGCCTGGTGATGGTGCAGTCGGAGGTGGCCGACCGGCTCGCCGCGCCGCCCGGGTCGCGCACCTACGGCGTGCCGTCGGTGAAGGCGGCGTGGTTCGCCGAGGTGAAGCGCGCCGGCGCGATCGGTCGCAACGTCTTCTGGCCCGCCCCCAACGTCGACTCCGGGCTGGTGGCCTGGGAGCACCGCGACCCGCCGACCACGAGGGTGAGCCGCGAGCAGGTGTTCGCGGTCGTCGACGCGGCCTTCGCGCAGCGCCGCAAGACGCTGCGCTCCACGCTCAAGTCCCTGGCCGGCTCCGCGGCGGCCGCCGAGGCGGCCCTGGTGCGTGCCGGGGTCGACCCGCAGGCGCGCGGCGAGATGCTGCGCGTCGAGGACTTCGCCCGCATCGCGGAGGAGCTGCGGCGGGAGACCACCTCGTGACGGCCGCCGGCGACGTGAGCCCCGCCTGGGTGCGTGCCTCGGCACCCGCCAAGATCAACCTGCACCTCGGCGTGGGTGCCGTGCGCGAGGACGGCTACCACCCGCTCGCGACCGTCTACCAGGCCGTCGGGCTGCTCGACGAGGTGACCGTCGCCCCCGCGGACGACTGGACCGTGACGGTGGCCGGCGACGACCGCCTCTCGCTCTCCGACGTACCGACCGACGGCGCGAACATCGCCCTTCGCGCGGCCCGCCTGCTCGCCGAGCACAGCGGCGTTCTCGAGCCGGTGTCGGTGCACATCGACAAGGGCATCCCCGTCGCCGGCGGCATGGCCGGCGGCAGCGCCGACGCCGCGGCCGCCCTGGTCGCGTGCGATGCGCTCTGGGAGCTCGGCACCTCGCGCGAGGAGCTGATGGTGCTCGCGTCGGAGCTCGGCAGCGACGTGCCGTTCGCCCTCGTCGGCGGCACCGCCGTCGGCACCGGCCGCGGCGAGCACGTCGTGCCGGCGATGGTGCGCGGGGAGTACTGGTGGGTGGTCGCGGGCGCCGCCACCGGCCTGTCGACCCCAGCGGTGTACGGCGAGTTCGACGTGCTCTCGGCCGGCACCGCCGTGCCCGAGCCGGAGATCCCCGAGCAGCTCATGGAGGCGCTGCGCGGCCACGACCTCGAAAAGCTCGCGCTGTCGCTGCACAACGACCTGGAGCCGGCCGCGCTGCGCCTGCGCCCCGAGATCGGTGAGGTGCTGACCGCCGGGATCGACGAGACCGCCGTCGGTGCCATGGTGTCCGGCTCCGGCCCGAGCTGCCTGTTCCTGTGCACCGGACGCGAGCACGCCCAGCAGGTCGCGCAGGGGCTGCGCTCCGCCGGTCTCGGCGACCCGGTCCTGGTCGCCCGTGGTCCGGTCCCGGGTGCGCGCGTGGAGCGGGTGGGCTGAGTGGCCGTCACCAACCTGGTCAGCCTCGAGCGGGTCTCGAAGTCCTACGGCATAAGGCCGCTGCTCGACGACGTGTCACTCGGCGTCGGTGCCGGGGAGCGGATCGGCGTCGTCGGCCGCAACGGCGACGGCAAGACCACGCTGCTGCGCGTGCTCACGGGCGTCGAGGAGCCCGACAGCGGCAGGGTGGCGCGCAACCGCGGGCTCCGGCTCGGCTACCTGACCCAGGGCGACGACCTCGATCCGGGCGTCACCGTGCGGCACGCGGTCCTCGGCGACATGGCCGACCACGAGTGGGCCGCCGACGCGACGACCCGCGAGACCGTCGAGGTGCTGCTCGCCGGCATCGAGCTCGACCGCACCGTCGACGGCCTGTCCGGCGGCGAGCGCCGTCGCTGCTCGCTGGCCCGGCTGCTGCTCGAGGACCACGACATGATCGTGCTCGACGAGCCGACGAACCATCTCGACGTCGAGGCGGTCGCCTGGTTGGCGCGCCACCTCGTCCGACGCACCTCCGCCCTCGTCGTGGTGACGCACGACCGCTGGTTCCTGGACGAGGTCTGCGAGCGGACGTGGGAGGTGCACGACGGTGTGGTCGACGTGTACGACGGCGGCTACGCGGCGTTCGTGCTGGCCAAGGCCGAACGGCAGCGCCAGGCCGCGGCGAGCGAGGCGCGGCGGCAGAACCTCGTCCGCAAGGAGCTGGCCTGGCTGCGCCGAGGCGCGCCCGCGCGGACGAGCAAGCCGAAGTTCCGCATCGACGCGGCCAACGTGCTGATCGAGGACGTGCCGCCGCCGCGGGACCGGCTGGAGCTGCAGGCGTTCGCGACGCAGCGGCTCGGCAAGGACGTGATCGACGTCGAGGACGTCGACCTGGTGCGCGGCGACCGGACCCTGCTGCGGCACGCCACCTGGCGGCTCGGGCCGGGGGACCGTGTGGGTCTCGTCGGCGTCAACGGGGCCGGCAAGACCTCGGTGCTCCGGCTGCTCGCCGGCGAGCTCCAGCCGTCCGCCGGCCGGGTGCGCCGCGGTCGCACGGTCGCGCTCGAGCACCTGACCCAGTCGGTCACTGAGGTCGACCCCGACGAGCGGGTGCTGGAGTCGGTCGAGAACATCAAGCGCGTCGCCAAGGTCGCCGGCGGCGAGGTGACGGCCACGTCGATGCTGGAGCGGTTCGGCTTCACCGGCGACCGGCTCACCGCCCGCGTCGGCGACCTGTCGGGTGGGGAGCGGCGGCGGTTCCAGCTGCTGCGGCTGCTGCTGTCGGAGCCCAACGTGCTGCTGCTCGACGAGCCGACCAACGACCTCGACATCGAGACGCTCAACGTCCTCGAGGACTTCCTCGACGGCTGGCCCGGAACGCTCGTGGTGGTCTCGCACGACCGGTACTTTCTCGAGCGCGTCTGCGACACCGTCTGGGCGCTGCTCGACGACGGGCAGGTGTCGCTGCTCCCGCGTGGGGTCGAGGAGTACCTCGAGCGACGGGAGGCCGCGCTCGCCGCCGCCGCGCCCGAGCCCGCTTCTGCCACTCCCGCCGACGCCGTACCGACCGCGCAGGAGCAGCGCGAGGCCCGCAAGAGCGTCGCCCGCATCGACAAGCAGCTCGCCAAGCTGGCCGAGCGAGAGGCCGCGCTGCACGAGCAGCTGGCGGCGCACGCGACCGACTACGAGAAGCTCGCCGAGCTCGACGCGCAGCTCAAGGCCGTCGTGGCCGAGAAGGAGGCGCTCGAGGAGGAGTGGCTCGAGGCCGCAGAGCTCCTGGAGTAGCGCTCTCGGTCACCCGAACGACGGCTCGATCGGCCGGGTCAGCTCTCGAACGCCACGACCAGCGAGCGGAGCAGATCGGCCAGCTGCTTCTGCTCGTCCGGGTCGAGGCCGGCGAGCAGCTCCCGCTCACGGGCGAGCAGGGCCGACAGCGCGTTGTCGACGGTCGCCCGGCCGGCGTCGGTGAGCCGGACCAGCACGCCTCGCCGGTCACGCGGGTCGGGCAGCCGCTCGACGAAGCCGCGCGCGACGAGCCGGTCGACCCGGTTGGTCATCGTGCCGCTGGTCACCAGCGTCTCGCGCAGCAGGCGGCCGGGGGAGAGCTCGTAGGGGGCGCCGGCCCGCCGCAGCGCGGCCAGCACATCGAACTCCCAGGTCTCCAGCGCGTGCTCGGTGAACGCCTGCCGGCGGGCTCGGTCCAGATGGTGGCTGAGCCGGCTGACCCGGCTGAGCACCTCCATCGGGGCCAGGTCGAGGTCCGCACGCTCCCGGCGCCAGGCGTCGACGAGACGGTCGACCTCGTCCTGCTGCGGCTCGGGCATGCGCCCAGACTACTCGTGAAGATTCTTGACATCGAGACATCTGCCGAAGAGGATGTATCTTGACGTCAAGATATCTCGAGGAGTGGAGGCTCGCATGGCAGCGACGGCGCGGACCCGTACAGCAACCCACACGGCGACCCACACGGCGACCCACGCGGCGACCCACGCTTGGGACCCGGAGCGGTACCTCCAGTACGCCGACGAGCGCGGCCGCCCCTTCGTCGAGCTCCTCGCCCGGGTCGGCGCGACCGATCCCGCCACGGTGGTCGACCTCGGCTGCGGGCCCGGCAACCTGACCCACCTGCTCCGCGAGCGGTGGCCGAGTGCCTCGGTGCTCGGGGTCGACTCCTCCGAGGCGATGATCGCCAAGGCCGAGCCCGTCGACCGCGTGCGCTTCGAGCTGGGCGACGTGCGCAGCTGGCAGCCCGAGGCGCCCGTCGACGTGCTGGTCTCCAACGCCACGCTGCAGTGGGTGCCCGGCCACCTCGACCTGCTGCCGCGGCTGGTCGGCCACGTCGCGCCGGGCGGCTGGTTCGCCTTCCAGGTGCCCGGCAACTTCGACGAGCAGAGCCACGTGATCCGGCGTGAGCTGGCGGCGGAGGAGCCGTACGCCGAGCACACCGCCGGTGTCGCGGCGCCCGGCGCGTTCGGGCCCGAGACGTACCTCGAGGCGCTGGCCGGCCTGGGCTGCACCGTCGATGCCTGGGAGACGACGTACCTGCACGTGCTCCAGGGCGAGGACCCGGTCTTCACCTGGGTCAGCGCGACCGGCGCCCGGCCGACCCTCGAGGCGCTGCCCGACGGGCTGCGGGAGCGGTTCGCCGAGGAGTTCAAGGCGCGGCTGCGCGCGGCGTACCCGCCCCGGCCGTACGGCACCGTGCTCGCGTTCCGGCGCGTGTTCGTCGTCGCGGAGGTGCCGGCATGACGGCGCCGCTGCTGGTGCGCGACGCCCGGCCCGACGACCTCGAGGCCGTGGTCGCGCTGCTGCGCGAGGACGTGATCCGCGAGGTCGACGAGACCGAGGTGCCGGTGTCGGCGTACGCCTCCGCGTTCACGGAGATCCTCGCCGACACCCACCAGCAGCTGCTCGTGGGCGACGCCGACGGGGAGATCGTGGCCACTGCTCAGCTGTCCTGGCTGCGCCGGATGACGTACGTGGGCGGGCTGTTCTGCGTCGTGGAGTCCGTCCGGGTGCGGTCCGATCTCCGGTCGCGAGGATACGGCGCCGCCCTCATGCGCGAGGTCGAGCGGCTCGCGCGCGAACGCGGCGGCGCCCGGATCGAGCTCACCACCAACGCGCAGCGCGACCGGGCGCGCGCGTTCTACGAACGACTCGGCTACACGCCGTCCCACGTCGGGATGAAGCGCTACATCGGAGGTGCCGCATGACCGCCAAGGCCCGAGTGCTCCTGCACCACGTCCAGGTGTCCTGCCCGGAGGGCGGCGAGGACGCCGCCCGTCGGTTCTACGGCGAGGTGCTCGGACTGCCGGAGGCCGCGAAGCCGCCGGCACTCGCGAAGCGCGGCGGCTGCTGGTTCCGCGACGAGGGCGTCGAGGTGCACGTCGGTGTCGAGGCGGACTTCCGCCCGGCGCGCAAGGCGCACCCAGCCTTCCTGCTCGCCGGGGAGCGCGCGCTCGAGGAGGCGGCGGAGCGCTGCGCGGCCGGCGGGTTCCCGGTCACCTGGGACGAGGACCTCCCCGGCTACCGCCGCTTCCACACCGCAGACGGCAACGGCAACCGCGTCGAGGTCCTCGCCTCGGCGTCCGCCTGCGTGCCTAGCTGACGTTCACCTCGGCGAGGCTCGGCGCCAGCGCCGGGCGGCCGAGCGTGTCGGAGGCGGTGCCGCTGACGCACCACGGACCGGAGGTCAGCTGCTGGTGGATCGTGTCGTCGACGCCGGCAGGCACGTTCCATTGGTAGGGCCCGTAGGTGACCGGTGCTCCCGTGGGCGCGGCGCACGGACCCGGCGTCAACGTGACGGTGCGGGTCGGCGTCTGCGCGTTGACGTTCAGCCAGGCCTCCTGGGCGGGCTCGGCCAGGTGGTTGAAGGTGATCTGCACCCACCCGCCTCCGAGCGAGGCGGCGGCGATCAGGCCGGACGCCGGCATGCGCACGCCCAGGTCGCACCACTCGGTCGGACGGACCTTCACCTTGCCGCCGTACATCTTCTTGGCGCGCTTGATGTCGACCTTCTGGAGCACCCGGCAGTTCCAGTGGCCGGGGGACGGGAACCCGTACGGGTCGCGGTCGACGCACTGGCCCTGGGCCACGCCGTTGACGTGGTAGCTGTTCATCAGCGAGCACTGGCTGTCGTCGTGCCGGAGTCCCAAGACGTGGCCGAGCTCGTGGGCGACGACCAGCGTCTGGCCGGGCCAGGCGCACGACTGACCGCGGGAGTCGGGGCCGTGCAGGATGTTGACGAAGGCCTGCCGCCTGCCGGTGTATCCCAGCGACGCGAGGCCGGTCCCGCAGCCGTGTGGGACGTTGCGGGAGTTGCGGATGACGAGCTTGGCCTTCTTCTTGCTCTTGACCTTCGCGAACGTCATCTGGATGCCGCTGTGGTTCCACAGCCAGACGGCCTTCTTGACCGCCTCGGGGTCCTTGGAGGCGTCGAAGTAGGTGATCCGCTTGCCCGGCCACTTCCGCACCCGTGCGTAGCGGGCGGAGGCGTCACGCTCGTCGTGGTCGAAGTACGTCACGACGGGCTCGTCGGGGCGGGGGAGCGGCTCCGCGGCGGACCGGGACGGTGAAGCGTCGGAGGCGACGGCCGCCGGCGCGGTCGGCGAGGCGAAGAGGAGGGCGAGTGCGGCGAGGAGGGACCCGAGAAGGGTGAAGCGTGCTGTCACCCGCGAAGGTTAACCGGACTCCTCGGTCCGCGGCGAGGAGGCGGACGGCGGCACGTAGTCGCTGCCGCGCAGCGTGGGCTTCTTCTCGAGGTTGGCCAGGCCGTGCCAGGCGAGGTTCACCAGGTGCGCGGCGACCTGCTCCTTCGACGGCTTGCGGGCGTCGAGCCACCACTGCCCGGTGGTGCCGACCATGCCGACGAGCATCTGGGCGTACATCGGCGCCGCCTTGGCGTCGAAGCCGCGGCTCTTGAACTCCGCGGCGAGGATGTGCTCCACGCGGCTGGCGACGTCACCGATGATCGAGACGAACGAGCCGGACGCCGAGCCGATCGGGCTGTCGCGCACCAGGATGCGGAAACCGTCGGGGTTCTGCTCGATGTAGTCGAGCAGCGCGAACGCCGCCTGCTCGAGCAGCACGCGCGGGTGCCCCGCTGTGAGGGCGCGCGTCATCATGTCGAGCAGGCTGCGCACCTCGCGGTCGACCACGACGGCGTACAGGCCTTCCTTGCCGCCGAAGTGCTCGTAGACGACGGGCTTGGAGACCTCCGCGCGGGCGGCGACCTCCTCGATGGAGGTGCCGTCGAAGCCGCGCTCGGCGAACAGGCGCCGGGCGATCGAGAGGAGCTGCTCCCGGCGCTCCGCCGCGGTCATCCGACCGCGGTGGTGGCGCCGGGCCTTCTCGTTGCTCACCTCGGACATCCGCCCATCCAAGCACTCTCGTGCCGGACGGGGCGGATGCCCCGGTCCCGGCTCAGGCCGCGCGCGAGGCGGCGGCGGGCTGCTGGTTGGCGACCAGCTTGGCGTCGAGGCGCTCGCGGACCGGCCAGCGGACGTCCTTCACCCAGCCCAGCCTCTCCATCAGCCAGATGATCCGGGCGCTCGTGTCGACCTGACCCCGAAGCACGCCGTGGCGCGCGCAGGTCGGGTCGGCGTGGTGCAGGTTGTGCCAGGACTCGCCCATCGACGGGATCGCCAGCCACCAGACGTTGGCCGACTTGTCACGGGAGACGAACGGGCGCTCGCCGATCGTGTGGCAGATCGAGTTGATCGACCAGGTGACGTGGTGCAGCAGCGAGATGCGCACGAGCGAGGCCCAGAAGAACGCCGTCAGCGCGCCGAACCAGGACATGGTGACCAGGCCGCCGACGAGCGCGGGGAGCAGCAGCGAGACCGCGACCCAGAACGGGAACTGCCGCGACACCTTCACGATGTCGGGGTCCTTCATCAGGTCCGGGGCGTACTTGCGCTGCGGGGTCTGCTCGGGGTTGAACAGCCACATCATGTGGGCGTAGAGGAAGCCCTTGGTCAGCGCGCCCACGCCGGTGCCGTAGCGCCACGGCGAGTGCGGGTCGCCGTCGCGGTCGGAGAACTTGTGGTGCTTGCGGTGGTCGGCCACCCAGCGCACGACCGGGCCCTGGATCGCCATGGAGCCGGCGATCGCCCAGAAGATCTTCACGGCCCGGTTGGGCTTGTAGGACTTGTGCGTGAACAGCCGGTGGAAGCCGACGGTGATGCCGTGACCGGTCAGGAAGTACATGACCGTGGCGATGATGACGTCGGTCCAGCCGAGCCAGCCGCCCCACGCCAGCGGGACCGCGGCGATCAGGGCCAGGAACGGCACGACGATGAAGATGCCGAGGACGACCTGGTCGGTGCGCGAGAGACGGTCACCACCGAGGGTGGCGCTGACCGAGGCCAGTTCGTCGTTGTTGCCGGAGGTTCCGGAGTCAGTGGACGTGCGTGGTGCGAGCTCGGTCGCGGGTGCTGTCATGCGCGTCGGGTTTCCTCACGGATCGGGGTCGACGTACCTACGCAACCGTAACCTACGGAACCGTAAGTTCAAACCGTTCGACTCGGCCGAGTGCCCGACTTGGGCCCGATTTGAGGCGGGTCAGGGCGCCGGGGCGGGACGGAGATCACGCGTTTGTAGGCTGAGGCCGCGTTCGTGAGTAGTACCCACCCGCGAGCGTTTCGATCCCCGGTTGGTCTGTCGGCAGGGCCCGCCTGACTTTGAATCAGGACTAGCGACGTAGGTTCGACTCCTACCCGGGGAGCCCATGGACCAGATCCGACGACCCCGGAGGAACGTGTGAGCCACCCCCTCGACCAGCCCGGACACGAGGGCCACCCCGGTCACGGCGGCGCCGGCCGTCCCGAGGCGGTCATCGTGCTGGCCGCCGGCAGCGGCACCCGGATGAAGTCCAAGACCATGAAGGTGCTGCACCCGATCGGCGGCCGGTCCATGGTCGGGCACGTCCTGCACGCCGCGCTCGCCGTGCACCCCGACCGCGTCGTGGCGGTCGTCGGTCACGGCCGGGAGCAGGTCGGCCCGCACGTGCTGGAGCAGGCCCCCGGCGCGCTGCTCGCGGTCCAGGAGACGCAGGAGGGCACCGGCCACGCCGTGCGCGTCGCCGTCGAGGCGCTGCACGCCGAGGCGGGTCCGCCCACGGGCACGGTCGTCGTCGTGTACGGCGACACGCCGCTGCTCCAGGGCGAGACCATCGCCGAGCTGGTGGCCGACCACGAGGCCGTCGGCCGCGCGGTCACCGTGCTGACGGCCGAGGTGGACAACCCGTTCGGATACGGCCGGATCATCCGCGACGGTGACGGCGGCGTGACCGCGATCGTCGAGGAGAAGGATGCGACGCCGGAGCAGGCCGCCGTTCGCGAGATCAACAGCGGCGTCTTCGCCTTCGACGGCGCGTTCCTCGCCGAGGCGCTCGGCAAGATCACCAACGACAACGCCAAGGGCGAGTACTACCTCACCGACGTCGTCGCAATCGCCCACGACGCCGGCCGTCCCGTGGGCGCGCACCTGATCGACGACGTGCTCCAGACCGAGGGTGCCAACGACCGCGTCCAGCTCGCCGCGCTCGGCCGGGAGCTGAACCGGCGCATCGTCGAGCGCTGGATGCGCGACGGCGTGACCGTGATGGACCCGGCCACGACCTGGATCGACGCCGACGTCGTGCTCGAACGCGACGTCACGGTGCTGCCGGGCACCCAGCTGCTCGGCGCGACCGTCGTCGCCGAGGACGCGGTCGTCGGCCCCGACTGCACGCTCAAGGACGTCGAGATCGGCCGCGGTGCGAGGGTCGTGCGCACCCACGGCGAGCTCGCGGTGATCGGGGAGGGCGCGACCGTCGGCCCGTTCGCCTACCTCCGGCCCGGCACCGAGCTCGGTCGCGACGGCAAGATCGGCACCTTCGTCGAGACCAAGAACGCCACGATCGGCGACGGCGCCAAGGTGCCGCACCTGTCGTACGTCGGCGACGGGGAGATCGGCGAGGGCACCAACATCGGCGCCGGCACGATCTTCGCCAACTACGACGGCGTCCAGAAGCACCGGACGGTCGTGGGCAAGCACGCCCGCACCGGCTCGAACAACACGTTCGTCGCGCCCGTCACGATCGGTGACGGCGCCTCGACCGGTGGCGGCACGGTCGTCCGGCGCGACGTACCCCCGGGTGCGCTGGCGGTCTCGACCGGCGCGCAGCGCAACCTCGAGGAGTGGGTGCTGAAGCGCCGGTCCGGCACCGCGCAGGGCGACGCGGCGGCAGCGGCACTCGCCGCCGGGGGAGCTGCCGGCGAGGACGTCGAGGGAGACGCGCGACACAGCGAGGCCGCCCGATTGGGTGAGGACCCGGGGTCTGGTTCACAATCGAGGTGAACCCGAGCTCGAGGAGACTCCTGACGTGAGCGGCCTGAAGCGGACGACCGAGAAGAACCTGATGGTCTTCAGCGGTCGGGCACACCCCGAGCTCGCGGAGGAGGTCGCCGAGCTGCTGGGCACCGGGCTGGTCCCGACGTCGGCGTACCAGTTCGCGAACTCCGAGATCTACGTCCGCTTCGAGGAGTCCGTGCGCGGATCCGACGCCTTCGTGATCCAGAGCCACACGGCGCCGATCAACGAGTGGATCATGGAGCACCTGATCATGGTCGACGCGCTGAAGCGCGCCTCGGCCAAGCGGATCACGGTGGTCATGCCGTTCTACGGCTACGCCCGTCAGGACAAGAAGCACCGCGGCCGCGAGCCGATCTCCGCCCGGCTGATGGCCGACATGTTCAAGACCGCAGGTGCCGACCGGCTGATCGCGGTCGACCTGCACACCGCGCAGATCCAGGGCTTCTTCGACGGCCCGGTGGACCACCTGATGGCGCTGCCGATCCTCTCGGAGTACGTCTCCCGGCGCTACGGCCACGAGCAGCTCGCGGTCGTCTCGCCCGACGCCGGCCGGATCAAGGTCGCCGAGCAGTGGTCGAACCGCCTCGGAGGAGCCCCGCTGGCCTTCATCCACAAGACCCGCGACATCAACCGGCCCAACGAGTCCGTGGCCAACCGCGTCGTCGGTCAGGTCGAGGGCCGGATCTGCGTGCTGGTCGACGACATGATCGACACCGGCGGCACGATCGTGAAGGCCGCCGAGGCGCTGATGAAGGACGGCGCCGCCGGCGTCGTCATCGCCGCCACCCACGCGATCCTGTCCGACCCCGCCGTCGACCGGCTGAAGAACAGCCCGGCCACCGAGGTCGTCGTCACCAACACCCTGCCGATCCCCTCGGACCGCCAGTTCGACAAGCTCACGGTCCTGTCGATCGCCCCGCTGATCAGCCGCGCCATCCGCGAGGTCTTCGAGGACGGCTCGGTCACCTCGCTGTTCGACGGCCAGGCCCAGTAGCGCCGACCCGGCTCGAACCGCCCGCTCAACCGCGCCGACCCGGCTCGAACCGCCCTCTCGAACAGGGCGAGTCGGCTCGTCTTGCCCTCCTGCGTGATCTCGACAAGCTCGATCACCCGCGCTGAGTGATCTCGACAGGCTCGATCACCCGACGCTGACGCGCGCTGCGCTGCGGCCGGTGACGAACATCAGGAGCTCCTGCATCGGCGCTTCGACCACGCGATCGCCCCGCCCGCGCGTCCAGTCGGTGTCGGTCGCGACGAGCCGCAGCGGGCGCAGCCTGCCGGCCATGCCGAAGAAGAACGCTCCGGCGTAGGCCCGGTTGGCCGCGAATGCCGCCGCCTCCACGGGCATGTCCCGCTCGATGCCGAGCGGCCGCAGGATGTCCTGGGTGTGCACGAGAGCGTCGAGCAGCGGCTCGACGTGGGTGGTGACGGGGACGTGGTGCCGCGAGTCGGCGTACCGGTCGTACTGCTCCAGGATCGACTCCGGCGACGCCTTGCCCAGCTCCTTGGTGACCTCGAAGATCGCGCGGTTGTAGCCCTTGAGGAACTTCGGCGACCAGCGCGCGATCTCCCGCCATCCGGTCTGCGGCGTCGAGATCAGGTGGGCCGCGACGTCGCGCACGGTCCAGCCGGCGCACAGCGAGTCGTGCTCCCACTGGTCGGCGTCGAGAGCCGCGAGGTAGTCGGCCAGGACGTGCCGCTCCCCGTGGATGTAGCTCCAGACCCGGTCCTTGTCCACGGCTCCCACCACCCGCCGAACTGGTAAGGTTTCCTGACGAAATAGTCAGGACTCCTGACGAGTCTGTCAAGGGAGGACCAGACACGTGGACCAGCCGCACGTGGCCGTGCTGATGTTCATCGCGCAGCGGCACGCCGAGCGCCGGATCCTCGACTTCCTCGCCGAGCAGGGGTTCGACGACATGACGCTCGCGCAGGCCCGGGTCGCCGCACGCCTGAACGACGAGGGGGTCCGCCTCACCGAGCTGGCCGAGCAGGCGCAGATCAGCAAGCAGGCCTGCGGCGAGCTCGTCGCCCAGCTCGAGCGGTCGGGGTACGTCGAACGCGTGCCCGACCCGCGCGACGCCCGGGCCCGGCTGGTGCGGATCGCGCCCCGCGGCAAGGAGGCGCAGCGCCGCGCCCGCGAGATGGAGGAGCGGATCGACCGGGAGTGGGAGCGGCACCTCGGCGAGAAGCGGATGGCCGAGCTGCGCCGCGCGCTGGCGGAGCTGCGGGAGATCACCGACCCCTGGCGCTGAGCCGTGGTAACGGATTTCGCGACACCCGGCCCCGGCCGCTAGACTCGACAAGTTGCCTCGGCGAGGGAGATGTTCTCGCTCCGTGATCGACGCGGTGGCCCGACCGGCCTGCTCTCCGGCCCGGTCCGCGCCCGTGTCCGTGTCCGGAGCGCCTCCTCCTCGTCGGTGCAGCCACCCGCACGTCGTACGTCACGAACAGCAAGCAGAGCTGAGGAGCTTCACCGACATGTCCGAGAGCAACATCCAGGCCGAGCCGCGCACCGAGTTCGGCAAGGGCGCCGCCCGCCGCATCCGGCGGGCCGACAAGGTCCCCGCCGTCCTCTACGGCCACGGCAGCGACCCGATCCACGTGACCCTGCCCGGCCACGACACGATGCTCGCGCTCAAGCACGGTGGCGTGAACGCGCTGCTCACGCTGACCGTGGACGGCAAGGAGCAGCTCGCCCTGCCCAAGCAGGTGCAGCGCGACCCGATCAAGGGCTTCCTCGAGCACCTCGACCTGCTCATCGTGAAGAAGGGCGAGAAGGTCACCGTCGAGATCCCGGTCCACCTGAACGGTGAGGCCGCCTCCGACGCGCTGGTCGTGACCGAGCACCCGACCATCACGGTCGAGGCGGAGGCCACCCACATCCCGGAGTACGTGGAGGTGGACATCGAGGGCGCCGAGGTCGGCACCCAGGTGTACGTCAAGGACCTCAAGGTGCCGCAGGGCTCCACGATCCTGGCCGATGAGGACACCCTGGTCGTCAACGTCACCCACGCCCCGACCGCCGAGGAGGTCGAGGCCGAGCTCGAGTCCGCCGAGGCCGAGGCCGGCATCGAGCGCGAGGAGGCCGAGGTCACCGAGGCCGAGGCCCCTGAGGGCGCGGGCGGCGAGGCCACCGAGGGCGCCGAGGGCGAGGGCGACTCCGCGGAGTGAGCCGCGTCAGGTCTCTTCTCGAGGCCGTCGCGCGCGCCCTGAGGGGCGCGAACACGAACGACAGGAAGGCCGGGGATCCCGTGAGCACGACACCCGCCGACACCGACAACGGTGTCTGGCTGGTCGTCGGGCTGGGGAACCCCGGCCCTTCCTATGCCGGCCACCGGCACAACGTCGGCTACCTCGTCGTCGAGGAGCTCGCCAAGCGGATCGGGTCGGGCTTCCGCCCGCACAAGTCGGGCCGCGCCGAGGTCGTCGAGGGTCGCCTCGGCGGCATGAACGGCGTCGGTGGCGTGCGTGTCGTGCTGGCCAGGCCGCGCTGCTACATGAACGAGTCCGGTGGCCCGGTGTCGACGCTGGCGAAGTTCTACAAGGTGCCGGTCGAGCGGATCGTCGCGATCCACGACGAGCTCGACCTGCCGTTCGAGAAGCTCCGCGTGAAGAAGGGCGGCGGCGACAACGGCCACAACGGCCTGCGTTCCATGCGCCGTTCGCTCGACTCCGGTGAGTTCCACCGGGTGCGCGTGGGCATCGGCCGGCCGCCGGGCCGCCAGAGCCCCGCGGACTTCGTGCTGTCCAACTACTCGTCGAGCGAGCGCAAGGTGCTGCCGTTCCAGGTGGACCGCGCCGCCGACGCCGTCGAGTGCCTCGTCACCGAGGGCCTCGAGAAGACCCAGAGCCGTTTCAACTCCTGAACTCCAACTCCTGAAGGAGATCGTGTGAGCACTCCCGACCTGCCCGTCCCGCCCGCCGACGCGCTGGCCGACGACCACCGCTTCGCCGCCTGGGCCGCCACCGTCGCCGGCGAGCGGCTGAACGAGGTCCGCACCGAGGGCCTGGAGGGCCGGGAGCTCAAGGACGCCGGTGACAAGGCCGCGCACGACCTCCTCGTCGCGATCCTCGCCGAGCACCGTCCCGGGGACGCCGTGCTCTCCGAGGAGGGCAAGGACGACAAGGCCCGCCTCGAGGCCGACCGGGTCTGGATCGTCGACCCGCTGGACGGCACCCGTGAGTTCTCCGAGCCGCCGCGCGACGACTGGGCGGTGCACGTGGCGCTCTGGCAGCGCACCGACGGCAGCACCGGCGACCTCGTCGCCGGCGCCGTTGCGCAGCCCGGTCTCGGTACGACGTTCCACACCGGCGCGCCGCCGGTGGTCCCCGAGCGCACCAGCGACCGTCCGCGGATCGCGGTCTCGCGCAGCCGCCCGCCGGCCTTCGTGCAGGCGCTCGCCGAGGAGATCGGCGCCGAGCTCGTGCCGATGGGCTCGGCCGGCGCCAAGGTCATCTCGGTGGCTCGCGACGTCACCGACGCCTACGTGCACGCGGGCGGGCAGTACGAATGGGACTCCGCCGCGCCCGTCGCGGTCGCCCGCGCGGCCGGACTGTTCACCTCGCGCACCGACGGCAGCCCGCTCGTCTACAACCAGGACGACGTCTGGCTGCCCGACCTGGTCGTGTGCCGGCCCGAGCTGGCCGACACGATCGTCGACTGGATCCGTCGCAACGGCACGGAGTAGCCGGGCTGTGAGCGTCGACCGGGCAGTCGAGGCGGTCCTCTGGGACGCCGACGGCGTGCTGCAGCACCTGCCGGCCGGCTGGGAGGCGTCCATGCGCCCGGCCGTCGGCCACCTCGTCGACGACGTCGAGGGCTTCCTCGCCGCGGCCTTCGCCGCCGAGCGGCCCTGCCTCACCGGCCACGCTCGCTGGGTCGAGGTGCTGCCCCGGCTGCTGGAGGAGTGGGGCATCCCCGAGGCGTTCGACGACGCCCTACGAGTCTGGCTGACCATCGAGCCGGTCGAGCCGGCCCGCGCTCTCGCCGCGAAGGTGCGCGGCCGAGGCGTGCGCTGCTACCTCGTCACCAACCAGGATGAGCACCGCGCCCGCTTCATGCAGCGCGAGCTCGGGTACGACGACCTGCTGGACGGCGCGTTCTACTCCTGCGAGCTGCGCGCGGCGAAGCCCGACCCGGCGTTCTTCCGCGCGGTGCTCGACCGGCTCGGCCTCGCGCCGGAGACTGTGCTGTTCGTCGACGACAACGCGGCCAGCGTCGACAGCGCACGCGAGCTCGGCCTGCGCGCCGAGCGGTGGCACGTCGACCACGGCGTCGAGGCCCTGCGCGACCACCTGTCCCGGCACGGCCTCGACGTCTGACGCCGGCTCAGTCCGCCTCGGGGACCTCCGGGACCTCGGCTCCCTCGGCCTCGTCGCGCTCGGCCCACTCCATCAGCGGCGTGAAGTCGAAGACGTTGTCGTCGATGTCGTGGTGCAGGTCGCCGAGCTCGGCGTACCGCGCCGGGACCGTCGCGATCGTGAAGTCCTGGGGCTCGGCGTCGTCGATCTCGTCCCACCGGATCGGCGTGGAGACCGTGGCCTCCGGGTTGCCGCGCACGGAGTAGGCCGCCGCGATCGTGTGGTCGCGGGCGTTCTGGTTGTAGTCGACGAACAGCTTGGTCGGGTCGCGGTCCTTGCGCCACCACGTGGTGGTCACGTCGTCCGTGCGTCGCTCGATCTCGCGGGCGAAGGCCAGTGCGCCTCGACGTACGTCCTTGAAGCCGCGCTCCGGCGGGATCCGCACGTAGACGTGCATGCCGTGGCCGCCCGACGTCTTCGGGTAGCCGACCGCGCCGAGCTCGTCGAGCACCTCGTGCACCACGTGCGCGACCCGCCGGACCGTCGCGTAGTCGCACTCGTCACCCGGGTCGAGGTCGATGCGCCACTCGTCGGGCTTCTCTGTGTCCGCGCGCCGACTGTTCCACGGGTGGAACTCGACCGTCGACATCTGCACCGCCCAGATCACCTGCGCGATCTCGGTGACGCACAGCTCGTCGGCGGTGCGGTTCCAGCGCGGGAAGTGCACCCGCACGGTCTCCATCCAGGGCGGCGCGCCCTTCGGCAGCCGCTTCTGGTGCACCTTCTCGCCGGTCACTCCGGTGGGGAACCGGTGCAGCATGCAGGGCCGCTCGCGCAGCGCGTTGACGATCCCGTCGCCGACCGCGAGGTAGTACTCGACGAGGTCCATCTTCGTCTCGCCGCGGGCGGGGAAGTAGACGCGCTCGGGGTTGGTGATCCGGACGACCTTGTCCTCGACCTCCAGCTCCACGGCGGGCGAGGAGGACTTCGCTGCCATGACCTGAACCTAGATCATGCAAAACGCGTGGCCCCCGGGACGCTCCGGCCGCGAGGATGGCCGCCATGACGTCGTACATCTCGCACACCAGCGTTGACTGCAAGAACGCCTACGAGCTCTCGGCGTGGTGGAAGCAGGTGCTCGGGTACGTCGACGTCGACGGCGACCCCAACGAGCCCGGCCACGAGGAGTGCATGATCCTGTCGGCCAAGACCGGCCACCACGTGCTGTTCATCGAGGTGCCGGAGGCCAAGCAGGTCAAGAACCGCGTGCACTTCGACCTCCGCCCGAGCGACGGGACCCGCGACCAGGAGGTGCAACGGCTGCTCGGGCTGGGCGCCACCGTGGTGGCCGACCACAGCGACATCCACGGCCCCGGCATCGGCTGGGTCACCATGGCCGACCCCGAGGGCAACGAGTTCTGCGTGCTGCGCAGTGACGCCGAGCGGGCGGCCGCCGGGTAGACGGCCTCAGCCATGGGTCACGCCGACGTCCCCGCGCTGCTCCACGAGCGGCTCACGACGCTGGTCGCGGCGGTGCGGGACGCGGCGCGGCGCATCAGTGAGGACGACCCCGAGGGCGTGCACGACCTGCGCGTCGCGCTGCGGCGCACCCGCAGCCTGGTGACGACGTTCCGCAAGGAGCTCGGCGAGGAGGCGTGCGACGCGCTGCGCCTCGACCTGCGCCGGGCCGGCGCCGAGCTGTCCGCCGTCCGCGACCTGGAGGTGGTCGAGGCGCGGCTGCGGCAGCACCTCAGCGAGCAGCCTGCCGCGCTCGTCCTCGGCGACGTCGCGGGACGGATCGACGCTCACGTCCGGGCGCTGCGAGCCGAGGCGGAACCTGCCGTCGAGGCTCTGCTCGGGTCTTCTCGCTGGCGAACGCTGCTGGCCGACCTGGACGCGCTGGCGGAACGAAGGCCAGGCGGTACGCCGGCCAAGGCCCGGAAGCGGCTGCGCAAGGACTGGCGCCGGCTGCGCCGCCGGGCGGCCAGGGCGGCGAAGACGACCGACGAACCGCTCCGCGAGACCGCGCTGCACGACGTGCGCAAGGCCGCCAAGCGGGCCCGGTACACCGCCGAGACCCTGCGCCCCCTGCTCGGCGACGACGCCGAGCGCCTGGAGGAGACGGCGGAGGCGGTGCAGCGGGCGCTCGGCACCCACCGCGACACCCTGCTGACCCGGCAGGCCCTCCGCGACCTCGGCCTGCAGGCCCACCTCGACGGCGACAACGCGTTCACCTTCGGGCGCCTGCATGCGCTCGAGGAACAGGCGGGGGCAGCGGCGCTCGCCGACTACGAGCGGGTCCGCGAGCGGCTCGACGCTGACCCGCTCAGCTGAAGCGGCCGATCCGTCGGCGGCCCGCGGCTGTCGGCGGGACTCCGTAGACTGGCCCGCGTACTACCGCGACCCCCTGTCGATGCCGACCGGGGGCGTCTGTGTTGCCTTATCTGACCCGGGAGCCTTGTCATGACCGCCGCCCTGTCCGGTGTGGCCGAGCTGGTGCTCGGCGACAAGACCCTGAGCAGTGCCCTCGACGAGGCCCGCGCCGGCACGCTGCCGACGCTCGACCTGACCGGACCGGCGGCGCTGCGTCCGTTCGCCGTGCGCGGGCTGGTCGACGCGGGCCGCACCGTGCTCGCCGTCGCCGCCACCGCCCGCGAGGCCGAGGACCTCGTCGACGCGCTGAGCAGCGTGATGGACCCGCACCTGGTCGGCTACTACCCGTCCTGGGAGACGTTGCCGCACGAGCGGCTCTCCCCGCGCAGCGACACCGTCGGCAAGCGCCTCGCCGTGCTGCGCCGGCTCAAGCACCCCGGCGACGACGTCTCCAACGGGCCGCTCAAAGTCGTGGTCGCTCCGGTGCGCTCGGTGCTGCAGCCACAGGTCAAGGGCCTGGCCGACCTCGAGCCGGTCGAGCTCGCGGTCGGTGACGAGGCCGACCTCGAGGACGTCGTACGACGGCTGGCCGGTGCGGCGTACTCCCGGGTCGACCTGGTGGAGAAGCGTGGCGAGTTCGCGGTGCGCGGCGGCATCGTCGACGTCTTCCCGCCGACCGAGGAGCACCCGCTCCGGGTGGAGTTCTGGGGCGACGAGGTCGAGGAGATCCGGTCGTTCGCCGTCGCCGACCAGCGCACGCTCGAGCCCGTCAACCGGCTCTGGGCGCCGCCGTGCCGCGAGCTGCTGCTCACCGACGAGGTGCGCGAGCGCGCGCGTCGCCTGGGGGAGGAGCACCCGACGCTGCTGGAGATCACCGACAAGCTCGCCGCCGGCGTGGCCGTCGAGGGCATGGAGTCGCTCGCCCCGGCGCTCGTCGACGAGATGGAGCTGCTCGTCGACCTGATGCCCGACGACACCCACGTGCTGGTGCTCGACCCCGAGCGGGCGCGCAGCCGGGCCCACGACCTGGTCGCCACCAGCGAGGAGTTCCTCGGCGCCTCGTGGGCCGCGGCGGCCGGTGGGGGTCAGGCGCCGATCGACCTCGGGGCGGCGTCGTACCGCAGCCTCGCCGAGGTGCGCGCCCACGCGCTCGCCCAGCAGAAGCCGTGGTGGAGCATCTCGCCGTTCGGCATCGACGACGACGCCCCCGCCGAGCCCCTGCGCGACGCGATGGGCGAGATCGTGAAGGCCGACGTCGACTGGGAGTCCGGCGCGGTCGAGAGCCGTGCCGTCGACGTGAAGCCCGCCGAGGAGTACCGCGGCGACATCGAGCGCGCGATCAACGATGTCCGCGGCTGGCTCACCGACGGCCGTCGGGTGGTCCTGGTCAACGAGGGCCACGGCCCCGCGCAACGGCTCACCGAGGTGCTGCAGGAGCACGACGTGCCCGTGCGCCTGGTCGACGGGCTGCCCACCGCCGACGACGTACCGACCGACGTCGCGGTGGTCACCTGCGCGACGCTCTCGCACGGCCTGGTCGCCGACGACCTGGCGGTCGTCACCGGGGACGACCTCTCCGGCCAGCGCGCGTCCACCAAGGACATGCGCAAGATGCCGGCGCGGCGCAAGCGGCAGATCGACCCGCTGGAGCTGAAGCCCGGCGACTTCGTCGTGCACGAGCAGCACGGCGTCGGCCGCTACGTGGAGATGAAGCAGCGCGAGGTGCAGGGCGCCACGCGCGAGTACCTCGTCCTCGAGTACGGCTCGTCGAAGAAGGGCCATCCGCCGGACAAGCTCTACGTGCCGACCGACCAGCTCGACCAGGTGACGCGCTACGTCGGTGGCGAGCAGCCGTCGCTGGACCGGCTGGGCGGCGCCGACTGGGCCAAGCGCAAGGGCCGCGCCCGCAAGGCGGTCCGGCAGATCGCGGCCGAGCTGATCAAGCTGTACGCCGCACGGCAGGCCACCAAGGGCCACGCGTTCGGTCCCGACTCGCCGTGGCAGCGCGAGCTCGAGGACGCGTTCCCCTTCACCGAGACCCCCGACCAGCTCACCACGGTCGACGAGGTCAAGGCCGACATGATGCGCACGGTCCCGATGGACCGGCTGATCTGCGGCGACGTCGGCTACGGCAAGACCGAGATCGCCGTGCGTGCGGCGTTCAAGGCGGTGCAGGACGGCAAGCAGGTCGCGGTGCTGGTGCCGACGACTCTGCTCGTGCAGCAGCACTTCTCGACGTTCGCCGAGCGGATGGCCGGCTTCCCCGTCGTACTCAAGGCGCTGTCGCGGTTCCAGTCCGACAAGGAGGCCGCCGAGGTCATGGAGGGCCTGCGCGAGGGCTCCATCGACATCGTCATCGGCACGCACCGGCTGCTGAACCCCGACATCAAGATCAAGAACCTCGGGCTGATCATCGTCGACGAGGAGCAGCGCTTCGGTGTCGAGCACAAGGAGCAGATGAAGCGGCTCCGGACCTCGGTCGACGTGCTGTCGATGTCGGCGACGCCGATCCCGCGCACGCTGGAGATGGCGATCACCGGCATCCGGGAGATGTCCACGATCACGACCCCGCCCGAGGAGCGGCACCCGGTGCTCACCTATGTCGGCGCCTACGAGGACCGGCAGGTGACCGCGGCGATCCGGCGTGAGCTGCTCAGGGAGGGGCAGGTCTTCTACATCCACAACCGGGTGCAGTCGATCGAGAAGGCGGCTGCCCGGATCCGCGACCTGGTCCCCGAGGCCCGGGTCACCGTGGCCCACGGGCAGATGGGCGAGCACCAGCTCGAGCAGGTCATGGTCGACTTCTGGGAGAAGAAGTTCGACGT
>DASURB010000058.1:0-42540 GCA_036280235.1 Nocardioides sp.
GGCAACGAGAACCCCGATCTGCCCACGGGCGAGATCGAGGTCGTCGCCTCCGAGGTGGAGGTGCTGAGCGAGTCGGCGCCGCTGCCGTTCCCGATCGAGGGCAGCTCGGGCGTGTCGGAGGAGGCGCGGCTGAAGTACCGCTACCTCGACATCCGCCGCCAGCAGATCGCCAACGCGCTGCGCATCCGCTCGCAGGCGACCTACCTCGCCAACGAGGTCATGCGCGAGCGCGGGTTCGTGTACGTCGAGACCCCGAACCTGACCCGCTCGACCCCCGAGGGCGCCCGCGACTTCCTGGTGCCCGCGCGCCTGCAGCCCGGCAGCTGGTACGCCCTGCCGCAGAGCCCCCAGCTGTTCAAGCAGCTGCTCATGGTGGGCGGGCTCGAGCGCTACTTCCAGATCGCGCGCTGCTACCGCGACGAGGACTTCCGCGCCGACCGGCAGCCGGAGTTCACCCAGCTCGACATCGAGATGAGCTTCGTGGACCAGGACGACGTCATCGCGCTCATGGAGGAGGTCCTGCGGGCGCTGTGGCGGCTCGTCGGGCACGAGATCACCACGCCGATCCCGCGGATGACCTACGCCGAGGCGATGGCCCGCTACGGCAGCGACAAGCCCGACCTGCGCATGGGCCAGGAGCTCGTCGACTGCACGGAGTACTTCCGCGACACGCCGTTCCGCGTGTTCCAGGCGCCGTACGTCGGAGCCGTGGTCATGCCCGGCGGCGCGAGCCAGCCGCGCAAGCAGCTCGACGCCTGGCAGGAGTGGGCCAAGCAACGTGGCGCCCGCGGCCTCGCCTACGTGCTGTTCCAAGAGGACGGCGAGCTCGGCGGCCCGGTCGCGAAGAACCTGTCCGAGGAGGAGCGGGCCGGGCTGGCCGCCCACGTCGGCGCCAAGCCTGGCGACTGCGCGTTCTTCGGCGCCGGCCCGGTGAAGTCGACCCGAGCGCTGCTCGGCGCCGCCCGCCTCGAGATCGGTCGGCGCTGCGGCCTGATCGACGAGTCCGCGTGGAGCTTCGTGTGGGTGGTCGACGCCCCGCTGTTCGAGCCCGCCGACGAGGCGACCGCCGCCGGCGACGTGGCCGTGGGCAGCGGCGCGTGGACCGCCGTGCACCACGCGTTCACCTCGCCCAAGGAGGAGTGCCTCGACACCTTCGACAAGGACCCGGGCAGCGCGCTGGCCTACGCCTACGACATCGTCTGCAACGGCAACGAGATCGGTGGCGGCTCGATCCGTATCCACCGCGAGGACATCCAGAAGCGGGTCTTCGAGGTGATGGGTCTCGGGGAGGCCGAGGCCGAGGAGAAGTTCGGCTTCCTGCTCAACGCCTTCAAGTACGGCGCCCCGCCGCACGGCGGCATCGCCTTCGGCTGGGACCGGATCTGCGCGCTGCTCGCCGGGGTGGACTCGATCCGCGAGGTCATCGCGTTCCCCAAGACCGGCGGCGGCTACGACCCGCTGACCGCCGCGCCGGCCCCGATCACGCCCGAGCAGCGCCGCGAGGCGGGCGTCGACGCGATACCGACACCGGCCGCGGACCGGTCCGGCCAGGACGGTGCCGGGGGCACGACCACCGCCTCCTGAGCACAGCAGCAACACCAGTCACACGAGTCGCACAAGGGTGTCGGTTTCCCAGCATCTGCTGGGAAACCGACACCTTTCGTCGCTCGCGCAACAGCGCCGTGACAGCGCTGTGACATCAGATGAAACGCCCCCGATTGTCGGTATCAATTCGTTACCGCTTGTGACCCAAACAGAGTCCGCCCGTCGTCTACAGTCACTTCGGTTTCGTGGTCAGTGACTGGTGCGCGCCTCACCCGGCGGCGTCCAAGACTCTCGGGACCAGCCTCGACCAGAAAGGTGACCATGGGTATCTCGCCCACGGAGATGTCGCAGCAGGACCTGCCGGCAGAGCCGGAGGTCGTCAAGCAGGAGATCGCCGGACGTTCACCCGTCCAGATCGCCGTCGGACGACTCAAGTCGGACAAGATCGCGGTCGCGTGCATGATCATCGTCCTGTTCTTCGTGCTCATCGCGATCTTCGCGCCGCTGCTCACCCGCCTGTTCGGCGTCGAGCTTCGCGCGGGCAGCCCGTCGGATGACCTCGACCAGTTCAACTTCCCGCTGATCGGTCCCCCTGACCACGGGTTCACCTGGGAGGCGCCGCTCGGCATCGCGCCCAACACCGGGCACGACAACCTCGCCGACTGGTTCTACGGAGCGCGTACGTCGCTGACCGTGGCGACCGTGTCGACGCTCGCGGCGACGCTCATCGGCGTCTCGATCGGCCTGCTGGCCGGCTTCAGCCGCGGCTGGCTCGACAAGGTCATCAACTTCATCATCGACGTCTTCCTGTCGCTGCCGTTCCTCCTGGTCGCGCTTGCCCTGGCTCCGATCATCGTGAGCCGGTTCGGCAACCAGCCGGAGGCGCTGAAGTTCTGGCAGTTCACCGCGCTGCTGCTCGTGCTGACGTTGTTCGGCTGGATGACCCTGGCCCGCCTCGTGCGCGGTGAGGTGCTGTCGCTGCGTGAGCGCGAGTTCATCCAGGCGGCCCGGGTCATCGGCGTGCCGACGCGGCGGATCCTGTTCAAGGAGCTGCTGCCCAACCTGATCGCGCCGATCGTCGTGTCGATCTCTCTGGGCCTGCCCGCGTTCGTGGCCGCCGAGGCCGGTCTGGCCTACCTCGGCATCGGTGTCGTCGGCATCCCGTCGTGGGGCCAGACGATCAACAGCGCTGTGCCGTTCTTCAACACTTATCCGCTCTATCTCTACGCACCGCTGGTCGGGGTCTTCCTGCTGGTGGTCGCGTTGAACCTTCTCGGAGACGCCGTACGCGACGCCTTCGACCCCAAGACTCGCCGGTGAACATGACGCCGGAGGGATGCATCGACCAGCCAAGAGAGGTGGGTACACCTAGATGCGTATGAAGAAGCCAGCTGCGGCGCTAGCCGTAGCTGCGATGATGACGCTCGCTGCCTGTGGTGGAGGCAGCGGGAGCTCCAACGGGGAGGCCGGCGACGAGCCGACCTTCGACCCGAAGGGTGGCGCGGCCGGTTCGTTCAAGGACCCGGACCGTGAGGCTCCGGCTCCGGTCCCGGACGACGCCTCCGAGGGTGGGACGCTCACCGTCCTGACCGCGGTCGCCCCGTCGACCCTGGACCCGACTCAGGCCTACTACACCGACTCGACGGCGATCCTGTCCGACCTGGTCACCCGCTCGTTGACGCAGTACGCGTACAACGAGGAGACCAACGACATGCAGCTGATCCCCGACATGGCCACCGACCTCGGCAAGCCCAACGAGGACAACACCGAGTGGACCTTCACCCTGCGTGACGGCCTCAAGTACGAGGACGGCACGGACGTGAAGGCGGAGGACGTCGCGTACGCGATCAAGCGTTCCTTCGCGATCGAGGAGCTGCCCGACGGCCCGACGTACCAGACGACGTTCTTCCTGGACGGCGACAAGTACAAGGGCCCGTTCTCCGACAAGTCGGACTACAAGGGCGTGGTCGTGAACGGCAACGACATCACCATCAAGATGCGTCGTCCGTTCTCCGACATGGACTACTACGCCTCGTTCCCGGCCTTCACCGCGATCCCCGAGGCGAAGGACAACCCGGAGTCCTACGGCCAGCACCCGCTCGCCACGGGCCCGTACAAGTTCGCGGACTACAAGGCGGGCACGAGCCTGACCCTGACCAAGAACGAGCACTGGGACCCGAACACCGACCCGGGTCGTATCCAGATGGTCGACGGGTGGGAGTTCAAGTTCGCTCAGGACACCGCCAAGATCGAGAACATCATCCTGAACGACAACGGCTCGGCGCAGACCACGCTGACCTACGACAACGTCTCGGCGTCGTCGTACCGACAGATCCAGTCGGACAAGGAGCGCCTGGTCACGGGCACGCAGCCCTGCACGTTCATGTGGTACCTCGACATGACGAAGATCAAGGACATCGACGTCCGTCGTGCGATCGGCTACGCCTACCCGTACGAGGACGCGTGGAAGGCCGCCGGCGACATCGTCGGTGTCACCCGCGTTCCGGGTACCTCCATCCTCCCGCCCGGCACCGCCGGTCGTAAGGAGTACGACGCTCTCGGCATCGGTGGCGTGAACACCGACCCGGAGAAGTCGAAGGAGCTGCTGAAGAAGGCCGACGCCGAGGGCTTCGAGATCAAGTTCCTCTTCGCCAGCGACGACGAGCAGTCCGTCGCCGCCAAGGACGCCATCGTCAAGGGCCTCGAGGCCGGTGGCTTCAAGGCCACCCCGATCGCGTCGACCGTCGAGACGATCCGTACGGACCGCACCGACTACAACAGCCCGATCAACGTCCGCTCCAGCGGCTGGTGCTCCGACTGGCCGTCCGGCGGCTCGTGGTTCCCGGCTCAGTGGGCGGGCGAGCTCGTCGGCCTCGAGGGCATGCCGAACCCGGCCAACTTCAAGGTCAAGGAGATGGACGCGGAGCAGAACCGCATCCTCGACGAGCTGTCGCCCGAGGACGCCGTCGAGGCCTGGGGCGAGTTCGACCAGAAGATGGAAGAGGAGTACTACCCGGCGGTCGTCACCGGCTACGGCGGTGTGGCGATGATCCACGGTTCGAAGGTCGGCGGCATGGCCAACGACAACGTGCGTGGCATGCCGACCTTCCAGCGGATGTACATCACCAAGTGACGTACGCCTGAGAAGGTGTCTCGGCTCCGCCGAGGCGTAGTCTGACCCGATGGGGGGCGGGGCTCCCCGCCCCCCATCGGCCAGACATCACCACGCTGTCCTGCCCTCATCGTCGAGGAGTCCCGCTCCATGTTCGGATACATCGTGCGGCGCATCATCTCCGGAGTCCTCGTGCTCCTGGTGGTGTCCGTGGCCGTCTTCGCCCTCTTCTTCTACGGGCCGGCCGACCCCGCGCTGGCCTATTGCCCGGAGACCCGGTGCACGCCCGCGCGACTTGAGAACATCCGTCACTCGCTCGGCCTGGATCGGCCCGTGACCGAGCAGTACGGCGAGTACATGAAGCAGATCTTCACCGGCGGTGAGTTCGAGCTCGGCGCGATCTCCATCGACTGCCCGGCGCCCTGCCTGGGCGTCTCGTTCAAGCTCAGGGTGCCGGTCACGGAGTACCTCGCCGAACGGTTCAAGGCGACCCTGTCGATCGCTCTCGGCGGCGCCGTGATCTTCCTGACCGTCGGGCTGACGCTCGGCATCATGGCCGCCCGAAAACGCGGGACCATCGCCGACAAGGGCATCGTGGGCGTCAGCTTGTTCATCAACGCCATCCCCTACTACCTGCTCGCCCTGCTGGGCTGGCTGTTCCTGATCAGCCAGTGGGGCATCTTCCCGGAGAGCGGTTACTTCGGACCGATCGAGGACGGCCCGGTCGCCTGGGTCAAGGGCATGCTGCTCGCCTGGGTGATCCTCGGCATGGCCTACTCCACGGCCTACGCCCGGTTCAGTCGCGGTTCGATGATCGAGTCCCTCAACGAGGACTTCGTCCGCACCGCGCGAGCCAAGGGCCTCTCGGAGAGACGCGTGACGCTCAAGCACGCCTTCCGTGCCGCCGTGGTCCCGGTGGTGACGATCTTCGGCCTGGACTTCGCGTTCCTGCTGGCCGGCACGATCTTCACCGAGCGGATCTTCGACATCCAGGGCATCGGCCTGAGCGCGCTCGACGCGATCAACGGCAAGGACCTGCCCATCATCTCGGCGACTGTCCTCATCGCGGCCACGTTCATCGTGATCGCGAACATGGTCGTCGACGTCATCTACAGCGTCATCGACCCGAGGGTTCGCCTGACATGACCGACAACGTCCTCAGCCCGCGCCACACCACGGAGCCGGGCAACACACCCGCGGGCTCTCCCGGTACCGAGCCGTACCTCGTGGTCGAGAACCTCACCGTGAAGTTCCCGACCGCCGACGGCATCGTGCACGCGGTGACCGATCTCTCCTACACGCTCGAGCAGGGCTCCACGCTCGGCATCGTGGGGGAGTCCGGCTCCGGCAAGAGCGTCTCGTCCATGGCGATCATGGGCCTGCACGACTACAAGCGCACCCAGATGTCCGGCTCCATCCGGGTCGGCGGCCGCGAGATCGTCGGCCTGTCGAACAACCAGATGCAGTCGGTGCGCGGCGGCGACGTCGCCATGATCTTCCAGGACCCGCTGACCGCGCTGCACCCCTTCTACTCGATCGGGATGCAGATCAGCGAGGCCTACCGCGCCCACAACGACGTCTCGAAGTCCGCGGCCCGCGCCAAGGCCATCGAGATGCTCGACCGGGTCGGCATCCCGCAGGCGCGCAGCCGGGTCGACGACTACCCGCACCAGTTCTCCGGCGGGATGCGGCAGCGCGCGATGATCGCGATGGCGCTGGTCAACGACCCCAAGCTGCTGATCGCCGACGAGCCGACGACCGCGCTCGACGTGACGGTGCAGGCGCAGATCCTCGACCTGCTGCAGGAGCTGCAGCGGGAGTTCAACTCCGCGATCATCATCATCACCCACGACCTGGGCGTGGTGGCCGAGCTGGCCGACGACACCCTGGTGATGTACGGCGGTCGGTGCGTCGAGTACGGCCCGACCAAGGAGATCCTCACCCACCCGGAGATGCCCTACACGTGGGGTCTGCTCTCCAGCGTCCCCGACGTCACGGGTGACACCGACGCGCGGCTGATCCCGATCCCGGGCAACCCGCCGAGCCTGCTCGACCCGCCGTCGGGCTGCTCGTTCCACCCGCGGTGCCTGCACAAGGACAAGGTGCCGGGTGACCTCTGCCGCACCGAGCTCCCCGAGCTGGTGCCCGGCAGCCGTGGCACGCACCACCTGAAGCGCTGCCACCTGGCCAACGCAGACGCGATCTACGAGACCGAGATCCTGCCCGAGATCGCACCCGACCTGGTCGACATCATCACCGACGACGCAGTTGGCGACATCCCGCCTGCGCCGGAAGGCCGGTAGAGCACAATGACTTCTATGACTCAAACGGGCGTCACGCCTGCGCACGCTGCCGAGGACCGCGGCTCCGGCCCGATCCTCGAGGTCTCGAACCTCACCAAGCACTTCCCGGTCCGGTCCTCCGGCCTGATCCGCCGGACGATCGGCCAGGTGCAGGCGGTCGACGGCGTTTCTTTCCAGGTGCAGCGCGGACAGGCGCTCGGGCTCGTCGGTGAGTCCGGCTGCGGCAAGTCCACGACCGGTCGCCTGATCACCCGGCTCTACGACCCCACCGCCGGATCGATGAAGTTCGACGGTCGCGAGATCGCGAACCTCAGCAACAAGCAGATGCTCCCGCTCCGCAGCGAGATCCAGATGATCTTCCAGGATCCCTACAGCTCGCTGAACCCGCGGCACACCGTCGGCACGATCGTCGGCACGCCGCTGCGCGTGCACAAGATGGTGCCGGAGAAGCAGGTCCTCAACCGGGTCCGCGAGCTCCTCGAGGTCGTCGGCCTGAACCCGGAGCACTACAACCGGTACCCCAACGAGTTCTCCGGCGGCCAGCGCCAGCGCATCGGCATCGCCCGGGCGCTCGCCCTCCAGCCGAAGCTGCTCGTGGCCGACGAGCCGGTCTCCGCTCTCGACGTGTCGATCCAGGCGCAGGTGGTCAACCTGCTCCAGGACGTGCAGAAGGAGTTCGGGATCGCGTTCCTGTTCATCGCGCACGACCTTGCGATCGTCCGGCACTTCTGCCCGGAGATCGCGGTGATGTACCTCGGCAAGATCGCCGAGATCGGCGACCGCGAGACCCTCTACAACCGGCCGCACCACCCCTACACCCAGGCGCTGCTCTCCGCGGCCCCCGACGTCAAGCAGGCGGCCATCGGTGGTCGGCGCGAGCGGATCCGGCTCGAGGGCGACGTGCCCAGCCCGATCAACCCGCCGTCCGGCTGCCGGTTCCGCACCCGCTGCTGGCGCGCCGAGGACATCTGCGCCAAGGTCGAGCCCCCGCTGCTGCAGATCGGTGAGCGGCACAAGGTGGCCTGCCACTTCGCCGGCGAGTACGACGCTGTCGGCGACAAGCCGGCCCCGGCGACGCTGGCGGCGCTCGGCGTCAACCGGCAGGGCGAGAAGGTCGCCGAGACCACGGTGACGCCCGAGGAGCTCGGCGCACCCGGCTACGCCACCACCTGGACTCCGCTCGAGGAGCACCGCAGGGCCTCCGCCGCGCTGGCCGGCTGACCGCTCCTCAGCGCGTCGGACCAGCCACCTAGGCTGATCCCGTGGACGGCCTGTTCGACATCGACCGACCCGACGTGCCCGCCGGCAACCCGGCGGGCACGTCGGGCGGCACGCTCGCGGGCAACACGCACGCCTCCGCACCGCTCGCGGTCCGGATGCGTCCGCGCACGCTCGACGAGCTCGTCGGCCAGGAGCAGCTGAAGGAGCCCGGCTCGCCCCTGCGCCGCCTGGTCGAGGGCGACCAGCCGATGTCGCTGCTGCTGTGGGGTCCGCCCGGAACGGGCAAGACCACCATCGCCTCGATCGTGTCCCGGCAGACCGACCGGCAGTTCGTCGAGGTGTCGGCGGTGGCCGCCGGGGTCAAGGAGGTGCGCGCCGCGATCGACGCCGCCCGGCAGCGGCTCACCCGCGGAGGCGGCGAGACCGTGCTGTTCGTCGACGAGGTGCACCGGTTCACCAAGGCCCAGCAGGACGCACTGCTGCCCGGCGTCGAGAACCGCTGGGTGACCCTGGTCGCTGCCACGACGGAGAACCCGTTCTTCTCCGTGATCTCGCCGCTGCTGTCCCGCTCGCTGCTGCTGACGCTGGAGTCGTTGACGGACGAGGACATCGCCGGGGTCATCGACCAGGCGCTCGTCGACGAGCGCGGCCTCGCCGGTGAGGTCACCCTCGACGACGACGCCCGCGCGCACCTCGTCCGGCTCGCCGGAGGCGACGCGCGGCGGGCGCTGACCTACCTCGAGGCCGCCGCGGGAGCCGCGACCGCGACGGGCTCGACCGTCGTCGACCTGGCCACCGCCGAGAAGGCCGTCGACCGCGCGGCGGTGCGCTACGACCGGCAGGGCGACCAGCACTACGACGTGATCAGCGCGTTCATCAAGAGCGTGCGCGGCTCCGACGCCGACGCCGCCCTGCACTACCTCGCCCGGATGATCGAGGCGGGGGAGGACCCGCGGTTCATCGCGCGCCGCCTGGTCATCCTCGCCTCGGAGGACATCGGTCTCGCCGACCCGACCGCGCTCACGACCGCGGTGGCGGCGGCGCAGGCGGTGCAGCTGATCGGCATGCCCGAGGGTCGGCTCAACCTGGCCCAGGCCACGATCGCTCTCGCGCTCGCGCCGAAGTCCAACGCGGTCACGACCGCCATCTCGGCCGCGTCCGCCGACGTCCGCGCCGGCAAGGTCGGCCCGGTGCCCAGCCACCTGCGCGACGCGCACTACGCCGGCTCGAAGAAGATCGGCCACGGCAAGGGCTACGTCTACGCGCACGACGAGCCGTTCGGGATCGCCGAGCAGCAGTACGCCCCCGACGTCGTCGCCGACGCGGAGTACTACCAGCCCACGTCGCTCGGTGCGGAGGCCGCGCTCAAGGAGCGCTGGCAGCGCGTCCGTCGGATGGTCCGCGGGGAGGACGGAAGCGACGGGCGGGCAGGCAACGCTCGACCGGCGTCAGGGTAGGGTCGGGGACCATGGATTCCGGGGTCGGCTGGCTGCTCGCTGTGGCGGTGGCCGCCTGCGTCGTCAGCGCCGCAGCGCTGCTCGCCGGGGTCGTCCTGGCGCGGTCGTCCCGCCGTGCGCGAGCCCGGCTCGAGGGCGAGCTCGCCGCGTCTCGCGAGGAGCTCCAGGCCCTGCACAAACGGCTCGACGGCCTGTCCCGCCAGGTGGAGCCGGCCCGCTCGCCGCGGTCGGCCCGGTCGGCGGACGAGGAGTTCGTGATCACGACCGCCGGCCTGCCCGAGCCTCGGCGCAGCGACGAGGTTGCGCCGTCCGACGTACCGGACCGGCAGCTGACCGCCAAGGAGTTCACGTCGGTCGCGCTGGGGGAGTCGTTGGTGACGCTCGCGTCGCTGGCGTACGGCGTGCGCCGCGCGCTGTCGCCCGAGAACCGCAACCGCATCGCCTTCGAGATGCGCCGCGAGGTGCGGCGCGCTCGCAAGCAGCGCAAGGCCGACCTGAAGGAGGCCAAGCGGCGCCTGCGGGCCGAAGCGTTCGTCACCGACTCCGCGGAGGACGCAGCATGAGCCGGCTCCTGTGGTTCGTCGCAGGTGCGGGCGCCGGGGTCTACGGACTCACCAAGGCGCGTCGCGCCGCCGATGCGCTGACGCCCGAGGGCCTCGCCGACCGGCTGGCCGGGCTGTCCGTGGGACTGCACCTCTTCGGCGAGGAGGTCCGCGCCGGCATGGCCGAGAAGGAAACCGAGTTGCGCAGCAGACTCGGCACCGCGCTTGATGGACAGAGCAGCAAGAACGAGATCGAGAGTGGTCTCGACAGGCTCGACCACCCGGACGGTGGTCTCGACAGGCTCGACCACCCGAAGCACACGACGAGAGAGGGCAACGACTGATGGACACCGCGGAGGTACGCCGCCGGTTCATCGCGCACTTCGAGGCGCGTGGACACCGGGCGGTGCCGTCTGCCTCGTTGCTGCTCGACGACCCGAACCTGCTGTTCGTCAACGCCGGCATGGTGCCGTTCAAGCCGTACTTCCTCGGCCAGGAGACGCCGCCGTACTCCCGCGCGGTGAGCATCCAGAAGTGCGTGCGCACGCCCGACATCGAGGACGTCGGCAAGACGACGCGGCACGGCACGTTCTTCGAGATGTGCGGCAACTTCTCGTTCGGGGACTACTTCAAGGAAGGCGCGATCGAGTACGCCTGGGAGCTGGTCACCGGCTCCCGCGACCGCGGCGGCTTCGGCTTCGACGAGTCCAGGCTCTACCCCAGCGTCTACGCGGACGACCCGGAGGCGCTCGAGCTCTGGAAGAAGGTCACCGGACTGCCCGAGGAGCGCATCCTGCGCCTGGGCAAGAAGGAGAACTACTGGTCGATGGGCGTGCCGGGCCCCGGCGGCCCGTGCGCGGAGATCCTCTACGACCGGGGTCCCGAGTGGGGTCCCGACTTCGACCCGACGCAGCTGGGTCCCGACATGCCCGTCGAGCTCGAGGACCGGCTGCTCGAGATCTGGAACCTCGTGTTCATGCAGGACGAGCTGAGCGCGGTGCGCAGCAAGAGCGACTTCGACATCGCCGGCTCGCTGCCGAAGAAGAACATCGACACAGGCATGGGCCTCGAGCGGGTCGCGTTCCTGCTCCAGGGCAAGGCCAACATGTACGAGATCGATGTCATGTTCCCGGTCATCGAGAAGGCCCAGGAGCTCACCGGCCGCCGCTACGGCAAGGACCACGACGACGACGTCCGGTTCCGCGTGGTCGCCGACCACGTGCGGTCGTCGATGATGCTCATCGCTGACGGCGTCACGCCCGGCAACGAGGCGCGCGGCTACGTGCTGCGCCGCCTGCTCCGTCGCGCGGTCCGCTCGATGCGGCTGCTCGGCTGCGAGGACCGCGTGCTGCCCGAGCTGATGCCGGTCAGCCGCGACAAGATGGGCGAGTCCTACAACCAGCTGCACCACGACTGGGCGCGGATCAGCGCCGTCGCGTACGCCGAGGAGGACGCGTTCCGCCAGACGCTGCGGACCGGCACGTCGATCTTCGACATGGCGGCCCAGGAGGCGAAGGCCAGCGGCCAGACCGTGCTGTCCGGCGCCAAGGCGTTCGCGCTGCACGACACCTACGGCTTCCCGATCGACCTCACCCTCGAGATGGCGGCCGAGCAGGGCCTCAAGGTCGACGAGGGAGAGTTCCGCCGGCTGATGACCGAGCAGCGCGAGCGCGCCAAGGCGGACGCCAAGGCCAAGAAGGGCCAGCACGCCTCGGCCGGCGCCTACCGCACGGTGGCCGACCAGCTCGGCCGGGCGGTGGAGTTCACCGGGTACGACGAGGTCGTCACCGAGGCGCGCGTCGGCGGCCTGATCGACGCGTCCGGCACGACGATCCCGTCGGCGAACGAGGGCAGCGAGATCGAGCTCGTCCTCGACCGCACCCCGTTCTACGCCGAGGGCGGCGGGCAGCTCGCCGACCAGGGCGTCATCGAGCTGAGCAACGGCGCGCGCATCGAGGTGCTCGACGTGCAGTCGCCGATCACCGGCCTGATCGTGCACCAGGCCCGCGTGCTGTCGGGCGAGGTCACGGTCGGCGAGGCGGCGCACGCGACGGTCGACGTCGAGCGGCGCCGGTCCATCAGCCGCGCCCACACCGCGACCCACATGGTGCACAAGGCGTTCCGCGAGGCGCTCGGCGAGACCGCGACGCAGGCGGGCTCGGAGAACGCACCCGGCCGGTTCCGCTTCGACTTCTCCGCCACCGGCGCCGTACCGCAGTCCGCGATGGTCGACGTCGAGGCCCGCGTCAACGACCTGGTGCTCGCCGACCTCGCGGTGCACGCCGAGATCATGACCCAGGAGGAGGCCCTCCGCAGCGGCGCGATGGCGCTGTTCGGCGAGAAGTACGGCGACCAGGTCCGCGTCATCTCGGTCGGCGACTGGGCCCGCGAGCTGTGCGGCGGCACGCACGCCGGCCGCAGCGGCCAGCTCGGCGTGATCAAGCTGCTCGGCGAGTCGTCGATCGGCTCCGGCGTGCGCCGGGTCGAGGCGCTGGTGGGCGGCGACGCCTACCGCTTCCTTGCCCGCGAGCACGTGCTCGTCGCGCAGCTCAGCGAGGCGCTGAAGGCGCGCCCCGAGGAGCTGCCCGAGCGGGTCAACGACCTCGTCGCGCGACTTCGTGCGGCCGAGAAGGAGATCGAGAAGGTGCGGATGGCGCAGCTGCTCGCCTCCGCCGGCGAGCTCGCCGCGAGCGCGAAGGACGTCTACGGCGTGAGCTTCGTCGGCCGCCGCGTTGACGGCGCCAACGCCGGCGACGTACGCAAGCTGGCGCTCGACATCCGCGGCCGGATGCCGGCCGACCGTCCGGGCGTGGTCGCGCTCATCGGGTCGAGCAACGACAAGCCGGCCGTGGTGGTCGCGGTCAACGAGACCGGCCGGTCCTGGGGCATCTCCGCCAACGCGCTGGTGCGCGTCGCCGCGCAGGCGCTCGGCGGCTCGGGCGGCGGCAAGGACGACGTGGCCCAGGGCGGCGGCGCCGACCTGACGCACGTGGACCAGGCGCTCGTGGACGTCGAGCACGCGGTGGGACGGGCGGCCACCTCCCGTTGAGCGCCGGGCAGTTCCGTCCCGGCGTCCGGCTCGGCGTGGACGTCGGGGACGTCCGCATCGGCGTCGCCCGGTCCGACCCCTCGGGTCTGATCGCCACGCCGGTCGAGACGGTACGGCGAGGTGCGGGCGACCTGGCGCGCCTGCGCGCGCTCGTCGAGGAGGAGGGCGCGGTCGAGGTCGTGATCGGCTTGCCGCGGAGCCTGTCCGGGGGCGAGGGCCCGGCGGCCGCCAAGGTCCGCGTCTTCGCCGCCCAGGTCGCCGAGGCGGTCGCACCGGTGCCGGTGCGGCTGTGCGACGAGCGGCTCAGTACCGTTTCGGCTGAAGCAACCCTGCGCGAACGGGGTAAGAAGGGCAGCAAGAGACGTGCCGTGGTCGACCAGGCCGCGGCCGTGGTGATCCTGCAGAACGCGCTCGAGACCGAGCGCAGCACAGGATCCGCGCCGGGGGAGCTCGTCGCGGCGCCGGGGCAGTCGACCGGGACCGCGTGAGCATGCAGGACGTGACGTTGCAGGTACGGGGCCCGGCCATGGATAGGTGTGAACGAAGCCGTTGAGCGACATCGGACTCCCTCTCAAGTCCCATCGCGCCAAGCGACCTCGCCGCGGTCTGGGCTGCCTGGCGATGCTCCTGCTGCTGGCGCTGCTGGCCGGCGGGCTCTACTGGGGTGCCACCACCGGCATCCAGGCGGTGCGGGACCGGTTCAGCGAGGCTGAGGACTATCCCGGGCCCGGCCGCGGCTCGGTGCTGGTCGAGGTGGAGGAGGGTGACACCTCCACCGACATCGGCCGCTCCCTCGTCGACAAGGACGTGGTGGCCAGCCTCGAGGCGTTCACCGACGCCGCGCGCACCAACCCCGACTCCACGGGCATCCAGGTCGGCTTCTACGAGCTCAAGAAGGAGATGCCGGCCGCCGACGCTCTCGACGTGCTGGTGAACCCGGACAACCTGATCCAGACCGCGGTGACCATCCCCGAAGGCCTCCGGCTCGCGCAGATCGTCGAGATCCTGGCCAAGCAGACCGACTTCGGCGCCAAGCAGTTCGAGACGGTCCTGGACGAGCCGAAGACGATCGGGCTCCCGTCGTACGCCGACGGCAACGCCGAGGGCTACCTGTTCCCGGCCACCTACGCGTTCCGGCCCAACGACAAGCCGGTCGACATGCTCAGCCAGATGGTGGCGCGGTGGAAGCAGGCGGCGCAGGACGCCAACCTGGAGGCGCGCGCCGAGGAGCTCGGCTACACACCGCACGAGCTGATGACGGTCGCCAGCCTGGTCGAGTCCGAGGCCAACCGCGACCAGGACCGCGGCAAGGTCGCCCGCGTGATCTACAACCGCCTCGAGACCGACGCGACCGACAAGATGCTGCAGATCGACGCCACGGTGAACTACGCGCTCGGCCGTGACCTTGGCCTCGGTCTCACCGAGGAGGACCTCCAGGTCGACTCGCCGTACAACACCCGCCGCTACCCGGGCCTGCCCCCGGGCCCGATCGAGGCGCCGGGCGACAAGGCCATCGAGGCCGCTGCCAACCCGCCCGAGGGCGACTGGGTCTACTACGTCACGGTCAACCTCGACACCGGCGAGACGAAGTTCACCGACGACTACGACGAGTTCCTGAAGTTCAAGAACGGCGAGCTCGCCGAGTATTGCGAGTCCTCGGACCGGTGCTGATCCGGCGCTGTGCGGTGCTGGGCAGCCCGATCGCCCACTCGCTCTCACCCGTGCTGCACCGGGCGGCGTATGCCCACCTCGGCCTGGACTGGGAGTACGACGCCCGCGAGGTGCGCGAGGACGAGCTCGCGGACTTCATCGCCGGTCTCGACGACTCGTGGGCCGGGCTGTCGCTCACGATGCCGCTCAAGCGGGCGGTCGTGCCGCTGCTCGACGAGATGAGCGACCGGGCCCGGCAGGCGCGGGCCGCGAACACGGTCGTCTTCGAGGACGCGGGGGAGCAGCGCCGTCTGGTCGGCCACAACACCGACATCCCCGGCGCCGCGGCCGCGCTCCGCGAGCGGCACGACGGACCGGTCGACCGTGCCGTGGTGCTCGGTGGCGGTGCGACCGCGGCCTCGGTGCTGCTGGCGCTGGCCGACATGGGCTGTCGCGAGGCGGTGCTGCTGGTGCGCGACCCGGCCCGCACGACCGAGACCCTGGAGGCGGTCGGGCGCCACCCGACGCCACCCGCCGTCGAGGCCGCCGTCCTCGGCTCCGCCGTACCGTCTGCGGATGTGCTGGTCTCTACCGTGCCGGCCTCGGCGCAGACCGCTCTCACGCACCTCGCCGCCGAGGCGCGGGTGGTCTTCGACGTCGTGTACGACCCCTGGCCCACCCCGCTCGCGGTCGCGGCCGCGGACCGGTTCGTGCCGGTGGTGAGCGGCCACGACCTGCTCGTGCACCAGGCGGTGCTGCAGGTGGAGCTGATGACCGGTCGGACCGTGCCGGTGTCGGTGCTCAGGCACGCTCTAGGAGCCGTCGCATGATCTGGCAGCCGGGGGTCGCGCTGGCGTGCGCGCTGTACGGCCTGCTGGTCGGGCAGCTCGTGCCGTCGATCATCGCCCGCATCCCCGAACCGGAGCCGGAGCCCGCCGACGAGCGGGCGTCCGAGGGGGACGGTGCCCACCCGCCGCGCACCGAGGAGAAGATCCCCTACGAGGAGATCGCCCGGAGCCGCGGGCTGCGCGCGGGCTCCGCGGTGGCGTGCGCCGTCGCGGCCGGCGCGGTCGGTGGCGCCACCGGGTGGACGCCGGCGCTGTCGTTCCTGCTGTTCCTCGTGCCGGTCGGCGTGGCCCTGGCCGTCGTCGACTGGAAGACCCGGCGGTTGCCGACGAAGGTGATCGCGCCGACGTACTTCGTGGTGGCCCCGCTCGCCGTGCTCTCCGCCTGGGCGGTCGACGACTGGTCCCGCGCGCTCGGCGCGCTGATCGGCTGGGCCGCGGCGGGCGGGCTGTACCTGCTGATGTGGCTGATCTACCCCGCCGGCATGGGGTACGGCGACGTCCGGCTCAGCGGCATCCTCGGGATCGCGCTGGGCTGGCTCGGCTGGCCCGAGCTGGTCGTCGGCATCTGGTCCGGGTTCCTGTTCGGCGGCGTCGGCGGGGCGCTGCTCGCGCTGTTCCGGATCGTCGACCGGAAGGCCAACCCGTTCGGCCCGTTCATGCTGCTCGGGGCGCTCGCCGGCATCGTGCTCGGGCCGAGTGTCGGTGCCTGGTACGCGTGACGGCCGGCCGTCGTACGCGTGAAAGACTGACCGCATGCTGCGCTGGCTCACGGCGGGCGAGTCCCACGGACCCGCCCTGGTCGCCGTCCTCGAGGGGCTTCCCGCCCACGTGTCCGTGACCACGAGCGACATCGCCGGCGCGCTGGCGCGGCGCCGCCTGGGCTACGGCCGAGGCGCGCGGATGAAGTTCGAGCAGGACGAGATCGAGATCATCGGCGGCCTCCGGCACGGGCGCACGCTCGGCAGCCCGGTGGCGATCCGCATCGGCAACACCGAGTGGCCGAAGTGGGAGAAGGTGATGGCGGCCGACCCGGTCGACCCGGTGGAGCTCGAGGCGCTCGCCCGCAACGCCGCGCTGACGCGCCCGCGACCCGGTCACGCCGACCTGGTGGGCATGCAGAAGTACGACTTCGAGGAGGCCCGCCCGATCCTCGAGCGCGCGTCCGCCCGGGAGACCGCGGCCCGTGTCGCGCTCGGGGCGGTCGCGTCCCGGTTCCTCGAGCAGGCCGTCGGCGCCCGCGTCGTCTCGCACGTGGTGCAGCTCGGCGGCGTCGACGCGCCGGCCGGGTCGGTGCCGACGCCGGACGACGTGGCGTACCTCGACGACGACCCCGTCCGCTGCCTCGATCCCGACGCCAGCAAGCAGATGGTCGCCCGCATCGACGAGGCCCACAAGGACGGCGACACGCTCGGCGGTGTGGTCGAGGTCGTCGTGCACGGCCTGCCGCCGGGCCTCGGCTCCCACGTGCACTGGGACCGCCGCCTCGACGCCCGGCTCGCCGGCGCGCTCATGGGCATCCAGGCGATCAAGGGCGTCGAGGTCGGCGACGGTTTCGACCTCGCCGCGACGCCGGGCTCCCTCGCGCACGACGAGATCGTCGGCACGGACGAGGGCATCCGCCGTACGTCGGGACGCTCGGGCGGCACCGAGGGCGGCATGTCCACCGGCGAGGTGCTGCGCGTCCGCGCAGCCATGAAGCCGATCGCCACCGTCCCGCGCGCCCTGCGCACCGTCGACGTCGCCACCGGCGAGGCGGCGGTGGCGCACCACCAGCGCTCCGACGTGTGCGCCGTACCAGCGGCCGGGATCGTCGCCGAGGCGATGGTCGCGCTGGTGCTGGCCGATGCCGTGCTGGAGAAGTTCGGCGGGGACTCCGTGCAGGAGACCCGGCGCAACGCGGAGAGCTACCTGGACACGCTGAGGTTCAAGTAGTGGGGTTCGAGTAGTGCCGCGGGTCGTCCTGGTCGGCCCGATGGGGGCCGGCAAGTCCACCGTGGCCGCGATCCTGGCCGAGCGCTGGGGCGTCAGCGTGCGCGACACCGACGCCGACATCGAGGCCACCGAGGGGCGCGAGATCTCCGAGATCTTCGTCGACGACGGCGAGGCGCACTTCCGCGAGCTGGAGCGCGCCGCGGTCGCCAAAGCGCTGGCCGAGCACGACGGCGTGCTGGCGCTGGGCGGGGGAGCGGTGCTGGACCCCGGCACCCGCGAAGCGCTGGCCGGGCACGAGGTCGTGTTCCTCAACGTCGGCCTGTCCGACGCCGTGAAGCGGGTCGGGCTGGGCGTTGGCCGGCCGCTGTTGCTGGGCAACGTACGGTCGCGGGTGAAGGCGCTGCTCGACGAGCGGCTGCCGGTGTACCGCGCCGTCGCGACCGTCGAGGTCGACACCGACGGACGCACCCCCGAGGAGGTCGCCGCCGACGTGGCGGCCGCGATCGAGTCGAAGGAGCAGTCGTGACCGAGACGCCAGAGTCGCCCGAGACGTCCGGCCGCACCGTCATCCCGGTCCGCGGAGCCTCGCCGTACGACGTGGTGGTCGGCACCAACCTGCTCGGCGAGCTGCCCGGGATGCTCGGCGACGGTGTGCAGCGGGTCGCGGTCATCCACCCGCGCGCCCTCGCCACGACCGGGGAGGCGATCCGGCAGGACCTCGCGGAGCAGGGGTACGACGCGCACGGCGTCGAGATCCCCGACGGCGAGGAGGCCAAGCTGGCTCCCGTCGCGTCGTTCTGCTGGCAGGTGCTGGGGCAGACCGGGTTCACCCGGTCCGACGCCGTCGTCACGGTCGGCGGCGGCTCGACCACGGACATGGGCGGCTTCGTGGCCGCCACCTGGCTGCGCGGCGTCAAGGTCGTGCACCTGCCCACCACGCTGCTGGGCATGGTCGACGCGGCCATCGGTGGCAAGACCGGGATGAACACCAGCGAGGGCAAGAACCTCGTCGGCGCCTTCCACGAGCCCGCCGGGGTGCTGTGCGACCTCGCTGCGCTGGAGACGCTGCCGCGCAACGAGCTGATCAGCGGGCTCGCCGAGGTGGTGAAGTGCGGCTTCATCGCCGACCCGGCCATCCTCGACCTGATCGAGGGTGACCCGATCGCGGCCGTCGCGCCCTCCTCGTCGGTGCTGCGCGAGCTGGTCGAGCGGTCCGTGCGGGTCAAGGCCGAGGTCGTCTCCGCCGACCTGAAGGAGACCGGCGGCACGGCCGGGCATCCCGGGCGCGAGATCCTCAACTACGGCCACACGCTGGGCCATGCGATCGAGAAGGCGGAGCGCTACCAGTTCCGGCACGGCGCCGCCGTCGCGATCGGGATGGTGTTCGTCGCCGAGCTCGCCCGGATGGCCGGCCGCCTCGACGACGCCACCGCCGAGCGGCACCGCTCCGTGCTCGAGCTCGTCGGGCTGCCCACGTCGTACCGCGGCCGCGCCCCGTGGGGCCAGCTGCACGAGGCGATGAAGGTCGACAAGAAGACGCGGGGCGACCAGCTCCGTTTCGTGGTCCTCGACGGGCTGGCCAAGCCCGCGATCATGGCCGGCCCCGACCCGCAGCTGCTGACGGCGGCGTACGCCGAGGTGGCCGGCGAGGACGCGCTGCGATGAAGGTGCTGGTGCTCAACGGTCCGAACCTGGGCCGGCTCGGGCGGCGGCAGCCCGAGATCTACGGCACCACCACCCACGCCGAGCTCGCCGAGATGTGCGTGGCTTGGGGCCGCGACCTCGGGCTCGACGTGGAGGTGCGGCAGACCAACCACGAGGGCGAGATGCTCGACTGGCTCAACCAGGCCGCCGACGAGCGCACCCCGGTCGTGCTCAACGCGGCGGCGTGGACGCACTACTCCTACGCGCTGTTCGACGCCTGCGCCCAGCTCGAGGCGCCGCTGGTGGAGGTGCACATCTCGGACCCCGCGAGCCGCCCGGAGGAGTTCCGGCGCACCTCCGTGGTGACGCCGTACGCCGAGACTGTCATCACTGGGCAGGGCGTCGACGGCTATCGGCAGGCGCTGGCGCACCTGGCCCGCGGCCGCTGATTTCGGTGCGGGCGGGGCGCGCGGCTAGACTCCGTCAGTTCCCTGATCAAGAGACGTAAAGGCTGACGCGCGCACATGGCAACGACCAACGACCTCAAGAACGGCATGGTGCTCAACCTCGACGGACAGCTGTGGTCCGTCATCTGGTTCCAGCACCACAAGCCCGGCAAGGGCGGCGCGGTCGTGCGCACCAAGCTGAAGAACATCGAGTCCGGCAAGACCGTCGACAAGACCTTCAACGCCGACGTCAAGGTCGACGTGGCGAACGTCGACAAGCGGACGATGCAGTACCTGTACAACGACGGCACCAGCTACGTCTTCATGGACACCTCGACGTACGACCAGATCGAGGTCTCGCCCGAGATCGTCGGCGACGCGAAGAACTTCCTGCTCGAGAACCAGGACGCCATCGTCGCCACCAACGAGGGCCGCGTGCTCTACATCGAGCTGCCGGCGTCGGTCGAGCTCGTGGTCGAGTACACCGAGCCCGGCCTGCAGGGCGACCGCTCCACCGGCGGCACCAAGCCCGCGCGCCTCGAGACCGGCCACGAGATCAACGTCCCGCTGTTCATCACGACCGGCGAGAAGGTCAAGGTGGACACGCGCGACAGCAGCTACCTCGGCCGCGTTTCCTCCTGATGGCCGCTCGCTCCAAGGCCCGCAAGCGGGCACTGGACATCCTCTTCGAGTGCGAGGTCCGCGGCCTCCCGCTCGGCGAGACGCTCGACGAGCGCGTGATCGCCGGTGAGCCGCCGGTGAACGAGTACACCGTCACGCTCATCCGCGGCGTCGCCGAGCACCAGGCCCGCCTCGACGAGCTGATCACGACGTACGCCCGCGACTGGAGCCTCGAGCGGATGCCCGCCGTCGACCGCAACGTGCTGCGGCTGGGTGTGCTCGAGCTGCTGTACGTCGACGAGGTGCCCGACGCCGTCGCGGTCAGCGAGGCGATGGCGCTGGTGACCGACCTGTCGACCGACGAGTCGCCGGCGTTCGTGAACGGCGTCCTCGGCGCGATCCTGCGGGACAAGCCGGCGCTGACCGCCTGACGCTTTGCGCGCGACGGGCCCGGGTGACGTGCCGCTGCCCCAGACCTGCAGCTCGCCGCCGGGCGCGGCGCGGAGCTCCTCGACGGCGGCGACGAGGTCGCCGTCGAGGACGGTCGTGCCCGGCCAGCGCGGGGAGGAGAGCGTGCTGGAGACGACGTACTTCGGCCGGTTGTTCAGCGCCTCGCCGACGGGGTTCCCCGGGTCCATGCCCGCACCCCCAGAAGCCGGCGACGATCTCGTAGGTCCGCCGTCCCAACAGGAAGGCGGCGGCGCGCTCCCGCTGGTCGGCACGTCGATCCGGCGGTGACCTCGGTCACCCCGCCCAGGGACACGTTCGCGACGGTCGTCAGGCGCACGGCCCCCAGTCAGCCGGGCCGGACGATCTGCTGCAAAGACCACTTGTTGCCGTCGGGGTCCTGGAAGTACACGAACCGGCCCCACGGCTGCTCGTCGACCCCCTCGCACTCGACGCCGCGCTCCTTCAGGTACGCGAGCGCCTTGTCGGCGTCGTCCACGACGGCCTGGACGAACTGCGTCGAGCCCTCGGGCATCATCTGCAGCCCGACGCCGAAGCAGAACGAGCACGCCGACCCGGGCGGGGTGACCTGCACGAAGCGCAGCTCGGGGGAGACCTTCTGGTCGTGGTCGATGTTCCAGCCGACCTTCTCGCCGTAGAACTCCTTGGCGCGGTCGACGTCGCTGACGGGAATCGGCACGAGCTCGATCCTGAAGTCCATGAGGTGTCCTCTCTGAGTCGTTGCCTCGACCCTAGTGAGGATTCAGGTCAGCAAGCGTCCTGATTTTCAAAGGTCCAGCCGACGCTCATGCAGGCTCTCGTACGCCGGACGGCAGGTCGCGGCGACGGCCGCGTCGTGCTCAGAGAGGTTGACGTCTCGCGGCCGCCACGGCTCGAAGCCGGTCGAGGCCTGGACGGCGGCGTACCAGTGCGGCGCCCACACGCCGTCGGTGTCCCTCGGCCCGGCCGGCCAGGACAGCATCCGGTCGGTGAACGGGACCCCGAGCCAGTCGCACAGCCAGCGCAGGTACGCCTCCGGCGCACGCAGGAAGTCGCCGGCGTCGATGATCGGTGGCGTCGCGCCGTGCGCCTCCCACCCAGCGACCATCCGCTCCTGCTGGAGCAGGCCGATGTCGTCGGGCTCGCAGCTCTCGCGCGAGCGGATGTAGGACGCCACGACCTCGTCGGGGTCGCGGATCAGCAGCACGTTGCGGTAGCCCAGCGTCCACGCGAGGTCGTCGTCCTCGCGCAGGTGGTGGGTCATCTCCTTCACGTAGTGCAGCGTCCGGCCCTCCGGCAGCGCGGCATCCAAGGATGCGCGCACCGCGGACTCGTCGGCCGGCTGGCTCGCCAGGACCTCCTCGCGAGCGGGGTGGTCGAGGCCGGTGCGGCGCAGGTACGCCGCGTAGAACGGCTCGTCGACCACGACCGTGTCGGGCCGGTTCTCCCACGCCCGCATCATCGCCGTGGAGATGTTCCGCGGGCCGCTCCACATGTGCAGCCGGACGACCGTCATGGCGCGGTCCGCCCGGCGACGTCGGCGGCGACCAGGTCGCGGTACATGTCCTGCAGCCGCTCCACCACCGGGCCGGGCTTCCCGGTCCCGATCGTGCGCCCGTCGACCGACCGCACCGGTACGACGCCGGCGAACGTGCCGGTCACGAACGCCTCCTGAGCGCTGTAGACGTCCGTCAGGCTGAACGTCGTCTCGCGTGCGGTGATGCCGCCGTCGCGGCACATCCGCAGCACGTTGCCGCGGGTGATCCCGCCGAGGCAGAACCGCCCGTCGGAGGTCCACACCTCCGGCTCGTCGGGCGTGCCCTTCACGACGAAGAAGTGCGTGCTGTTGCAGGTCGCCACGAAGCCGTGCGGGTCGAGCATCAGCGCCTCGTCGGCGCCGGCGGTGTAGGCCTGGATGCACGCGGTGATGTCGTTGAGCTTGCTGTGGGCGTTGAGCTTCGGATCGAGCGTGTCGGGGGTCGCGCGCCGGACATGCGTGGTGAACAGCGTGATGCCCTCGGTCACCGTGCGCGGCATGACGTCCTTGTGCTCGGCGATGATCACCACGGTCGCTGGACCGACGGTGACGCGCGGGTCCTGGTACGGCGTCCGCTTCACGCCGCGGGTCACCATGAGCCGCACGTGCACGCCGTCGACCATGTCGTTGGCGCGGAGCGTCTCGTAGATCGCGGCGGTCAGCTCATCCCGCGTCATTCCGATGTCGAGGAGGATGGCGGTCGCGCCCTCGGCGAGCCGGTCGAGGTGCTGCTCGAGGAACGCCGGGTGCCCGCCGCTGACCCGCAGCCCCTCCCAGACGCCGTCGCCGAGCACGAAGCCGGAGTCGAACACGGAGACGACGGCCCGCTCGCGGGGGAGCAGCTCGCCGTTGACCCAGATCAGGATCTGCTCGTTACGGGGGTCGTCCTCGAAGTCGTGGGTGCCGTGCGCCATGCCGTCACCCTAGGGCCGCCCACGGCCCTGCCGGGGCGGCCCGGGATCGATTCAGTCAGGCAGCGTTGGCGGCGATCGACGTGCCGCAGCGCGGGCAGTGGCTGCCCGTGCAGGTGTCCAGGTCCTGGCCGCAGCCGCAGGTCGCGCCGACGCGGCTGGCCATGTCGAGAACGGGCCGGTGCCCCTGGAGTGACGCCCAGGCGTGGCGTTCGTTGGTCATCGTCGTCACCTCCTCCGCAACGTGGCTGTGTGTGCCTTCATGGGAAGAGACCGGCGGGCGGCCGGTGATTCATCGGCGGTCTAGCCTGGCTGGGTGCTCGACCTCCGTGACCTCGACCGTCCCGTCGTGGCCGCACCGATGGCCGGCGGCGCGTCGACGCCCGCGCTCGCGGCCGCGGTGACGGAGGCGGGCGGGCTGGGGTACGTCGCGGCCGGCTACAAGACCGCGGCCGCGGTGGCCGACGACCTCGCCGCCGTGCGTGCCGCGACCTCCGGCCCGCTCGCACTAAATGTGTTCATAGTCGAACGGCACGAGCCAATCAAGGAGGAGCTCGACGCCTACCGCGCCGCACTGGAACCCGAAGCGAAGCGGCTCGGCGCCACCCTGGGCGAGCCGACGTGGGACGACGACGGCCGCCGGGCCAAGCTCGAGCTGGTGCTGGACGAGCGGCCGGACCTGGTGTCGTTCACGTTCGGCTGCCCCGAGGCCGAGGTACTCAGCCGCCTCGCGGACGCCGGCGTGCACACCGCGGTGACGGTGACGACGGCCGACGAGGCCCGTGAGGCGGTCGTCCGCGGCGCGCAGTCGCTCGTCGTGCAGGGTCCGGACGCCGGCGCGCACCGCGGCACCTGGGACCTGCTGGCGGAGCCGAGCACGCAGCCACTGCCCGAGCTGATCCGCGACGTCCGCGCGGCCGTGGACGTCCCGCTCGTCGCCGGCGGCGCCGTGATGGACGCGGCCGGCGTCGAGGCGGTGCTGGGGGCCGGGGCCGTCGCCGCCCTCTGCGGTACGGCGTACCTCCTCGCCGACGAGGCGGGCACCAACCCCCTGCACAGGAAGGCGCTGACCGACCCGGCGTTCGAGGTGACGGAGCTGACCCGGGCCTACACCGGCCGGTGGGCGCGCGGGCTGGCCAACCGGTTCATCGCCGAGCACCGGGACGCCCCGGCGGCGTACCCGCAGCTGCACCACCTCACGGCCCCGCTGCGGAAGGCCGCGGTGGCGGCCGGCGACGCGCAGGTCGCGCACCTGTGGGCCGGCACCGGGCACGCGCTGGCGCGACCCGGCCCGGCCGCCGAGATCACCCGGTCACTGACGCCCTGAGCCCAGCTTGTCGAGCCGGGTCATCTCGGCGTCGCTGAGCTCGAAGTCGGCGACGTCGGCGTTGGAGGCGATGCGCTCGGGCTTGCTGGACTTCGGGATCACCACGAACTCGTGCTGCAGGTGCCACTTCACGATCACCTGCGCGGGCGTGCGGCCGTGCCGCTCGGCGATCTCGCAGATGGTCTCGTTGGTGAGCGTGCCGCCGCGCAGGCCGCTGTAGCCCTCCAGCACGATGTCGCGGTCGGCCAGCTCGCGCGCGAGCGCCGCGTCGTACAGCAGCGGGCTCCACTTGATCTGGTTCACGACCGGCGTCACGCCGGTGGCCCGGACGAGCTCGTCTATCTGGGCGGGGGAGTAGTTGCTGACACCGATGTCCCGCACCAGGCCCTCCTCCTGGGCGGCGATGAACGCCTCCCAGACCCTGCGGCGGTCGTCGGCGGAGTCGACCGTCCAGTGGATCAGCCACAGGTCGAGGTAGTCGGTCCGCAGCTTCTCCAGGCTGTTCTCGAGCGTCTCCTGCTCGCGGCCGACGCGCTCGGGCGGGCACTTCGTCGTCAGGAAGACGTCCTCGCGGGGTACGCCGCTCTCGGCGAGCGCCCGGCCGACCTCGGCCTCGTTGTCGTAGACGGTCGCGGTGTCGAGGTGCCGGTAGCCGACCTCGAGCGCGGCCGCCGTAGCGGTGACGGCGTCCGGTCCGGTGATCTGCCAGGTGCCGAAGCCGAGGAGCGGCATCGAGCCTGCCGCCAGGCTCACGGTCTCGTGCGGGACGTGGGTCATGTTCCGACCGTAGTCTGACCGGCATGACCAGCCCGGGAAACGGACGCGAAGTCGACGTCGTGGTCGTCGGGCTCGGGCCCGGCGGGGAGTCCGCCGCCACCCAGCTCGCACAGGCCGGCCTCGAGGTGCTGGCCGTGGACCGGCGGCTGGTGGGCGGCGAGTGTCCCTACTACGGCTGCATCCCCAGCAAGATGATGGTCCGCGCCGCCGACGTGCTCGCCGAGGCGCGGCGGGTCGACGACCTCGCGGGTACGGCGACCGTCACGGCCGACTGGGCGGCGGTCGCGCGCCGCATCAAGGAGGAGGCCACCGCCGACTGGGACGACACGATCGCGGTCGAGCGGCTGCAGAAGGCCGGGGCCACGGTGCTGCACGGCGCGGCGCGGCTGGCCGGCCCCCGGCAGGTCGAGGTAGCTGGCGAGACCTGGACCGCTCGCCGGGGCGTCGTGCTCAACACCGGCACCGAGCCCGCCGCGCCGCCGGTCGACGGGCTGGCGGACACGCCGTACTGGACCAACCGCGACGCCGTCCGCGCCGAGACCGCGCCCGCGTCCCTGGTCGTGCTCGGCGGCGGCGCGATCGGCGCGGAGATGGCGCAGGCGTTCGCCCGCTTCGGCACGCGTGTGACGGTCGTCGAGCTGTTCGACCGGATCCTCGCCGTCGAGGAGCCCGAGGCGAGCAAGGTCGTCGCCGACGTGTTCGCCCGCGAGGGCATCCAGGTGCTCACGGACACCTCGGTCGAGCGGGTGTCGTACGACGACGGCACGTTCACCGTCGAGGCGGCCGGCCAGACCCTCACCGCCGACCGGCTGCTCGTCGCCACCGGCCGGCGCACCAACATCGCCGACGTCGGGCTGGACACGGTCGGTCTCGACCCCGGGCAGCGCACCCTGGACACCGACGGCCGGATGCGCGTCACGGGTGCCGACGGGCTCTGGGCGATCGGCGACATCACCGGCAAGGGAGCGTTCACCCACGTGTCGATGTACCAGGCCGCGATCGCAGTCCGCGACATCCTCGGCCAGGACGGCCCCGAGGCGGCGTACCACGCCGTCCCGCGGGTCACCTTCACCGACCCCGAGGTCGGCAGCGTCGGGATGACCGAGCGGCAGGCCCGCGACGCCGGGCTGAACGTCCAGGTCGGCACCACCGACCTGAGCGCCTCCACCCGTGGCTGGATCGCGAAGGCCGAGGGCGTCATCAAGCTGGTCGCCGACGCCGACCGCGGCGTGCTGGTCGGCGCGACCGCCGTCGGCCCGGCCGGCGGCGAGGTGCTCTCGATGCTCGCGACGGTCGTGCACGCCGAGGTGCCGGTGCAGCGGCTGCGGTCGATGATCTACGCCTACCCGACGTTCCACCGTGCGGTCGACGAGGCGGTCAAGCAGCTCGACTGTTAGGGTGGAGAGCGATCGACATCCTTTAACGAGCCGTCCCGTGAGGCGGAGAAGGAGGTCAGACGAGCTCGTGTGTGCCCAAGCCAACGCACCAGCCGCCCACCTCGGCAGCAGTCCACGCACGGTGATGGATGCGCGTGACGTATCCCGCGCCCTCACCCGCATCGCCCACGAGATCCTCGAGCGCAACAAGGGCGCCTCGAACCTTCTCCTCTTGGGCATCCCCACCCGCGGCGTCCCGCTCGCGGAGCGCATCGCCGCCAAGATGGCCTCGGTCGAGGGGCACGACGTCGCGGTCGGGTCGCTCGACGTGACGATGTACCGGGACGATCTGCGGCTCCGCCCGGCCCGCGCGCTGATGCGCACCGACATCCCCTCGGACGGGATCGACGACAAGGTCGTGGTGCTCGTCGACGACGTGCTCTTCTCGGGCCGCACCATCCGCGCCGCGCTCGACGCGATGAACGACCTCGGCCGGCCCAAGGCCGTGCGGCTCGCCGTCCTGGTCGACCGCGGCCACCGAGAGCTGCCGATCCGCGCCGACTTCGTCGGCAAGAACCTCCCGACCTCGCTGGTCGAGAAGGTCTCGGTGCACCTCGCCGAGTTCGACGACGAGGACGCCGTGGTCATCTCGGGGACGGCGCACGGCAACGGGTCCGACGACGGTTCCGGTGACGGCAAGTCGGAGGAGAGCCGATGAAGAAGCACCTGCTGAGCGCCGGCGACCTGTCCCGCGACGACGCCGAGCTGATCCTGACCACGGCCGAGGAGCTCCGCTCGCTGGCGGACCGGCCGATCAAGAAGCTGCCCGCGCTGCGCGGCCGCACGATCGTGAACCTCTTCTTCGAGGACTCCACGCGCACCCGGATCTCGTTCGAGGCCGCCGCCAAGCGACTCTCGGCCGACGTCATCAACTTCTCCGCCAAGGGCTCGTCGCTGAGCAAGGGCGAGTCGCTGAAGGACACCGCCCTGACCCTCGAGGCGATGGGCGCGGACGCTGTGGTCGTCCGGCACAACGCCTCCGGCGCGCCGCACCTGCTCGCCAACGCCGGCTGGTCGCGTGCCAGCGTGGTGAACGCCGGCGACGGCACCCACGAGCACCCCACCCAGGCGCTGCTCGACGCGTTCACGATGTGGCGGCACCTCGGCAACCTCGACGGCCGTCGGGTCGCGATCGTCGGGGACGTCCTGCACAGCCGGGTGGCCCGCTCCAACGCGCTGCTGCTGCGCACGCTCGGCGCCGAGGTCACGCTGGTCGCGCCGCCGACGCTGCTGCCGTACGGCGTCGACGGGTGGGGCGTGGAGACGTCGTACGACCTCGACGCGGTGCTGCCCAAGGCCGACGTCGTGATGATGCTGCGGGTCCAGCGCGAGCGGATGAACGCCGCGTTCTTCCCGACGGTCCGCGAGTACTCCCGCCGCTACGGCCTCGACGGCCGCCGGATGGCCGGCCTCCAGGACCACACGATCGTGATGCACCCCGGCCCGATGATCCGGGGCATGGAGATCACCGCCGACGTCGCCGACTCCGACCGCTCGGTGATCGTCGAGCAGGTGACGAACGGTGTCGCCGTGCGGATGGCCGTCCTGTACCTGCTGCTGGGCGGCTCCGAGCCGGCCCTGTCGAAGAACGCCGAGGGAGACGAGTGAGCACCACCTACCTGATCAGGAACGCCCGGATCCTCGGCGGCGACCCGACCGACATCCTCGTCGAGGACGAGCGGGTCACCGAGGTCGGCGCCGGCCTCACCGCCGAGGGCGCGGAGATCGTCGACGCTGCCACTGCTGACGGGGGTCTCATCGCCCTCCCCGGCCTCGTCGACCTGCACACCCACCTGCGCGAGCCCGGCCGCGAGGACGCCGAGACCGTCGACACCGGCACCCAGGCCGCGGCGCTCGGCGGTTTCACCGCCGTGCACGCGATGGCCAACACCGACCCGGTCGCCGACACCGCGGGCGTCGTCGAGCAGGTCTGGCGGCTCGGCCGCGAGGCCGGCCACTGCGACGTGTTCCCGGTCGGCGCGGTCACCGTCGGCCTCGAGGGCGAGCGCCTCGCCGAGCTCGGCGCGATGGCCGACTCCGCCGCACGGGTGCGGGTGTTCTCCGACGACGGCAGGTGCGTCTCCGACGCGGTGCTCATGCGCCGGGCACTGGAGTACGTCAAGGCGTTCGACGGCGTCGTCGCCCAGCACGCCCAGGAGCCGCGCCTCACCGAGGACGCGCAGATGAACGAGGGCGAGCTCTCCGGCCGCCTCGGCCTGCGCGGCTGGCCGGCGGTCGCCGAGGAGGCGATCATCGCCCGCGACTGCCTGCTCGCCGCTCACGTCGACTCGCGGCTGCACGTCTGCCACGTGTCGACCGCCGGCTCGGTCGAGATCGTGCGCTGGGCCAAGAGCAAGGGCTGGAACGTCACCGCCGAGGCGTGCCCGCACCACCTGCTGCTCACCGACGAGAAGGCGCTGACCTACGACCCGATCTACAAGGTCAACCCGCCGCTGCGCTCGGCCGCGGACGTCGAGGCGCTCCGCGTGGGTCTCGCCGACGGCACCATCGACGTGGTCGCCACCGACCACGCGCCGCACCCGCACGAGGACAAGGACTGCGAGTGGCAGGCCGCGGCGTTCGGCATGCTCGGCCTCGAGACCGCGCTGTCGATCGTGCAGGCCACGATGGTCGACACCGGGCTGCTCGACTGGGCCGGCGTCGCGGAGCGGATGTCGAGCAAGCCCGCCGAGATCGGCCGGCTGTCCGGTCACGGCCGCCCCATCGCGGCCGGCGAGCCCGCGAGCTTCGTGCTGTACGACGCGAGCGCCACCCGCGTCGTGGACCCGACGGAGACCGCGTCGCTGAGCCGCAACACGCCGTACGCCGGCATGGAGCTGCCCGGCCGCGTCGTCGCGACGTTCCTGCGCGGCCGTCCGACCGTCCTCGACGGAAAGCTCACGTAGTGCTCACCCCACAACGCTGCTCGCTTCGCTCGCACCGCGGCGGGGACCCCGAATGACGACCTGGCAGGCCGTCGGCGTCCTGGGCGGTGTGCTGGTGCTGGCCTACCTGGGCATGTGGCGCGGCTGGAAGGGCCGGTCGACCAAGCACGACCTCCCGCCGCTCGTCCCGGTCCCGCCGGTCGCGGAGATGCCCGAGGCGAAGCTGGTCGGGGGAGCGCGCTACTTCGGCACCACCGTCGCCGGTGACTGGCTCGACCGGGTCACCGCGCGCGGCCTGGGCGCCCGCAGCACGACCCGGCTGAATCTGTCCGCCGAGGGCCTCGACGTGGTCAGGCTCGCCGGGCCGTTCCGGATCCCCGCCGCCGCACTGCGCGGGGCCCGGCACGACCAGGGCATCGCCGGGAAGGTCGTGCCGCCGCACGGGGTACTCGTCGTGACCTGGCAGCACGGCGACCTCACCCTCGACACCGGCTTCCGGCTCACCGACGAGGCGGTCCAGGACAAGGGCGTGACCGAGGCGCACAACGCCTGGATCCGCGCGATCGGCAAGCTGACGAAGGAGAACGCCCAGTGAGTGGCCTCGACAGGCTCGACCACCCGAAGACCGCGATCCTGGTGCTCGAGGACGGCCGCACGTTCCACGGCGAGTCCTACGGCGCCGAGGGCGAGACGTTCGGCGAGGCGGTCTTCTCCACCGGCATGACCGGCTACCAGGAGACGCTCACCGACCCGTCGTACCACCGCCAGGTCGTCGTGATGACCGCCCCGCACGTCGGCAACACCGGCATGAACGACGAGGACCCCGAGTCCCGCAAGATCTGGGTGAGCGGGTACGTCGTCCGCGATCCCGCCCGCGTCCCGTCGAGCTGGCGGTCGCGGCGCTCGCTCGACGACGCGCTCCGCGAGCAGGGCGTCGTCGGGATCAGCGGCATCGACACCCGCGCGCTGACCCGCCACCTCCGCGAGCGCGGCGCGATGCGCGTGGGTATCTCCACGACCGAGACCGATCCGCGGGCGCTGCTGAAGCGGGTGCTCGAGGCCGACGAGATGGCCGGCACCGAGCTGTCCGACCAGGTCACCACGACCGAGACCTACGTCGTCCCGGCCGTGGGGGAGAAGCGGTTCACCGTCGCCGCGGTCGACCTCGGCATCAAGGCGAACACGCCCCGCATGATGGCCGAGCGCGGGATCGAGGTGCACGTGATGCCCGCGACCGTCACGCCCGAGGAGGTGCTGGCGGTGAACCCCGACGGCGTCTTCTACAGCAACGGCCCGGGCGACCCGGCCGCCACGACCCAGCAGGTCGAGCTGCTCCGCTCGCTGCTCGGGCAGGGCGTGCCCTACTTCGGGATCTGCTTCGGCAACCAGCTGTTCGGCCGCGCGCTCGGCTTCGGCACCTACAAGCTCAAGTACGGCCACCGCGGCATCAACCAGCCGGTCATGGACCGCACCACCGGCAAGGTCGAGGTCACCGCGCACAACCACGGGTTCGCGGTCGACGCGCCGCTCGACGGGCCGACCAGCACGGAGTACGGCGAGGCCACGGTCAGCCACGTCTGCCTCAACGACGACGTGGTCGAGGGGCTCGAGCTGCGCGAGCCAGAGTCACAAGGGGGCCGGCTCAAGGCCTTCTCGGTGCAGTACCACCCGGAGGCCGCGGCCGGGCCGCACGACGCGGCGTACCTGTTCGACCGGTTCTGCGAACTGATGGGCTCGACCAACGGAGGGACCGCCTGATGCCGAAGCGCACCGACATCGAGAGCGTCCTGGTCATCGGCTCCGGGCCGATCATCATCGGCCAGGCCTGCGAGTTCGACTACTCCGGCACCCAGGCCTGCCGCGTGCTCAAGCAGGAGGGGCTGCGCGTCGTCCTGGTGAACTCCAACCCGGCCACGATCATGACCGACCCCGAGTTCGCCGACGCGACGTACGTCGAGCCGATCACCCCGGAGTACGTCGAGAAGGTGATCGAGAAGGAGCGGCCGGACGCGCTGCTCGCCACGCTCGGCGGGCAGACCGCGCTCAACGCCGCGATCGCGCTGGAAGAGGCCGGGATCCTCGAGAAGTACGGCGTCGAGCTGGTCGGCGCCAGCATCGAGGCGATCCACCGCGGCGAGAACCGCGAGTCGTTCAAGCAGATCGTCGAGGAGCTCGGGGGAGAGGTGGCCAAGTCGGTCATCTGCCACTCGATGGACGACTGCCTCGCCGCGGCCGGTCAGCTCGGCTACCCGGTGGTCGTGCGGCCGTCGTTCACGATGGGCGGCACCGGCTCCGGCATGGCCCACGACGAGGACGACCTGCGCCGCATCGCGGGCGCCGGCCTGGCCGCCAGTCCGACCACCGAGGTGCTCCTCGAGGAGTCGATCCTCGGCTGGAAGGAGTACGAGCTCGAGGTCATGCGCGACAAGGCCGACAACGTGGTCATCGTCTGCAGCATCGAGAACCTCGATCCCATGGGCGTGCACACCGGCGACTCGATCACGGTCGCGCCGGCGATGACGCTCACCGACCGCGAGTACCAGCACCTGCGCGACCTCTCGATCGGGATCATCCGGTCGGTCGGTGTCGACACCGGCGGCTGCAACATCCAGTTCGCGGTGAACCCCGACGACGGCCGTGTCGTGGTCATCGAGATGAACCCGCGGGTCTCCCGTTCGTCGGCGCTGGCGTCGAAGGCGACCGGCTTCCCGATCGCCAAGATCGCGGCCAAGGTCGCGATCGGCTACACGCTCGACGAGATCCCCAACGACATCACCGCCGAGACCCCGGCGTCGTTCGAGCCCACGCTCGACTACGTGGTGGTGAAGGTGCCGCGGTTCGCGTTCGAGAAGTTCCCGTCCGCCGACCCGACGCTGACCACGCACATGAAGTCCGTGGGCGAGGCGATGGCGATCGGCCGCAACTTCACCGAGGCGCTGCAGAAGGCCTTGCGCAGCCTCGAGAGCAAGGACGCGGTCTTCGACTGGACCCACGAGTGGCAGGACCTCGACAAGGACGCGCTGCTCGAGGAGATCCGGGTCCCGCACGACGGCCGGCTCAAGAAGGTCATGGACGCGCTTCGGGCCGGCGCCACCGCCGAGGAGATCTTCGCCTCGACCGCGATCGACCCGTGGTTCGTCGACCAGATCAGCCTGATCAACGAGGTCGCCGGCCGGATCGCCGCCAGCCCGGAGCTCACCCCCGAGGTGATCCGGCTCGCGAAGCGGCACGGCTTCTCCGACGCCCAGATCGGCAAGATCCGCGACCTGCCCGAGGCCGTCGTGCGCGGCGTCCGGCACGCGCTGGACATCCGGCCGGTGTTCAAGACCGTCGACACCTGTGCCGCCGAGTTCGCCGCGCGTACGCCGTACCACTACTCCTCGTACGACGAGGAGACCGAGGTGCAGCCGCGCGAGCGCGAGGCCGTGATCATCCTCGGCTCGGGGCCCAACCGGATCGGCCAGGGCATCGAGTTCGACTACTCGTGCGTGCACGCCAGCCTCGCACTGTCGGAGGCGGGCTACGAGACCGTGATGGTCAACTGCAACCCCGAGACGGTCTCGACCGACTACGACACCTCCGACCGGCTCTACTTCGAGCCGCTCACACTCGAGGACGTGCTCGAGATCGTGCACGCCGAGCAGCAGGCCGGTCCCGTCGCCGGGGTGATCTGCCAGCTCGGCGGGCAGACCCCGCTCGGGCTCGCCCAGGGGCTGCAGGACGCCGGCGTGCCGATCGTCGGCACCTCACCGCAGGCGATCCACCTGGCTGAGGAGCGTGGCGCGTTCGGGCGCGTGCTCGCCGAGGCCGGTCTCACCGCGCCGCTGCACGGCACGGCCGCGTCGTTCGCCGAGGCCCGCGAGATCGCCGCGTCGATCGGCTACCCGGTGCTCGTGCGCCCGTCGTACGTCCTCGGCGGTCGCGGCATGGAGATCGTCTACAGCGACGAGTCGCTGGAGAGCTACATCACCCGCGCCACCGAGATCAGCCCGGAGCACCCGGTGCTGGTCGACCGGTTCATCGACGACGCGGTCGAGATCGACGTCGACGCGCTGTACGACGGCGAGGAGCTGTTCCTCGGCGGCGTGATGGAGCACATCGAGGAGGCCGGCATCCACTCCGGCGACTCCTCGTGCGCGCTGCCGCCGATCACGCTCGGCGAGCAGGAGATCCAGCGCATCCGCGAGGCCACCGAGGGAATCGCGCTCGGCGTCGGCGTGCGCGGGCTGCTCAACATCCAGTTCGCGCTCGGCTCCGACGTGCTCTACGTCCTCGAGGCCAACCCGCGGGCGAGCCGCACGGTGCCGTTCGTGTCCAAGGCGACGGCCACGCCGCTGGCCAGTGCCGCCGCCCGGATCATGCTGGGCGAGAGCATCGCCGGCCTGCGGAAGGCGGGACTGCTGCCGGAGGTGGGCGACGGCGGGATGCTGCCGGCCGACGCGCCGATCGCCGTCAAGGAGGCGGTGATGCCGTTCAACCGGTTCCGCAGCCCCGACGGCAAGCAGGTCGACACCGTCCTCGGCCCGGAGATGAAGTCGACCGGCGAAGTCATGGGCTTCGACGCCGACTTCGGCACCGCGTTCGCCAAGGCGCAGACCGCGGCGTTCGGCTCGCTGCCGACCAGCGGCCGGGTGTTCGTGTCGATGGCCAACCGCGACAAGCGCACGATGATCTTCCCGATCAAGGTGCTCGCCGACCGCGGCTTCGAGATCCTGGCCACGCAGGGCACCGCCGAGGTGCTCCGCCGCAACGGCGTCGACGCGACCGTGGTCCGCAAGCACTACGAGGGGCCGGGACCGAACGGCGAGCCGACCACCGTGCAGCTGATCCAGGCCGGCGAGGTCGACCTGATCGTCAACACCCCGCACGGCTCGTCGGGCGGCGGCTCCGCGCGGCTCGACGGCTACGAGATCCGCACTGCGGCGGTGATGGCCAACGTCCCGTGCATCACCACGGTGCAGGGGCTCGGCGCGGCCGTGCAGGGGATCGAGGCGCTGCGCGGCGGCGGCATCGGCGTGCGGTCCCTGCAGGACTGGGCCGCGCGTTGACGGGCTACCGCGCGCTGTTCGACCGCGTCCTGGTCCGGGTCGACGCCGAGAACGCGCACCGGGCCGGGTTCCGCGCCGTGCGTGCCGTCCGGCCGGTGACCTCCCGGATCCCTCGCAAGCGCCGGCCGGTGCACGCGATGGGGCTGGAGTTCCCCGGCCCCCTCGGGCTGGCCGCCGGGTTCGACAAGAACGCCGAGGGCATCGACGCGCTCGCCGCCCTCGGCTTCTCGTTCGTCGAGGTCGGCACCGTCACCGGCGAGCCGCAGCCCGGCAACGACCGGCCGCGGCTGTTCCGGCTGCCCGCAGACCGGGCGATCGTCAACCGGATGGGCTTCAACAACGACGGCGCCGAGGTGGTCGCCGAGCGGCTGGCCAAGCGCCGGCTGAAGCACCGCGACGGCGACGTCATCGTCGGCGTCAACATCGGCAAGACGAAGGTCGTCCCGGAGCACGACGCCGACGCCGTGGCCGCCGACTACGAGAAGTCCACCCGCCTGCTCGCGCCGTACGCCGACTACCTGGTCGTCAACGTCTCCTCGCCCAACACCCCCGGCCTGCGCGACCTGCAGTCCGTGGAGCGGCTGCGGCCGCTGCTCGTCGCCGTACGCCGCCAGGCCGACGCGGTCACGACCCCGCACGTGCCGCTGCTGGTCAAGATCGCCCCGGACCTGTCCGACGACGACGTGCTCGCGGTGGCGGACCTGGCGCTCGAGCTCGGCCTCGACGGGATCGTCGCCACCAACACCACGATCAGCCGCGAGGGGCTGCGGTCCGGCCCCGAGGAGATCGCGCGCGTCGGAGCCGGCGGCCTGTCCGGCCGGCCGCTGCGCGAGCGCTCGCTCGAGGTGCTCGAGCTGCTGCGCAAGCGGGTCGGCCCGGACCTGACGATCGTCTCCGTCGGCGGCATCTCGGACGCCGACGACGCTCGTGTGCGGCTCGACGCCGGCGCCACGCTCCTGCAGGCCTACACCGCGTTCGTCTACGAAGGAGCCGGCTGGCCGGCCCGAGTCCAGGGGGAGCTCACATGACATTCGGCCGACGCCTCGCCGACCTGATCGACACCCGCGGACGCCTGTGCGTCGGCATCGACCCGCACCCGGCGCTGCTCGATGCGTGGGGGTTGACGGACTCCGCGGTCGGCCTCGAGCGCTTCGCGCTCACGGCCGCCGAGGTGCTCGCCGGCACGGTCGCGGTGGTCAAGCCGCAGTCGGCGTTCTTCGAGCGGCACGGCTCGGCCGGGATCGCCGTGCTCGAGCGCACCATCCAGACCTGCCGCGACCTGGGCGCGCTGGTGCTGCTCGACGTGAAGCGCGGCGACATCGGCTCCACCGCCCAGGCCTACGCCGACGCGTACCTGCACCCGGCCGGCCCGCTGTCCGTCGACGCGGTCACGGTCAGCCCCTACCTCGGCTTCGGCTCGGTGCAGCCGTTCATCGACGCCGCGGTCGCCCACGAGCGCGGCGTGTTCGTGCTGGCGATGACGTCGAACCCCGAGGCGCCGCAGTTCCAGCAGGCCGCCACCTCCGACGGCCGCACCGTCGCGGCCACCGTCCTCGACGAGGTCGCCTCCTCCAACGCCGGTGCCGAGCCGGTCGGCTCGATCGGCGTCGTCGTCGGCGCCACGGTCGAGCCGGTGGCGACGTCCGCGATGTTCGACGTCAACGGCCCGATCCTCGTGCCCGGGTACGGCGCCCAGGGCGGCACCGCCGAGGACATCAAGAACCTGCTCGGCCCGGCCGCCCGCTGGGCGCTGCCGAGCAGCTCGCGGGCGATCCTCGAGGCCGGCCCCGACCGCGAGGCGCTCCTCGCCGCCGCCGTACGCGCTGCCGACGACGTCGCCGCCCTGGGGTAGAAAGGGCGCCATGTCCCTCGACCCCAGCAACCCGTTCGCGAGCCCCAGCACCCTGCCGTTCGGGTTCCCGCCGTTCGCCGCCATCCGCCACGAGCACTACCGCCCCGCGTTCGAGGCCGGCGTCGCCGAGCAGCGGGCGGAGATCGCGGCGATCACCGCGAATCCCGAGCCGGCCACGTTCGACAACACGCTGGTGCCGCTGGAGCGGTCCGGGCGCCTGCTCGACCGGACCATGCGGGTGTTCTACGAGCTGAGCAGCTCGATGGCGACGCCGGAGATGCAGGCGCTCGAGAGCGAGCTGATGCCGGCCTGGTCGGCCCACCGCGACTCAATCCTGATGGACCAGGACCTGTTCGCGCGCATCGACGCCGTGCACGCGTCCCGCCACGACGCGGGCCTCACGCCCGAGCAGGTGCGGCTCGTCGAGCGCCACCACACCGACTTCGTCCGGGCCGGCGCCGCGCTGCCGGAGACGAGCCGCACGCGGCTGCGCGAGCTCAACGAGGAGATCAGCCGCGCGACGACGGCGTTCGGCTCCACGCTGCTCGCCGAGGCCAACTCGCTGGCGGTGCACGTCACCGATGTGGCCGAGCTCGACGGGCTGTCCGACGACGCGATCGAGGCCGCCGCCCTGGCCGCCAAGGAGCGCGAGGTCGAGGGCTACGTCCTCACGCTGCTGTCGCCGACGATCCAGCCCGCACTGGCGACGCTGCGCAACCGCGAGAGCCGGCGGCGTGTGCACGAGGCGGCCACCACGCGGGGCATGCGTGGCGGCGACCACGACACCCGTGAGCTGGTCGTTCGGATCGCCGCGTTGCGTGCGGAGCGGGCCGGCCTGTTCGGCCACACCGACCACGCGTCGTACGTCGTCGAGGACCAGACCGCCGGCACCACCGAGGCCGTCACCGACATGCTCGACGCGATGGCCGCGCCCGCCATGAAGAACCTCGAGGCCGAGCGGGCCGCGATCGAGGAGGCCATGCGCGCCGACGGGATCGAGGGACCGGTCGAGCCCTGGGACTGGACCTACTACGCCGCCAAGGTGAAGGCCTCGACGTTCGACGTCGACCCCGAGGCGCTGCGACCGTATTTCTCCCTCGAGCGTGTGCTGAAGGACGGCGTGTTCCTCGCCGCCGAGCGTCTCTACGGGCTCAGCTTCGCCGAGCGGCCGGACCTGCCCGGCTACGCCCCTGACGTGGCGACCTACGAGGTGTTCGACCACGACGGCAGCTCGTTGGGGCTGTTCGTGTGCGACTGGTTCGCGCGGCCCACCAAGCGCGGTGGTGCCTGGATGGACGAGTTCGTGACGCAGTCGCACCTGCTGGACGAGAACCCCGTTGTCGTCGTGTGCCTCAACGTGCCGCGCCCGGGCGCGGGCCAGCCGGCGCTGATGACCGTCGACGAGGTGCGCACGGCGTTCCACGAGTTCGGCCACGCCCTGCACGGCCTGTTCTCCGACGTCACCTACCCGCGGCTGGCCGGCACGGCGGTGCCGCGCGACTTCGTGGAGTTCCCGTCGCAGGTCAACGAAATGTGGATGTGGCACCCGGAGGTGCTCGCCAGCTACGCGCGGCACCACGCGACCGGGGAGCCGCTGCCGCAGGACGTCGCGGACCGGCTGATCGCCTCCAGCGAGGCGGGCATGGGCTTCGACACCGTGTCGATGCTGGGCGCCGCCCTGCTCGACCAGGAGTGGCACCGGCTGGTCCCGGACTCGTCGCCGGTCGCGCCCGACGAGGTCGAGGCGTTCGAGCGCGGTGCGCTGGAGAAGCACGGTGTGGCCTCGCCTCTCGTACCGCCGCGGTACCGCACCGGCTACTTCGCGCATGCCTTCACCAACGGCTACGACGCGGGTTACTACTCCTACCTCTGGAGCGAGGTCCTCGACGCCGACATGGTCGACTGGTTCAACGACAACGGCGGGCTGACGCGCGAGAACGGTGACGCCTTCCGCGCGGCGCTGCTGTCACGGGGCGGTTCGGTCGACGCGATGGAGGCGTTCGCCGTCGTGCGCGGCCGGGGCCACAGCACCGAGCCGCTGCTGCGCCGCCGCGGCCTGCTCGGCTGATGCGGGCGGGAGCGTTCGCCCCCGCCCTGGCCACCGTCCTGCTCGTCCCCGGGCTCGTGTCGGGCTGCGGGGGAGGGGAGCCGTCCACCGACGACTACTGCGCCGCCCTCAGGGACGAGAAGTCCACGCTGCAACGGCTTTCCGACGACACGGGCGGTTCCGGCGGGCCGGACCTGCAGCGAGCCGTGAAGGTCTTCGAGCGTCTCCGTGAGGCCGCTCCCGCCGACCTGCGCGACGAGTGGACGACGTACCTCAACGCCTGGCAGGGCCTCGTCGACGCGCTGAATGCCGCCGACGCTGACACGTCGGTGTTCCGGAACGGAAAACGGCCTCCCGGTGTCGACCGCGAGGAGTACGACGCGATCCGGGACTCCGCCACCAAGCTGACGTCTCCGGCGGTGCGCGACGCGTCGACCGGCATCGAGGCCCACGCGTCCGAGGTGTGCGACGTGGAGCTCGGTGGCGTGGTCGGCTGATCCTTCGCCTGTTCGTCGGGGGAGACTCTCGTCACGACGTCGGTCCGGTACAGCGGACCGCGTTGCAGCACAGGGGTCAGGTCACTAGATTGCGACCTGTCCATCACCCCCGCCGACCGACCGAGGATGCACCGTGGCTTTGCCGGAACTCACGCCGGAGCAGCGCCAGGCGAACCTGGAGAAGGCCGCAGCCTCGCGGCGCGAGCGGGCCGAGGTGAAGAACCGCCTCAAGCACTCGGGGGCCTCGATCGTCGACGTGCTGCACCAGGGCCAGGAGAACGACGTCATCGGCAAGATGCGCGTCCTCGACCTGCTCACCTCGATGCCTGGTCTCGGCAAGGTGCGCGCCCGCCAGATGATGGAGCGGCTGAGCATCTCCGAGAGCCGCCGCGTGCGCGGCCTCGGCGCGAACCAGATCGCCGCGCTGGAGCGCGAGTTCGGCTCGCGTGGCTGACCCAGCCACGCCCAGTCGCCTCACCGTCCTCGCCGGCCCCACCGCGGTCGGCAAAGGCACCGTCGCCGCCTACATCCGCGAGCACCACCCCGAGGTGTGGATCTCGGTGTCGGTCACCACGCGCAAGCCGCGGCCGGGCGAGATCCATGGCCGGCACTACTACTTCGTGACCGACGACGAGTTCGACCGGCTGGTCGCCGACGGTCAGCTGCTCGAGTGGGCGGTCGTGCACAAGGCCGCCCGTTACGGCACTCCGCGCGCGCCGGTGGAGCAGGCACTGGCCGAGGGCCGGCCGGCCCTGCTGGAGATCGACCTCCAAGGTGCGCGGCAGGTGCGCGAGACGATGCCCGAGGCGCTGTTCGTGTTCCTCAAGCCGCCGTCGTGGGAGGAGCTGGTGCGCCGGCTGGTCGGCCGCGGCACCGAGGACGAGGAGGAGCGGCGCCGCCGGCTCGAGACCGCGCGGGAGGAGCTGGCCGCCGAGTCGGAGTTCGACGTCACGGTGGTGAACACCGAAGTTCATGCTGCCGCCGAGGAGTTGGTATCCTTGATGGTTGCACCACCAGGACCGTCGCCGGTCCGGTAACCCACCCCCCATCCGTGAGGTAGTCACCGCGTGTCCGGAATCGCACCTGTCGCCGAGGGCATCACCAACCCTCCCATCGACGAGCTCCTGACCAAGACCGACTCGAAGTACAAGCTGGTCCTCTTCGCCGCCAAGCGCGCGCGTCAGATCAACGCCTACTACTCCCAGCTCGGCGAGGGCCTGCTGGAGTACGTCGGTCCGCTCGTGGACACCCACGTCCAGGAGAAGCCGCTGTCGATCGCGATGCGCGAGATCGCCGCGGACCTGCTCACCTGCGAGGACGTCGACCCCGAGGCCGAGGCCGCCGAGACGGCTGCCCCCACCGAGGACTGACGGACCCCCGTCATGACGGGCGCGGGTGAGCGCGGCGCACCGCGCGTCGTGCTCGGGGTGACCGGCGGGATCGCGGCCTACAAGGCCTGCGAGCTGCTCCGCCGGTTCACCGAGTCCGGCCACGACGTCACCGTCGTACCGACCCGGGCCGCGCTGGAGTTCGTCGGCGCCGCCACCTGGGCGGCGCTCTCGGGCAAGCCCGTCTCCGCGGACGTGTGGGACGACGTCCACGAGGTCCCGCACGTCCGGATCGGCCAGAGCGCCGACCTGGTCGTGGTGGCGCCCGCGACCGCCGACATCCTGGCCAAGGCCGCACACGGCCTGGCCGACGACCTGCTCAGCAACACGCTGCTCACCGCGCGGTGCCCGGTGGTCTTCGCCCCCGCGATGCACACCGAGATGTGGGAGCACGCCGCCACGCAGGACAACGTCGCCACGCTGCGCCGCCGCGGAGCCGTCGTCATCGAGCCCGCCGAGGGCCGGTTGACCGGCGCCGACACCGGCAAGGGCCGGTTCCCCGAGCCGGCCGAGATCTTCGAGGTCGCCGTCGACGTGCTGGGCCGCCGCACGCTCGGCAGCGGCGCCGCCCTCGACCTGGCCGGACGGCACGTGGTCGTGTCCGCCGGCGGCACCCGCGAGTACCTCGACCCCGTGCGCTTCCTCGGCAACCGCTCCTCGGGGCGACAGGGCTACGCGCTCGCCCGGGCCGCCGCCGCGCGCGGCGCCGAGGTCACCCTGGTCGCCGCCAATGTCACGCTGCCGGACCCCGCCGGGGTGAAGGTCGTCACCGTCGAGACCACCGGCCAGCTCCGCGACGCCGTCGTGGCCGCGGCCGCGACCGCCGACGCGGTCGTGATGGCCGCCGCGCCGGCCGACTACCGCCCGGTCGAGACCGCCACGGCGAAGATGAAGAAGCCCGACGACGGCTCCGCCCCCACCCTCCAGCTCGCCCAGACCACCGACGTACTCGCCGAGATCTCCCGTGACCGGGCCAACCCGGGCCAGGTCATCGTGGGTTTCGCGGCCGAGACCGGCGACGACACCGGGTCGGTGCTGGACCACGGACGCGCCAAGCTCGCCCGCAAGGGCTGCGACGTGCTGGTCGTCAACGACGTACGCGGCGGCAAGGTCTTCGGCAGCACCGACAACGAGGCGGTGATCCTCGACGTCGACGGCGGCGCTGAGGAGGTCCCGCTCGGCAGCAAGTCGGTGCTGGCGCACGCGATCTGGGACCGTGTCGTCGCGCGCCTCGAGACCTCCGGCTGACCGCTCCGCCCGGCAGGTAGGGTTCAGGACGGTTTCGATCGATGACATGAATGGGGTAGCAGCACCGTGACAGGACGTCTCTTCACCTCCGAGTCCGTGACCGAGGGTCACCCGGACAAGATCGCCGACCAGATCAGCGACTCCGTCCTCGACGAGATGCTCCGCCAGGACTCGGCCAGCCGGGTCGCGGTCGAGACCCTGCTGACCACCGGCCTGGTCGTCGTCGCCGGCGAGGTGACCACCACCGGCTACGTCGACGTGAAGGGCATCGTCCGCCAGCGGATCCTCGACATCGGCTACGACTCGTCGCTGAAGGGCTTCGACGGCCACTCCTGCGGCGTCATGGTCGCGATCGGCGGCCAGTCCGGCGACATCGCGCAGGGCGTCGACACGGGCCACGAGTCGCGCACCGAGGCGTCGGTCGACCCGCTCGACAAGCAGGGCGCGGGCGACCAGGGCCTGATGTTCGGCTACGCCTGCGACGACACGCCCGAGCTGATGCCGCTGCCGATCACGATCGCGCACCGCCTGGCCGAGCGGCTCTCCGCCGTACGCAAGAACGGCACGCTCGCCTACCTCCGGCCCGACGGCAAGACCCAGGTGACCATCGAGTACGACGACGAGGACCGCCCCGTCCGCGTCGACACCGTCGTCGTCTCGACCCAGCACGCCGCCGACATCGACCTCGACGCGATGCTGACCCCGGACATCCGCGAGCACGTCGTCGACGCGGTGCTCGCCGACTTCGACATCCCGAGCGACGGCTACCG
>DASURB010000059.1:0-76888 GCA_036280235.1 Nocardioides sp.
GAGCCCGCGGGCTTCATGTAAAGCGGAGTTATTGCCACTGCGCACGCGCCCGGCGCACTCGAAGTCTCCATAACTCCGCTTTACATGTCTTGGCCGGCGGGCAACCGGTGCACCTCCAGCCCGTCGGACGTGCGCTCGCCGTCGTACCAGAGGCCTACTCGCCGCAGCACTGCGCGACTCGCGGCGTTGGCCGGTTGCACAGTGGCGGCGACAGGACGGGCCACTTGGTCGGCGGCGACCCCGACCAGCTCGTGGGCGACCTCGGTTGCCAAGCCCCGGCCCCAGCTCGCCGCCTCCAGCATGTAGACGACCTCGACGGCGTCGATCTCGTCGTTGGGTTTCACCTCGGCGTGCCCGACCAGCGACCCGGTCTCGCGCGACTCGATGCCCCACAGCCAGAAGGCGCGGCGCCGGGTCAGGTCCAGCACCCGGTCGAAGACGCCGGAGGCCGACCCGGCGTCGAGCGCGCCGTCGAGGTGGGTCATCACCGTCGGGTCCGAGAACAGGCCCTGGAAGAACGCGCGGTCCTCGGCGTCGTCGGAGTACGGGCGCAGCCGCAGTCGCTCGGTGACGAGCGTCGGCGTGGGCTCCCAGACGGCCGTGTCCATGGTGTTCCTTCCTACTGGTCCGCGATAGCAGTGAGTACGTCGAGCCGGGCGGCGCGACGGGCGGGCAGCAGGCCGGCGACGAGTCCGGTGATGATCGCAGCCGTCACCGCCACCGCCAGCTGGGCGTAGGGCACCTGCAGCGACACGTCCGCTCCGCCGGCCACGGCGTGCACGGCGGCAGCGCCAGTGACGCCACCGAGGACGAGCGCGACCACCAGACCCAGGGCCGCGACGAGGACGGCCTCACCGCGCACCATCGCCGAGAGCTGCCGGCGCGACATGCCGACCGCACGGAGCAGGCCGATCTCGCGCGTGCGCTCCACGATCGACAGCACCAGCGTGTTGGTGATGCCCAGCAGGGCGATCAGCACCGTGAACATCAGCAGGACCGTCACCAGCCCGAGCACCTGGTCGACGGTGAGCATGCGCCCGTCCACGGCCTCCGCCTGGTCGCGCACCTCCGCGGTCGGGAAGTCGTCGAGTGCGGTCGTGAGCGCCTTCTCCACCCGCTCGGTCGCCACACCCTTCGCGGACTTGATGAACAACGTGGCGTCCATCCGCTCCGCGAAGAGCTTGGCGTAGGTGTCGGTCGAGATGATGAAGTTCGTCGACAGCGCCTGCGCGTCCTCGGCGGCGAAGATGCCGACGACCTCGAGCCGCCGTACGCCGTCCTTGGCGAAGGTCATCGCGAACCGGTCGCCCGGCTCGAGCCCGCGCTTGGCGGCGGCCGCGTCGGAGAGCATGATGCCGCCGCGCGCGAGGTCGGCGAAGTCGCCCTCGACCATGTCGACGTCGGTGACCTCGCCGATGGTTTCCGGCTCGACGGCGGTCAGCGCGCGCACGGCCTTGCCTTCCTTCCAGTGCCCGTACTGCATCCGCGACACGACGTCGACCTCGGGCAGGTCCATCACCGAGTGGTGCACCTCGTGCGAGAGACCGCCGAGCATCTCCCCGCGCGCGGACTCGATGACGAAGTCGGCGGTGACGGTCTCCTGGTACGTCGCGGCCGTGGTCGCCTTGACCGAGGCGGCGAGCGAGCCCATGAAGACGACCAGGCCGAGCGACAGCGCAAGAGCCGTCATGGTCGCGGCGGTACGGCGTGGGGCGCGGGCGGCCGACCGGGCGGCCATCCGACCCGGCACCCCCAGCCGCGCCAGCGGGGCACCGACGAACCGGGCGAGCCGCGGTGCGAGCACCGGGCCGAGCAGCACAAGAGCCACCAGCAGCAGGACCCCGGCAGCCGCCACCAGCACGGCGTCACCGTCACCGGCGAGGCCGAACCAGGCGGACGCGACCGTGAGCACCGCGGCCGTGATCCCGACGATGGTGCGGCGCCGGCCGGCCCGGCCACCGGAGGCGATGTCCCCGGTCCGCATCGCCTCGACGGGCGAGATGCGCGCGGCGCGACGCGCGGGCACCACCGCGGAGACGACCGTGACGACGAGGCCGACGAGCACGCCGAGGAGTAGGGTGCCCGGCTCGATCACGAGGGCGGTGTCGGGCAGCGGCACGCCGATGCCGTCGGCCAGCCCGCGCAGTCCTGCTGCGGCGCCGATCCCGGCGAGAGCGCCGACGCCACCACCGGCGAGGCCGACGACGACGGCCTCCCCCAGCACCGACCAGAACACCTGACGGCCGGTGGCGCCCGCGGCCCGCAGCAGGGCGAGCTCGCGCGTGCGCTGCGTGACGACGATCGCGAACGTGTTCGCGATGAGGAACGCGCCAACCACGAGCGCGGCGCCCGCCAGCACGAACAGCGTGAGGCGGAGGTAGCCGAGCTGGTTGCGTGCGGCCGCCGCCGACGCGGCCGCGGTGTCGCGGGCGGCCGTCACATCGAACCCGTCGCCGATGCTCGCGGCAACGTCGTCGGCCAGGCGCGCGGTCGACACCGTGCTGTCGCGGTCAGCGCGCACCAGCAGCTCGCTGTACCCGTCGACGTCGACGATGTCCTGCGCCGTCGCGGGCGAGACCAGCGCCACCGTGCTGTTGGGCAGCCCGTCCTCGTCGCCGAAGCCGGCCAGGCCGGTGACCACAAGGTTTTTGCTGGCATTGCCCTGCACGCGCAGCCGGTCACCGACGCGGATGCCCTCGCGGCGCGCGGTGGCCGCGTCGACGACGACATCCTCGGGGCCTTGCGGAGCGCGACCGCTCCGGACGGCGAACCCGTTCAGGCCGCCGGGCACCCACGACATCAGCAGGGACGGACCGCGCGGGACGATCGCCTCGCCCTCGTGGACCAGCAGGCCGGAGCCCTTGACGACGGGGACGGCGGTGTCGACGCCGGGCACGGCGACGACGTCATCGACGATGTCCTCCGGGAGCGGGTCGCGGTCCACCTCGACGCCCATCGCCGAGTCGAACGCGGCGGCATCGCGGACGGTCAGGTCGACCCGGTCGGTCGCGGTGGCGAACTGCTCGTCGAACGCGCGCTGCGACGTGTCGGTGAGCACGAGCGCACCCACGACGAACGCGACTCCGAGGGTCACCGCGACGACGGTGAGGGCGAGCCGTCCTCGGCGGGCGAGGGTTTGCTTCCAGATCAGTCGGAACACGGCGGTCACTTCCCGGGGCGGTCGAAGGACGCCATGCGGTGCAGGACGGCGTCGGCGGTGGGCTGGAACAGGTCGTCGACGACGGCGCCGTCGGCGAGGAACACGACGCGGTCGGCGTACGCCGCGGCGGTCGGGTCGTGGGTGACCATCACGATGGTCTGGCCGAACTCGTGAGCCGCCTCACGGAGGAACGCGAGCAGGTCCGCGCCGTGCCGGGAGTCGAGGTTGCCGGTGGGCTCGTCGGCGAACACGACGTCGGGACGGGACACCAGCGCCCGCGCGACCGCCACCCGCTGCTGCTGGCCGCCGGAGAGCTCGTGCGGCTTGTGGTGCAGCCGGTCCGCGAGTCCGAGCGTCTCCGTCAGCCGGCCGAGCCACGCGGGGCTGCTCTTCCGGCCGGCGAGCGTGAGCGGCAGCTCGATGTTCTCCTCGGCGGTGAGCGCGGGCACCAGGTTGAACGACTGGAACACGAACCCGATCCGATCGCGGCGCAGCAAGGTGCGCTGCCGCTCGCTCAGCGCCGTGACGTCGACGGGCTCCGCCGTCCCGTTGCCGAGCAGCACGCGACCCGAATCGACGTCGTCCAGCCCGGCGAGGGCGTGCATCAGGGTGGACTTGCCTGAGCCCGACGGTCCCATCACCGCGGTGAACGCGCCGCGGGCGATGTCGACGCTCGCGTGGTCGAGGGCGCGTACGGCGGTGGCGCCGCTGCCGTAGGTCTTCACGAGGTCCACGGCGCGGACGGCGACGTCGTCGGACTGGTCCGCGGACGTGACGGCCGTGGTGATGGTCTGGGTCATGACGGGGTCTCCTGGGTCGGTTGCGGAGTCGGCTGGCTGGGTGGGTGCCGGGTCAGTGGTCGTCGCGGGAGTCGGTCGCTCCGGTGTCGCCCGCGTGGACGACGAACGGAGCAGTGACGACGCGACCGTCGGCGAGGCGGAACTGGGCGAAGAGCCGGTAGGCGCCGGGTCGCTCGAACCGGACGTGCAGGCCGAGGTCGGGGCCGAAGCGGGTGCCGGGGACCGCCAGGACCGCGCGGCCCTTGTCGTCGGTGGTCTCGGCGTGACGGTGCGCGAAGCTGCTGTTGTCGGCGGCGATGACCGCGACGTGCCCGGCGGCGCCCAGGTAGGGCTGCAGGTCGTCGACCGGCTCTCCCGTCTGCACGTCGGTGAACTCGAAGTGCAGGTCGCTCTCGTCGACCAGGACTGCGTCGCCGTGCAGGTCGATCCGGACGCCGGCCCGGACCTGGCTGCGCACGTCGTTCGCCGGGACGCTCACGGGCTTCGCGCGGTCGGCGGCCGTGCGGGACTCGACCTTCAGATGCTGCGTGGCGAGTACGTCCGTCATCTGGCCGCGCTGCCGGAACTCGAGGTGCGCGGTGTACGCACCCGACGTACCGAACTCGGTGGTGACCCTGAAGACGCCGGGCGTCTCGGTGGGTTGCGGGTGGAGGTGCGTGAACGTGCCCAGGTCGTCGCGGGTGACGATCAGGTGCATCCATACCTGGTGGGTGCGGACGATGTCCTCGACGAGGTCGCCGGACTCGGCGTCGCGCACCTCGACGGTCATGGTCACCGGCCGCCCGGGCACCAGGTCGTCGCGCGTGTCCATGGTGACGGTCAGGCCGGCGTCGTTCGGGGTGATCGGGTCGACCTCGGTCTCCTCCATGACGCTCATGGCCGGGCGCATCGGCATGCCCATGCCTTCGGACCAGGCCAGCAGCCCGTTCATGCCGCGCTCAGCGGCATCGGTGCGGGAGGCGGCCGTGAAGCCGGCGCCGAGCGCCAGCGCGACCACGCCGACGGTGGCCAGGTAGGCCCACTGTCCGACCCGGGCGCGCAGCGGCGGGTGCTCGAGCTCGGCGACGCTGGCGGGCGGGGTGAAGCGGCGCAGCCGCAGCGCGTTGGTGACCACGCTGACCGAGCTCATCGCCATGGCGGCCGAGGCCAGGACCGGGTCGAGGAGCAGGTCGTTCCACCAGTAGAGCGCGCCGGCGGCCACCGGGATGAGCAGCACGTTGTAGCCGAACGCCCAGGCGAGGCCCTGCTTGATCGTGGTGACGGTACGGCGGGACAGCGCGATCGCCGAGACGATGGAGCGCAGGTCGCCGCCGACGAGCGTGATGTCCGAGGCCGCGATGGCGACGTCGGTGCCGGTGCCGATGGCGATGCCGAGGTCGGCCTGCGCCAGGGCGGGCGCGTCGTTGATGCCGTCGCCGACCATCGCGACGATCGCACCGTCCCTCTGCAGGGCCTGGACCCGCCCGGCCTTCTGCGCCGGCAGCACCTCGGCCATCACGTGCTCGATGCCGACCTGGTCGGCGACGGAGCGCGCGGTGGCGGCGTTGTCGCCGGTCACCATCCAGACATCGAGGCCGAGGGCCTTCAGGTGGGCGATCGCATCGGCCGAGTCCGGCTTCACCTCGTCGGCGACGACGAGGAGGCCGGCCAGGTGGCCGTCCACGGCGGCGTACATCGGGGTCCCGCCGCGACGGGCTGCCGCGGCCGCGCGGTCGGCGAGGGTGCTGGTGTCGACACCGAGCCGGTCCATGAGCGCCTGGTTGCCGACGGCGACGTCGTGCGAGGAGGTGCTGCTGACGGTCGCGGTGATGCCGTGCCCGGGGACCGCCTCGAAGGACGTCGGGGTCGCAGCGGCGCCGGACGCATGGGTGGCGGCGTGCTCGACGATCGCGGCGGCGACGGGGTGCTCGCTTCCGGCCTCCGCGGCGGCGACGAGGGCGAGAAGCTCGGCGTCGCGGTCCGCCCAGGCGCCGGTGGTCGCCAGCTCGGTGAGGACGGGTCGGCCGCGGGTGATCGTGCCGGTCTTGTCGAGGACGACCGTGGTGACCCGGCGCGCGGTCTCGAGCGCCTCGCCGTCGCCGATGAGGATGCCCAGCTCCGCGGCCTTGCCGGTGCCCACCATCACGGCGGTGGGCGTGGCCAGGCCGAGAGCACAGGGGCACGCGATGATCAGGATCGCGACCGTCGTACCGATCGCGAGCGTCCACGGGCCGCCGTTCCCGACGCCGCTGCCGAGCAGGGCCCACAGCACGAAGTTGGCGGCGGCGACCAGCAGCACGGCCGGTACGAACCAGGCGGCGGCGGTGTCCGCGAGCCGCTGCATCGGCACCTTGGATCCCTGGGCCTGCTCGACCAGGCGGACGATCTGGGCCAGCGTGGCGTCGTCGCCGACAGCCGTGACCCGCACCAGCAGGGTGCCGGTGCCGTTCAGCGTGGCGCCGATGACGGCGTCACCGGTCTCCTTGGCGACCGGGACGGACTCGCCGGTCAGCATGGACTCGTCGACGGTGGAGGTGCCCTCGACGACGGTGCCGTCCACCGGGATCTTCTCGCCGGGCCGGACCCGGACGAGGTCGCCGACGGCGACGGTGTCGACGGGTACGTCGGACTCGGTGGTCGTGCCATCGGGCGCGACCGTGACGAGGCGGGCGGTGGCGGGGACGAGACCGACGAGCGCCTTGATGGAGGCGGCGGTGCGCTTCTTCGCGCGCAGCTCGAGCCAGCGGCCCATCAGGACCAGCGCTGTGATGACCAGCGCGGTCTCGAAGTAGACGTGCAGCGGCAGGCCCCACTTCTCGGCGAGGCCCGGCCAGAGGGTGACGAAAGCCGAGTAGCCGTAGGACACCCCGGTGCCGAGGGCGACCAGGGTGTTCATGCTGGTGCCGCCGTGCTTGGCGGTGGCCCAAGCGGCGCGGTAGATGTCCGCGCCGGCCCAGGCCTGGACGATCGTGGCGACCACGAAGATGGCCGGCATCAGCCAGTCCATCGTGTCGAGGTGGATCGGCACGTACATCACGGCCATCAGGCCGAGGCCGGTCGTGAGTGCGATCTGCCACTTGCGCCGGAGGCCGGCGATCTCGTGGTCGCGGCGGGCGTCGAGCTCGTCGGCCGGCGTGGTCCGCTCGGCGGCGGGTCCGCCGGCAGCCGGGGCGGGAGCCGCGTCGGGGATGCGCGGGGTACCTGTGTAGCCCGCCTTCCCGACGGCCGCGGTCAGCGACTCGGTGTCGGTGGCCGCGGGGTCGTAGGTGACCACCGCGGTCTCGTTGGCCAGGTTGACCGTGGCCGTGACCACCCCGTCGACGCGGGTGAGCGCCTTCTGCACCCGGCCCACGCACGAGGCGCAGGTCATCCCGCCGATGTCGAGCGTGCACTCGACGGCTGCGTCAGCGGCATCGTGGGTGGTCGTGCCGCCCGCGGTGTTGGGCTTTGTGACGGGCTGGTTGACGGGCTGCGGGGTGGTCACGGTCATCGTGAGCTCCTGGGTCGGAAAGGGGACGGATTGGAACGTCAGCGGGCGAGCGCGTAGCCGGCCTCGTCGATCGCGGCGGTGACCTGGTCGGTGTCGAGCGGCTGGTCGTGGGTCACGGTCACGTCGCCGGTCGCGAGGGTGACCTCGACCTCGCTGACGCCCGGCAGGGCGGACAGCTCGCGGGTCACGGCCATCACGCAGTGGCCGCAGGTCATTCCCGTGACCTGGAAGCGGCTGGTGGCGCTGGTGCTGGCAGCGGTGCTGATGCTCATGCGGATCTCCTGTTTTGCAGGTGTCGCGGCGGGGCCGCCGCGTCTGGTGGACAGGGACGATGCTGTTGCCGGAGGCACCGGGGTCGCGCCGGTGGAATCACCGGGTTCTTCGCCGGGTGACCCGGCGACGCCCGGCCTTTTCGGACATATGGGTGAGCGCTGCACACCTCTCCGGAAAACCCGGCCTACCGGCGGGTACGCCGGGTTAACCTCCGGCCGTGCAGATCCACGGGAGGGAGGCCGAGCAGGCCCGGGTGCGCGAGCTCCTGGAGGCGGCTCGAGCGGGCAGCGGCGGTGTGCTCGTCGTTCACGGCGACGCGGGCGTCGGCAAGTCCACGCTGCTGGCCGACCTCGTGCGGGAGGCCCGGCAGCCGGACGCCGACGTCCCGGTCACAGTGCTGCGCACCCAGGGCATCGAGTCCGAGGCTCCGCTCCCCTTCGCGGCGCTGCAGCGCCTGCTGCGCCCGGTGATGCGCCTGGCCGACCGGATCCCGGCGCCGCAGGCGCACGCCCTGCGCGTCGCCTTCGGCGAGGCGCTCTCCGCGGACGGCGCGTCGGCCGGAGCCGGGCACGCCGGACGCGGCGACGGCCAGAGTGAGCGGTTCCTGATGTTCCTCGGCACGCTGAACCTCCTCGCGGCGGCGGCCGAGGAGCAGCCGGTGCTCGCCGTGGTGGACGACGCGCACTGGCTCGACGACGGCTCGGCCGCAGCCCTGCTCTTCGCCGCCCGGCGACTGTCGCTGGAGCCGGTGGCGCTGGTGTTCGGCGCCCGCGACGGCGACGTACGCGAGTTCGAGGGACGCGACCTGCCCAGCCTGCACCTGCAAGGGCTCGACCGCGCGAGCGTGAGCGCGCTGCTCGGTGAGCAGACCGGCACGCCCGTCTCGCCCGAGGTGTCAGCGCAGCTACTGGCCGCGACAGGCGGCAACCCGCTCGCCCTGGTCGAGCTGCCCCAGGTGCTCTCCCCGATGCAGCTCGCCGGACGGGCCCCGCTGCCGGGCCGACTCCCTGTCACCGGCGGCGTGGAACGCGTGTTCGCCGAACGCGCGGAGCGGCTGAGCCAGGACGCGCAGCGGCTGCTGCTCCTGGTCGCCGCGGACGACTCTGCCCAGCCCTCGGTGGTCCGAGCGGCCGCCCGGCACCTGGGGATCGACCCCGACTCGCTCGACGAGGTCGAGCGCTCCGGCCTTGTCACCGTGGTCGAGGACCAGCTCGAGCTGAGGCACCCGCTGGTGCGGTCCGCGATCTACAACGGCGCGACGAGCGTGGCCCGCCGGGCCGCGCACCGGGCGCTGGCCGAGTCGCTGGGGCCCGAGGACGCCGACCGCCGGGCCTGGCACCGCGCCGCGGCCGCCGACGAGCCGGACGAGAGCGTCGTGACCGAGCTGGACGAGGCGGCGGCGCGGGCACACGCCCGCGGCGCCCACGAGGCGGCGGCCGCCGCCTTCGAGCGCGCCAGCGAGCTGACCACCGACCCCGACGGCCGGGCCCGCCGGCTGTACCAGGCGTCGCGGTGCGCCTGGCTGTCCGGCCAGGCCACGCGCGCCCGCACCATGTGCGACGCAGCCCTGGCACAGGTGGAGGAGCCGGGGCTCCGTGCCGACGCCGCCCGACTGCGCGCGCGGATCGAGTGGAACACCGGTTCGGTGCAGGTGGGCCACCGCATGGTGCTGCAGGGCGCCGCGGAGATCGCCGCGACCGATCCCGCGCGAGCCCGCGAGATGGCGATGTTCGCCGCGGCCCTCGCGGTCTTCGGCGGCGACTCCGGAGTCGAGCTCGACCCGCTGGACTTCGTGGCCGACCCCGGGCCGGACGCGCCCGCGCGCGAGCGCGCGTTCGCCGAGATGATCGTCGGGCTCGACCACGTGCGGCACCGTCGCTGGCCCGAGGCCGCGCGGGTGCTCAACGGGCTGATCGCCGGCATCGGCGAGCTGGACCCCGACGACCAGGACCTGCTGCCGAACCTCGGCATCGCCGCGCTGCACATCGGAGACGACGTCGCCGCGAACCGCTTCCACAGGATGCTGCTGTCGCGGGCTCGTGAGACCGGCGCGATGGTGATGGTGCTCTACTCGCTCTCCCGGCAGGCGCTCGTCGACCTCATGACGGGCGCGTGGTCACGTGCGGACGCCCAGTGCGACGAGGCGATCGGCCTTGGTGAGGAGACCGGGCAGCCGGTGCTGTCGACGCTGCCTCGCGCCGTACAGCTGGTGATCGCGGCTCAGCGCGGACGGACCGACGTCTACGAGCCGTTGCTCGCCTCGGTCGAAGCGGTGACCAACGTGCAGTCCGCGGGCATCCTCGACAGCACCGTCCGCGACCTGACCCGGTGGGCGAAGGGCGTCCACGCGATGCTCACCGGGGAGAAGCCGGCCGCCGCGTTCCACCACTTCGGACAGGTCTCCCAGGACAACATCAAGCGGGCGTCGGGCATCGACCGGGTCGAGGCCGCGGTCGCCGCCGGGCAGACCGGGACCGCGCGGCTCTGGACCGACGACCTCGCGGCGTTCGGCGCCGCCACCGGGCAGGACTGGGCGGTCGCCGCCGGAGAGCACGGTCGCGCCCTGCTCGCTCCCGACCCTGAGGCCGCGGACGCGGCGTTCGCCAGCGCCCTGGCCGCGCACGAGCGCGCGGCGGCCGCGGGCCGGGTGCGCGTGTACGACCACGCGCGCACGCGACTCGCGTACGGCGAGTGGCTGCGGCGGCACCGCCGTCGCGTGGACGCCCGCGAGCAGCTTCGCGCGGCCCTGGTGATCTTCGAGGACCTCGACGCCAAGCCGTGGGCGGCGCGCGCGGCGAGCGAGCTGCGCGCATCGGGTGAAACCGCACGCAAGCGCGACGAGCACGAGCCCGCGAAGCTCACCTCGCAGGAGCTAACAGTGGCGACCCTGGTCCAGCAGGGCCTGACCAACCGCGAGATCGCCGCGCAGCTGTTCCTGTCCCCGCGCACCGTCGACTTCCACCTGCGCAACGTGTTCGCCAAGACCGGCGTGACCTCGCGCGTCGAGCTCGCGCAGCTGACGCTCGGCTCCTGACCCAGGCGCGAAGCACACCTACGGGCTCGGAACCCGGCGATTTCACCGGCGCGACCCGGCGACCTCCGCTCCTAGCGTCGTCGCCGTCGACCGCCGGCCCGTGCGGTCACGCCGTACCAGCGGCTCGTGCCGCCCACCGTCAGGAGCACCATGCAGATCGCCATCTTCCTCTTCGACAAGGTCACCGCGCTGGACGCGGTCGGGCCCTACGAGGTCCTCTCGCGTCTCCCCGGCGCGCAGGTGACGTTCGTCGGCCAGCAGCGCGGACCCGTCCGCACCGACGTGGGCAGCCTGTCGCTGCACGCGGACGCCTCGCTCGACGAGATGCCGGAAGCGGACATCGTCCTGGTCCCCGGTGGCATCGGCCAGCAGGCGCACATGGCCGACGGACCGGTGCACGCCTGGCTTCGAAAGGTCGACGCCGGCAGCCTGCACACCACCGCAGTGTGCACCGGTTCGCTGATCCTCGCCTCCGCCGGACTGCTCGCCGGGCGATCGGCCACCAGTCACTGGGTACGTCGGCCGGACCTCGAGGCCTGGGGCGTCACGCCGGTCGACGAACGCGTGGTGTTCGACGGCAAGTACGTCACGGCCGCGGGTGTCTCCGCCGGCATCGACATGGCGCTCCAGCTCGTCGACCGGCTGGCCGGACCGCTCCAGGCCATGGCCATCCAGTGCGGCATCGAGTACGACCCGGCCCCGCCGTACGACGCCGGCCACCCGGACAACGTCGACCCCGCCATCGTCAGCCGCCTCCTCACGTTCAAGGACGTCATCTTCTAGGCGTCCGTCCCACCAACAGCCACGCACCAACGTCCAGGAGCACATGTCATGCAGCACCAGCCCTCCCCCTCACCCGTCTCCCCGCCGGATGCCCTCGACGTCGTGGTCATCGGCGCCGGACAGGCCGGCCTCGCCATCGGGTGGCACCTCGCCCGCCAGGAGCGGCGGTTCGTGATGGTCGACGCCGCACCCTCGCTGGGTCACTCGTGGCGGAGCCGATGGGACTCGTTGCGGCTGTTCTCGCCGGCGAGGTACGACTCGCTGCCCGGGATGCCGTTCCCCGCGCCTCCGGACAGCTACCCCGGCAAGGACGACGTCGCCGACTACCTGACCGCGTACGCCGACCGGTTCCAGCTGCCCGTCCTGCTCGACCACGCGGTCACCCGCCTCACGCACCACCCCAACGAGGACGAGGCGCGGTTCACGGTGCACACGAGCCAGGGCCCGCTGCGCACGCGGCGCGTCGTGGTCGCGACCGGGGCGTTCCAGCGTCCCCATGTCCCGGCGGTGGCCGGTGCCTTCCCCGACGGCGTCGAGCACCTGCACTCGAGCGACTACCGCAACCCGAACGCGCTGCCCGCCGGACCGGTGCTGGTCGTCGGCGCCGGCAACTCCGGCCTGCAGATCGCGGAGGAGCTCGTCACGGCCGGCCGCGAGGTCCACCTCGCCGTCGGCTCGCAGCCGCCGCAGCTGCCGCAGCGCTTCCTCGGCCGCGACCTGTTCTGGTGGCTGACCAAGACCGGCGCGATCCGCAAGCCCGCCACCTCCTTCCTGGCCCGGCGGATGCGCGCCCGTGGCGACCTCGTCATCGGCACCAGCACGTCCCGCGTGGCCGAGCTCGGCGTGACACTGCGCCCCCGGCTCGCGGGCGCCGGCCCCCAGGGCGCGGAGTTCGCCGACGGCACGCACATGCTCCCGTCGACCGTCGTGTGGGCGACCGGCTTCCGTCCGGACTTCCGCTGGCTCGCGATCTCCGACGCGTTCGACTTCGCCGGCCCGCGCGACGGCGCCCTCCCGCTGCACGAGCGCGGGGTCAGCCCGGTGGACGGGCTGTACTTCCTCGGCCTGCCCTGGCAGCACACCCGCGGCTCGGCCCTGCTCGGATTCGTCGGCGAGGACGCCGAGTGGCTCGCGAACCGTCTGGACGAAAACGACGCGCGGCGTGACACCGGCTCCGCCGTACGGCGTACGCAGCCGTCGTCGGTCGCATAGGTTCGGCGTCATGACACAACCCGACGTCTCCCGTCACGCGCTCGTCGTGGTCGACGTGCAGCAGGGCTTCGACGAGGCGTGGTGGGGCACGCGGAACAACCCCGCGTGCGACGACAACATCGACGCGCTCGTCCGGCACTGGACCGAGCAGGGGCGACCGGTGGTCCTGGTGCAGCACGCATCGGCGAACCCCGAGTCACCCCTGCACCCGGACAACCCCGGCCACGCGCTGAAGTCGTACCTCAAGGACGTGGCGGCCGACCTGCTCGTCACGAAGTCGGTGAACTCCAGCTTCCACGGCTCCCCCGACCTCGACACGTGGCTGCGCGACAACGACGTGCCCGGCATCGTCGTCTGCGGCATCACCACCAACCACTGCTGCGAGACCACCGCCCGCGTCGGCGGCAACCTCGGCCACGACGTGGTGTTCGCGATCGACGCCACGCACACCTTCGACCGCACCGGCCCGGACGGCGACGTGGTGCCCGCCGACGAGCTGGCTCGGGTCACCGCCGCCAACCTGCACGGTGAGTTCGCGACTGTCGTGACCACGAAGCAGCTGCTGGCGTAGCGCGTCGGGATACCACCGGCTGCTGGGATCCCGGCGCAACCGGGCCGAAACTTCACGTGGGATCCGCCAGGAACGCGTGGGCTGGTCTGTGGATAGCGGGACTGGCTGGGCTGTCGGAATCCCAGCAGAAGGTGTTTCTCCGTCACTTCTGGGCCGATGCACCGCCCCCGGAAGTGACCGAACAAGCCCGCAAGTTCGTACGGCGGCGGGCAACACGCGCCGACTCGGCGCGCGGAGGGCAAGACGCGCCGACTCGGCGAGATTGGGTGTCAGCACCCATTCAGAGACGCCACTCGCCACCTAAGACTTGAGACATGAGGTCGAGGCGATGCACTGAGCCGACGGTCCGCGAGAGTTGGACCGCCTGGGGGCGTGCTCATGGGGTGGGCTGATCTCGAGCTGGCGATCTCGGTCGGGATGCTGTGCGCCGCGACCGGGTTCGCGATCGGGCTGGCCATCGGCCGCGGGAGGCAGCCGCGGTGGCAGGAGAAGGGCAGCTTCGTCCACAAGGTCTCCATCGGGTTCGCCACGCTCGACCGGCTCGACGCGCAGATGCTGCGCTTCGAGGTCGAGCCCGGATCCCGGCTCCGCGGCGTCGAGGTCGACGAGCTCCGGCTGCCCAACGGGTCGGCGGTCTCGCTGATCACCCGCGGGAAGAACGTGTTCGTGCCGGACGGCCACACGGTGCTGCGCACCGGTGACCAGGTGCTGGTCGTGGCGGCACGCGACCAGGTCGGCGCGGTGGAGGAACGGCTGCTCTCGGTGAGCCGCTTCGGCCGGCTCGGCCGTTGGTACGAAGGCCTCGAGCCCACGACGTCCGCCCAACGCTTCGGAGTCATGAAGAGAACCGCGTGATCCAGACGTCCGCCGCTCTCTCCATCTTCATCGTCAGCTACGCCCTCATCGCGACCGAACGCGTCCACCGCGTCGCGGCCGCGCTCGGTGGCGTTGCGGCGATGATGGTCATCGGGCTCGTCAACGTCGAGACCGCGTTCTACAACGTCGAGACCGGGATCGACTGGAACGTCATCTTCCTGCTGTTCGGGATGATGGTCATCGTCGGCGTGCTCAAGCAGACCGGCATCTTCGAGTTCCTCGCGCTGTGGGCGGCGCGCAGGTCCGGCGGCGAGCCCTACAAGCTGCTGGTCCTGCTCGTCCTGGTGTCGGCGGCGGTCGCGCCGATCCTCGACAACGTCACCTGCGTGCTGCTCGTCGCGCCCGTGACGCTGTCGGTGTGCCGTCAGCTCGAGCTGTCGCCGGCGCCGTACCTCATCGCGCTCGTCCTGGCCTCCAACATCGGCGGCATGTCGACGCTGATCGGCGACCCTCCGAACATCATCATCGGCAGCCGCGCGGGACTGAGCTTCGACGACTTCCTCATCCACTCGCTCCCGCTGACCGTGCTGCTGCTGGGGGGCTTCCTGCTGCTGGCGCGCGTGATGTTCCGCAAGCACTTCTCGACGACCGTCGACGTGCGGAGCCGGATCGGCGACATCCACCCGCGCGAGGCGATCACCAACATGCGGCTGCTGGTGCGGTGTCTCATCGTGCTGGCGCTGGTGATGATCGCGTTCAGCCTGCACACCGTGCTGCACCTGGACGCGTCGATGGTCGCGATGCTCGGCGCCGGGGCGACGGTGCTGGTGTCGCGCACGACCCCCGAGGAGTTCCTCGAGGAGGTCGAGTGGGCGACGCTCGCGTTCTTCATGGCCCTGTTCGTGCTCGTCGGCTCACTGGTCAAGGTCGGCGTCATCGGCGACATCGGCGAGTTCGCGGCGAACTGGATGGGCGACCGCGAGCTGCTCGGAGCCACCGTGCTGCTGTTCGGGTCGGGCGTCCTCGGTGCGTTCGTCGACAACATCCCCTACACGACGGCGATGGTGCCGATCGTCGAGGAGATGGTCGCGGCCACGCCCTCCTCGGGCGCCGACAGCCCGCTGTGGTGGGCGCTGGTCTTCGGCGCCGACCTCGGCGGCAACGCCACCGCCGTCGCGGCGGGCGCCAACGTGGTCGTGCTCGGCATCGCGATGAAGGCGGGCGAGCGGATCAGCTTCTGGGAGTTCACGAAGTACGGCGTCATCACGACCGTCGCGACGCTGCTGGCGGCGTGGGTGTACGTCTACCTGCGCTACTTCGTCCTGGTCTGAGCGGCTCGTCCGCCCTTGTCCCCCGCCGACGTGCGAGCGGCGATGTCCTGTGCGGCCACGACAGCCTTCTTGCCGAGCTCGTCGAACCGGTCGTCGGTGACGCGCTCCCCCGGCCCCCACACGCTGAGCACTGCCACCGGCCGGCCGAGGACGTCGAGGACCGGAGCGGACACGCCCCAGGCGGTGTTCTCGAACTCGCCGCGGCAGATCGAGAAGCCGCGCTCACGTGTGCGTGCGAGCTCGTCCTTCAAGGCCGTCATCGAGGTGATCGTCGTGCCGGTGTAGCGAGGCAGCCGGCCGCCGCGTGGCAGCCGCAGCAGTGTGCGTAGCTGTGCGGGATCGGAGAAGGCGAGCAGCGCCTTTCCGGTCGAAGTGGCATGCATCGGCACGTTCCGGCCCTGCCACCACGCGGACACGACGGCGCCGGCCGTCGCCTCCGCGACGTAGGTCAGCTCGCCGTCGCGCAGCGTCGCGAGCGCCGCGGTTTCGCCGGTCTCGAAGGCGAGGCGCTGCAGGACGGCGCGCGACGCACCGGCCAGCGAGTCGCCCGCCTGGCCGGCGAGGTCGAACAGCCCGAAGCCCAGGGAGTACCAGCCCGTCCCGCGGTCCAGGCTGACCAGCCGCTGGTCCTCGAGCGTGGCCAGGATCCGCCACGTGGTCGTGCGGTTCAGCCCGACCGCCTCGGCGATTCCGGCCGCCGACGCAGCGGGACCGGAGGCGGCCGCCACCGCACGGAGGATCGCCGCCGCACGCTCCACCGACTGCACCCGCCGCGCGCCCGTCGGCGCGGAGTCAGGTCCACGGGAGGAGGCCCGTTGCGCATGGCGAGAGGTCATCCGACCCCTCCTGTCTTGGGCATTGACGATGAGCGGGGAGACTCCTATGTTCCCAATATCACGCCCGCGTGTTCGCATCATGCAACAAGGGAGTCACGAAGTGAACCAACTCCGAAACGGCACGCCGGGTATCTCCCGCCGCCAGTTGCTCAAGTACTCCGGTCTCAGCGCTGCCGCGGTGGCGGGCGGCGGCCTCCTCAGCGCCTGTGGCGGCGACAGCGAGGGCGACGGTGACGGAGGAGGAGGGGGCGGCGCGCAGCGCTCCGGCGGCGTCCTCATCCACGGCGCCACCGGAGGTGGCAGCAAGGACACCCTCGACCCGCACCAGCCGGTCACCAACCCCGACATCGCCCGGGTGAGCAACCTCTTCGAGCCGCTGCTGTTCTGGAACAGCAACTACGAGCTCGAGCCCGCGGTCGCCGAGTCCGTCGAGCCGTCCTCCGACGGCACGAAGTGGACCGTGAAGATCCGCCCGGACGTCACGTTCCACAACGGCAAGACCGTGACCGCCGAGGACGCCTGGTTCAGCATCCAGCGCGTCGCCGATCCCAAGAAGCCGCTGTCGGCCGGCGGTCAGCTCTCGCAGATCATCGACTTCCAGTCGACCAAGGTCGTCGACGACACCACGCTCGAGATCGTGCTCAAGACGCCGTACGCGATCCTCGACACGCTGCTCGCGGAGTACACCCTCGGCATCATCCCGACGGACTTCGATCTCGCGAACCCGGTCGGCACCGGCGCCTTCAAGTACCAGTCGTTCGAGCCCGGCAAGAGCAGCACCTTCACGAAGTACGCCGACTACTGGGGCGACCCGGCGTTCGTCGACGAGCTGCAGATCCAGGACTTCAACGACGACAACGCCAAGGTCAACGCTCTTCAGGCCGGCCAGATCCAGACAGTCGACAACCTGCCCTACAACCTGATCGAGACGATCAAGGGCGCGGGCGGCGGCGTACTGATCTCCGACACCGGCGCCTGGGTGCCGTTCACGATGCGCGTCGACGTCAAGCCGTTCTCCGACAACCGGGTGCGGCAGGCGTTCCGCCTGATCGTCGACCGGCAGGCGATGATCGACCAGGCCCTGAGCGGATACGGCATCCTCGGCAACGACCTCTACGCGCCGTTCGACGAGGCGTACGCGAGCGACCTGCCTCAGCGTGAGCAGGACATCGACCAGGCCAAGGCGCTGCTCAAGGAGGCCGGCCAGGAGGGGCTGCAGGTCGAGCTGTTCACCGGCGACGACATCAGCTCTGTCGCGCCGGCCGCGGCGAACCTGTTCGTCGAGCAGGCCAAGCTCGCCGGAGTCGACGTGAAGGTCACGAAGAAGACGCCGTTCTACGACGACGACTACCTGTCCTACCCGTTCGCGCAGGACTTCTGGAACACCCGCAACTACATCGCCCAGGCCTCGGTCGGCACGTTCCCGCCCGAGCTCGGCGGCACCTACAACGAGACGCACTGGGACAACGAGGAGCACCGCAACCTGGTCAACACCGCAGCGGCGACCCTCGACCCCGAGAAGCGCAACGAGCTGCTGCACGACGCGCAGGAGATCGAGTACAACGAAGGCGGCCTGATCATCTGGGGCTTCCGCCAGCAGGTCGACGGCTACGCCTCCAACGTCCAGGGACTCGAGCCGAGCAAGTACCTCCCGCTCGGGTCCTACAAGTTCAACAAGGTGTCGGTGTGACATGACTCAGGTCGCGACGCTCCCGGATCCGCTCGAGGAGGTCGCACCCCCACGTCGCCGGTCCGGTGGAGCCGCGTGGGCGATCTGGCTGCTGCGGCGGATCGGGCTGGCGGTCCTCACGCTCTGGCTGGTCTCGGTCCTGGTCTTCGTCGCCACCGCGGCGCTCGGCGACCCGGTGCGCGCGATCCTCGGCCGCGACTACAACTCCAACCCCGGTCGGGTGGCCCAGCTCGAGGAGCAGCTGAACGCCGACGCCGGCCTGGTGCAGCGCTACCTCGACTGGCTCGGCGGGCTGTTCAGCGGAGACCTCGGGACCTCTCTGGCCAACCAGCAGTCGGTCTGGCAGCAGATCGCCCCCAACGTCGTGAACACGCTGGTGCTGGTGCTGCTCGCCGCCGCGGTGATGATCCCGCTGGCCTTCGGCATCGCGATGATCTCCGCGCACTACCGCCGGAAGCGTCCCGACACCGTCATCCAGACGATCCTGCTGGCCCTGGCCGGCGTGCCGGAGTTCATCATCGGCATCCTGCTCGTCGCGCTGTTCTCGACGACGGTGTTCCACATCTTCCCGGCCGTGACGATCTCGTCGCAGACCGGTGACCCGTGGGACAACCCGAAGGGCATGGTGCTGCCGGTCGCGACGCTGGTGCTGGCGGTCACCCCCTACGTCTCGCGCATCGTGCGGGCCACCCTGCTCGAGGTGCTCGACAGCGACTACGTCGAGCTCGCGCGGCTCAAGGGCGTCCCCGAGCGGGTGGTGATGCGCAAGCACGCGCTGCTCAACGCGATCGTGCCGGGTATCCAGGTCATCGCGCTCCAGCTGGCCTGGCTGGCCGGCGGTGTGGTGCTTGTCGAGACTCTGTTCGCCTACCCCGGCGTCGGCCGGCAGCTGGTCGACTCGGTCCGCAACCACGACGTGCCGATGGTCCAGGCGCTGAGCATGATCATCGCCGCTGTCTACGTCGTGGTGAACCTCGTCGCCGACGTGCTGTCCATCCTGCTCACTCCTCGCGCAAGGACGGCGATCTCCTCATGACTGCCACCGCCAGCACACCCGCGAGTGCACCCGCGCCTGCACCGACCAGCCCTGCCTCGTTCCTCCGGCGGGCGATGCGGCAGAAGCGGTTCGCGTTCGGCTTCACGGTCACCGTGGCGATCGTGCTGTTCGCGATCTTCGCGCCGTTCTTCGCGCCGTACGGCGAGAACGAGACGGCCGGGCCGCCGTACTCCCCTGAGGGCGTCCTGGGCACCGACTACCTGGGGCAGGACGTGCTGAGCCGCGTGATGTACGGCGGCGTGGGCGTCCTGGTCATCTCCGTGCTGGCCACCATCCTCGGCATGGTGCTCGGAGTCGCCATCGGCGTGGTTGCGGCGTACGCCGGCGGCTGGTGGGACGAGGTGATCATGCGGCTCAACGACGTGCTGCTCGCGTTCCCGCAGATCCTGCTCGCCCTAGTCGTGCTCACGGCGCTGCAGAACCCCGCCCCGTGGGTGATCGTCCTGCTGGTCGGTGCCTCTCACGCGCCGCGCGTCGCGCGGGTGGCCCGCGGCGTCGCCCTCGGCATCGTCTCGCGCGACTTCGTCGTCGCCGCCGAGGCGCTGGGCGAGAAGCGCTCCCGCGTGATCCTGGCCGAGGTGCTGCCGAACATGACCGGCCCGCTGCTCGCCGAGGCCGGCCTGCGCCTGACGTACTCCATCGGCCTGGTCGCCGCCCTCGGCTTCCTCGGCTTCGCCGCCGACCCGGGCGCGGCCAACTGGGGCCAGATGCTGAACGAGAACCAGCTGGGCCTGGCCACCCAGCCCTGGTCGGTGATGGCACCCGTGCTGATCATCGCGATCTTCACCATCGCCACCAACCTGATAGCCGACGGCCTGGCGCAGCTGGCGCAGCGCGGCGAGTGAGACCGAGAGAGGGGCACCGATGACCACCATCTCACCCGACGCCACCGGCGCGCCGACCCGGTCCGGCGGACTCGTCATCGAGGACCTCGGTGTCAAGCTCACCGGGCGCGAAGTCGACGTCGTCGACGACATCGACCTGGTCCTGCGTCCCGGCGAGGTTGTCGGGCTCGTCGGCGAGTCCGGCTCCGGGAAGACCACCGTCGGTACGTCGCTGCTCGGCTACTCCCGGGCCGGCGCGATCATCTCGTCCGGCAAGGTGCTGCTCGAGGACCGCGACGTCCTCAGCCTGGACTGGCGCGAGGTCCGCCAGCTGCGCGGTGAGGAGATCGCCTACGTGCCGCAAGACCCCGCATCTGCTCTGAACCCGAGCATCCGCATCGGCAAGCAGCTCGTCGAGCTCCAGGAGCTCCGCAGCATCGGCACGCCCGAGTCGCGGCTCGAGGCCGCCCGTGCGGGGCTGGCCGAGGTGGGCCTCCCCAACGACGGCGAGTTCCTCAAGCGCTACGCCCACCAGCTCTCCGGTGGACAGGTGCAGCGTGTCGCCCTGGCCATGGCGTTCCTGCCCAAGCCGAAGGTGCTCGTCCTCGACGAGCCGACCACGGGCCTCGACGTCACCACGCAGAAGATGGTTCTCGACACGATGGCCGAGCTCTGCCGCACCCACCGGGTCAGCGCGCTCTACGTCACGCACGACCTGGCGGTCGTTGCCAACATCGCCGACCGGGTGGCCGTGATGTACGCCGGACAGATCGTCGAGCTCGGCCCGAAGGACCAGATCTTCGCCACACCCGCGCACCCCTACACCCGTGCGCTGCTCGACTCCATCCCGCACCTCAGCCAGGCCCGCGCGCTCACCGGCATCCCGGGACGGACCCCTGCGCCCGGGGCGCGTCCCGAAGGCTGCCGGTTCAACGACCGCTGCGCGTACGCCGTCGACCGCTGCCGTGCCGCCGTACCCGAGCTGCGCGCCGTCGCGCCCGACCACGAGGTGCGCTGCATCCGCGTCGAGGAGATCGGCACCTGGGACATCAACCTCGGCACCGTGCCCGACGCCGACCCCGACAAGCCGCGCGACGTGATCCTGTCCGTGCAGGGGCTCAACATCTTCTACGGCCGCAAGGACGTCGTGCACGACGTGAGCTTCGACGTCGCCAAGGGCGAGGTGGTCGCGCTCGTCGGCGAGTCCGGCAGCGGCAAGACCACGATCTCCCGCTCCGTCGGCGGCCTCCACAAGGACTGGACCGGGACGATCCAGTTCGAGGGCCGCGCGCTCGCCCACAGCGCCCGTCAGCGCAGCGCCGAGGACCGCCGGCGGTTGCAGTACATCTTCCAGAACCCCTACCTGTCGCTGAACCCGCGACTGACCATCGAGCAGATCATCCGGCGGCCGATGGAGCTGTTCGGGCTGGCCAAGGGCAAGGAGGCCACTGACCGCGTCGTCGAGCTGATGGAGCAGGTGGCGCTCGGCTCGGGGATGCTCTACTACCAGGCCAGCAGGCTCTCCGGCGGCGAGCGGCAGCGAGTCGCGATCGCCCGCGCGCTGGCCGCCGAGCCCGACGTGATGATCTGCGACGAGATCACGTCGGCGCTCGACGTCTCCGTGCAGGGCTCGATCGTCGCGCTGCTCGAGGGGCTCCGGAAGGAGCGCGGCATCAGCATGCTGTTCGTCACCCACAACCTCGCGCTGGTCCGCTCGATCGCGGCCCGCGTCGAGATCCTGCAGAACGGCCGGGTCGTCGAGGCCGGCGCGGTGGCGACGGTCATGGACAGTCCGCGCGAGGACTACACGCGGACGCTTCTGTCGAACAGCCCGCGCATCGACTGAGCGGCGCCCCGAGCAAGACCGAGCTACCGAGGAGGAGCCCGCACCGTGAACCGCAACGTCATGATCACCTGCGCGCTGACCGGCGCCGGCGACACCGTCGCTCGGTCGGAGCTCGTGCCGGTGACCCCCGAGCAGATCGCCGAGTCCGGCATCGAGGCCGCCCGCGCCGGCGCCACGATCGTGCACGTCCACGTGCGCGACCCGGAGACCGGCGTGGGCTCGCGGGACGTGGCGCTCTACCGCGAGGTCGTCGAGCGCATCCGCGCCTCCGACGTCGACGTCATCATCAACACCACCGCCGGCATGGGCGGCGACCTCGTGCTCGACCCGCACGACCCGACGACGTTCCTCGAGGGCACCGATCTGGTCAGCGGCGTCGACCGGCTCCCCCACGTCGAGGAGCTGCTGCCGGACATCTGCACGCTCGACTGCGGCAGCCTCAACTTCGGCGAGGGCAGCACGGTCTACATCAGCACGCCCGACATGCTCCGCGAGGGCGCCAAGAGGATCCAGGAGCTCGGCGTCCGTTGCGAGATGGAGATCTTCGACACCGGACACCTGTGGTTCGCCAAGAAGCTGGTCGAAGAGGGGCTGATCGACCAGCCGGCGATGTACCAGCTGTGCATGGGCATCCCGTACGGCGCCCCGGCCGACCCGCTGACCCTCATGGCCATGGTCTCGCAGCTTCCCGAGGGCGCGGTGTGGGCGTCGTTCGCGCTCGGCCCGATGCAGATGCCGTGGGTGGCGCAGTCGGTGCTGCTCGGTGGTCACGTGCGCGTCGGGCTCGAGGACAACCTCTACCTGAGCAAGGGGGTCAAGGCGACCAACGCCCAGCTGGTCGAGCGGGCGAAGACGATCGTCGAGAGCATGGGCGCGCACGTCGCCACGCCGGACGAGGGGCGAGAGATCCTCGCGCTCAAACCACGATGAACGCACCGCACGACGTTCTTCGTCCCCCCCGCTTCGCTCCTCCGCCGAACAACGCCGCGGGGGCGCCGCAGTGAACCGCCCCGGGCCGGCCGAGGTCCGGACCGTCACCTGCGTCGGCGCCGGCGTGATCGGCGGCGGTTGGGCGGCGTACTTCCTCGCGCGTGGCTACCGGGTCGTCGCCTGGGACCCGGCGGCCGACGCCGAGTCCCGGCTGCGTCACCTGGTCGACCGGGCCTGGCCGGCGCTCACCGAGCTCGGCCTGGCGCCCGGCGCGAGCCCCGACAACCTCGTCTACGAGGCCGACCTGGCGACCGCCTGCGGGCAGGCCGACTTCGTGCAGGAGAGCGCCCCCGAAGATCTCGATCTCAAGCGCACGCTGCTCGCCGAGATCGACGCGGTCACGCCCGAGGACGTGGTGATCTCGTCGTCGACGTCCGGCTACGGCATGAGCGAGATGCAGGACAAGTGCGACCGGCCCGAGCGCACCGTCGTCGGGCACCCGTTCAACCCGCCGTACCTCATCCCCCTCGTCGAGGTCGTCGGCGGCGCGGCCACCTCACCCGAGGTCGTCGACTGGACCTCGGACTTCTTCCGGCAGGCCGGTAAGTCGGTGATCACCCTGGACCGCGAGGTGCCCGGCTTCATCGCCAACCGGCTGCAGGAGGCGCTGTGGCGCGAGGCGCTGCACATGGTCGCCGCGGGCGAGGCGACGGTGGAGCAGATCGACCAGTCGATCACCGACGGACCCGGGCTGCGCTGGCCGGTGCAGGGCCCGATGCTCACCTTCCACCTCGCCGGCGGCCAGGGCGGGATGGCGCACATGCTCGACCACTTCGGCCCGTCGCTGCAGTCACCGTGGACCCGGCTGCAGGCCGCCGAGCTGACCCCCGAGCTGCGCGACGCCGTCGTCGCCGGCTGCGAGCGCGAGGCCGGCTCTCGCACCATCGACGACCTGGTCGCCGAGCGCGACCGCGGCGTGATCGCCGTGCTGCGCGCGCTGGGCAGGGCATGAGCGCTGCGCCCCTCGTCTGGCGCGAGCCCGTGCAGGACGCCTGGATCGACTACAACGGCCACCTCTCCGAGGCCTACTACGTGCTCGTGCTGGGCCATGCCACCGACGCGGTGATGCACGCGGTCGGGCTCGGGCCCGACTACCGGGAGGCCAACGACGCCTCGCTCTACACCGTCGAGGCGCACATCCGGTACCTCGACGAGGTCTCCGCCGGCGCCGACCTCGAGGTCCGTTCGTCGGTCATCGGCGTGTCCCCCAAGCTGCTGTGGATCTGGCACGAGCTGTGGGCCGACGACCGGCTGCGCGCCACCGAGGAGATCCTCGGCGTGCACGTTCGCGGCGGCGCCTCGGCGCCGTTCCCGACCGACATCGCAGCACGCGCCCGCGACCTGTGCGTCGAGCCGCCGGCCGAGGCCGGCCGCAGCATCCGGCTCCCCGCATCCACGACGACGGCAACCACCACGACCGCCCCCACAGGAGGCTGACCCCGTGACCGACGCGACCGACCGCACCCGTCTGCCGCTGGACGTCGACACCACCGCGCGCCCGATCCGCCCGGTCCAGCCCGAGCCCGGCTCCCCCAACGTGGTCATCGTGCTCATCGACGACATGGGCTTCGGCGCGTCGTCGGCGTACGGCGGACCCTGCGAGATGCCGACCGCGCAGCGGCTCGCCGGTGAGGGCCTGCGCTACAGCCGGTTCCACGTCACGCCGCTGTGCTCCCCCACCCGGCAGGCGCTGATGACCGGCCGCAACCACCACTCCGTCGGCATGGGCGTCACCAGCGAGATGTCGACGCCGCTGCCCGGCTACCACGGCTACCGGCCGGCGAGCGCGGCGACGATCGCGCAGATCCTGAGCGGCAACGGCTACTGCACCGCGGCCGTCGGCAAGTGGCACCAGACCCCGCCGGTCGAGGTGAGCCCGTCGGGTCCGTTCCCGCGCTGGCCGATGGGCGAGGGCTTCGACTTCTTCTACGGCTTCATGGGCGCGGAGATGAACCACTGGTACCCGCAGCTCTACCAGGGCCGCTACCCCGTCGAGCCGGACCGTTTGCCCGAGGACGGCTACCACCTGACGGAGGACCTCGTCGACAACGCGATCGCGTGGGTAGAGAACCAGCAGGCGATCACCCCCGACCGGCCGTTCTTCACCTACCTCGCGCTCGGCGCGACGCACGCGCCGTTCCACGTCGCGCCGGAGTGGCGGGACAAGTACGCCGGCCGCTTCGACGACGGCTGGGACGTGCAGCGCGAGCGCACGCTGACGCGGCAGAAGGAGCTCGGCATCGTGCCGGAGACGACCGAGCTCGCGCCGTGGGCCGAGGGCGTGCCGCACTGGGACGAGCTCGACGAGACCGAGCGCCGCGTGGCGGCGCGCTTCATGGAGACCTACGCCGGTTTCGCCGAGCACGCCGACGTGCAGATCGGCCGCTTCGTCGACGCGCTCGAGCAGATGGGCGTCCTCGACGACACGCTGTTCTTCTACCTGCTCGGCGACAACGGAGCGTCCGGCGAGGGCGGCCCGCGCGGCACGTTCCGCGAGCACCTGGTCGGCCACGGCATCCAGGACGACACCGCCGACATGGCCGCCCGCCTCGACACGCTCGGCGACCCCACGACGTACGCCATCTACCCCGTCGGCTGGGCGCTGGCGATGAACACGCCGTACCCCTGGACCAAGCAGGTCGCCCACCTCGGCGGCACCCGCGACGGGATGATCGTGCGCTGGGGCAACGGCATTCCCGCGCGCGGCGAGATCCGGCACCAGTGGCACCACGTCATCGACGTCCTGCCGACGATCCTCGAGGCGACCGGCATCCCCGAGCCCGAGTCGTACGGCGGGGTGGAACAGCAGCCGATCGAGGGCACGAGCCTGCGCTACACGTTCGAGGAGCCGGAGGCGCCCGACCGGCACACCACGCAGTACTTCGAGATGATCGGCAACCGCGGCGTCTTCCACGAGGGCTGGACCGCGGTGACCCGGCACGGCGTGCCGTGGGAGATGGTCGACACCCCCGACCGGCCGTTCGACGAGGACGTCTGGGAGCTCTACGACCACAGCGAGGACTGGAGCCAGGCCCGCGACCTCGCCGACCAGCACCCCGACAAGCTCAAGGCACTGCAGGAGGTCTTCGAGCGCGAGGCGGAGAAGCACCACGTCTTCCCCCTCGACGACCGGGTCACCGAGCGCGAGAACCCCGACGTCGCCGGCCGGATCGACCTGCACCAGGGCCGTCCGACGCTGTCCTTCGGGCCTCGGGTCGGCCGGCTCACCGAGGAGGCCGCGCCCAACGTCAAGAACCGCTCCCACGTGATCACCGCCGACCTCGAGGTCGTCACCGGCACCAATGGTGTGGTGGTGGCGCAGGGCGGACGGTTCGGCGGCTGGTCGCTCTACATGCTCAGCAGCGTCCCGAGCTACGCCTACAACTTCGCCGGCCGCGACCTCACGGTCGTACGGGGGTCGGAGCCGATGGAGCCGGGGCGGCACGACCTCGTGGTGCGGTTCGACTACGACGGCGGCCCGCCGGGCAGCGGCGCCGACGTGACGCTGGAGGTGGACGGCCGGCCGGTCGGCTCCGGACGGATCCCGGTGACGACGGCGTACTACTTCTCCTTCGACGAGACGTTCAACGTCGGCGTCGACCGCGGCACCCCGGTGGTCGACGACTACCTCCCGGTGCGCAACAGGTTCGAGGGGCTGATCCACAGCGTGCGCTTCGACCTCGCGGACGTCGCCGATCCCGGCACGCCCGAGGAGCGCGACCGGGTGGTCCACGTCCACCAGTGATCCAGTGACCCGTCGGGGCCATGTCGCACGACCCGGCGGCGCCCTACCGTGACCTCCGAGGTGATGCGGTGGAGCGGTCGTCGCGCCTGCGGATCAACCTGCTCGGCGAGCTGACCGCGACGTACGACGGTCGGCCGCTCGACCTGGGCGGGCGACGCCAGCGTGCCGTGCTGGCGCGGCTGCTCGTCGCCGGCGGCGACACGGTCCCGGCCGAGACCCTCGCGGACGCCGTGTGGGGCGACCGGGTCCCGAGCGACGCGAACGGCGCCCTGCAGTCCTACGTCTCCCACCTGCGGCGCGGGCTGCAGCCGGACGTGCCGGCCCGGGCGCGCACGGAGGTGCTGGTGCGCCAGGGACCGGGTTACGCGCTGCGCCAGCCGGACGACGGTGTGGACGCCTGGTGGTTCGAGCGGCTGCTCCGCCAGGCCGAGGACCAGCGCGCCGCGGACGCCGTGCCCCTGCTGAACGAGGCGCTCGCGCTGTGGCGCGGACCGGCGCTGGTGGAGTACGCCGACGAGGAGTGGGCCGAAAGCGAGGTCACCCGGCTGACCGAGCTGCGCGAGGTCACGCGGGAGCGGCTGCTGACCGCACGGCTCGAGCTCGAGGACGCCGCGCTGCTCGTGCCGGAGCTGGAGAGCCTGGTGGCGGAGCAGCCGTTGCGCGAGGGCCGCTGGCGGCTGCTCGCGACCGCGCTGTACCGCGCGCACCGGCAGGCGGACGCGCTCGCCGCGCTGCGTCGCGCCCGCGAGACGCTCGCCGAGGAGCTCGGCGTGGACCCCGGACCGGCACTCCGCCGGCTCGAGGCCGAGGTGCTCGCCCAGTCGCCGACGCTCGAGACCCCGCAACGTGCAACGAAGCCCGCCCAGCCCGCCCCACAGTCCACCTCGAAGGCGAACGCGGACCCGCTGGTCGAGCGCGACACCGAGCTGGCAGTCCTGGTTGCCGCGCTCGACGCGCTGGCCGAGGACGGGAACGGGACCTGGTCTCGACAGAATCGACCACCCGAGGACGGGAGCGGCCGCTCCCACCTGTTCGTCGTCGAGGGCAACGCCGGGCTGGGCAAGACCCGGCTCCTCCAGGAGGCCAAGCGCCTCGCCGACGAGCGGTCGGTGCGCACACTCACCGCGCGCGGCAGCCAGCTCGAGAGCAGCTTCGCGTACGGCGTCGTACGCCAGCTGCTGGACCTGGAGCTGGCCGACCCCGACCGTCGCGAGGCGCTGCTGGCCGGGAGCGCGGCCAGCGCCCGAAGCGTGTTCGACGTGGACACCGAGGTGCAGGTCGACAGCTTCGCCGTGCTGCACGGGCTGTCCTGGCTGGTCGCCAATCTCGCTGCCGAGCGACCGGTGCTGCTGCTGGTCGACGACGCGCAGTGGTGCGACACCGCGTCGCTGCGGTTCCTCACCTACCTGGCGCGCCGGCTCGCGCCGTGGCCGGTCGCCCTGGCCGTCGCCGTGCGCACCGACCGCGAGCCGTGCCCGCAGGACGAGCTGCTGGCCGAGCTCTCCCTCGAGCCTGAGGCCATGGTGCTGCGGCCGGAGGCACTGACGCTCGCCGCCACCGCGCAGCTCGTCGAGCACCGGCTCGGCGCCACGCCCGACCCGACGTTCGTCACGGCGTGCCACCGCACCACGTCCGGCAACCCGCTGCTGCTCAGCCAGCTGCTCCGGGCCCTGGCGGCGCAGGGAGTGCCGCCCGACGCGTCCCACACCGACACGGTCGTGGCGATCGGGTCGCGCGCGATCTCGAGCATGGTGCTGATGCGACTCCGTCGGCTCCCCACGGACGCGACGACGGTGGCGCAGTCGGTGGCCGTGCTCGGCGGCCGGTCCACACTCCCTCGGGTCGCTGCCCTCGCCGGTCTGCCCGAGGCGGACACCGCGACCGCGCTGGCGACACTCGCCCGCGCGGAGCTCGTCCGCGACCAGCAGCCGCCGGCCTTCGTGCACCCGCTGGTGCGGGACGCCGTCTACCAGGCGCTCTCCGCCGCCGAGCGCGGCCTGCGCCACGAGCGTGCCGCCGAGATGCTGCGTGCCGCCGGCGCCGACGACGAGCAGGTGGCGGCCCACCTGCTGCTGGCACCCCCGCGCGGCGATGCGGACGCGGTCGCTCTCCTGCAGCGGGCGGGCCGCTCGGCCGCGAACCGCGGCGCCTCCGACAGCGCGGTCACCTACCTGCGCCGCGCGCTCGCCGAGTCGGTGCCCGGCCCGTCGAAGGCGGAGGTGCTGCTCCAGCTCGGCCTGCTCGAGGCTCCGGTCGACGGCGCCGCGGCGGTCGAACATCTCGTGCAGGCGCACGCACTTCACACCGACCCTCGCGCCCGTGCCGAGATCGCGATCGCCACCTCGGCCACGCAGGTGTTCGCCGGCCCGCCCGGCGTCGCCACCGCCTTCGCACGGGAGGCGGCGGACGCCGTACCGCCGGACCTGCCCGACCACCGCCAGGCGCTGCTCGCGCTGCAGCGGATGAGCGGCTTCATGCACGCGCTCGACGAGGGCTGGCGGACCGAGGCTCCGGACCCCGACGGCGACGGGCCCGGGGCCCGGATGCTCGCCGCCACCGTCGCGCTGCGCGCCCTGCTCGAGGGCGAGGACCGGGAGCGGGCCGTCGCGATGGCGAGGTTCGCACTCGCCGACGACGTGCTGCTCGGCGTCGACGATGGGCTGTTCTGGGTCAACGCCGCAGCGGTGCGGATGCTGTCCGACGACGACCTGGGCGACTTCTGGGACCGTTCCCGTCGCGCGGCCCAGGCGCGCGGGTCGTTGTTCGCCACCCTGTCGACCAGCCTCTGGGAGGGTTTCTGGCACTGGCGCCGAGGCGACCTGCTCGCCGCGCTCGCCTGCCTGGACGACGCGCTCGAGCAGGACCGGATGTGGGGTGGCGCCCGGCTCGGCGAGGCGTTCGCGCGCGGGTTCCGGATCGGCTGCCTGCTCGACCGTGGCGACGTCGAGGCGGCGCGAAAGGCCGCGGACGCGATGACTCCCGCACACCTGCGTGGTGAGGGCGCACGGGTGTTCCTGCACGCGCTCGCCCAGCTGCAGGTGGCGGAGGGACGGTACGACGACGCGATCGCCACCCTCGACGACGTACCGCCCGGCATCACGACCGCCAACCCGGTGTGGAACCCGCGCGGTGTCATCACCGCCATGGCGCTGCGCGGGCTCGGCCGCACCGCCGAGGCGGTCGAGGTGGCCACGCGCGAGGTCCAGCTGCTGCGGCGGTGGGGCGCACCCAGCTACCTCGGCCGCGGTCTGTGCCTGCTCGGGGCGCTGCTCGGCGACGACGGCCTGGACGCGCTGCGCGAGTCGGTCGGCCTGCTGGGCACCACGACGGCCGCCGTCGACCTGGCCCGGGCACAGGTCACGCTGGCGAGCCGGCACCAGGTGTCCGACGACGAGGCGATGCCGCAGCTGCTCGCCGCCGCCGAGACGACCGCCCAGCGCGGCGCGGACGCCCTGCAGCGCGCCGCCTGCGCCGAGCTGGCGCGGCGCGGCCGGCCCACTGAGGTGCGCCGCGACGTCGAGCTGCCGGCGACGCCGACCGAGCGACGGGTCCTCGAGCTGACCCACGCCGGGCTGGCCGTGGAGGAGGTCGCGCGCCGGCTCTTCCTGCCGCCGGACCACGTCCGGTCCGTCCTCGACAGCTGCGGAGAGCCCGCTCCGCCGCCGCCTCAGGTTTCCCTCAAGTAGGACGCAGCACGATGAGCCCCGACGACGACAGGAGAGCGACGTGACGGTGCAGGAGAGCCTCCCCGCCGAGCGTCTCCGCGCGCTCTGCGGCGGTGCCGTGCACCTCCCCGGGGACCCGTCGTACGACATGGCGCGGACGCCGTGGAACCTCCTGGCCGCCGACCATCCCGCCGCGGTGGCCTACCCCGCCTTCCCCGACGAGGTCGCCGAGGTGCTGCGAGCCGCGTCGTCGATCGGCCTGCGGGTCGCCGCCCAGGGCACCGGCCACGGCGCGCCTCCCCTGCTGGGTCGCCTCGCCGACGCCGTGCTTCTGCGCACCTCGGCGATGAACGACCTCACCGTCGACCCCGAGCGCGGCATCGCCCGCGTCGGCGCCGGCGTGCTCTGGGGCGACCTGACCCGCGTCGCCGGGGCGCACGGCCTCGCCGCCCTGCACCCGTCCTCCGCCGGCGTCGGAGTCGCCGGCTACTCGATCGGGGGCGGCATCGGCTGGTACGCCCGCGCCCACGGCCTGCAGTGCAACGCGCTGACCGCCGTCGAGCTGGTGCTGGCCGACGGCACCTTCGTGCGCGCGACCGAGGACAGCGACCCCGACCTGTTCTGGGCGGTCCGCGGAGGCGGTACGCCGCTCGGCGTGGTCTGCGCTCTCGAGTTCCGGCTGTTCCCGCTCGACACGGTCGTCGCCGGGCACCTCGCCTGGGACGCGAACGCCGTCGAGACCGTGCTCCCCGCATGGGTCGAGTGGTGCGCGGACGCCCCCGACGAGGCGACCACGGCGTTCCGTGTGCTCGACGTGCCCGACGACGACACCATGCCGGCCGACGTGCGCGGCCGCCGGCTGGTCATCATCGACGGCGCGGTGCTCGGCGACGACGACACCGCGGCGCGCATCCTCGCGCCCTTGCGCGCGTTGCGGCCCGACATCGACACCATCACGCGAGTCGAGGCGGCGTCGCTGGTCCACCTCCACCTCGATCCCGAGGGCCCGACCCCGGCGTACGCCAGCAGCACCCTGGTCGCCGACCTGCCCGGCGCCGCCGTCGATGCCGTGATCGCGGCCGTCGGCCCCGACTCGGGCACCAGCCTCGCCGTCGCCGAGCTCCGGCAGCTGGGCGGCGCGCTCGGGCGGCCGGCCCCCCGAAGCGGAATCCTGTCGTCGCTGGACGGCCGCTTCCTCGCGCTCGGGCTCGGGCTCGACTCGCTGACCGGTGACTGGGAGCGGCAGCGGGCCGACGCCGCCCGGTTCCTGAGCGCGGTCGAGCCGTGGGCGACGGGGCGCACCTACCTGCCGATGCTCGACACCAGCGTCGACACCCGCAAGGCGTTCGCGCCCCAGGTGCACGCGCGGCTGTCCGCGATCCGCCGGTCCGTGGACCCCGACGGCCTGTTCATGCCTCCCCACCCCTCCCCGGCCCAGACCGGCGACCCGGCCTGACCGACTTGAGCCGGCGGCTCAAGTCCGTCGCAGGTCTTCGTCAAGCACCCCGGGACACGGTCGGTCCCGACAACGACGTCACCGACCTTCTCCCAGGAGTGCTTCATGACCACCACCGAGTCCTACCAGACCGGTTCTTTCGTTCACATCCCGTTCGAGGAGCTGGCGCACGAGCTGACCGGCTCGCTGCTCACCCCCGACCAGCCGGCGTACGCCGAGACTGTCTCGCCGTGGAACCTCGCCGTCCCCATGCAGCCTGCCGCCGTCGTCCGGGCCCGCACCGCCGAGGACGTCGCCGCGACGATCCGGTTCGCCCGGCGGCACGGCTGCTCCGTCGGCGTCCAGGCCACCGGTCACGGCGCGGAGAGCGCGTTCGCCGGTCACATCCTGGTGGCCACGAAGGACCTCGACGAGGTCCAGGTGCACCGCGAAGGCTCTGCGGGCTGGGCGCGCGTCGGCGCCGGCGTGAAGTGGCTGCGCGTGATCGAGCAGGCCGCGCCGCTGGGGCTGGCGCCGCTCAACGGCTCGACCAGCGACGTCGGCGTCGTCGGCTACACGACCGGCGGCGGTGTGGGTCCGCTGGCCCGCACCCACGGCCTCGCCGCCGACAAGGTCCGCGCCTTCGACGTCGTCACCGGCGACGGCGTGATCCGCCGGGTCACGCCGACCGAGCACCCGGACCTGTTCTTCGCGCTGCGCGGCGGCAAGGGCGCCTCCGCGATCGTCACGGCCGTCGAGTTCGACCTGGTGCACCTGCCGGAGTTCTACGGCGGCGCGATCTACTTCGACGGCTCGGAGGCCGCCACGGTGATCGCCCGGTGGCGGGCGTGGTCGGAGAAGCTGCCCGAGCAGGGCACGACGTCCTTCGCGCTGTTCCAGCTGCCGGAGATGCCGGGCGTGCCGCCGCAGCTCGCCAACCGGATGTCGCTCGGCGTCCGTTTCCTGTGGACGGCCGACCCCGAGGAGGGGCGTCGACTGCTCGACCAGGTGCGCGCGGCCGGGACGGTGATCCTCGACGACGCCTTCCTGCGGCCCTACACCGAGGTCGACCACGTGCACGCCGACCCCGTCGACCCGATGCCGGTGGTTGAAGCAGCGATCCTGCTGGACGACTTCCCGGACGAGGCAGCGCGCCGGCTGCTCGAGGTGGCCGGACCGGACGCGCGATCCCCGCAGTTCCTGGTCGAGCTGCGCCAGCTGGGCGGCGCGTACGCACGGGAGGGCGCGCACCCGACCGCGTTCTGCCACCGCGACGCGGGCTACAGCCTGCTCGCGGTCGGGCTGCCGGAGACCGGTGCGCTCGAGCACGCGCACCGCACCTTCGCGACGTTGGCCGACTGGGACACCGGCGGCATCTGGCCCAACTTCGGCCCGGCGCACGACGCGCTGACCGCGCACCGCGCGTACGACGCCGCGACGCTCGCGCGGCTCACCGCCGTGGTGGAGAAGTACGACCCGGACGGCGTGCTCGCCATCGGCGACTTCACGCGGATGGTGTCCTCCGCCGAGGACGCCGCGTGAGCCCTCTCATGACGAACCCCGTACGACGGCCGGCCCCACCCTGGTCCGGCCGTCGTACGGCGCGTGCCCCCGTCAGCGCTTCGTCATCCAGCCTTCATTGCTGCGTCATCTCGTCGGGGTCAGCTCGCCGGGGTCATCTCGTCGGCGTACTGCGCGCTGTAGCGCTGCCACAGCCACACCCACCTGGGCACGTCGGACTGGGGCAAGGCGGCACGTTGTATGAAGGCCCAGTCACTGTTGAGAAGCTCCCAGTCCTCGGGATGGTTCTCGACGATCCACGTGGCCACGGAGTCGTACAGCTCCGTCGCGCCGCTGAGCTGGGTGTTGTAGACGACGTTGAACCATTGGATCTTGCCGTCCCTCACGGTGACAGACATCAGGTTGTCGCCGTACGGTCCGAGCCCGAGCTCCTCGGAGTGGAGCACATGCACGTCGAACGTGCACCCGACCTCGGTTTCAAAGTCCGACTCGCGGATCGTCTGGCAGGGGCTCAGCAAGTACTCGATGCTCCACGCGTCCGCGAGCTTGGCGTAGTCCCGCCATGCGGGCGGCGAGTCCGACTTGTCGGCGAGCATCGTCGCCACCCGCGCGTTGTCGCCGTCGGCGAAGGCCTCGGCGAACTCCTGCGTCAGGCGCTCCGCGGGGTCTTGGATCATCCGATCGTCGACGGGGCCACGGTCGGGGTCGTCACCCGGGCCGGCGAACCAGGCCACCCCCAGCACCACGGCCGCTGCCGTGAGCGCGGCGGCCGCTCCGACGACGGCGCGGCGCGGGCGGGCGGACGTGCGCTCGTGCGTGAGTCGCTCCTGGAGCTCCTGCAGCTCGGCGCCCGTGTCCGTGGCGTCCATCGCCTCGGTGGCGCGGCCCTGCAGGACCTGGGCGACCCGGTTCTCGAGGTCGGTGGTCATGACCGGTCCTCCCAGGATCGTGCCAGCGCGCGCAGGCCACGGCTCGCGTGCTGCTTGACCGAGCCGCGGGAGATGCCCAGGGTCTCTGCGATCTCGGACTCGTTCTGCTCCAGGTAGTAGCGGAGCACCAGGACCTCCCGCTGCCGGGTCGGCAGAGCGGTCACCGCCTGCCACAGCCGGTCCCCGTCGCTCCGCGCCACGACGTCCTGCTCGGCGGTGCCCAGCTCGTCGGAGCGCGGCACCAGCTGCAGCGTCGCCTTGTCCGCGCGACGTCCTCGACGCAACACGTCGCGGCTGGCATTCACCACCGTGCGGTTGAGGTACGCGACCGCCGCGTTGGGATCCCGCAGGCCTCGCCAGTGCCGGTAGAGCGCGACGAACGCGTCCTGGACGACGTCCTCAGCCACCGACCGGTCGTCGACGAGCAGCGCGGCCAGGCCCACCAGACGACGGTGGTGCGCGGTGAACAGCTCGGACACCTGCGTGACCTGGCCGTCGCGCGCCCGCTCCGCCAGCACCCGCCCGGGCACCCTCCCGGCTCCGGCGGCGTACCGCTCGCTCACGCTTTCCATGTGGGACCAGACGACGCTGCCGGTCAAGCGGTTGACGCCGGCGGTCTACTCACCGCCTCGGGCTGGACCAGCTAGGCGTCCCGACCTCTGTGGTCTCGACAAGCTCGACCACCCGGACCCGGGTGGTCGAGGCCGTCGAGACCACCGCACCGCTAGGAGCTCGCCCCGGCCGTGTCGGCGTAGGCGTCGTGCCGGCTGCCCACCTTGCGCGCCGCGACGAGGTGACCACCGAGGTAGGCACCCACGCCCGAGACCGCCGCACCGGCGAGGGCCCAGCCCGCGCCCGCGGCTCGGCGGCCACGGCCGCGAGCCCGGTACGACGCGGCGTAGGCACCGAGGGCAGCGGCGTTGACGACGACGTGGACGAGACCCACGCGCTTCTCCCGCGTTCCCGTGTTCGACCACTCGGCCCAACCCGCCCAGGCCGTCGGGCCGAACGCGAGGATGCCGACGCCGATGAGCCGCCGCGCCGACGTCGCCGAGTCCTTGCCGCCGACCAGGTCCAGAACCGTGGCGGACGTCCAGGAGCCGATCACGACGTCGGTCAGCACCGGGTGGAGCGCGTGACCGAGCCAGTCCCCGCGGAGCACCTCTCCGCGCGTGCCGGTGCCGAAGATCGTGCGGACCGGTCCCTCCAGGGCGTGCACCGCCCCGTCCAGCGCGGACGTGTCCTCCAGTGCCTGCGTCCAGCGGACGATCGACGGTGTCTCCTCACGTGTGCTCATGCGTCTCCTTCCTCGGTCACGATGGCGGGCGAACCGTCGAGCCGCCGCAGCCGCACCAGCGTCACGCCGCTGGGGTACGACTTGGCCGGCTCGGCGAGCTCGAAGCGCGATGCCGTGGTGCCCTCGGGGAAGAGCCGCTTGCCCTGCCCGATCACGACCGGGTGCACCCAGAGGTTGACCTGGTCGACCAGGCCCTCCGCGAACAGCGTCTGCAGCAGGTCGGCACTGCCCCAGGTGTGGACCAGCGCGTGCTCGTCGCGCACACGCCGTACGCCGTTGGCCGCGTCCTTCAGGTGCGTGCTCTGCTCCCAGGAGAGCTCGGGTGTGCCGCGCGACGCGACGTACTTGGGGACCCGGTTGAACGCCGTGCCGATCTCGTCCGCCTGGTAGGGCCAGTAGCGCCGGAAGATGTCGTACGTCGTGCGTCCGAGCAGCAGCGCGTCGGACGCCTGCACGTCGGCGACGATCTGCGCGCCGGCCTCGTCGTCCCAGTAGGGCCGCTCCCACCCGGGGTACGCGAAGCCCGCGTCCTCCGGGGTCGGGCCACCGTTGGCCTGGATCACGCCGTCGAGCGTGGTGTTCATGTTGACGTGCAGCTCACCCATCGCGGTCTCCTCAACCGTTGCGGTCCGGACACAGAGGACGACTCGGGAGACGGGCCGGAGTCATCGCACGCCGCACCAGGTCCGCAGGACGTCCTCGAGCCCGGCCGCCGTCCCGTCGCTCACCCACGCCACGTGACCATCCGGTCGGACCAGCAGCGCGGCCGGCGCCTCGACCGTCCCGACCACCGGCACTTCCCATGTGTCCGCGGCGCGTGCGCGCACGTGCCGGACCCGGTCCGTGCCGGCTCCGACCTCGAGGCCGGTATCGGTGAGGTCGAGCAGCACGTGCCGGGCGTCGTGCAGCAGCTCGAAGGCACGGCGCGAGCCGTCGTCGGTCTCGAGGTCGACGTCGGGCATCCGCCGCCCGAGCAGCGGGTCCCCCTCCCCCAGGTCGTGCCGCACGTCGAGACCGGTCAGCATCGCGGCGAGCCGGTTGCGCGCTCCCTCGTCGGCGAGCAGCTCGGCGAACGTGTCGCGCACCGCGTCCGTGCGCGCGTCCTGGCGCTGCAAGGACGCCTGCACCATCACGTTCTTCAGCACCCGCGCCGTCGCGGGGTGCCGCTCGGCCTGGTAGCTGTCGAGCAGGCGCTCCGGCGAGACGCCCTGCACGACCTGCACGAGCTTCCAGCCGAGGTTGACCGCGTCCTGCAGGCCGAGCCCGATGCCCTGCCCGCCCGTCGGCGGATGGGTGTGCGCGGCGTCGCCGGCGATGAGCACGCGACCGCTGCGGTACGCCGCGGCCTGCCGCGTGGCGTCGGTGAACCGCGACATCCAGCGCGGGCTGTGCACGCCGAAATCGGTGCCGTAGTACGCGCGCAGGGCGTCGGCCAGCTCGGCCAGCGTGGGCTCGTCAGTGTGCAGCTCACGCTCGGTCTCGACCAGCCCGACCGTGCCCTCCGGCATCACGTTCATCGCGTGCACGCCGACCTCGTCGAGGCGCATTCCGGCCTGGATCTCCTCGGTCACCTCGACCTCGGCGATCAGGTAGCTCCTCGTCGGCTCGGCGCCCACGAAGTCGATCCCCGCTTCCTTGCGGACACGGCTGCGACCGCCGTCGGCGCCGACCAGGTACGCCGTACGCACGCAGCCGCCGTCGGCCAGCCGCACGTCGACGCCGGAGTCGTCCTGCGCGAAGCCGGTGACCTCGGCGTCGCGACGCACCGGCACGCCCAGCTCCTCGACCCAGCCGAGCAGGACCCGCTCGACCGGCGCCTGACCGAGCGCCAGCGTGTAGGGATGCCGGGTCGGCAGGTCGGCCACCTCCAACGGCGTGCCGGCGAAGGAGAGCGCCTGGACCGTCGTCCCCTCAGCGAGGAAGCGCTCGGCCAGTCCGCGCTGGTCGAGGATCTCGATCGTGCGGGCGTGGAAGCCGCGGGCCCGAGTGCCGGCGAGGTCCTGTGTCGTGCGGCGCTCGAGGATCTCGACGTCGACACCGGCGGTCGCCAACTCCCCCGCCAGCATCAGGCCCGCGGGTCCGGCGCCCGCCACGACGACGTCCGTCATGCGCCCTCGCGGATGATCGAAGCTGGCCGGGTGGTCGAGCCTGTCGAGACCACCCCTCGTCGGTGCTCCGCCACGCTTGCGACCTGTCCTTCGTGGATGGCGCTCACCCACTCCCAGCCGGGTTCGGCCGAGGTGATCCGCGGGTCGTCGGGCACGCGACCGTCGCGGAGCGCCTCCACGTAGGCGCGGTCGAGCTCGATGCGGGCGCGCGCCTGACCGGCTCCGCCGATGGATCCGTGACCGGGTACCACGTAGTCAGCGTCGACCGCTGCGTCCTCCAGCACGCGCAACCCGGTGAGGTGGTCCGCGAGCGGGTCGTTGTCGCTGCGCCAGTCGTCGAGCATGGGCACGAACACATCTGACAGCATGTCGCCGGCGATGAGCACCCCGCTCTCCTCGACGAGCAGCGCGGCGTGGCCGGGCGCGTGTGCCGGGTGCTCGATCACGCGGACACGGGGACCGTTCCAGGGCACGTGCGTGGCCCCGACGGGCAGCGCGGTGACGAGGCCGAACAGGTCGAGTGGCGTGTCGTCGACGATCTCCGGCGGCAAGGCCCCGGCGACGCGGTCCCGCCAGTCCGGCTGCGCCAGAAGCTCCTCGAGGAACGCCGCGCCGCGCGCCGTACCGACGCGGGGTGCGTCCCCGAGCTCGGGGTGCCAGAGCACGTGGTCCCAGTCCGGGTGGGTCGCGAACCCGGCGGCCACCGGCAAGCCGAGCTCGCGCAGGTCCGCGGCGAGACAGGTCATCTCGGCGTTCGTCAGCCCGGGGTCGACGAGCAGCACGCCGCCGTCGCCCTGGACCACGACGGCGTTGTTCGCGAGCAGCTCGCTGTGATGGACCCGGACGTCGCCGGTGACCCGGGTCAGCATCGGACGTCCCTCCGGTCGTTCATCTGCTCAGTCATCGGGGCTCCTTTGTTTCATGCTCCGCGCCTGTCGCGGAAGGGTCGAGAGGTCGCGCGGGGCGTCAGCCGAGGGCCACCAGCCCGACGGAGGCGCCGCAGACCAGCAGGCCGAGGCCCTGGCTGAGCCGGAACCGCTCGCGCAGCACGGTCGCCGCGAGCAGCACGGTCACCGCCGGGTAGAGCGAAGCCAGCACGCCGGTCACGGCCAGGTCCGCGTGGTGGCCGGCGACGAGGTACACCGCCGTACCCGCGGTGCCCAGCAGCCCGCCGACCGCGCCCCAGCCGGTCGCGCGACGCGCGGAGCGGTCACGCGGGAGCAACGGCTGCCGCAGCGCGGTCGCGGCGACGAGCGTGAACGCCGCGCCCACGGCCTGGTTGGCGGCCAGCGGCAGCACGCCCGCCGACCCCGACACCTGTGCCAGCGCCACGAACAGCAGCCCGAACCCGAGTCCGGCCAGCGCACCGTCGGCGACGCCGCCCCACGAGCGCCCGGTGCGCTCGGTGACCTCGCGCGAGACGAAGTAGATGCCGGGCAGCGCCACCACGACGCCCGCCCAGGTGAGCGGGCCGAGGCGCTCGCCCAGCGCCACCCCGACGAGCACCGGCACGAGGGCGGCGCCGACGCCGGAGACCGGGGCGACGACGCCCATCCGGCCGCGCGCCAGGCCGCGGTACAGGAAGACCGTGCCGGCGGCGCTGCCGAACCCGGCCAGCAGCGCCCACGCGGAGTCGGCGGGCCGGGGCTCTCCGGGGAGGGACAGGCCGACGACCAGCATCCCGACCGCGCCGGCGACCTGGCCGACGAGGGCGACGGCCCACGGGGAGACCCGACGCGCGCTCAGGCCACCGACGAAGTCGGCGGCGCCGTAGCCGATCGCTGCGACCAGCGCGAGGACGATTCCGATGCTCATGACTTCAGCCTGGGCCGCGCGCGGTCCATGATGAAGGTCCACTTCGGACCTGCCGCAGTGGACCACTTCGGGAGCAAGGGATGAGCGTCACCTGGTCAGGGGACGGACCGGACCTGCTGCTGTCACTGGACCGGAGCGACGGACGACCGCTCGGGCACCAGCTCCAGGACCAGCTGCGCGCGGCCGTGCGCGACGGCCGGCTGCGTGCGAGCGAGCGGCTGCCGTCGACGCGCCGGCTGGCCGAGGACCTGGGCGTCTCCCGCGGCATGGTGGTCGCCTGCTACGAGCAGCTCGTCGCGGAGGGCTACCTGGTCGGCTCCGCCGGGTCGGGCACGCGGGTGGCGGACGGGGTGGCCGAGCCGGCCCGTGCATCGCGCCATGCCGGCAGCGCCGTTCCCGTCGAGGCGTCGCGGCGGCCGGTCGACGTCGACTTCGAGTACGGCGTCCCCGACCTGAGGTCCGCGCCCCTCCCCGACTGGCTCTGGGCGCTGCGCGAGGCCGGACGCAACGCGCCGACCGCGATGATGGCCGACGAGACCGACGCCGGCTCGCCGAGGCTGCGGGAGGTCGTGGCGGCGTACCACCGCCGCGTCCGGGCCGGAGCCTCCGACGTTGAGCACGCGGTGGTCGTCAACGGCTTCCGGCAGGGGCTGGTGCTGACGCTGGCCGCCCTCGCGCGTGCCGGGGTCGAGCGGGTCGGCCTCGAGGACCCGGGACCGCGGGAGCACGACGAGCTGGTACGGCGCGCCGGGATGGTGCCGGTCGCCGTACCGGTGGACGGCGACGGGCTCGACGTCGACGCGCTGCGCCGCTCCGGTGCTCGCGCGGTCGTCGTCACGCCGGCGCACCAGTGCCCGACCGGCGTCGTGCTCGCTCCGGAGCGGCGGCACGCGCTCGTCGCGTGGGCGGCGGAGGTCGACGGGTTCGTGCTGGAGGACGACTACGACGCGGAGTTTCGCTACGACCGGCAACCGGTCGGGGCGTTGCAGGGGCTCGCGCCCGACCGGGTGGTCGCGCTCGGCTCGCTGAGCAAGACCCTGGCTCCCGGCATCCGGCTCGGCTGGTTGCTGGTGCCGCGGGTCCTCGTCGCACCGATCGTGCACGAGAAGCTGCTGACCAGCCGTGGCGCGCCCGCTCTCGACCAGCTGGCGCTGGCGACGTTGATGGAGTCGGGGCGCTACGACCGCCACCTGCGCCGGATGCGCGACGTCTACCGCCGGCGCCGCGACACCCTCACCAGCGCGGTGCAGACGCACACGCCGGCGCTTCGCTTGGTCGGTCTCGAGGCGGGCTGCCACGCGCTGCTCGAGCTGCCCGGGGGCGTTGCGGAGAACGAGGTCGTCGGTGCGGCATCGCAGAAAGGCGTGCGGGTGTACGGCCTGTCGCGCTACCGGGTCGACGCCGAGCGGTCGGGCGAGGCAGACGTGCCGCCCGCCCTCGTGCTCGGCTTCGGCAACGTCAACGAGGACCGGATCCGGCGCGGGGTCGAGGTGCTCGGTCGGATCCTGTCGGCTTCATGACTTGACGCGTTTCGCCCGCAACACGGCCCCGACTGCGCTCCAATGGGCAGAACCGTCCAGCGAAGGGGGATACGCATGTCGGCGTGGGTGCAGCGGTACGCGGGGATCGGCGGCGTCGTCGGAGGGCTCCTGTGGGCGCTGACGCCGCTTCGCCAGCCCGTCTTCGGCGCCGGGCGAACCCCGGACGAGGGAGTCACGTTCTTCCGGCTGTACAACCTCGTGCTCATGCTCATCGCGGTGCTGCTCACGCTCGCCCTCGTCCGGCTGCGCGCCGAGCTCCGCGACTCCGGGCGTCTCTTCACGCTCGGGTGGTGGACGATCCTCGTCGGCCACGTGCTCCTCTTCGCGGGCTCCGTGCCGGCCGTCGTGCTCGGCGACGGTCCGCGGGACGTCGTGATGGGTGGTCAGGACCTGGGCTTCCTCGGCGCGATGGTCGCGGGACTCGGCGGGATCCTCGCCGGTCTCGACATGCTGCGCCGGCGCAGGTCCCCTGCCCTGGCGTCCTGGCTGCTGCTCCTGACCCTGCCGGCCGGGTTCCTCGGGCTCGCGCTCCTCGGCGCGATGGGCGTCTCCGACGACGTCCTGGGCCTGCCGCTCACCGTGCTGTACGGCGGCGCGTGGGTCGTCCTCGGCTGGTCGTGGATCCGGCAGAGAGACGCGCGCGACGACCGCGAGGACACGGTGCCCTCCACCGTGTAGCTCGCGTCGGTCAGCCCGGCCCGTCGGGATGGGCGAGGTCGTAGGCGCGGGACAGCTTCTTGGGCACGACCATCCGCCACGCGTCCACCACGAGCTCCCGCGCCTCGGTCGGGTCCAACGCGTCGAGGTAGGCGTGCACCCAGTTGAACCGCAGGTCCGACTCCGGCGGCATCAGGAACTTGTGCGGCTCCGTCTCGACCAGCGCCGCCCGCTCCTCCTTGGGGAAGCCGAAGCCCATCTCCGTCTCGTCGAGCGAGAAGGCGACGTACACGATCTGCTTGACGCGGAACTTCAGCCGCCCGCGCACGAACACCTCGTAGGACCGCTCCAGCTCCGAGCCCAGGTAGCGCACGTCGTCGACGACCGCCATGCTCAGCCCTCCTTCGACAACACGGTCATACCGCGACCAGGCCGAGGTAGGCCATGCCGACGACGTTGCGGTATCCCCCGAAGTAGCCCGCGCGCTGCGCGGCTGCTCGCGCTCGGACGTCGTCCGCGTCGGGATGGTCGGGGTTCTCGCTCAGCCAGAGCGCCACGGTCACTCGGAGGACTCTGGCAGGAAGCGCCGGCGAACGGCCACGGGTTCAGCGGGCGAGCCCTCAAGCCGCGCTGCGCTCATCCGGGCGACGACCCGAGGTGGTGAGCATCAGGTAGGAGCTGACCGCGAGGTCCGGGTCCTCGATCAGCTCCAGGAACTCCTCGAGGTCCCGCGCCGACACCTCCCCCGTCGCCACCAGCCGGTCCGCGGTCTGCCGCACGTTCGCGCCGTGCAGGTGGGCGCCGACGGACCCGCCGCGCCAGGCCGCCGAGTAGCCGCTGACCTCGAGGTCGACGAAGCCGGTGTCGACCATCGCCTGATAGGCGTGCGCTCCCCAGCCCGGGTCGGCGCCGGCCTCGGCGAGCACCCGGTGAAGCGCACCGACCACCCTGGTGAAGAGCCGGGCGCTTCCGGGGTCCGGGGTGGCGAGCACCGGCAGCCAGGTGCAGTCGAACTCGTCCAGCACCAGCCACCCGCCGGGCTTCAGGGCGTGCCAGATGCGTTCGAGCGCGCGGCGTCGCTCGGGCAGGTGGAGCAGCACCAGCCGCGCGTGCACGAGGTCGAAGACGGTCTCCGGCAGCGGGTCCCGGACGATGTCGTGCTGCAGCACCTCGACGTTGGGGCCGCGTACGTCGATCAGGCCGGTGTCGATGTCGGTCGCCATCACCGATCCGGAGTCACCCACGCGGACGCCCAGCCACTCGGCGATCGACCCACCTCCGGCCCCGACCTCGAGGCAGCACCACCCTGGCCCCACCCCCGTGTGAGCCAAGCCTCCGACCGACGCCGGGTCGTAGCACCGCTGCAGGGTCTCGAACCGCTGGCTGGTGTGCTGCACCACCGCGTTGTCGAACGCGTATCCCGTCACCATCCGACCTCCTCACTCGCGGACTCGTCGACGGTAGGGACCCCACCTCTCATCGCGGTCTCCACCGGCTCTCGCCGACTCTCGCCGACTCTCGTCGGCCCTCGTCGGCCCTCGGCGGCCCTCGGCGGCCCTCCGCGGCCCTCCGCGGCCCTCGATGGCAGAGCACCGTTCGTCGCGATCTCGCAACGGAACAGAAACAACGTCGCGGACAACGGAACGCGTACGTACAGTTTCGTTGTCCATCACTTCACGAATCTCGGGGGAGACATGGAAGTGCGGTTGCTCGGACCGGTCGAGGTCCGATCGGGCGGGGAGACGGTGCGACTGGGCGGGTCGCGGATGCGCACGCTGCTCGCTCGACTGGCGCTGGACGCCGGGAAGGTCGTCAGCACCGACCGGCTGGTGGACCTGCTGTGGGGCAGCCGACCGCCCGCGACCGCCACCGGTCAGATCCACACCGCGGTGTGGCGGCTGCGGAGCCTGCTCGGTCCGGTGATCGAGACCCTGCCGGCCGGATACCGAGTGGACCTGCCGCCGGGAGCCACGGACGTCCAGCGGTTCCAGGACCTGGTCACCGAGGGCCGTGCGGCCACCGCGGACGGGCGACCGGAGCAGGGCGCCCGGCTGCTCAGCCAGGCGCTGGACCTGTGGCGCGGCGACGCCCTCTCCGACGTACCGGCACTGGCCGACCACGCGCAGGTGCTCGAGCAGCAGCGTGTCATCGCACTGGAGGCCAGGATCGGCGCCGATCTCGACCGCGGAGTCCACGAAGAGGTCGTGGGTGAGCTGTTCCAGCTCACCCTGGAGTTCCCGGCGTGCGAGCGCATGCACGCGCACCTGATGACCGCGCTCTACCGCTCAGGTCGCGTCGTCGACGCGCTCAACGTGTACCGACGGCTGGAGCGCTACCTCGCCTCGGAGCTGGGGCTCGAGCCGACGCCGGAGCTGCGCGATCTGCAACGGTGCGTGCTCACGCACGACCCGTCCATGGCGGCTCCTGGCGCGGACGCCCGTGTGTCCGTGGCCGGCCGCGCCTGATCTACCGAGAGCTGAGCATGACGAATCCGAGACGTACTGTCCGCCCGACGACCCGTCGGACATCTCGCTGGGTGGCGGCGGCAGGGTGCCTCGCGGCCGGGTTGGCCGGTTCGGGGACCGCGAGCTCCGCGGCGGCCGCGGTGACATGTGCCGGGGAGACGGCGACGATCGTCGGTACGGCGCGCGCCGACACGCTCACCGGCACGCCCGGCCGCGACGTGATCGCCGGGCTCGGGGGACGCGACGAGATCGACGGTCTGGCCGGCGACGACGTCATCTGCGGCGGCCCGAACCCCGACGCGAGGGACGGACAGGTGCTCGTCGGCGGACCCGGGGACGACCGGGTGATCGGTGGGTCCGGCAGGGACGAGGTCGTCGGCGGCCTCGGCGACGACCTCCTGTCCGGTGGCAAGGGTCGGGACCGGCTCTACGCGGGCAGCCTCGAGGACTTCTTCGGCCGCCCCCGCCCCTACGGCGGAGCCGACACGCTGTTCGCAGGCGCCGGGAACGACGAGCTGTACGGCTGGGACAGCCGGATGCGTGCCTACGGCGGACCCGGCGACGACGACCTGGTCGGCGGGGAGCGCGACGACCGCCTGTTCGGAGGCGACGGTCAGGACATCCTGTCCAGCCAGGAGGGCGACGACACGATCCGCGGAGGCAACGGCAAGGACGTCCTGGACTACAGCCTGGACCACTTCTTCCAGGGCGGGCAGAGCCATCACCGCGGAGTCCGGGTGGACCTCACCGCCGGCGTCGCGACCGGAAGGGCCTGGGGCACCGACCGGATCTCCGGCATCGACAAAGTGTGGACGGGCGACGGGTCCGACACCGTGATCGGCGACGACCGGCGCAACGTCTTCTACACCGGGTTCGGTCGTCGGAACGAGATCGACGGTCGAGGCGGACGGGACCGGGTGACCTTCCGCGCCGACGTCATCGACGGCCTCTGCTGCGACGCCGTCCATCTCGACCTCGCCGCCGGCCGCGGGCAGGTGGTGAACCCGGGCGGTGGGTTCACGGAGATCCGCATCCGCGATGTCGAGGACGTGGTGGGCAGCCTGGACTCCGACGTGATCCTCGGCGACGACGGGCCGAACCGCCTCATCGGCGCGGACGAGTTCGGCCGGGGCGACCGGCTGGTGGGTCGCGGCGGCGACGACCGGCTCGTCGGCGGTGGGGGCGACGACCGGCTGAACGGCGGTCCGGGCGACAACATCAACGAAGGCGGACCCGGTCGCGACCGGTGCCGCAACCCCGACCACGGACCCGGCTGCGAATGACGGCCCGCGATCCCCTCTGACAGGTTCAGACAGCTTCAGCCAGGATCAGCCCCGGAACGGCGTGAGCCGGATGGCGACGTCGCCGGCGGCGTACCGGTGCAGGAACCACGCCCGCCCGCGCGGCACCTGCTTGGCCTCGAGCCGGAAGAGACGGGCGAACTCCCGCTTGAATCCGAGGCGCGGGTAGCGCGCCACGACGTCCCGCCGTACGGCGTCGGGAAGACGCTGCAGGCGAAGGCCGAACACGTCCACGCCGGCGCCGGCCGAGAGCAGGTATGCCTCCGGACCGTCGTCGAGGACGACACCGGGTGTGTGGTGCAGCGCGATCGCGTTCGCGATCAGCGCCCGGTCGCGAGGTGGGACACCATGGGCGTCAGCGAAGTCGCGGGCGAGAGCGGCGCTGCGGAGGGTGAAGTCGACGGAGCGCATCGGGCTGGGCAGACCGGTGTCGTGGAACAGCGCGGCCACGTACAGCAGCTCCTTGTCGAACGTGGTGCCGTCGAGCGCCGCGAGCGCGGCACCCCACGCATACGACCGCCGCGAGTGGTTGAGCACGGCCGGCGACAGCAGCTCCTCGGCAACCTCCTCGGCATCGGTGGCGAGGGACGAGTCCGGCGGTCGCAGCGCGGACGGGTCGAGGTCGCGGCGCCGACCCGAGTGCAGGCGAAGCGCCATGGCGGCGCGACCGCCGACGATGGCCAGCTCACCTCGGACCAAGGGGCGGGCCAGCGCCAGCTGCTCGCGGGGTGTGAGTACGCCACAGGTGCGCTCGGTCCACTCGATGGTGCCGATGCGGTGCGTCGCGAGCGTCTGGTTCATCGCGGAAGCGGGGTCGACGTACGCACGGACTCGACGACGTCGACGATCGCCTGGCTGACCTCGGCGGCGTGCTCCGGGTCCTCCACGAGCGTCGCGTGCGTGGCCCCGTCCACGACGTCGTGCCGGCTGTTCGTCGAGAGCCGAGCCATCGCGTCCTGGTCCTCGCCCCACCCCGGCGCGGTGCCGAGGTCCGCGGTCAGGACGACGAGCGGTTTGCCGTCGAGACTGGTGAGCTGCCCGGCCGCGCGCGTGGACCGGCCGGCGACGGCGTACTCCTCGATGACGCCGGCGACCTCCTCGGGCGTGGAAGCGGTGGCCTGCAGCTCGGCCTGGGACTGCTGCGGCAGGTCCGACGGACTCATCCCGGTGAGCAGGCGAGGAAGACCGACCCGCGCGGTCGTCGACAGCAAGGCGGAGACCCGCTTCACCACGCTGTAGGAGTCGGACGGCGGCGGGGGCACCGGCCCGGAGCCGGGTGCCGTCGAGTCGACCAGAACCAGGCCGGCGACCTGGTGGGGATTCCGGGCGGCGAACGCCTGGACGTACAAGCCTCCGAAGGAGTGTCCGGCCAGCACGTAGGGGCCGGGGACGCGAGCGTTGTCGAGCAGCGTGTGCAGGTCGGCGGCGACCTGCGCGCCGTCCGGGGGGATCGCCGCCGGGTCGCTCCAGCCACGTCCTGCTCGGTCATAGACGCAAACCCTTGTCTCCCGCGCCACCGCGGGCGTGATCCAGCCCAGAGTCGCCGCGGAAGCGCCACCGCCGGGCTCGATCACCACGGTCGGCGTGCCCGTGCCGAAGCACTGCAGGTGCAGACGGTAGGGCCCGACGTCGACCAGTCGTCCGCCCACGACCGGCCTCGCAGCGGTCGACCGGCCCACCGTCTCGTAGGCACCGCCGAGCGAGACGACCAGCAGGGTGGCCAGCACCGGGTAGAGCAGCCAGGCGCGCGCGCGGCTGTGCAGGTCCCGCCGGGCTCGGCCGAACATCCAGACCACCAGCGCGAGCAGCGCCGGCGGCCAGACCCAGCCGAGCGCGTCCACCCAGTCGTCCGGGAGGACGAGGACGAGTACGGCGCTCGACCCCATGAACACCGCCGGAACCACGGCCCAGCGCTGCGGCTGGTCCGTCCGGCGGGACAGCACCGCCAGCAGCGCCCAGCCGACGGCGAAGCCGAGAAGCACCATCGCAGTCGCGAAGTCGTGGTCCACCGCGGGGGGAGGCACGAACGGGAGGAACGGCAGCAGGACGGCCGCCAGCAGCCCCGCAGCGAGCGACGCGGCGATCACGATCCCGATCTTCGAGCGCGGGCCCGGGCTCAGCGCGGTGCTCGGACGAGCGCGGTCCTCCGGTGCTGCACTTTTCGCGGTGACTCCGTGCGGAGCTGTCACTTCTCCACGGTCACACTCGGGTGGTCAACCTGCATGACCACTTCGAGGCACGGCTCGCCTGGCCCCTTGGCGTCACTCCTGGCAGATCCATCAATCCAAATTGATGTATGCTCAGGGGCATGCCCAGCGCCGCGCGCGCCCAACCACCGCCGTTCATCCGACTGGCGGCCAACCCGGTGCGCTGGCAGATCCTCACCGAGCTCGCGACCAGTGACCGACGCGTGCGCGAGCTCGTCGAGCTGACCGGGGAACCGCAGAACCTGGTGTCGTACCACCTGCGGCTGCTCAGGGAGGCCGGCCTGGTGACCATGCGCCGGAGCAGCCACGACGGCCGGGACAGCTACTACCACCTGGATCTGGGGCGGTGCGCCGACGCGCTCGGCGCGGCCGCCGCCTCGCTGCACCCCGCTCTCGGGACGACGACCGCGCCGCGAGGTACGTCGACGGAATCTGGGGTGCTGTTCGTCTGCACCGGCAACAGCGCCCGGTCCCCCATCGCCGAGGCGCTGCTCCGGCACCACACGAATGGTCGCGTGCCCGTCGCGAGCGCCGGGACCGCCCCGAAGAATCGGATCCACCCGCACGCGGTCCGCGTGCTTCGTGAACGGTTCGACATCGACATCCGCGACCAGCTCCCCCGTTCGGTCGACGAGGTCACCGGCACGTCCTTGCGCGTCGGTCGGCTCATCACCCTCTGCGACAAGGCTCGCGAGCACATCCAGCTGCCGAGAGTTCGTCGCCGCGTGCACTGGAGCGTCCCGGACCCCGCGGACACGCCCGGTCGCCCGACGTACTCGAGCTTCGTGGCTGTCGCGGACGACATCGACGCACGTGTGCGCCACCTGATCCCCGTCATGTAGGCCGAACCGCGGTCGACAGTCACGACTGGAGGGAGAACCCATGAGCGACGAAGACGCATTCGGAAGCGTCCGCTACATCGTGGAGGACGTGCCGGCCGCCGTCGACTTCTACACGAAGCACCTGGGCTTCACGCTGCGCAGCCATCCGGCGCCGCCCTTCGCCGAGGTCACCCGGGGCTCGCTGCGGCTGTTGCTGTCCGGCCCGGGCAGCTCCGGGGCACGTGCCACCCCGTCCGATGCCGGCCCGGGCCGCAACCGCGTCCACCTGCTCGTCGACGACCTCGCCGCCGAGATGGAGCGGCTCCGCGCGGCGGGCGTACCGATGCACGGCGACGCGGTCAGCGGACCTGGTGGTCAGCAGGTCCTGGTCGTCGACCCGGACGGAAACTTCGTCGAGCTCTTCCAGCGCGCGCCGTGAGCGATCACGACGCCGGCACCGACGCCGGCACCGACGCCGGACCGGCGTCGCAGCCGCGACTCGCCCGCCGGCTCGGTCTCGGCGACGCGGTGGTCATCGGCCTGGGCTCGATGATCGGCGCCGGCGTGTTCGCCGCGTTCGCTCCCGCAGCCGCGGCCGCGGGCGCCGGGCTGCTGATCGGCCTGGCCGTCGCCGCAGTGGTCGCGTACTGCAACGCCACCTCCTCGGCCCAGCTCGCCGCGCAGTACTCCACCTCCGGCGGCACCTACGTCTACGGGCGCGAGCAGCTCGGCGAGTGGTGGGGCTTCCTGGCGGGATGGGGCTTCGTCGTCGGCAAGACGGCCAGCTGCGCGGCCATGGCGCTGACCTTCGCGGCGTACGCCGCACCGGCGTCCTGGCAGCGACCGGTCGCGGTCGCCGCCGTGGTCGCGCTCGCCACGGTCAACTACCGCGGCGTGACCCGGACCGCCCGGCTCACGCGCGTCATCGTCGTGCTCGTCCTGCTCGCCCTGACTGTGGCGGTCGTCGCGAGTCTGGGCGCCGGACAGCCCGATCTCGGTCGGCTCACTCCCCTGACCGGCGACGGTCACGGCGCGTACGGCGTCCTCCAGTCGGCCGGCCTGCTCTTCTTCGCGTTCGCGGGCTACGCACGGATCGCGACGCTCGGCGAGGAGGTCCGCGACCCCGCTCGCACGATCCCGCGGGCCATCCAGCTCGCCCTGGCGGGAGCGGTGGCTGTCTACGCGGTCGTTGCCGTCACGCTGCTCGCCGTACTCGGTCCCGACCGGCTCGCCGCGTCCGACGAGCCCTTGGTCGCCGCCGTACGAGCCGGGTCGTGGGACTGGGCGGCTCCGGTCGTCCAGGTCGGTGCCGGCCTCGCCGCACTCGGCGCCCTGCTCGCGCTGCTCGCGGGCGTCGGGAGGACCAGCCTGGCGATGGCCCGCGAGGGAGACCTGCCGCGCTGGCTGGCCGCCGTCCATCCACGGCATCGGGTGCCGCACCACGCGGAGGCCGCGCTGGCGGTGGCGGTCTGCGCGCTCGTGCTGACCGTGGACCTCCGTGGCGCGATCGGCTTCTCGTCGTTCGGCGTCCTGCTCTACTACCTGACCGCGAACCTCTCCGCGTACACCCAGGACCAGGACCACCGCCGTTTCGCCCGCCCGCTGCAGATCGTGGGTGCCGCGGGGTGCGCCGTGCTGGTGGTCACGCTGCCGATCGGCTCAGTGGTCGCAGGCGTCGCCGTCTTCGCCGTCGGCATCGGCTATCGCGCCGCACGCCGTCGCAAACAGGACTTACGGAACCAAGTTCGACCTTGAGGTATTGATTTTCGCGGCTCGGGTACCGGCGTCCGGGGACGACTTCTCGACCCGTGTGAGGTGCTCGCCATGGACGATCTGACTGCTCTGAGGGACCAGATGGGTCGACTGCGCGGCGCGGTCGAGCAACGAGGAGGTCCACCCGGCGACCTCTCGTCGGCGACCGCGCACTCCGAGACGGCGGCCGCGGTGCGGATGGCAGGCCGGGCGCCGTTGTGCGCGTCCTGCGGTCAGCCGATGCCGTGCCCGACACTGCGCGAGCTGGCGCGTGTCTACGGCTTCGACGAGTGGACCGACGTACCCGACGAGGCGCCGGGCGTGGTCCTCGAGGAGTCGCCGAGCGTGACGGGACCGACCGGCGTCGTCCTCGACACCGGGCACGCGCCAGGCGCTGCGGGTTCCGGTGATCCAGCCTGAGAGGCGACCCGAACCTGAGAGAATCGCGCTGAACGCCGCTGCTTCCGCGTCTCCGACGCACGTACATCTCGGGGGAACTCTCGGTGACATCGACTCATGTCCGTCTCGCTCTCTACCGCGAGGTCGCCAGGCGCGTCGTCGGCGTCTTCCTCGAGCTCGGGATCAAGGGGTACGGCGCCGCCGCGGCTGTGAGCGTCGCCCTGAGCGATGCGGAGACGGTCGCCGGCAAGCGTGACGACGCGCTGGCCGCCGTGCCGAACCTGATGGAGCGGTATCGCGACACCAAGTACGTGATCGACCACCGAGCGGAGATCCAGTCCGCCGTCGACTACGTGCAGCAGCACGCCCCCGATCGCCCGGAGCTCGAGGCGGCGGCCGACAAGAGCGCCGAGACGCTGGACGGCATCCACACGACGTTCGGCGAGCTGGGCCAGGCCAAGGAAGCCTTCGCCGGTATCGGGGACATGAAGCCCTGGGAGGTCACCGGGGTCTGGGACAGCGCCATGGACGGGGTCGGGCACGCACGCCAGGCGTGGGCAGCGAAGCCTGACCTCGACTCGCTCGGTCAGCTCGCGGACGTGGCGGACCAGGTCAGCCCGTTCGTGAAGGAGGTGGAGGTGCTGATCCCTGCGTTCTACGGGGGGCTGCTCACCGCTGCCGACAACTTCGCCAGTGACGAGATCGTGGCCACGGTCGTCGTGATGGCGGCGGCTGTCGCGCTCGGCCTCGTCCTCGGCACGCTCGTCGGCTTCTGGGCGCGTCGCGGACGACCCGGGTTCATCGCCCGCATCCTCCAGCGCTTCGGCGCACTGGTGTTCCGGGGCTGGTACGTCCGCAACCTCGAGTACGCCCTGAGCCCGCCCCTCTACGCGGCCGCGCGGCGGCGCATCCAGAGCGACATCGTGGCGGACCCCGAGAACACGCTCGACCCGCAAGCACTCGCGGAGCTCGAGCAGTACTTCGAAAGCAAGCTCCGAGGAGATCCGGTCGCCTCGCCGACGTCGTCGACCCTGCAACGCGCATGCACCTAGCCGAGCCGCTCGCGCGTTGCGCGCGCCCGGGCGGCGCCTGAGGGCCAGACTGGCGCCATGCTGAGGCTGGGGACCTGGAACCTGGAGAACCTCTTCCACCCCGACGCCGGGTCCGGCGCGCCGACGACGAGCACGGCCTACGACACCAAGCTCGACCGCCTGGCCGCCACGATCGACGCCCTCGGTCTCGACGCTGTCGCCGTGCAGGAGGTCGGTTCGCCCGGCGCCCTCGATGACCTGCGAAACCGGCTGACCGGTCACTGGCGCGCGGACACGGCCGACCCCGACGGGCGCGGGATCCGGTGCGGGGTGCTGTCGCGGGTGCCGGTGCTGGCGACCGCGCAGGTGAGGGACTTCCCCGACCTGCTGCTGCCGGTGCAGGTGGACGACGACGGCTCGACGCTCGGCGAGCTCGGCCGGCCGGCGCTGCGGGTGCGGCTGGAGGTGCCGGACCCGGCGGGCACCGTGACCGAGGTGGACCTGGTGTCGGCGCACCTGAAGTCCAAGCTGCTCACCTTCCCCGGTGGGCGGTTCTCGCCTCGCGACGAGGACGAGCGGGCGCGGTACGGCGTGTACGCGCTGCACCGGCGTGCGGCCGAGGCGGCCGGCGTGCGCGCGGCAGTGACCGCGCTGCTCGGCGAGGCTGACGCCGTTCCCGTCGTGGTGGGCGGCGACCTCAACGACGTACCGGAGGCCGCGACGACGCAGATCCTGCTCGGTCCGCCGGGCTCCGAGATCGGCACCGGCGGCTTCGACCAGCCCGACCAGGGCGACCCTCAGCGGCTGTGGAACCTCGCCCCGCTCATTCCCGAGGAGGAGCGCTACTCGCGTGTGTACCGAGGTCGCCGCGAGCTCATCGACCACCTGTTGGTCTCGCACGCGCTCGTCACCCGGGTCACCGCGGCGAACTCCGCTGGTGCGACGCCGCCGTCGATCACCGACAACCCCAACGCGCGGGTGGACGACCCGGTCTCCGACCACCGGCCGGTCCTGGTCACGCTCGACGTCTGACCGTCGTTCCCAGTCACCCCGAGCGTCACATCATCTGGTGACGCGCACCCCACGTCCGGCGACCTACATTCGCTGCGTCTCGCAGCGATCAGGAGGTCCCCATGTCCGTAGACGTGCAAGCGCCGTTGAGCGTCGTACCGGAGCTGTCGACGGCTCGGCTGAACCTGATGCGCGTCGGCTACGCGCTCATGGGAGTCGGTCTGGTCATCGTGAAGTGGCCGCTGCTGCCTCAGGCGCACGAGTTGCCTCTGTTCGAGAGCGTCGCGCTGTGCCTGCTCACCGCGATGTCGGTGCTCGCCCTGCTCGGTCTCCGCTACCCCACGCGGATGCTGCCTCTGCTGGTCTTCGAGACCCTGTGGAAGGTGCTCTGGCTCGGCATCGTCGCGCTCCCTCGCGCCACCGCCGGCACGGTCGACACGGCCACCAGCGAGGTGATCGTCAACTGCTCGCTGGTGGTCGTCATCCTGGCGGCAACCCCGTGGCCGCACGTGTACCGGACCTACGTGCGCGGGAGCGGCGACCGGTGGCGATGAGCCACGCCGATCGCTACGACCGTGCGTCGTCGGCGGTGTGCGCCTTCCTGCTCGGCGACCGGGCCACCAGCACCGGTCCGTGCGCGTGCTCGAGCACGTACCTGCTCACGGAGCCCCGGACGAAGGCCTCGGTGTCGCCACGTCCACGCGAGCCGACCACCACCAGGTGGGCGTGCCGCGAGGCGTCGACGAGCGCCCAGCGGGGATCGGCCTCGACCGGGTGCAGGGTCACCGGTACCTCGGGGTGGTCGGCCGTGCAGGCGACGAGCTTCTCGCCGAGGTGGGCCTCGAGGTCGCCGGGACCGTAGTCCTCCGCGCCCGTCGACCGGTCGCGCCAGCGTCCGGCGTCGTCACGGGCGTGCAGCACGGCGAGCGGGCGCCCCTCGAGCTCCGCGAAGGCGAACGCCGCCTCCAGCGCGATGGTCGAGGAGTCGGTGCCGTCGAGGCCGACCACGACCCGGCCGAAGTAGGGGCTGTGCTGGTCGGGCACCTCGTGCTCGCGCACCACGACGACGGGGCACGCAGCGGCGTGCGACAGGTCCTCGCTCACCGAGCCCAGCAGGTAGGCCACCACACGCCCGTGCCCTCGCGTGCCGACGACCATCAGGTAGGCACCGGAGGACGCAGCGTCCTCGAGCACGTCCTTCGGGTCGCCGACCTCGAGGTGTCCGCGATACTCCAGCGAGGGGTCGATCCCCTCGACCTTGGCCAGCCCCTTGTCCAGAACCACCTGACCCTGGGCCCGCAGGTCCACGCGACCGACCGTCAGCGCGGCGCCGTCGGCCGAGCCGGCGTACCCGCCGGGTACGCCGCAGGCGTGCACCACCAGCAGCGGCCGCTCGACCTGCGCCGCGTGCCGGGCCGCCCACCACAGGGCGACGTCGCTGTGCGGCCGGCCGTCGTAGCCGACGACCACCGCTCCCTGGGCCTCGTTCATCGTCATGTCGTCACACTCCTTCCGAGTGCTCACGAGCCGTCAGGGCCGAAAGGGCACGGCCCACGGTCGAAGGGCCCTACTCCAACGGGTCGCGCAGGATCGGGCAGGTCATGCACCGGCCACCGCCGCGGCCACGGCCGAGCTCGCTGGCGTCGATCGTGATCACCTCGATGCCGGCCTTGCGCAGCAGCGTGTTGGTGTGGGTGTTGCGGTCGTAGCCGATGACCACCCCGGGCTCGAGGGCCACGACGTTGTTGCCGTCGTCCCACTGCTCGCGGCGGGCGCCGAACCGGTCTCCGCCCGTGGGTACGACGCGCAGCGAGACGCCGAGAGCACGGCCGACGACATCGACGAACGAGTCCTCCTCGACCGTGACGTGCATCCCGACGGGACTCGCGTCGTCGCGCCGGATCGTGAGCGGGCGGATCCGGTCGACGACCGGCGAGAAGGCCGTGACGACGTCGCGGTCACAGAAGGTGAACACCGTGTCGAGGTGCATCGCCGAGCGGCTGCGCGGCAGCCCCGCGACGACGACCTGCTCGGCCGCGTCGGCCTTGAAAAGGTTCAGCGCCAGCTGAGTGATCGCCTGCTGCGAGGACCGCTCCCCCATGCCGATCACCACGGTGCCGTTGCCGACCGGCATCACGTCACCGCCCTCGAGCGTGGCCGCGCCGTGCTCCCGGGAGGGCGCGTCGGGGTCGCCGAACCAGACCGCGAAGTCCTCCCCGGCGAAGGCCGGGTGGAACCGGTAGACCGCCGCGGTCAGCAGCGTCTCCTGCCGGCGGGCCGGCCAGTACATCGGGTTGAGCGTCACGCCGCGGTAGATCCACGCGGTGTTGTCCCGGGTGAACTGGGTGTTCGGCAACGGTGGCAGCAGGAACGGGTGGTCCTCCTGCCCGCGCAGCGCGGCCAGGAACGGACCGCCCGCATCGGCCGGGACCTCGCTGAAGGTCAGGCCGCCGATGAGGTGCTCCGCGAGTCGCTCGGCCGGCAGCTCGTCGAGCCACTGCCGGACGGGCTCGACGAGCCCGGCGCCGACCTGGTCGGCCGTGATCCGCCGGTCGAGGACCCACGCCCGGCCCTGCGGGCGACGCACGACGTCGGTGAGCAGGTCCAGCAGCTCGAGCACCTCGACGCCGCGGTCGCGCATCTTGTCGACGAAGTCGAAGTGGTCGCGCCTGGCCTGGCTGACCCAGATCACGTCGTCGAACAGCAGCTCGTCGCAGTTCTCGGGCGTCAGGCGCAGGTGCGCCAGGCCCGGTGCGCAGACCAGCACGCGCCGGAGCCTTCCCGCCTCGGAGAAGACCCCGACACGTGAGGTCGTCGTCTCGGCGCTCATACCGTCACGAACCCTTGCGCCAGGCCGACGACGGCGGCGACGGCGAGGCCGGTCACCACGAGCACGATTCCGGTCTCGGTCTTGGTGAACACCTGCTGACCGCTCTCCCGCCGTGCCCAGACGAACAGCCCGGTCCCGAGCAGGTAGAACAAGCCGGCCACCAGGACGTACTGCCATCCGCCGGCGTAGACGAGCCAGACCGCGTACGCGACGGCGATGAGCCCGACCACGAGGTCACGTGTCCGGCCGGCACCGTCCGCGTAAGTCTCGCCGGTCACGACGAGCTTCACCTGGTAGGCCGCCGACCAGAGGTACGGCAGCAGGATCAGCGACGTGGCGAGGTAGACCAGGTCGGTGTAGGTGTTCTCGTTCACCAACGTCCAGATCAGCAGTGCCTGCACGCACAGGTTGGTCAGCCACAGCGCGTTGGCCGGTGCACCGTGCCGGTTCTCGCGGCCCAGCGCACGGGGTACGACGTGCTCCACGGCCGGCAACCGCAGGATCTCGACGGCCAGCAGCACCCACGCGATGAGTGCACCGAGCAGCGACACCACGAGGCCCGCGGAGATGAAGCCAGCGCCCCAGGAACCGACCTCGTGCTCCAGCACGCCCGCCAGCGACGGGTCGGGCAGGTTCGCGATGTCGGCCTGCCGCATCACGCCGTACGACAGCAGGTTGACCGCGAGCAGCAGACCCAGCACCCCGAGGAAACCGAGGACCGTGGCGAGCCCGACGTCGCGACGCCGGCGTGCCCGCTGGGAGTACACCGCCGCGCCCTCGATACCGATGAACACCCAGACGGTCACCAGCATCATGTTCCGGACCTGGTCGAGGGTGCTGCCGAGTCCGGCGTTCTCGCCCCAGAAGTCGGCCGTGAACAGGTCGGCGCTGAACCCGACCGCCGCGATCGCGATGAACGTGACGATGGGGACGATCTTGGCGATGGTCACGAGGACGTTGGCGAAGGCCGCGTTGCGCACGCCGCTCAAGGTCAGGGCGTGCACGGCCCACAGCAGCACCGAGGCGCCGACGATCGCCGGCACAGTGGTGCCGCCCTCGAACCCGCCGAACCAGTAGCCGAGCGTCGACATGAGGAGGACGAGGTACGCGACGTTCCCGACCCAGGCGCTGACCCAGTAGCCCCACGCCGAGGTGAAGCCGACGTATTCGCCGAAGCCGGCACGGGCGTAGCCGTAGACACCGCCGTCCACCTCGGGCTTGCGGCGGGCGAGGGTCTGGAAGACGAAGGCCAGCATCAGCATGCCGACGCCGGTCACGGTCCAGCCGATCAGCAGCGGTCCGGGTGCGGCGCTGGAGGCCATCTGGGACGGCAGGGCGAAGATGCCGCTGCCGATCATGGAGCCGACGACGATGGCCACGAGCGCCGGTAGGGCGAGGCCCACCGGTGCGCCGCGCGGCTGTTCGGGTGACGCCGGCCGGGCCGGCTTGACGACGTTGTGAGCCATGCTGACCTCCTCGGGTCCGGGAGGCCGTCGCGCCTCCACCAGATCCACCCTCCGGCGGAGCGCGCTCGCCGGGCAGGGTCTCAGGAACGCGGTTCGCGGGACCTAGGTCCCCGCACGCGACCGGGTTGTCCCGGGACTCTCGGCCCCGACGCCTTCACGAGGAGTACGGCGGCGAGCAGCACCACGCCGGTGGTCGAGAGCGCCGCCGGCAGGCCTTCACCGACGCTGGCCGCGGTGGTCAGGTTGTACGCGGTGTGCCAGACGGCCACGACCAACGTGCTCCGCTCGTTCCGGACGTAGAGCCAGGTGAGCGCGAGGGACCCGCACCCACAAACCGATCGTCCAGCCGACCACGGTGGCGACCGACATCGCGCGGAAGTCGCTCACCACCCAGAACAGCGGGACGTGCCAGAGCCCCCAGACGACCCAGACCACCGTTGCCGTGCGGCGCAGCCCGTGCCGGTCGAGGAGGCGGTCGGCCAGGTATCCGCGCCAGCCGAGCTCCTCGCCGATCCCGTTGACCACGAGGACGTAGCCGAGCACGGCGAGCAGACCGCCGAGGCTGCTCGCGGAGGCGGCCCCGGAGTAGACGAGGACGTCGCCGGCACGCCCTGCCATCTGATCCGCGGCCGCCGCCACCGACCAGAGCACGAGGGAAGCGGCGATCATCAGCCACGTGAGCCGGTCCCGGGGCGGCCGGGTGAGCGACCGACCGAGCGCGCGCAGCGCGGCGGTACCGCCCTCCGTGGCCGCCGCGGCCACCGCTCCCAGCGCCGGTCCGAGCAGACCGGGCAGGTGGGTGGGCCAGCCTTGGCCGGGTGTGCTGATGGCCCCGGCCGGGACCATCGCCAGCCACCAGGACCACGACCACCCGAACGCGACGACGAGGTAGACGACGAGGCCGGCCCCGCGGTGGTCGGGACGTCGACGCGTGTCCATGGCGGTCTGCGGCGAGCCGAGCCTGTCCGGCTAGACCGTGGTGTCGGTACGGCGTCGCCCGGTGACCTCCACCGGCGTCAGGTGCAGCGTCAGCTCGTCGTGGCCCTCCGGAGGGCGAGGCGCCCCCGGCGCGGTTCCGGCGCTCTCGGGACCGTCGACGGTCTCGACCCGGGCACCCACGAGCACGCTCCACCGCTCAGCAGCGGCGTCGTCGAGCTGGTCCACCTCGAAGGAGACCATCGCCCCGTCGGCGAACATCTGGGAGAACGCGCCCAGCTCCGAGTCGCGCGAGGTTGTCACGCGCAGGTGTCCGTCCTCGACGCGATAGTGCACCGGGTGGATGCGCGGACCCCGTCCCCGGTCGAAGCCGATGCGTCCGATGTTCCGTGCGCGAAGGCGTTCCCAGCACTCGCTCTCCGTGAGGGCTTCCATCCGCGTCATCGCTCGCTCCGATCGTGCGTCACTTCCTGCGTCGATCGTGCCGACGGAGGCGGCCGCGGCTCAGGGTCGATGGTCCGCAGACGGTGGGGGCTTAGGGCCTCTCAGGCCAGGGAGAGGAAGAGCTTCTCCATCTTCTTCACGTCGACGCTGTCGATCCCCTCGCCGTTGGTGAGGCACCGCTGCAGCCCGCTGGCGACGATCGCGAACCCCGCGCGGTCGAGCGCGCGGGAGACGGCGGCGAGCTGGGTGACGACGTCCTCGCAGTCGCGGCCCTCTTCGAGCATGCGCAGCACGCCGTCGAGCTGGCCGCGGGCGCGCTTGATGCGGTTGATCACCGAGGTCATCTCGGTCGGGTCGAGCTCCATCGGACCGCTCCTGGTTGGAATACCCCGGGGGGTGTGTATATCGTTGTCCGCAACAATACCCCCTAGGGTATCGGCACCGGGTGGTCGAGCCTGTCGAGACGACCGCGGTTCGCCGCTTCGCAGACTGACGCAAGGAACGTCCGCATGAGCACCGGCCTCACCATCGTCACGATCGAGACCCCCTCCCTCGGCGACCGCAGCTACCTCGTCCACGACGGCGAGGTCGCCTTCGTGGTCGACCCCCAGCGCGACATCGACCGTGTCCTCGATCTGCTCGAGCAGCACGGCGTACGGCTCACCGACGTGCTCGAGACCCACATCCACAACGACTACGTGACTGGTGGGTTCGCGTTGGCTGCGCGCACCGGCGCGACGTACCGCGTCAACGCCGAGGACCGCGTCTCCTTCGACCGCACCCCGGTCCGGGACGGCGAGACCGTCGAGGTAGGCCCGCGGATGCGGCTCGCCGCGCTGGCCACACCCGGTCACACCTTCACGCACCTCTCCTACGCGCTCACCGACGCCTCCACCGGCGAGCAAGTCGCGGTCTTCTCCGGTGGCTCGCTGCTGTACGGCGCCACCGGCCGACCGGACCTGCTCGGCAAGGAGCACACCGACGCCCTGGTCCGGCACCAGCACGCGTCGGCGCACAAGCTGGCCGAGGTCCTGCCCGACGAGGCCGAGGTCTTCCCCACCCACGGCTTCGGCTCGTTCTGCGCCGCCACCCAGTCCGACGCCACCGCGTCCACGATCGGCCGGGAGAAGCGGAACAACCCCGCGCTCACCCAGGACGAGGAGACCTACGTCCGCGAGCTGCTCGCCGGGCTCGGCGCGTACCCGGCCTACTACGCGCAGATGGCCCCGCGGAACGCCGCCGGTCCCTCCGAGCCCGACCTGAGCCCACCGGCCCGGGCCGACGCGGCCGAGCTGCGCCGCCACATCGAGGCCGGCGAGTGGGTCGTCGACCTGCGCAACCGCACGGCGTTCGCGGCCGGGCACGCCCCGGGGACGCTGAACTTCGGGCTCGACGGCTCGTTCGTCACCTACGTGGGCTGGCTGATCACCTGGGGTACGCCGGTCACCCTCCTCGGCGAGACCGCCGAGGACGTGGCCGAGGCCCAGCGCGAGCTGGTGCGCATCGGCATCGACCGGCCGGCCGCCCACGCCACCGGCGGCCCCGAGGACTGGTCCGACCGGGGCCTGGCGTCGTACCCGACCGCCACCTTCGCCGACCTGGAGGAGGTACGCAGGCACCGCCCGGTGGTGGTCCTCGACGTCCGTCGCGCCGACGAGCACGACAAGGCCTGCATCCAGGGCGCGGTGAACATCCCGATCCACGAGCTGCCCCGCCGGCTCGGGGACGTGCCCGCGGGCGAGCTGTGGGTGCACTGCGCCAGCGGCTACCGCGCCGGCATTGCCGCCTCGATCCTCGACGTGGCCGGCCGATCGACCACGGGGTTGGTCGCGGTCGACGACAGCTTCGACAACGCCGGGAAGGCCGGGCTGCACCTCATCGGACCGGTCGGTCCCGAGGCGTGACGACCGCAACAACCGAAGGAGAACCGCGATGTGCCGACCGACCACCTGCCGCACCTGCGGCAAGACCACCTGGGCCGGCTGCGGCCAGCACGTGGCCGACGTCAAGGCCGCCGTGCCCGTGGGCCAGTGGTGCTCCGGACACCCGAAGAGCGAGCGCTCCGGCGGGTGGCTGAGCCGGCTCCGGCGGAGCTAGGGCGGCCCCAGCGAACGGCAACGTCCCGATGGGTTGCCCGTAGGCATCCCACCGGGACGGTGGCGGTGTCGGCTCAGCCCTCCCCCAGACATCACAGCTGGCCGACCGGGTGCTTCGTCATGGGCAGCACCCGGGCGTGGTCCATCACCATGACGGCCCACACGACGAGGATGGAGCCCACGAAGACCGCCAGCAGGACCTCCGCAACGCCGGTCTCGGCCAGCACCAGGGCCAGAACGCCGAGCACGGCGGAGACGACTGCCAGCCCCCGCACGACCGTGTCCGCCTTGTCGCGCTGCTCGCCCTGCTCGAGGACGAGGAACGCGGCAGCGCCGAGCACGAGTCCGACAGCCGACATGCCCCGCGCGTCCTCGACGAACGGCATCTCACCGTTGATCAGGTACCCGACGTAGGGCACCGCGATCGCCAGGACGAGCAGGGTCCCCACCAGATCCTTGACCTGCAGCTTCATCGACTACACCTCCTCTCCACTCACGGCTCCAGCGTCCGCCGTGGCGGTGGTTGCCGTGCAGTGGCCGAGGTCCCCACATCGCGGGCCGTCGGTCCCGAGCGCGCGAGGGCGGCGGGGCCGTCCAGCCGTTTGACACGGCGTCCGAGTCATGGCCCGTCGACGGTCACCCGTCCTGCCGGCCTTCTCGTGAGGGGCGGTCCCCGCCGCCGATGCCATTCGACCGCGTCGCGTCGCGTCCGGCGAGGGTCGTCGGTCCCGAGTTGCGGGACCTCCGCCCCACCCACCGACGTACGACGACCGTGACCAACCCGGGCAGCAGCGCGACCAGCACCAGAGTCCCCTGGGTCGACCAGGAGAGCGCCTCGGTGGACAGCAGGCCCCGGAGCGGAGCCCACGTCACCGCGAGCACTTGAGCAGCGACCGAGACCAGGACGGCCGCCTCGAGACCGCGGTGCCGGAGGTCGAGCCCGTGGCGTGGTGCGCGCAGGGCGAGTGCGAGCCCGAGCTGGGCGATGCCCAACGTGAAGAAGACGGACGTCTGCACGGCCATCCGTCCCTCGTCGGAGACCTGCACACCGGCCAGCAGACTGACCGCGGCGATGACGAACGCGGTCCACGCCACCTGCCGGCCCAGCCCGAGGCCGAGCACCGACCGCTCGGGCGGCGGTGAGGGCCGCTGCATCAGAGCGGGGTCCAGCGGCTCGGCGCCGAACGCAACGCCCGGCACCCCGTGGGTGAGCATGTTGATCCACAGGATCTGACCGGGGGTCAGCGGCGGCGGGAGCCCGAGCAGCGGGGCGACCACGATGACGAGCACCTCGGCCAGCCCGCCGGACAACCCGTAGCGGAGGAAAGCGCGGATGTTGGCGAAGATCCGGCGCCCCTCCTCCACCGCGCGCACGACCGTGCGCAGCTGGTCGTCGGCGAGCACCAGGTCGGCGGCCTGCCGCGCGACCTCCGTGCCCCGGTTGCCCATCGCGACGCCGATGTCCGCGCGCCTCAGCGCCGGCGCGTCGTTGACCCCGTCGCCGGTCATCGCGACCACGTCGCCGCGCGCCTGCCACGCGGTGACGATGTCGACCTTCTGCTCGGGCCGGGTGCGGGCGTAGACGTCGATCTCGGTGACGCGGTCGATGTGCTCGCCGCGCTCGACCTCCTCGCCGAGGGCGACCTGCTCCGGCGACGCCTCGATGCCGACCGCCTCCGCGACCGAGGCGGCGGTCGCCGGGTGGTCCCCGGTGATGAGGACGACGCGGATGCCGGCCGACCGGCACGCCGCCACGACGTCCTGCGCCCCGGCGCGTGGCGGGTCGGTGATCCCGACCAGGCCGACCAGCTCGAGACCGGGTCCGGACGCACTCCGGTCCGCGACGGCGAGCACGCGGTAGCCGTCGACCGCCAACCGGTGGGCCGTCTCCCGTCCCGCAGCGACGGCTCCCGCGGCAGCACCAGCGTCGCCGTCGAGCAGGGCCAGCACCGCCTCGGGTGCGCCCTTGACGATCTCCAGCCGTTCGCCCGCGGAGTTCCGATGGCTCGTCGACATCCACTGCCGCTCGCTGCTGAACGGGACCTCGCCGATTCGCGTCCACTCCTCGCGCAGCTCGGCCACGTCGGCGCCACCGACGGAGGCGGCGGCGAGCAGCGCCACTTCGAGCGGGTCCCCGACGCCCTCGTCGCGGCGACCCTCCAGCAGCACGGCGTCGTTGCACAGCACCACGTCCCGGAGCAGCCGGTCGAGGCACGGGTCGGCATCGGACGGTCCTCTGAGCCCGCCGGGATCGTCGTCCGAGCCGGGGGCGACGTCCCACCTCCCGCGCGGCGTCCACAGCACCCGGGTCGTCATCCTGCCCTCGGTGAGGGTGCCGGTCTTGTCCGAAGCCAGGACGGTCACCGACCCCAGGGTCTCGACCGCCGGGAGCCACCGGACCAGCGCGGAGCGACGAGCCATCCGGTACGCCCCGAGCGCCAGAGCCACGGACACGACGGCCGGCAGTGACTCGGGGATCGCGGCGACGGCCAGGCTGACGGCCAGCACGACGCTCTCGACGAACGGCTCCCCCCGGACCACGCCGAGCACCACCACCAGGGCGCACAGGATGCTGGTGGCGACGACGAGCTGCCGCGACAGACGCGAGAGTCGCTGCTGCAACGGCGTGGGGCGTCGCGACGTACCGGCGATCAGCGCCGCGATCGATCCCAGCCCGCTCTCCGCACCGGTGCGCACCGCCTCGCCGAACGCCCGGCCGCGCGTCAGCACGGTGCCGGCCAGGACCTCCTCCCCCACCCCTCGGGCCACGGGCACGGACTCGCCCGTCATCGCCGACTCGTCGACCTGGACCTCGACGGCCTCACGCAACGTCAGGTCCGCGGGCACCACGTCACCAGCCTCCAGGCGCACGACGTCGCCGGGCACGACCTCGGACGCCTCGACCTGCCGGACACGGCCGTCGCGCAGCACGTTCGCCCGGGGAGCGGCCAGCCGGTCCAGGGCGGCGATCGCGTGCTCCGCCCGCACCTCCTGCACGACCCCGATGGTCGTGTTGAGCACGACCACGGCGCCGATGATGACCGCGTCCGAGCTGTCCCCGATCGCGAGCACGACCACGAGCGCTCCGCAGAGCAGCAGGATCATCGGGTCGCGCAGCTGTGCCAGCACGCGGCCGACCACGCTCGGCGGCTCCGGGTGTGGCACCGCGTTGGGGCCGTGACTGGCCAGCCGGCGAGCCGCCTCGTCCTCGGACAGGCCGGTCAGGAGCCTGCCCTCGTCGTCGGTCACGCCGGTGCCGGGTCCGGGCCGCTCGGTCACCGGTCCGGGTCGTCGTCCTTCGGCAGAGCGGTCGGCACGGGCTCGCCGATGTAGGCGTCAGGTCCCGGGAAGACCAGCGACTCGTGGCCGGTGTCGGACCAGCGAACCCAGTACGGCGGGGAGCCGTCGGGGTTCCTGACCTCCAGCACCTCGGCGTCCCGGTCGGGCTCGTCGATGTGCCGGCTGCGGACGACCAGCCGGTCCCCCTTCCGCGCACGCAGCATCGTTGCCTCCTCGTCTCGGGCGCTCTGTCTCCGTCCGTCCACTCTCCAGCGCCCGCACCGCCCTGGACAGGGCCGTTCGGCAGGGGTGCTCGACTCACAAGGCCCAACGCACCCAGGGCCGTCCGGCCCTGCCGGAGCCGGCGCCCGCCGGGCGAGTCTCGGACCAGGACCAACGCTCGAGGAGGCGTCATGCGCAGACTGGAAGGCCGCGTCGCCCTGGTGACCGGTGGCGCGAGCGGCATCGGCAAAGCGACGTGCTACCGCTTCACCGAGGAAGGTGCCCGCGTGGTGCTGACCGACGTGCAGGACGAGGCGGGCGAGCTCGTCGTCAAGCACCTGCAGGAGCTGGGCCGTGAGGCGGTCTACCTCCACCAGGACGTCTCGTCGGAGGAGGACTGGCAGGCCGCCGTCGAGTGCGCGCTGGAGACGTACGGTGCCCTCGACATCCTGGTCAACAACGCGGGGATCGGCGACCTGGGCACCATCGAGGACACCACGATGGAGAGCTACCTGCACACCATCGCGGTGACACAGCACAGCGTCTTCCTGGGGATGCGCACGGCCGCCGAAGCGCTCAAGGAGTCGTCGCACGCGTCCGTGATCAACAACTCGTCGATCTTCGGCGCCAGCGGCGGGTTCGGCACCTCGCCGGCGTACCACGCCGCCAAGGGCGCCGTGCGGCTGATGACCAAGAACGCCGCGCTGCACTGGGCCGCCGACGGGATCCGGGTCAACTCCGTGCACCCCGGCTTCATCGACACCCCGATCCTCGACCAGGCCAAGGGCACCGAGTTCGAGGACGCCATGATCGCGGCCACCCCGGTGGGCCGGCTGGGCCGTCCCGAGGAGGTCGCGGCCGTGATGGCGTTCCTCGCGAGCGACGACGCGTCGTTCGTCACCGGGTCGGAGCTGTACGTCGACGGCGGATACATGGCGCGGTGACCCACCATGACCTACGACCTGACGTTCGCAGACCTGCAGACCCAGACGTATGCCGTGGTGGACCTGGAGGTCGACTCCCCCGAGGCCATCGGCGCGCTCATCGGCCCGGCGTTCGAGGAGGTGGCCAGGGTCGTGGCGGCACAGGGCCTGACCATGACAGGCCCGCCCGCCGCGCACTACTTCCCGGGCGCCACGACCTGGCGAGTCGTCGCCGGGTTCCCCGTCGCCGGCATGGTGCGCCCCGAGGGCCGTGTTCGTGGCGAGATCCGCCCGGGCGGACGAGTCGTCCTGACCACGCACACCGGCCCGTACGACACCCTGACCGCGGCGTACTCGGCCGCGCGCGACTACGCCGTCGACAACGGCCACGTCTGCGACGACGACTGGTGGGAGGTCTACCTGGACATGCCCGACGTGCCCCGTCCACGGACCGAGGTGCTGGTCCCGTGCCGGCTGGTCGAGCCGCGGCACGCCGGTAGCGCGTCGGGCACCGTGCCGACGCCCTGATCCGCCGACTCCTGGGAGCGCGTCCTGGCGTTCTTCGACGCACACGTGCGTCGTCCCACGGCCGGCTGACGCGACCCGACCTTCGGCGCCCGGAGAGCGGCCCTTCGCCCCTGATGCGTTCACGCGTGCCGGCACAGAATGCGGGAGCGGGTCGGAAGAACGGAGCACGACGATGGTGCGCATACGTGGAGACGTGATCATCGACGCATCGGCCGACGAGGTGTTCGACTTCGTCGCCGACGAACGGAACGAGCCGACGTACAACCCCCGCATCGTGCGGGCCGAGAAGTCGAGTTCGGGTCCGGTCGGCGCCGGCTCACGGTTCGTCTCCGAGCCGAAGAGCATCGGCCGCAGCGGCACCATGACTCTGGAGATCATCGAGTACGACCGACCGCACCGGCTGCACAACCGCGTGTGCTCGCGGTACATGCAGGTCGACGGCACCCTGACCTTCGACGAGCTGGGCGGGAGGACACGGCTCCGCTGGGACTGGGACATGGACCTGGTCGGACCGTGGAAGGTGTTGTCCCCGGTGCTCGCCGTGCTCGGCCCGCCCTGGGAGCGGCGGAACTGGGTGGGCCTCAAGCGGTGCCTCGAGACACGACGCTCTTGATCGACGTCCCGGCGGCCATCCGACGACCTCGAAGACGTGTCCTCAGATGTCGAGGTGCTTCGCGGCGAACACGGCCGCCTGGGTGCGCCGCTCGAGGTTGAGCTTCGCCAGCACGGCCGAGACGTAGTTCTTCACGGTCTTCTCGGCGAGGTGCATGGTCTGCGCGATCTGCCGGTTCGTCATCCCCTGGCCGATCAGCTCGAGCAGCCGGGTCTCCTGCGGGGTGAGCGGTGCGACCGCCGGGTCGACCTCGGGGCCGCGCCGGAGCCGGTCGAGCACCTGGCGCGTGACGGCTGGGTCCAGCGCGGACTGGCCGCCGGCCACCCGCCGTACCGTCTCCACGAGGTCGTTGCCCCGGACCTGCTTGAGCACGTAGCCCGATGCGCCCGCCATGATCGCGGAGAACAACGCCTCGTCGTCGTCGAAGGACGTGAGGATCAGGACGGCGATCGACGGGTCCACCGACCGCACGTCGCGGCAGACGTCGATGCCGGAGCCGTCCGGCAGCCGGCCGTCGAGGATGGCGACGTCCGGACGCAACGCGGGGATGCGCCGCGACGCCTCGGCCGCGGAGGCGGACTCCCCCACGACCACGATGTCCCCCTCGCTCTCGAGCAGGTCCTTGATGCCGCGCCGCACGACCTCGTGGTCGTCGAGCAGGTACACGGTCACCGGACCCGGCGTGCCGTCACTCATGGCGCTCAACGTAGGGCCAGCCGCGCAGCCGCACCCGGGCCGAAGGTCCTCACCTGACGGGCTGAACGGGTGCGCACCACCGGAGCGTGGTGCCGCGGCCGGGCGACGACTCGACCGTGCAGCGCCCGCCCAGCGCCTCCGCGCGACGGTCCAGGTTGGCCAGACCGCTGCTCACGCCGACCGCGTCGAAGCCGCGGCCGTCGTCGGCGACCACGAGCTCGAGAGCGCCGGCGTCGACCGCGGACAGCGTCACCCGGACCGACGTGGCGTCGGCGTGCCGTACGACGTTCGACAACGCCTCGCGCAGCACCGCCTCGACGTGCTGGGCCAGCTCCTCGTCGACCACGGTCTGCACCGGACCGCGGAACTCCAGCGTCGGCCGGAACTTCAGCGACTTGGCGGACCCCTCGACGAGCTCCATGCAGCGCTCACGGATGTCCGCCGCACCGGTCGGCAGGCTCAGCGCGAAGATGGAGTTCCGGATCTCCTTGATGGTCGTGTCGAGGTCGTCCACCGCGGCGGTCACGCGCTGGACCGCTGCCGGATCCTGCATACCGCGCAGGCCGCCCTCGAGGCTCAGCCCGATGGCGAAGAGCCGCTGGATGACCAGGTCGTGCAGGTCACGCGCAATGCGGTCGCGGTCCTCGAACACCGCGAGCCGCTGCTGGTTGGACCGAGCCGTGGACACCTGGAGAGCAAGCGCCGCCTGCTCCGCGAACGCCTGCGGCAGCCGGACGTCCATCGCGTCCACGGCTCCCAGCTCCCCCGGCCCCCAGACCAGGGAGAGCGCTCCGATCACGCCGGTCGGTGAGCTCATCGGCACGATCACGGCCGGCCCGAGCGGCGGCCAGCCTTCCTGGCTCAGTCGCGTCGAGTCGACGCGCGGGTCCTGGTGGACGTCCTCGACGACGATGCCCCGACCGGTCTCGATGACGACGCCGGCCAGCGATTCCTTGATCGGGCCGCGCGCACGGGATCCGGCTCCCGGCGACACCCCGGACACCACCTCGAGCTCGTACTCATCCGCGGTGGCGCGCAGGACCACGCTCGCGACAGAGGCTCCGGAGAGCTCGCGTGCCCGGTCGGCGACCCGCTGGAGCGCCGAGCGGCGGTCCGCACCGCCGACGAGCAGCCCGATGATCTCCGCGGTCGCCTCCAGCCACCGCTCCCGGCGCAGGCTCTCCTCGTGCAGTCGGGCGTTCTCGATGGCCACACCAGCCGCCGCAGCGAGCGCCACAACGACCGCCTCGTCCTCGTCGCTGAAGTCGGAGCCGTCGTACTTCTCGGTCAGGTACAGGTTGCCGAAGACCTTGTCCCCGACCCGCACCGGGACGCCCAGGAACGAGTGCATCGGCGGGTGATTCGGCGGGAAGCCGTACGACGCCGGGTGCGACTCGATGTCGTGCAGCCGGAGCGGCTCGGGCCGGTCGATGATCTGGCCGAGCAGCCCGCGACCGGCCGGCAGGTCGCCGATGGCGGCGCGTTGCTCGCCGGTGAGCCCGTAGGTGACGAACTGCTCGAGGCGCCTCCCCTTCCCCGAGCCCACGACCCCGAGGGCGGCGTACCTCGAACCGACCAGCTCCGCGGCCGTCTCGGTGATCCGCCGCAGCAGGCTCTCCAGCGACAGGTCGCCCGCCAGCATGACCACGCCGTCGAGGAGCAGGTGCAGCCGGTGCTGCGAGACCTCGAGCCCCTCGACCCGCTGCACGAGCTCGTCCAGCAGGTCCTGCAAGCCGGCGTCGGCGAGCACCGCGAGCGCGGCGGACGGTTCGCGGGTGATGCGTGTCGCCGGATCACGCTCCTCGGGCACGTCGGACGGCGTCGCGGCACTGCTCACCACGCGGGCAGCGTAGGTCCGAATCTGTCCGGCCGAACAGGCTCCGTTCGACCCATTCGTCACGCACATCAGGGCCGTTGTGCCCTGCGCCCCGACCGCGACGCGGCGCACCGTGGAACGGACCCGAGGAGGCACGCCATGCGCACCGACGCCCACGTCGACCCCGCCGCCGCTCTCTCGCCGGACATGGAGCAGATCCTGAGCCTGGCCGGGCGGGCGCCGAGCATCCACAACAGCCAACCCTGGCTCTGGCGGGTGCACGGCGAGCGGGTCTACCTGTTCGGCGACCCCACCCGCCGCCTCGAGGCCACCGACCCGGAGGGGCGCAACCTCGTGCTCAGCTGCGGAGCCGCGCTGCACCACCTCCAGGTCGTCGCGAACGCACTCGGCCGCACGGCGCGGGTACGGCGCATGCCGGACCCGGGCAACCCGTGGCACCTCGCCACGGTGACGATCTCCTCCAGTCCCGTCGGACCAGGCACCGACCTGACCCTGGACACGGTCCGCCGTCGCCGTACCGACCGGCGCCGGTTCACGTCCTGGCCCGTCCCGGACGGTCGGCTCAACCGCCTCGCGGCCGAGGCGACGCTGTGGGGCGCCCACGTGTTCCCGGTGCGCGACCTCGGGCTGCGGCGGGAGATCCTCGCGCTGACCTACGAGGCCGACCGCACCCAGCGCGCCGACCCGGCCGTCCGGGCCGAGGCCGACCGGTGGCGCGACCGCCGTGAGGAGGGCGTCCCCTCCGACCACGTCCCCGCCGAGGACTCCACGACTTCCGAGATCGACCGGCTCGCCCGCCGGTTCCCGGGTGGCAGCCTGCCCGACCCGGCGCTCGAGCCCGAGACCACCATCGGAGGCCTGCTGCTGCTCTGCACGTGGCGCGACGACACGGAGTCGCGACTGCGCGCCGGGGAGGCGATGAGCGCCCTGTGGCTGCGCGCCACCCAGGACCGGATGGCGGTGCTCCCGCTGAGCCAGGTCTTCGAGGTGGAACGGACGAGCCTGGCGATCCGCGAGGGCATCCTCGGCGGCCTGGCCGTCCCCCACCTCCTGCTCCGCGTCGGCTGGCCGTCCCTCTCCGCCGACCCCCTCCCCCCGACCCCTCGCCGCCGCGTTGCGGAGCTGATGGTCCCGTGACGCCCGACAACGATTCGTCTGCGAACTACGGGGTGATTTGCGCAGGCGAATCGCAGACGAATCCACCTCAGGTCGTGGTCGCGGTGGTCCGACCGGACGAGCACTGGGGCGGCGTGGTGCGGCTTGCGGCTCAGGCCGCCCATGAGCAGGACGTTCCGTTGGACATCGTGCTGGTGGACGGCTCGGGCGCGTCGACGGCGCACAACATGGCGGTGATGGACGAGGCCATCGCGACGGCGCGAGAGGCCGGCCCGGGAGTGGAGATCCGGGTCGCCGGACCGTTCGGCCCCGACTCGTCCTCCACACTGCAGACGCTGCGGGACGTCGCGGTCCGGTTCGTGGTCTGCAGCCAGGAGACATGGGACGCGCTCCGCGACGTACCCGACCTGACCTGGCTGCGCGAGCAGCGGGCCACGATCCTGTGAGCGACCGGCCGTCGGCCCCGGTGCGCACCGGTCCGAGCGACCAGCAGGCGGCAGGCCGGTCCCGAGGGCTCGACACCGCCGAGGCCCGGCGCCGGTTGGCGGCCGACGGTCCCAACGTCGTACCGCTGGTCGGGCGGACGCCCTTCTGGCGGGTTCTGCTCGCGCAGTTCACCCATCTGCTGGCCGTGCTGCTCATCGTGGCGTCGCTGATGGCGCTGGTGGCGGGCGTGCCCGCCCTCGCGGTCGCGATCGCGGTCGTCGTCGTGCTCAACGCGGCGTTCGCCTTCTGGCAGGAGTACCGGGCGGACCGCTCTGCCGAGCGGTTGCGCGACCTGATGCCGTCGGGGACCCGCGTACGGCGCGACGGCGTCGCCGTGGTGGTTCCCGCCGCCGACGTGGTGGTCGGCGACCTGCTGCTGCTCGAGGAGGGCGACCGCATCTGCGCCGACGCGGAGGTGCGGACGACGTCCGGCCTCACCGTGGACGAGTCGCTCGTGACCGGCGAGAGCGTCGCGGTCCCGCGCGAGGTGTCCGACCGGCTGCTGGCCGGCACGTTCGTGGTCCAGGGGGCGGCGGAGGCGGAGGTGACGGCCACCGGCGCGGCCACCGCTCTCGCCGGCATCAGCCGCCTCGCCGCGTCCGCGCAGCGTCCGCCGAGTCCGCTGTCGCGGGAGCTTCGCCGCGTCGTCCGCATCGTGGCTCTCGTCGCGGTCGGCACCGGCACCTGTCTCGGTCTGGGCGGCGTCGCGCTGGGACTGACGGCGACGGAGGCGTTCCTGTTCGGCGTCGGCGTCGCCGTCGCGCTCGTGCCGGAGGGACTGCTGCCCACCGTCACGTTGTCCCTCGCCCACGGCGCGCAGCAGATGGCCGCTCGGCACGCGCTGGTCCGGCACCTGGAAGCCGTGGAGACCCTCGGCGCGACGACGTACGTCTGCACCGACAAGACCGGCACGATCACCCAGAACCGCATGGCGGTGGTGACGGTGTGGCAGCCCGCCGGCAGGGTCCGGGTCACCGGCGAGGGCTATGCCCCCACGGCACGGTTGGACGGGGACCCGGAGGCGCTGGCGCGGCTGCCGGCGCTCGCGCGAGCAGCGACCGCCTGCGTGCACGGACGGGCCCGGCGGCACGAGGGCCACTGGGTCGCCGAGGGCGACCCGATGGACGCCGCCGTCCACGCGCTGCTCCTGCGCGCCGGAGGCGAGGATCCTCCGGCGCCGCGGGAGAGCATCCCGTTCAGCCGGGACCGGATGCTGACCTCGGTGCTGCTCGACGACGAGCTGGTCGTCCTGGGCGCCCCCGAGCAGGTGCTGGCTCGTTGCGACGTCGTCCCGCCTGGCGCGCAGGCCGCCGAGTCGGACCTGACGGGACGGGGGCTTCGGGTGCTCGGAGTCGCCCGCCGCGACTGGCGGGCGGGGACGACACTGGGACCGGACGCCGAGCAGCACCTCGAGCTGCTCGGCCTGCTGGGTCTCGAGGACCCACCCCGGCCCGACATCGCGGACGCGCTGAGCCGGTGCCGCTCGGCCGGCATCCGGGTCGCCATGCTGACCGGCGACCATCCGCGCACGGCGCGTGCGATCGCCCAGGAGGTCGGGTTGCTGGGCGCCGAGGGCCGCGTGCTCGACGGCCGCGACCTGCCGACCGATGACTCCGAGCTCGGGGCGCTGCTGCACCACGACGACGGCGTCGTCGTCGCCCGGGTGGCGCCGGCGGACAAGCTGCGCATCGCGCGGGTGCTCAGGGAGACCGGGCACACGGTGGCGATGACCGGCGACGGGGTCAACGACGTACCGGCGTTGCGCGAGGCCGACGTGGGCGTCGCCATGGGGGCGTCGGGCAGCGACGTGGCGCGCGAGGCGGCCGACCTCGTGCTCCTCGACGACCACTTCGCGACGATCGTGCACGCCGTCGAGCTGGGCCGGGCGACGTTCGCGAACGTACGCCGCTTCCTGACCTACCACCTCACCGACAACGTGGCCGAGCTGGCGCCGTTCGCCGTCTGGGCCCTGACCGCCGGGCAGGTGCCGCTGGCCATCTCGGTGCTGCAGGTGCTGGCACTGGACATCGGCACCGACATGCTGCCGGCACTCGCGCTGGGCACCGAACCGCCGAGCAGCCGGGCGATGCGCGGCCCGATGACCACGCGGACGGTCGTGGACAGGCAGCTGCTCGTGCGCAGCTTCGGCGTCCTCGGTCCGGTCGAGGCGGCCGGTGCGCTGGCCACCTTCCTGGTCGTGCTCGTCGCGGGCGGCTGGACCTGGGGGGCCACGCCCGGCGCGGAGCTGCTTGCCCAGGCATCGGGCTCCGCGTTCGCCGCGATCGCCGGAGCGCAGATGGCCAACGCGTTCGTCTGCCGCAGCGAGGCCGTGCCGGTGTGGCGGCTCAGCCCCACCGGCAACCCCGCGGTGCTCGCGGCGGTGGCGGCGGAGGCCTTGTTGCTGCTGGCGTTCCTCGGGCTGCCCGTGCTGGCCGGCGTCCTCGGCGGCGCCTGGCCCACCGGGCTCGGCTGGATGGGTGCGCTCGCCACGGCGGCCGCGCTCCTCGGCGCCGACACCGTGCACAAGCAGATCCGGCGCCACCGGGCGACGGCAGCGCACCGAGTTCTCCCTCAGAGCGTCAGGACGTCGGCGCCGCCCGGCGGTCGGTGACCTCCGCCGTCGACGGCGACGTGGTGCGCGCCGGCAGCGGCACCACACGCACCGGGCACGCGGCGTGCGCCACGACGGCGCGCGCGACCGCACCGACCGGGTAGCCGAACGGCTCGTCCACGCAGCGCCTGCCGATGAGGACCTCCTGAGCCGTGTGCGAGACCGAGATCAGCGCCTCGGCCGCGCGGGCATGGCGTACGTCGACCGTGACTCCGGCCGCGCCGACCACGAGGTCGACGGCCGCGATCGCCTCCTGCAGGCGCGCGGCTGCCGCTTTCCGCCAGGACGCCTCGTCGTCGGACGAGACCACGTCCGCGTACGGCGCCGGCAGGCTCCACGCGTGCAGGACCACCAGCCGTCGCCGCTGCGCCAAGGCGACGTGGGCGGCTGCCTTCAGCAGCTCCTCGGAGCCGGCGGGGTCGTCGACGCCGACCACCACGGGTGCGTCCTCCGCCCGGTCCGGCACCAGCTCCGGCACGACCACGACGGGGCACCGCGTCCGGGCCGCGACGCCCGCGACGACCGACCCGGTCGGCATCGCGACCTGGGTCCGGGTCCGGCTGCCCAGCACGACGCACGCGGCGTCGCGAGCGTGTGCGACGAGGCCCTGGACGCGGCCGCCGACGTACAGCTGCGACGTCACCGGGACGCTCTCACCGACAACCTCGTACACCGCCGTGCGCGCATGCCCGAGGCTCCGCCACCCGACGGTCCGCATGGTGTCGGCCGGGACCAGCGGTGGCTCCCAGCGCAGTGGGGTCCCGGACGGTACGACGTGCACCAGCCGGAGTGCCTGGCCCTCTCGTTGCGCCGCTTCGGCCGCCCACCTCGTCGCGGCCAGCCCGGCGGTCGTCCCGTCGACGCCGACGACCACGGTCCCCGTCGCGCTCATCTGCCTCCTCCATGCCACTGGGTCTCTGGGTCACTGGGTCTGGCCTGATGATGCGGTGCGGAGCCTCCCCCGCGGCAGGGACGAACGTCCCGTCAACCGGACGATCCGGGACCAAAGTCCTACCCCTCCTCAGACTTTTCGCCCTCCCTCCCGCCCCGACAGTCGCGGAGCCTGTGCGCATGGCTGGACGGACGGGGGTGCCGTGGTGGCAGCGCGAACGCACTCGCACGGCACATCAGCGGACCTGGTCGACGATCGTGGGCACGGTCGTCGCCGCCGGCGGGCTGGCGTTCGTGGTCCAGCTCGGCTGGGCGGCGACCGCGGTCGGTCTCGTGCTCGGCACGTTGACGATCGGCTCGTGCGTGCTCGCGATGCGCATCGACGGCCGCCCGCCGTACCTCATGTCCATCCGGACCGGTGTCCTCGTGACGAGCGTCCTGCTGGCGACCTCCGGCCTGGTGCAGGCCGTGGGCACCGTGGGGTACGTCGTGCTGCTGCTCGTCGCCGTCACGTGGCCCGGCGTGCCCCCGCTCCTGACGCGTGCCGTCCGCTCGGTCCGCGACCGGCGAGGCGAGGTCCGGTCCGAGCCCACCGACCGACTGCACGGTGAGGCCGCCCGCGGTCCCGGAACCCTCGACATGTCGGCCTTCGAGGCTGCGATGCTCGACGGGGAGCCGGCCGACGGGGAGGTCTCCGGCGAGGACTGCTCGTCCTCGCTGTCCCTGGTGCCGACGGACGAGCTGTGCCGCACCTGGCGTCGCACGTTCGTGCTGCTCGCCCAGGACATCCCGGCCGAGACGGCCCTGGAGCTCGTGCAGGTCCGTGACGAGTGCCTCGAGGAGCTGCGCCTCCGCGATCCGGGCGGCTACCGGCGGCTGGTCGAGTCGGGCGCGACACCCGCCGGCGACCTCCGGCGGTTCTTCGGCGACTCCGGCGGCTCACGCGACTCCGGTGACCACGGCGACACCGGGAGCAGCCGGTACCGCTAGCTCCGGTCCCGGAGGCGCCGCGGCACGCCGGCATCGGCCGGCTCGGCGGGCGCCAGCCGCACCTTGACGTCGAGCGGGACGCAGCCGCTCGGGGTCACCACGAGCGGGTTGACGTCGAGCTCGGCGACCTCAGGCACCTCGGCGGCGAGACGGGCCAGCTGCACGACGGCGTCCACGACCGCGTCCGCCGCCAGCGGTGGCGTGCCGCGGTAGCCGTCGAGGAGCGGCCAGAGCCGCAGCGAGCACAGCGCGCGGAGGGCGTCGCGGCGCGTCACCGGCGGCAGCAGGAACGCCCGGTCGTCGAGCAGCTCGGTGGCGATGCCGCCCGCGGCGACCATGACGAGTGGCCCCAGGCTGGGGTCACGTACGACGCCGAGGGCGAGCTCGACTCCCCGGACGACGGGCTGCACCAGCACGTTGCGCGGCGCGCGGCCCAGCTCCTCCTCGAACGCGGCGACCGCCGCTGCCACGTCCGCCGCCGACGACAGGCCCACCAGGACGAGCCCGCGTTCGGTGCGGTGCTGGACGGCGGGGTCGACGACCTTCACCGCCACCGGGAAGCCGATCTCCTCGGCCCGCCGTACGGCGTCGTCCGCGGTGACGGCCACCGCACCCGCGGGGCTCAGGGCCGACCCGTCGAGCAGCGCCCGCGTCTGCGGCAGGTCCAGCCAGCCGCCGTCCCCGTCGAGCTCCGCCAGCAGCTCCCGTGCGGCGTTCGCGGCACCGGCGACGACCCACGAGGGGCTGTCGCCGCCGACCCACGGCACGTCCACCTCCGCCTCGGCGCGCCAGGCCGCGTAGTCCGCGGCGTGGGCCAGCGCCCGCACGGCACCGTCCGTCGAGGACAGGACGGCGAGGTCGGTGGAGACCGCTTCGGTCGGCCGGTCGTCGTCGGGGATCGTGGCGACCAGGGTCACGTCGCGCAGGTCACGAGCCAGCGCGGCCAGGCCCTCCCACGCCGGGGTCAGGTCAGCGACCCGGGTCGGTGCGAGCGCCACCAGCACGGCGTCGACCTCCCCCGACGTCGCCACCCGGCGCGCAAGTGCGACCACGTCATCGGGACCGGCACCGGCGCCGGCGTCGACCGGGTTGGACGTGCCGCTGGTCCCGGCCACGTGCCGGCTCAGCTCCTGCTGCAGCGCCGGGGACAGAGCAGGCACGGTGAGCCCCTGCCGTTCCGCCTGGTCGGCGGCAACCACGCCCACGCCACCGGCGTTCACGACGATGCCCAGGCGACGACCGGCCGGCAGCGCCGCGCGGTCGAGCACGAGCGCGGTCTCGGCGAGGTCCTCCGGTCCCTCGCACGCGATGACGCCGGCCTGCGCGAACAGCGTGTCCACCGCCACCGCGGGGGTGGCGGCAGCGGCCGTGTGGGACGCGCCCGCCCGGCGGCCGCCGGTGGACCGGCCGCCCACCACGGCGAGCAACGGCTTCTCCCGGGAGAAGCGACGGGCGATCCGGGCGAACTTGCGGGGGTTGCCGAACGACTCCAGGTAGAGAGCGGCCGCGGTGACCTCGGCGTCGATGAGCCAGGCGGAGAGCAGGTCGTTGCTCGACACGTCGACCTTGTTGCCGAGGCTGACGGAGAAGGCCACACCGAGACCGAGCGCGGCCGCCAGCTCGTGGAGCAGGATCCCCAGGCCACCGGACTGGGACGCGACGGCCAGCCCGCCGGGGGGCGGCACGATCCCGGAGAAGGTCGCGTTGAGGCGGACCGAGGGCACGTTGTCGAGGACGCCGAGACAGTTCGGGCCGACCACGCGCATCCCGTGGGTCCGGGCCAGGTCGAGCAGCTCCGCCTGCCGCTGCCCGCCGGTGCCGCCGACCTCGCCGAAGCCGGAGCTGAGCACGACCAGCGCCCGCGCGCCTGCCGAGGCGGCGCCGGCGACGACGTCGAGCACCTGGTCGGCCGGTACGGCGACGACGACGAGGTCCACGCGGTGGCCGATCGCCGCCAGGCCGGGACTCGCCGGCACGCCGCAGACCAGCGAGGCAACGGGGTGCACGACGTGGACGGTCCCGGTGAAGCCGCCTTCGCGGATGGACGAGAGCACCGCCGCGCCGATGCCGGTGCCGTCGCGGCGGACCCCGACGACCGCGACGGAGCGCGGCCGAAGGAGCGGCCGCAGCGACCTGCTCTCGGCCTGGTCCTCGCGACGGTCCGCCGCCGCCTGAGCCGCGGCTGACAGCGCCGTGTCCAGCACGACCTCCACACAGCCGTTCGCCGACGTGTGACGCTCGGTGAAGCCGGCGTCCGCGAGCACCTTCAGCATCGCGTGGTTGTCCATCAGCACCTCGGCGGAGAACTCCGTGAGGCCGCGACGGCGGGCGGCGGCCGCCAGGTGCTCGAGCAGCAGCGTGCCGATGCCCAGGCCGTGCATCCCGTCGTCGACCAGGAAGGCGATCTCGGCGGCACGGTCCGAGATCGGCTCCGCCGTTCCCAGCGCGACCACGACGCCGTCGCGGAGCACCACGAGGGCCAGCACGTCGTGGGCCCGGCGCAGGTGCTCGACGTACCTGTCGGCGGTGACC
>DASURB010000060.1:0-10923 GCA_036280235.1 Nocardioides sp.
CGGGCCCGCATCCAGTTGCGGTTGCCCATGACGGTGTTGATCTCGCCGTTGTGCGCGATGAACCGGAACGGGTGCGACAGCGGCCAGCTCGGGAAGGTGTTCGTCGAGAACCGGGAGTGGACCACGCCGACCGCGGACTCCACGCGCTCGTCGCGCAGGTCCGGGTAGAACCGGTCGAGCTGGTCGGTGGTCAGCATGCCCTTGTAGGCGATGGTGCGCGACGACAGCGACGGGAAGTACACGTCGGTCTCGCGCTCGGAGCGCTTGCGCAGCACGAAGGCCATCCGCTCGAGCGCCATGCCGACGAGGCGGCCGGCGGTGGCGGCGACGAAGATCTGGCTGAACGTCGGCATCACGCTCAGCGCGGTGGCGCCGAGGAGGCCCGGCTCGATCGGGACGTCGCGCCAGCCGAGGACCTGGAGGCCCTCCTCCGCGGCGATCTCCTCGATCCGGGAGCGGGTCTTGGCGACGTGCTCCTCGTCCCCGGGCAGGAACGCGGTGCCGACGGCGTAGGTGCGTGCCGGCGGCAGCTCGAAGTCGACGACGGCCCGGAAGAACCTGTCCGGGACCTGCAGGAGGATGCCGGCGCCGTCACCGGAGTCGGGCTCGGCCCCCGTGGCGCCACGGTGCTCGAGGTTGCGCAGGGCCGTGACGGCCTTGGCAACGATGTCGTGGCTGGCAACGCCTGTCAGGGTCGCAACGAAGGCCACACCGCACGCATCGTGCTCGTGAAGTCCGTCGTAGAGACCCTGGGGCGGCGGGAATCCTTGCATGAGGCACTCTCCCGTCGTCGTCGTGACACCGGTACAGAGTGATGCGCCGGTGCTGTCTTGATGCAGAAGTGCACGGGACGACATTGGCCCGAGGCGGAGTTAGGAACTCTACAACATCTGCGCGCTCAGACGCCCGCCCAGCGAGACGCGTAGGTCACATCCCGGACAGGTCTGGACGGGCCGGAACGGGCTCCTTCGACTAGCCGAGGTTGGCCCCGACGAGCGAGCCGACGCCGTACGTGAGAGCGGCCGCCGCCGCTCCCATGAGCATCTGCCGGGCGCCGCCGTAGGCCCAGGAACGGGTGGTCCGTGACGTCACCACGGCGCCCGCGCCGAACAGCGCGACCAGCGTGATGAACAGGCCCGGCCACAGGCTGGTGGCGCCGAAGAAGTACGGGACGAGCGGCACGAGGGCGCCCGCCGCGAACGCGACGAACGAGGACACCGCGGCGAGCATCGGCGAGGCCAGGTCGTGCGGGTCGACGCCGAGCTCCTCCCGGGCGTGGACCTTGACGGCGTTGTCGACGTCCAGGTGGATCGTGCGGGCGACCTCGTGCGCGAGCTCGTCCGGCAGCCCCTTCTTGCGGTACATCTCCGCCAGCTCGCGGGTCTCCGCCTCGGGGTTGGCGATGATCTCGTGGCGCTCGCGCTCGACCTCACGCGCCGCGGACTCCGACTGGCTGGCGACGGAGGTGTACTCCCCCACGGCCATCGAGAACGCGCCCGCGGCCAGCCCGGCGAGGCCCGCCAGGATCACCGCCGTGGAGCTGTCCCCCTCGGTGCCACCCGCGACACCGGCGATCAGCGCCACGTTGGACACCAGCCCGTCGCTCACCCCGAAGACGGCCGGGCGCAGCCAGCCACCCGTGACGTCCGGGTGCTCGTGGCTGACGGTGGGAACGTGCGGGTCGTGGGTCATGAGCCAAAACTATCGCCAGAAACCGACGGTTTCATCGAAGGTGAGGCTCACCTCACCGGGTGCCAGCGAGGCGCCGCCCGCTCGCCCCAACCACGCAACTGCGCGATCCCGGCGAGCACCCGCGCCGCCGGCTCGCCCCAACCACGCAACTGCGCGATCCCAGCGAGCACCGACCCCGCTCGCTCGCCCCAACCACGCAACTGCGCGATCCCGGCGACCCGGACCAACTGACCCCGCCCGCTCGCCCCAACCACGCAGATGCGCGATCCCGGCGACCCGGACCAACCGACCCCGCCCGCTCGCCCCAACCACGCAACTGCGCGATCCCAGCGACCCGGACCAACCGACCTCAGCGCTCGTCGCGCTCCCGCGCGCCCGCCGGGGCGTCGTCGCCCGTCTTCGTCTCGTCGGCGTCCTCCCCCGACGCCGCGCCGGGACTCCCGGCATCGGCCGCCACAGCCCCCGCGCCGGTGGGCCCGACGCCCTCGGCGGAGTCGCCCGCGGTCTCGACGGGCTCGAAGCCCTCACGCCACACCGACTCCTCGCGGCCCGGGTGACGGCGCGCGGACCACACGAAGTAGGCGAGCGCCGCGACGAACAGGACGATCGAGGTCCACACGTTCAGGCGCAGGCCGAAGACGTCGTTCATCTGGACGTCGTCGATCCGCAGGTGCTCGATCCACGCCCGGCCGGCGGTGTAGCCCATGACGTACAGCGCGAAGGCGCGTCCGTAGCCGAGCCGGAAGCGCCGGTCGGCCCAGATCACCAGCCCGGCGACGCCGATGTTCCAGACGAACTCGTAGAGGAACGTGGGGTGGTAGGTCTCCACGTCCAGCATGTCGTCCGGCCGGTGCTGCCGGTCGATCTCGAGGCCCCACGGCAGGGTGGTCGGCCGACCGTAGAGCTCCTGGTTGAACCAGTTGCCCCAGCGGCCGATCGCCTGGGCCAGCGCGATGCCTGGTGCGAGCGCGTCCGCGAGCGGGAGGAACTTGACCCCGGCCCGCCGAGCGCCGATCCACGCCCCGACGCCGCCGAGCGCGATCGCGCCCCAGATGCCGAGGCCGCCTTGCCATACGTAGAGGGCGGTGATCGGGTCGCGGCCCTCGCCGAAGTACAGCTGGTAGTCGGTGATGACGTGGTAGAGCCGCCCGCCGACGAGCCCGAAGGGCACCGCCCAGATCGCGATGTCGCCGACCTGGCCGGGGCGGCCGCCGCGGGCGACCCAGCGCTTCTCGCCGAGCCAGATGGCGACCACGACGCCGGCGATGATGCACAGCGCGTAGGCGCGGATCGGCAGCGGTCCGAGGTGCCAGACGCCCTGGCTCGGGCTGGGGACGGAGGCGAGGATCACGAGCCGCTCACTTCGGGTACGCCGTCCTCCAGGATCGCCTGCAGGTCCTGCGCGATCCGGTCCGGTCCCGTGCCCTCGGTCCAGACGACCGGCGCGGTGCCGTCGGGGAGCAGACCGACCACCTGGGTGCCGTGCTGGACCTCGTAGCCGCCGGACGGCATCTTCTGACCCCTGTCGACCGACACCCCGAGGCTCTCGCCCACCTCGACGATCCGAGGCAGCGGCCCGGTCAGACCGGCGAAGGACGGGTCGAACCGGTCGAGGTACGCCCGGAGCGTCTTCTCGTCGTCACGGCTCGGGTCGGTGGTCACGAACGTCATGCCGACCCGCTCGCGCTGATCGCTGTCGAGCCGGGTGAGCGCGGAGGCGATGTCGGCCATCACTATCTGGCAGATGTCCGGGCAGTGGGTGTAGCCGAAGAACACCAGCGTCAGGTCGTCGCCCGCGTCGGCGGTGAGGGTGTCGAGCGCCTGCTTCGACCCGTCGGTGTCCCGCAGGGCCACGTCGGAGGCGGTGTACGGCGTGGGCAGGACGGCGCCGTTCAGGCCGTCCTCGTCGTGGACATGAACGTCGGCGACGGGACCCTCGTCCGACATCGGGGTGCCGATCGAGCAGGCGGACAGCAGCAGGCCGCCGGCGAGCACGCCGGCGAGGCGGGACCTACGCACGTCGCACACCGTCCGCGAGGTCGCGGGTCAGCGCGGCGAGGGCGTCGAGCCCCTCGCTGCGGTCGGGTGCGTCGAGCAGGACCCGGACGAACGCGGAACCGACGATCACGCCGTCGGCGTAGCCGGCGACCTCGGCCGCCTGGTCGCCGTTGGAGACGCCGAGGCCGACCGCGACCGGCAGGTCGGTGACCTTCTTGGTGCGCTCGACGAGCGGGCCGGCGAACTCGCTGGTGGACTCGCGTGCGCCGGTCACGCCCATCACCGCGGTGGCGTAGACGAAGCCGCGGCAGGCCGCCGTCGTCAGCTCCAGCCGGGCGTCGGTCGAGGACGGCGCGACGAGGAAGATCTTGTCGAGGTCGTGCGCGTCGGCGGCGGCGATCCAGGCGCCGGCCTCCTCGGGCACGAGGTCCGGCGTGATCAGACCGGCACCGCCGGCGTTGGCCAGGTCGGTGGCGAACCGGTCGACGCCGTACCGCTCGACGGGGTTCCAGTAGGTCATCACCAGCGTCGGCGCGCCGGTGGCGGCCACGGCCTCGACGGTGCGCAGCACGTCGCGGGTGCGCACGCCCCCCTCGAGCGCGCGCTGCGCGGCGGCCTGGATGGTCGGGCCGTCCATGACCGGGTCGCTGTAGGGCAGGCCGACCTCGATCGCGTCGCAGCCGTTGTCGACCATGACCTTGATCGCGTCGATCGCACCCTCGACGTCGGGGAAGCCCGCGGGCAGGTAACCGACGAGCGCGGCGCGGCCTTCCGCCTTCGCCCGGTCGAAGGCGAGTGTCGTGCTACGCGTCACTGTCCGCCCTTCCGAGGCCGAAGTAGTCGACGGCCGTGCCCATGTCCTTGTCGCCGCGGCCGGAGAGGTTCACCAGCAGGGTGCTGCCGGGCATCTCCTTGGCCAGCGTCAGCGTGCCGGCGACGGCGTGCGCGGACTCGATGGCCGGGATGATGCCCTCGGTGCGGCTGAGCAGCGCGAAGGCGTCCATGGCCTCGGCGTCGGTGACGGGGCGGTACTCCGCGCGGCCGGTCTCGGCGAGGTAGGCGTGCTCGGGACCGACGCCGGGGTAGTCGAGGCCCGCCGAGATCGAGTGGCTCTCGACGGTCTGGCCGTCCTCGTCCTGCAGCACGAAGGTGCGCGCGCCGTGGAGTACGCCGAACTCACCGGCGCTGATCGTGGCGGCGTGCCGTGGCCCGGGGAAGCCCTCGCCGCCCGCCTCGAGGCCGACGAGCCTGACCGACGGGTCGTCGACGAAGCCGGCGAAGAGCCCGATGGCGTTGGAGCCGCCGCCGACGCAGGCGGTGACGGCGTCGGGCAGCGCACCGGTGAGCTCGCGGCACTGCGCGCGGGCCTCGTCGCCGATGCCGCGGCAGAACGACTTCACCAGCGACGGGAACGGGTGCGGCCCGGCGGCGGTGCCGAAGACGTAGGCGGTGTGGTCGACGTTGGCGACCCAGTCGCGGATCGCCTCGTTGATGGCGTCCTTGAGGGTGCGCGAGCCGGACTTCACGGCGACGACCTCGGCGCCGAGCAGCTGCATCCGCGCGACGTTGAGCGCCTGGCGCTCGGTGTCGACCTCGCCCATGTAGACGACGCAGTCGAGGCCAAGGTAGGCGCACGCGGTGGCGGTGGCGACGCCGTGCTGGCCGGCGCCGGTCTCGGCGATGACCCGGGGCTTGCCCATCCGCTTGGTGAGCAGCGCCTGGCCGAGCACGTTGCGGATCTTGTGGGCGCCGGTGTGGTTGAGGTCCTCGCGCTTGAGCAGGATCCGGGCGCCCGCCTGCTCGGAGAGCTTGGTGGCGTCGTACAGCAGGCTCGGGGTGCCGGCGTACTCCCGCAGCATCCGCTCGAACTCCGCGGTGAACTCCGGGTCCGCCATCGCGTCCTGCCAGGCGACGGTGAGCTCGTCGAGCGCCGCCATCAGCGCCTCGGGCATCATCCGGCCGCCGAAGCGGCCGAACGTGCCGTCGCCGGCATAGGCCTGTGCGGTCATCGTCCGACCTCGCGCTGCTTGAGGGAGGGGTGCGAGCCCGCGGCGACCAGGTCGGCCACGGCCTCGCGGGGGTTGTCGCCCCGGACCAGCGTCTCGCCGACGAGGACGACGTCGGCGCCCTGCTTGGCGTACTCGAACACGTCGTGCGGGCCGCGCACGCCGGACTCGGCGACGCGGACGACGCCGTCGGGGATGCGCGGGGCGAGGCGCGCGAACGTGTCGCGGTCGACCTCGAGCGTCTTGAGGTTGCGCGCGTTGACGCCGAGCAGCGTGGCACCGGCGTCGAGGGCGCGCTCGACCTCCTCCTCGTCGTGCACCTCGACCAGAGGGGTGAGGCCGATGGAGACCGCGCGCTCCAGCAGGCCGACGAGCTCGGGCTGCTCGAGCGCGGCGACGATCAGCAGGGCGAGGTCGGCGCCGGCGGCGCGCGCCTCCCAGAGCTGGTACGACGTGACGATGAAGTCCTTGCGCAGCACGGGCACCGACACGCGGGCGCGGACGGCGCGCAGGTCGTCGAGGCTGCCGCCGAAGCGGCGCTGCTCGGTGAGCACGCTGATCGTGGCGGCGCCACCGGCGGCGTAGTCGGCGGCGAGCGCCGCGGGGTCGGCGATCGAGGCGAGCTCGCCCTTGCTGGGGCTGGACCGCTTCACCTCGGCGATCACGCTGACGCCCTCGGCGCGGAACGCCGGCATCGGGTCGAGCGCGTCGGGGGCCTTGCGGGCCTGGGCCTTGAGCTCCTCGAGGGGTGTCTCGGCCTGGCGGGCTTCGAGGTCCTCGCGCACGCCCTCGACGATCTCGGCCAGGACGGACGTGCTCACGACGACTCCTTCTCCCCCGACTTGCCTACCGCTGGGTGCTCGCTGCTGTGTGCCGTCCAAGCCTCTCATGCGGGGGCGGACCGGCCCGCCGCGAGGTCTCAGGGCGCGAGCCAGGCGGCGAACGGCAGGTTGCGCACCACCCAGAACGCCACCGCCACCCCGACGGCGACGAGCAGCATCAGCCGCACCGCCCTCTCGTCGTACGGCGTGCCGCTGCCGCGGCGGGCTGCGGCGACGTACCGGAGGACCAGGGCGAGGACGACCGGCAGGGCGGCGACCACCAGCAGGTTGCTCGACGTCGCGGCGACGAGGTCGCCGTCGCCGAGGTCGTGCACTGCGCGGAGGCCGCCGCACAGCGGGCAGGCCGTGCCGGTCAGCGCGAGCCACGGGCAGAAGCCGTAGGAGCCGGGCCGGTGCGGGTCGCGCACCTGGAGGAGCACGGCTCCGCCGATGGCAGCCAGGGCGCCCGCCGCGACGGCGGCGGGTCGACGCGAGCCGCGGGTGCGGCCGGCCGTGGTCAGCGTGACGCGGGCTCCGCGCCGAGGCCGAGCTTCTGCATGATCTTGCCGACGATGGCGCCGATCGGGAGCAGCGCGACGCCGACCCAGAACAGCGTCCACTGGTCGATGACCATGCCGATACCGCCGATCACGAACCCGATCAGGATGATCGTCACGCCGGTCCAGGCGGCCGGGGTGTTGCCGTGGTGCGCCATGTCGGTGGGTCTCCCTCTGTCGTGGCTCTGTCGTCGCGGCCGGGGTCGGCGTGGCTGCGCGACAGTCTAGGCGGTCGGGTCGCGACCTTCGTCGAGCGCCTTCCAGAGATCCTCGTCGCTCCTGGCAGCCGTCCCGGCGTCGCGCGCGGCGGGGCTGTCGTAGCGGCTGCCCATCGCGGGCCAGCCCGGGGCGCGCAGCACGGCGACGACCAGGGCGGCAACGGAGAGGACGCCGGAGACGAGCGCGGTCCAGTACCAGCCGGTGAACGACACCTCGAACGCGTCCGACGTGGCGCCCGCGGCGGTCGCCGCCTCGACTGCGGCCCTGTCCACGTCGCCGTACGCCAGCACGACCGAGACGACGACGCCCACCGCCGCGGCGGCGCCGACGACCGCGACGACTCGCCGCAGCCGGCCGCGCAGCACGAGCAGCACGCCCCACGACGCGAGCGCGACGAGTGCCAGCGCGAGGGCGAGCGGCGCGGTCGTGGCGCCGTCCGCGCGTCCGGTGGCCGTGACGCCGGCGTTGTCCCCGGTCGCCACGCCCCAGTCCTGGGCCGCGGCGACAGCGGTCAGCGCGGCGGTGGCCAGGCCGCCGAGGACGGCCGGTCCGAAGGTGCGGTCCCTCACGCCGCTCCCGTGCCCGGAGACGTCACCGGGAGCTCACGCGCGTCGAAGCAGGTGCGGTCACCGGTGTGGCAAGCCGCGCCCTCCTGGTCGACCGCGACGAGCAGCGTGTCGCCGTCGCAGTCGAGCCGGACTCCCTTGACCCACTGGCGGTGGCCGGAGGTCTCGCCCTTGACCCAGTACTCCCCGCGCGAGCGGCTCCAGTACGTCGCCCGGCCGGTGGTGAGCGTGCGGTGCAGCGCCTCGTCGTCCATCCAGCCGACCATCAGAACCTCGCCGGTGTCGTGCTGCTGCACCACGGCGGTGACCAGGCCGGCGTCGTCGCGCTTGAGCAGGGCGGCGATCTGCGGGTCGAGGGAGCTCACCGGGCCAGTCTCCCACCCGCCGTACAACGATTCGTCTGCGGTCCGCCCGCGTGATTCACCCCGTAAACCGCAGACGAATCGTTGTCATCGCAGGGACTGCTGCGCGACCCAGGACTCGTGCAGGCGGCCGTAGACACCGCCTTGTTCGAGCAGGGCGGAGTGTGGGCCGCGCTGCACGATGCGGCCCTTGTCGACCACGACGACCTCGTCGGCGTTCTCGGCGGTGGACATCCGGTGCGCGATGGTGACCGACGTGCGGCCGCGGGTGAGGCGCTCGAGGGCGCGGCCGATGCGCATCTCGAGCGCGGGGTCGACGGCGGACGTCGCCTCGTCGAGGACGAGCAGGTCTGGGTCGGCCAGGTGCGCGCGCAGCAGCGCGACCAGCTGACGCTCCCCCGCCGACAGCGACTCGCCGCGCTGGCCGACGCGGGTGTCGAGGCCGGCCGGGAGGTTCTCGAGCCAGTCGCCGAGGCCGAGCTCGGCGGCCGCGGCGACGATCTCCTCGTCGGTGGCGTCGAGCTTGCCGTAGAGCGCGTTGGCGCGCAGCGTGGCGTCGAAGAGGAACCCCTCCTGCGGCACCATCACCACCCGCTCGCGCAGCGACGAGAACGGGACCGTGCGCAGGTCGACTCCGTCGAGGCGTACGACGCCGGAGGTCGGGTCCATCAGCCGGGTGAGCAGCTTGGCAAGCGTGGTCTTGCCCGAACCGGTCTCGCCCACGACGGCCACGCGCGTGTTGGGCGCGATGTCGAGGTTCACGTCGTGCAGCACCGGCCGGCCGCCGGGGTAGGCGAACGTCACGTGCTCGAAGCTGATCGCGACCGCACCCTTCGGCAGCACCTCCCCCTCCTCGCCGGGGTCGACAACATCGGCCGGGGTGTCGAGGATGCCGATGACGCGGCGCCAGCCGGCGATGGCGTTCTGCGCGTCGGTGAGCACCTGTGTGCCCATCTGCACCGGACCGACGAACAGGGTGACGAGGAATGCGAACGCGAGCACCTTGCCCGCGGTGATCTGGCCGTCGACGCCGAGCAGCACGCCGATGATCAGCACGCCTGCGTTGGCCAGACCGGCCGAGACACCACCGAGCGAGAACGAGAACGCAGTGAGCCCCTGCGCCTTCGTGCTGGCCTGCTTGTGCGCCTCGATCGCGGCGTCGATCCGCTCCTGGGTGCGTCCCTCGATGGCGTAGGACCGGACCGTCGCGGCGCCCACGACCGGCTCGGAGATCGCGCTGAGCATCGAGCCGACCTGCTGCCGGACGGTGCTGTAGGCCGCGGACAGCTTGCGCTGGAAGTAGCGCAGCGACAGGAACAGCGGCAGGAAGCAGAGCCAGACCACGAGCGTCAGCTGCCAGGAGTAGAAGAGCATCACGACCGTCGCGATGGCGATCTGGCCGACGCTGACCACGGCGATGAGGCCGCCGAAGATCAGGAACTGCGACACCTGGTCGACGTCGGAGGTGACGCGCGCGACGAGGGCGCCTCGGCGCTCGGTGTTCTGGGTGAGCAGCGGCAGGTCGTGCACGTGCCGGAACGCCTTGATCCGCAGCGTCGCGAGGCCGCGCTCGGCGGAGGTGAACAGCCGCGATGTCATGAGGTACGACGCACCGCCGGTGACGACGATCGCGACGGCGGCGAGCGTGGCCATCCAGCCCATGAACTGCAGGTCGGGACCACCGGGCGCATTGAGGCCGCGGTCGAGGGTCTGCTGCACGGAGATCGGCACGACCACGCGGCCGAGGGTGGCGAGCACCGCGAAGAACAACGTGCCGCCGATGCCCTCGCGCAGCTCGGGTGAGTACTCGACGCCGCGGCGGATCGTGCGCCAGGCGCCGATCTCCTCGCCGGTGTCCATCACGGTCGTCATCGCGACACCTCGGCCTGCTCGTCGGGGTGCTCGGCCTCGTAGGCGTTGACCAGGTGGGCGTAGCCGGGGTTGCGCTCGAGCAGCTCGGCGTGAGTCCCCTGGTCGACGACGCGGCCGTCGCGGATGTAGACGACCCGGTCGGCCAGCGCGATCGTCGCCTTGCGGTAGGCCACCACCAGGATCGTCGAGCCCTCCTCGCCCGAGCTGTTGCGCAGGGCGGCCAGGATCCGGGCCTCGACCTCCGGGTCCACCGCGGACGTGGCGTCGTCCATGATCAGCAGCCGCGGACGCCGTACCAGGGCGCGCGCGAGCGAGAGCCGCTGCCGCTGCCCGCCGGACAGCGAGGTGCCGCGCTCGCCGAGCCGGGTGTCGAGGCCGTCGGGCAGGGCGGCCACGAACCCGTCGGCCTGGGCGGTGCGCAGCGCGGCCCAGATCTCCTCGTCGGGGATGTCGGCGCCGAGGGCGACGTTGCCGCGCACGGTGTCGCCGAAGAGGAACGCCTGCTGCGGCACCAGCGCGACGTGCTCGGCGAGCACGCCGGGAGCGAGGTCGCGCAGGTCCGTGCCGTCGAGGCGTACGGCGCCGTCCTGAGGGTCGACGAGCCGCACCAGCAGGGAGGTGAGCGTGCTCTTGCCCGATGCGGTCGCGCCCACGACGGCCACGGTGCGGCCGGGCGGCGCCTCGAACGTGACGCCCTCGAGCAGCGGCGGGCCGTCGTCGTAGCGGTAGGCGAGACTGTCCACCTCGAGCAGCGCGCCCGGCCGGCCTCGCTCGGGCGCCGCGGCGCCGTACTGCATCTCGCCGGTGGCCGCGAGCACCGCCGACACCCG
>DASURB010000061.1:0-71457 GCA_036280235.1 Nocardioides sp.
TGTGCGACGACGCCCGTGAGGTGATCGCCGCGGTGTGCGCCGAGCTCGGCGAGTCCTTCGACGAGGTGGACATCACGACCTCCGACGAGCTGATGCGTGCCTTCGGCGAGCAGATCCCGGTGACCTTCGTCGACGGGGAGCAGCACGACTTCTGGCGGGTCGACGCCAAGCGGCTCAGAGCGGCCCTCGTCTAGACCTCGACCGGGGCTCCGACCCCCCGAATCGGGTGGGACAAGTCACATGTGCTAGTGCCCGGGCTTCTCCAGTTTGTTCCCGCGTTCACAAACTCCTAAAGTGACTCTCGCCGCCGAGCGAGCGCGCCCCGAGAGACGGGTGATCCGCGCATCGGTGGCTTCAGGAGAGTCGTGACCTCAGCGCGTAGCAACCGCAACGGCACCGCCCCGGGAGAGGGTGCCGGCGGGGGTGCGTCCCGGTCCGCGCCCGCTACGTCCACGCGGGTGCCCGAGCGGGGTATCCCCGAGGCCACCGTGGCCCGTCTCCCCATCTACCTGCGCGCCCTCATCACGCTGGCCGAGCGCGGCATCGCGACCTGCTCCAGCGAGGAGCTCGCCACCGCCGCCGGCGTCAACAGCGCCAAGCTCCGCAAGGACCTCTCCTACCTCGGCTCGTACGGCACCCGCGGCGTCGGCTACGACGTCGAGTACCTCCGCTACCAGATCGCTCGCGAGATCGGCGTGACCCAGGACTGGCCGGTCGTCATCGTCGGTATCGGAAACCTCGGCCACGCGCTCGCCAACTACAGCGGGTTCAGCTCCCGCGGGTTCCGCATCGCCGCGCTGCTCGACGCCGACCCCGCGCGCCAGGGTGAGATGGTCGGCGGGCTGCCGATCCGGCCCTTCGACGACATCGACGACCTGGCCGCCGAGCACCGCATCGCCATCGGCGTGATCGCCACCCCGGCCCCGGCCGCGCAGGACGTCTGCGACCGGCTGGTCGCGGCCGGCGTCACCAGCATCCTCAACTTCGCGCCGACCGTGCTGACCGTCCCGGAGGGCGTCGACGTCCGCAAGGTCGACCTGTCGATCGAGCTGCAGATCCTCGCCTACCACGAGCAGCGCAAGAACGGCCTGCTCGACCGCCTGCACGGCGACGACGTGCTTCCCGACGACCAGGTGGTGGCGACGTGAGCGTCCTCGTCGTCGGTGTCTCCCACCGCACCGCCCCCGTGTCCGTGCTCGAGCGCGTCGCGCTCGACGCCGACGGCGTGGCCAAGCTGGTCCACGACGTCGCCGCGTCCGAGCACGTCTCCGAGGCGACCGTGATCGCCACCTGCAACCGGGTGGAGATCTACGCCGAGGTCGACCGCTTCCACGGCAGCGTCGAGGCGGTGTCGCGGATGCTCTGCGAGCTCTCCGACGAGCGCCCCGAGGACGTCGTCCCACACCTCTACGTGCACTACGACGACGGCGCGGTCTCCCACCTGTTCCAGGTCGCCGCCGGCCTCGACTCGATGGTCGTCGGCGAGGGCCAGGTGCTCGGCCAGACCCGCGAGGCGCTGCGGCTCGGCCAGGAGGGCGGCACGATCGGTCCGGCCCTCAACACCCTGTTCCAGCAGGCCCTTCGCGTCGGCAAGCGCGCCCACGCCGAGACCGACATCGACCGCGCCGCGCCGTCGCTGGTCTCGGTGTCGCTCGAGCGCGCGACCGACCACGTCGGCCCTCTCGAGGGCAAGCGCGCCCTGGTCGTCGGCGCCGGCGCGATGGCCGGGCTGTCCGTCGCGACGCTGACCCGGGCCGGCGCCGGCGAGGTCGTCGTCGCCAGCCGCACCCACGCCAACGCCGTACGCCTGGCGGAGCAGTACGACGCCCGCGCCGTCCACCTCGACGAGGTGGAGACCGAGCTCGCGGCCGCCGACGTGCTGGTCTCGTGCACCGGCGCCACCGGCGTCGTGCTCCCGCTGGCCACCGTGGCCGCGGCCCGCTCCGGCTCCGACACCCGCCCGCTGGCGGTCGTCGACCTGGCCCTGCCGCACGACGTCGACCCCAACGTCGCCGAGCTGCCCGGGGTCACCCTCATCGACCTCACCCGGCTGGCCGACGAGCTGCAGAACGGCCCGATCGCGGCCGACGTCGAGGCCGTCAAGAACGTCGTGGCCGAGGAGGTCGCAGCGTTCCTCGCCGCCCGCCGCTCGTCGGCGGTCACGCCCACCGTCGTCGCGCTGCGGACGATGGCGACCGGCGTCGTCGAGGCCGAGATGGCCCGGCTGAGCAGCCGCCTGCCCGACCTGGACCCCGACGTGCGTGCCGAGGTGGAGCACGCCGTACGCCGCGTCGCCGACAAGCTGCTGCACCAGCCCACCGTGCGGGTGAAGGAGCTGGCCAACGAGACCGGCGCGGTGTCCTACGCCGCCGCCCTGGCAGAGCTGTTCTCCCTCGACCCCGACGCCGTCGAGGCGGTCACGCGACCGGAGGGACTGTCATGACCGATACGCCTGTGCTGCGGGTCGGCACCCGTGCCTCCCGCCTCGCCCGCACCCAGTCCGGCCAGGTCGCCGACGCGCTGGCCGCGGCGCTGGGCCGCGAGGTCGAGCTCGTCGACGTGTCCACCCAGGGCGACACCTCGAGCGCGCCGCTGGCGTCGTTCGGCGGCGTGGGCGTCTTCGTCAGCGCACTGCGCGACGCCCTGCTGCGCGGCGACGTCGACGTCGCCGTGCACTCCCTCAAGGACCTGCCCACCGCGCCCCACGACGGGATCACGCTGGCCGCCGTGCCGCAGCGCGAGGACCCGCGCGACGTCGTCGTCGCGCGCGACGGGCTGACCCTCGGCGAGCTCCCGCCGGGCTCCCGGATCGGCACCGGCTCCCCGCGCCGGGCCGCGCAGCTGCACGCGCTCGGTCTCGGTTTCGTCGTGGAGGCGATCCGTGGCAACGTGGACACCCGGATCGGCAAGGTGACCGGTGGGGAGCTCGACGCGGTCGTGCTCGCCCGCGCGGGCATCGCCCGGCTCGGCCGCCTCGACGAGGTGACCGAGGTGCTGGACCCGCTCCAGATGCTCCCGGCTCCCGGGCAGGGGGCGCTGGCGGTCGAGTGCCGGGCGTCCGACACCGAGCTGGCCGAGGCGGTGCGCGCCGCGCTGGACGACCCGCCCACCCGGGCGGCCGTCACCGCGGAGCGCACGGTGCTCGCCGAGCTCGAGGCGGGGTGCTCCGCACCGGTGGGCGCGCTGGCCGAGGTGGCCGAGGGCGACGACGGCGAGGAGCTGTGGCTCCGGGCCGTGGCCCTGGCCCCGGACGGAGGAGTCTCGGTCCGTCGCTCCGCGACGGGGACACCGGGGGATGCGGGCGAGGTCGGGCGCCGGCTCGCGAAGGAGATGTTGGCCGACGGAGCGGGCTCGCTCATCGAGGAGAAGGTGTCGTGACGACCCCGAAGAAGAGCACCAAGGCGACGACGGGTGCGCGGCGTACCGCGCCCCTTGACCAGAAGAGCAAGAAGGCTGTGACCAAGACGGTGAGCAAGACCGCGACCAAGACGACCGCCAAGAAGACTGCGGCGGCCACCAGCAAGGCGCGGACGGCCAAGGCCGCCCCCGAGAAGCCGGCTGTGCCCACGCCCTCCGCGCCGGTCGGCTTCGTGTCGTTCGTGGGCAGCGGGCCCGGCGACCCCGAGCTCCTCACCGTGCGCGCCGCCGAGCTGCTCCGTGAGGCCGAGGTCGTCGTGACCGAGGCACCCGAGCACGCCGCGCTGGTCGCCAAGCTCGCGCCCGAGGCCGAGGTCGTCGACGGCGGTTTCGGCACCGACGGCCAGCCGCTGACCCACGCCGGTCGCGCCAAGGTCGTCGTCAAGCAGGCCAAGACCGGCCGCCGCGTGGTCCGGCTGATGGCCGGCGACCCGTTCGTCTACGCGTCCGGCCCCGAGGAGGCGCAGGCCTGCGTCAAGGCGGGTGTCGCCTTCGAGATCGTCCCGGGCGTCAGCTCGGTGACCGCGGTCCCGGCGTACGCCGGCGTGCCGCTCACGGACAAGAAGCATCGCGAGGTCGCGGTCGTGAACTGCGCCGACGCCAAGGTCGACTGGAGCGCCTACGCCGACGACCGCACGCTGGTGCTGCTCTCGGCGGTCAGCGCGATCGGCGACGTGGCCAAGGCTCTCGTCGCCGCGGGCCGCGCCCCCGAGACCCCCGTCGCGATGACTCGCGTCGGCACGACCACCGAGCAGGAGACGGTGGTCTCCACGCTCGAGCGGATCGCCGCCGACGCGCGCGCCGCTCGGATGGCGCCCCCGGCCGTGACGGTCGTCGGCGACGTCGTCGACCTGCGCACCACGCTGTCGTGGTTCGAGACCAAGCCGCTGTTCGGCTGGCGGGTCCTGGTGCCCCGCACCAAGGAGCAGGCCGGCTCGGTGTCCACGCGGCTGCGCGGCTTCGGCGCGGTGCCCGAGGAGGTGCCGACGATCTCCGTCGAGCCCCCCCGCAACCCGCAGCAGATGGACAAGGCCATTCGCGGCCTGGTCGAGGGCCGCTACGAGTGGATCGCGTTCACCTCGGTCAATGCCGTCCGTGCGGTCCGCGAGAAGTTTGACGAGTACGGCCTCGACGCCCGCGCTTTCTCCGGCCTCAAGATCGCCGCGGTCGGCGACAAGACCGCCGCCGCGATCGAGGCGTGGGGCCTGCGTGCGGACCTCGTGCCGTCCGGCGAGCAGTCCGCCCGCGGCCTGCTCGAGGACTGGCCGCCGTACGACGAGGTCCTCGACCCGATCAACCGCGTCTTCCTGCCGCGCGCCGACATCGCCACCGAGACGCTGGTGGCCGGCCTGCTCGAGCTGGGCTGGGAGGTCGACGACGTCACGGCCTACCGCACCGTCCGGGCCACGCCGCCGCCGGCACCGACCCGCGAGGCGATCAAGACCGGCAAGTTCGACGCGGTGGTCTTCACCTCGTCCTCGACCGTGCGCAACCTCGTCGGCATCGCCGGTAAGCCGCACGCGTCGACGGTCATCGCGGTGATCGGTCCCGCCACCGCCAAGACCGCGGAGGAGCACGGCCTGCGGGTCGACGTCCTCGCGCCGGAGCCGTCGGTCGAGGTGCTGGTCGACGCGCTCGCCGACTTCGGCGCCGCTCGCCGGGCCGCGATGCTCGAGGCCGGCCAGCCGGTGACCAAGCCGTCCGAGCGCCGTCCGTCCGCGCGCCGCAAGGCGACCTGAGTCGGCCATGACCGAGGCCGGCTTCCCCGCCACCCGGATGCGGCGTCTCCGCCGCACCGGCGCGCTGCGCGACCTGGTCGCGGAGACCTCGCTGTCCCCGCGGCAGCTGGTGCTGCCGGCGTTCGTCCGTGAGGGCGCCTCGGAACCGGCGGCGATCACGAGCATGCCGGGCGTCGTGCAGCACACGCGCGAGTCGCTGCGGAAGGCCGCCGCCGAGGCGGCCGACCTCGGGCTCGGCGGGATCATGTTGTTCGGCGTCCCCGAGACCAAGGACGCCCGCGGCAGCGGGGCCGTCGACCCCCACGGCATCCTCAACGTCGCGATCGCCGACGTGGTCGCCGAGGTCGGTGACGCGCTGCCGGTGATGGCCGACCTGTGCCTCGACGAGTTCACCGACCACGGCCACTGCGGCGTGCTCACCCCGAGCGGCGAGGTCGACAACGACGCGACGCTCGAGCTGTACGCCGAGATGGCGCTCGCGCAGGCCCAGGCCGGCGTCCACGTCGTGGGGCCGAGCGGGATGATGGACGGCCAGGTGCGTGTCATCCGCAGTGCCCTCGACAGCGCCGGCAGGCAGGACGTCGCGATCCTCGCCTACTCCGCGAAGTACGCCTCCGCCTTCTACGGTCCCTTCCGTGAGGCGGTCGCATCGTCGCTGCAGGGCGACCGGCGCACCTACCAGCAGGACGGCCGCAACGTGCGCGAGAGCGTGCGCGAGGTGCTGCTCGACGTCGCCGAGGGCGCCGACCTGGTGATGGTGAAGCCGGCGCTGGCCTACCTCGACGTGATCCGCGCCGTGCGTGAGGCTGTCGACCTGCCCGTGGCGGCGTACAACATCTCCGGCGAGTACTCCATGGTCGAGGCTGCCGCCGCGAACGGCTGGATCGACCGCGAGCCGGCGATCCTCGAGACGCTCACGTCGATCCGCCGCGCGGGCGCCGACGTGGTCCTCACCTACTGGGCGGCCGAGGCCGCGCGGCTACTGCGCCGCTGACCGCTCCCGATCGGTCCGGGGCCGAACTCAGCCGAGCAGGCCGCCGCCACCGCCGCCGAGGCCCGGCAGGCTGGGCAGCCCCAGCCAGCTGAGCACCGCGGCGAGCGTGTTGGGGATCAGCGCCGCCGCCTCGTCGACGCTCTTGCCGACCACGCGCTGCGCGCACTGGTTGATGACCGTGCTGTCGCTGGTGATCCCGGCGAGCTCGTTGGCGCAGAAGGTGGTCGCCTCGGCGATCGTGTCGAGGGTCTCGACCGCGGGCTGGGCCGGCGGCGGAACCGCCGGGGTCGGCGCGGCGGTCGGCAGGCCGCCACCGGTGCCGCCTCCACCGCCGGTGCTGCCGCCACCGCCTCCGGTGCCACCGCCACCGCCGCCGCTCGGGGGCGGTGCTGCGGGCGTCGGGGTGGGCGTCGGGGTGCCGGCACCGCCGCCACCGCCGCCCTTGCCGCCCTTGTCGCCGCCTCCGCTGTTACCGCCGTTGCCGCCGGGGCCGGCGGCACTGCCGCCGCCGTTGCCGCGCGGGCCGCGGGGCCCCTTGGCCGGAGCGTCGCCGCCCTTGGGTGAGAACACCGCGGGGGAGGCGCTGCCGTTGGGCACCGACGAGAAGTCGCCGCTGGCGTAGGCCCGCATGATCGCGAGCACGAGGTCGACGTAGCGCTGGCTGTGGTTGTAGCGGTAGACCGCCGCGCGCTGCCCGCCGGTCGTGGAGAGGTCCTCGTCGCCGGAGCAGAGGTAGACCGCGGTGGCGAGCGCGGCGTCGTCGATGTCCTGCGGGTTGCGCACGCCGTTGCCGTCACCGTCCACGCCGACCACCGACCAGGTAGACGGGATGAACTGCATGGGGCCGACCGCGCGGTCGAAGACCGGGTCGTCGTCGATCTGCCCGGCGTCGGTGTCGTCGATCTTGGTGGTGCCGCTGCTGCCGTCGAGCGGGATGCCGAAGATGCCCGGCTTGCTGACGCCGGAGTCGGTCAGGGTGTTGTTGCCGTAGCGGCCGTGGTCGGACTCGACGCGCCCGATGGCCGCGATCAGCGTCCAGTCGAGGCGGCAGCTCGCGTCGGCGGCCCCGATGACCTGGGCGGCGCGCTGGTAGGCGCTCAGCGCCGCCGCCGGGATGCCGTTGGCGGACGCCTGCGAGACCACCGCCTTCGCGGATCCCTTGGGGACGCCGGGCGCGAGGATGTCGGGGCGGGTGACGCTCGCCGGGGCCTCGACGGCCTCACGCGGGAGCTCGGTCCCGTCGGGCAGCCGGCCGTCATTGGCGCTGGCCGACGCGGTCGTCGGCGAGGCCAGGCTGGCGGTCCAGCCGGCGGACAGCAGCGCGAGCGGCACCAGCGCGGTCGCCCGCTGCCACGTCATCAGGCCCTTCGAGTCCTGCGACACGTTTCCCCTCCCAGTGTCGAGGTCGGCTCCCGTCATACCCCAGCCGACCCGTTACGACACCTTCAACGACGCACACCCGGCTCAGGTTACGCGCGGGTAGCAGCGGTGAGTAGAGGGGTGCGGCGAGAGCAAGATGCCGGCGGTGGTCAGCCTCACACGGTCCCGGTTCGATCGGCTCGGCACGCTCGGACAGAATGAACCGGTGACCCCCGACGAGACCCGGCCCGAGACCACGCAGTCCGCGAAGCTTTTCGCGCGCGCTCTCGCAGTGACGCCGGGCGGGGTGAACTCGCCGGTCCGAGCGTTCAACGCGGTGGGCGGCACCCCGCGGTTCATCGAGCGGGCCGCGGGCCCGTTCCTGTACGACGCCGATGGCCGCGAGTACGTCGACCTGATCTGCAGCTGGGGGCCGATGCTGCTCGGTCACGCCCACCCCGACGTGCAGGCGGCCGTGCAGGAGGCCGTCGGCCGCGGTACGTCGTACGGAACGCCGACGATCCCCGAGGTCGAGCTGGCCGAGGAGATCGTCTCCCGGACGCCGGTCGACAAGGTCCGGTTCGTGTCGTCGGGCACCGAGGCGACGATGTCGGCGATCCGGCTCGCCCGCGGCTTCACCGGTCGCGAGCTCGTGGTGAAGTTCGCCGGCTGCTACCACGGCCACGTCGACGCGCTGCTCGCCGCGTCCGGGTCCGGCCTGGCCACGCTGTCCGTGCCGGGGACCCCCGGCGTCCCGGTGGCCTCCACCGCGGCCACGCTCGTGCTGCCCTACAACGACCCCGCCGCCGTGGAGCGCGCGTTCGCCGAGCACGGCGACGACATCGCCTGCGTCATCACCGAGGCCTCGCCCGGCAACATGGGCGTCGTCCCGCCGCTGCCGGGGTTCAACCGGATGCTGGCCGAGACGTGCGCGCGGCACGGGGCGCTGTTCGTCAGCGACGAGGTGATGACCGGCTTCCGGGTCAGCCGCTCCGGCCAGTGGGGGCTCGACGGCGCCCGCGAGGGCTGGACGCCCGACCTGGTCACGTTCGGCAAGGTGATGGGCGGCGGATTTCCGGCCGCGGCGTTCGGCGGCCGTGCCGACGTGATGGCGATGCTCTCGCCCGAGGGGCCCGTCTACCAGGCCGGCACGCTGTCCGGGAACCCCGTCGCGACCACCGCCGGCCTGGCCACGCTGCGGCTGGCCACCGACGAGGTCTACGCCGGTATCGACCGTGCCGCGGGCCTGCTCGCCGACGAGGTCGCCAAGGCGCTCACCGAGGCCGGCGTGCCCCACGTCGTGCAGGCTGGCGGCAGCATGTTCAGCGCGTTCCTCTTCGACGACGTGCCGGCGGCGGAAGCGGTGCGCGACTTCGACGCCGCGTCCTCGCAGAACGTCGGCCGCTACAAGGCGTTCTTCCACGCGATGCTCGACCAGGGCGTGTACCTCCCGCCCAGCGCCTTCGAGGCGTGGTTCCTGTCCTCGGCCCATGACGACGGCGTGCTCGACCGGGTCGTCAGCGCGCTGCCGGCGGCGGCCCGGGCGGCGGCCGCCGTACCGTCGGTGGTGCCATCGACGGTCAAGGAGGGCGAGGCGTGAGCGGCACCGTGACGACCGTCCACCTGCTGCGGCACGGGGAGGTGCACAACCCCAACGGCGTGCTGTACGGGCAGATGGACGGCTACCACCTCTCCGACCGCGGCCGGCAGATGGCCCAGCGCGTCGCCGACGCCCTCAAGGACCACGACGTCGCCTACGTGGTCGCCTCGCCGCTGGAGCGTGCCCAGGAGACGGCCGCCCCCGTCGCCCGGTCCCACGGGCTCGAGGTGCGCGAGGACTCACGCGTCGTCGAGTCCACCAACGTCTTCCAGGGCAAGCGGTTCGGCATGGGCGACCACGTGCTGTGGAAGCCGAACGCGTGGCGGCACCTGTGGAACCCCTTCCGCCCGTCGTGGGGCGAGCCCTACGTCCAGGTCGTCGCCCGGATGAAGGCCGCGGTGGCGGATGCCCGCGACATCGCCTTCGGCCGCGAGGCGGTCGTCGTGTCGCACCAGCTGCCGATCTGGGTGACCCGGCTGCACGCCGAGGGGCGGCCCTACATCCACCTGCCCACCAAGCGGCAGTGCACGCTGTGCAGCCTGACCTCGCTGACGTTCGAGGACGACCGGCTCGTGACCGTGCGCTACTCGGAGCCCGCCGCCGACCTGATCCCGGCCAAGGACCGCGCCCGCCCGTTCTCGGCGGGCGGCCGGCCCGGCGAGACGGACGAGCCGACCTCCTGACGATGCGCTGTGCCCGCCGTACCGCTGCGACCCTGCTCGCCCTGAGCGTGCTGGGCGGCACGGTTGCCTGCTCCGACGAGGTCGGCAGCTCCGGCGACCAGGGCTTCGTGTCCGGCAAGGGGATCATCACCGCCGTCGCGCCCGCCGACCGGGAGAAGCCCGGCGAGGTGGCGGGGGAGACCCTGGACGGCGAGTCCGTGTCGCTCGAGCAGTACGCCGGCAAGGTCGTCGTGCTGAACGTCTGGGGGTCGTGGTGCGGGCCGTGCCGCAAGGAGGCCCCGATGCTGGCCGACGCCGCCAGGGAGTGGGCCGAGAAGGACGTGGTGTTCCTCGGCATCAACACCCGCGACCAGAGCAAGGCGGCCGCGCAGGCGTTCGTGCGGCGCTTCGACATCCCCTACGACAGCCTCTACGACCCGCAGGGCCGCACGCTGCTGTCGTTCCGCGACTCCCTGGCGATGAGCGCGATCCCGAGCACCGTCGTGGTCGACGCCGAGGGCCGGGCCGCCGGGCGGGTGCTCGGTGAGCTGAGCCGCGGCACCCTCGACGGCCTGGTCGAGGAGGCGCAGCAGCGTGGCTGACTGGTTCGAGGGGACGGTGCTGTCGGGGTCGCTGCTGCTGGCGCTGCCGGTGGCAGCGTTCGCCGGCCTGGTGTCGTTCTTCTCGCCGTGCGTGGTGCCGCTGCTGCCCGGCTACCTCTCTTACGCGACGGGCCTGTCCGGCGCCGACCTCGAGGACGGCCGCCGCGGCCGGATGGTGCTCGGCAGCACGCTGTTCGTGCTCGGGTTCACGTTCGTCTTCGTCGCGCTCGGCACCCTGTCCGGCGCCCTGGGCGACCTGCTCTGGGAGTACATGACGCCGATCAGCCGCGTCCTCGGCGTCGTCACGATTCTGGTCGGCCTGGCCTTCATCGGCCTCGTGCCGTGGCTGCAGCGTGACGTGCGCGTGCACCGGGTGCCGGCCGTCGGGCTGGCCGCGGCGCCCTTGCTGGGCGTGCTGTTCGGCCTCGGCTGGACGCCGTGCATCGGCCCGACGCTCGCCGCGGTGCAGACCCTGGCGCTGACCGAGGGCACAGCGGCGCGCGGCGCGCTGCTGAGCGTGGCCTACTCGCTCGGCCTCGGCCTGCCGTTCGTCATTGCGGGACTCGCGTTCCGCCGCATGCTCGGCGCGGTGGCCTGGGTCCGCCGTCACCAGGTCTGGGTCACCCGGGCCGGCGGCGCGATGCTCGTGCTCGTCGGGGTCCTGCTCGTCACCGGGGTCTGGGATCTCTGGGTCGGCGAGCTGCGCAACTGGGTCGGTGGCTTCGAGGTGGCCGTATGACCACGCCCCGCCTCGACCCTGGCACGGACTCCGGCCCCGACAACTCGACCGTCGGCGGTGCGACCGCGGGTCCGCCTCCACCGCCGCAGCCGCCCGCGCTGTCGCCCGTCGAGCTCGCCCGCTGGACCTGGCGCCAGCTCACGTCCATGCGCACCGCGCTGGTGCTGCTGTTCCTGCTCGCTCTGGCGGCGGTGCCCGGCTCGGTCGTGCCGCAACGCGACATCGACCAGATCGCCGTCTCCGAGTGGGAGCGGGACCACCCGACGCTGGCGCAGGCGTACGACGCCCTCGGGCTGTTCTCGGTCTATGACTCGGTGTGGTTCTCGGCGATCTACATCCTGCTGATGGTCTCGCTCGTCGGCTGCGTCGTGCCGCGGCTGCGGATCTACTGGCGCGGCATGCGCGCCCGGCCGCCGCGCGCCCCGCGCAACCTCGGGCGGCTCCCCGAGTCGCGCCGCTGGGTCGTGGACGCTCCGGCGGACGCCGTACTCCAGGAGGCGGCGGGGGTCCTGCGCAAGGGCCGCTACCGGGTCGACACCGCGGAGGACGCGGTCGCGGCCGAGCGCGGCTACCTCCGCGAGGCCGGCAACCTGCTCTTCCACGCGTCGATCCTGCTTGTGCTGGTCGCGTTCGCGGTGGGCCAGCTGTTCGGCTACAAGGGCGGCGTCGTCACCGTGGTGGGGCAGGGGTTCTCCAACGCGCTGAGCCAGTACGACGACTTCTCGCCCGGCTCGATGTTCTCGCCCGACGACCTGGCGCCGCTGAGCTTCAGCGTCGACGACTTCGACGTCTCGTTCCTGACCTCCGGGCCCAACATGGGCCAGCCGGAGGACTTCTCGGCGACGATCAGCTACGCCGAGAAGCCGGGTGACGAACCGAGGAAGTACGACCTGAAGGTCAACCACCCGCTCACGCTCGACGGCGTCAACGTCTTCCTCGTCGGGCACGGCTACGCGCCGGTGGTGACCGTGCGCGACGGAAACGGCGACGTCGCCTACGAGGGTCCGGTGGTCTTCCTGCCGCAGGACGCGTCGTTCGCGTCGTTCGGCGTGCTGAAGGTGCCGGACGCGGCGCCCGAGCAGCTCGGTTTCGAGGGGCTGTTCCTGCCGACGTACGGCTTCACCATGGCGCGCGGCCCGTTCTCGCAGTTCCCCGACGCGCTCGACCCGGTGCTGTCGCTGGTGCCGTACCGGGGCGACCTCGGTCTCGACGACGGCCGGCCGCAGTCGGTCTACCAGCTCGACAAGGACGAGCTGCGGACGTTCGAGAGCAGTGACGCGTCCCTTGGGGAGGCCGCGCGGCTGAAGCTGTCGCCCGGCGACACCGTGAAGCTGCCCGCCGGGGCCGGGTCGATCACGTTCGAGCGTGTCGACCGGTGGGTGAAGCTGCAGGTGTCCGACACCCCGGGCAAGGGCCTCGCGCTGCTCGGCGTGCTGCTCGGGATCCTCGGCCTGATGGGGTCGCTGTTCGTGCGGCCGCGCCGGGTGTGGGTGCGGGCGTCGCGGGACCCGGAGGACGAACGTCGTACCGTGGTCGAGCTGGCCGGGCTCGACCGGAGCTCGGGCGGGGACCTGGCCGGTGAGATCGACGAGCTGGAGCGCAGGCTCCGGCCGAAGGAGGACCGATGAGCACCGCCGACTTCGCGGCGTTCTCCAACAACGCCGTCATGTTCGCCTCGATCGTCTACGTGCTGGCGTTCGTCGCGCACGTGGCCGAGTGGGCGATCGGGCGCTCCGTCCGGGTCTCCGAGCCCGCGGCGGTCATGGCTGGTGGCGCTCCCGAGGAGCCTTCGACTGCTGGGAAACCGGCGGCGGACGCCGAGGAGCGGGTCGACCGGTGGGGCCGGCTCGGTCTCGCGCTGACGGCCGTCGCCGTACTGCTGCACTTCGCCGCGCTCGTGACTCGTGGCCTCGGAGCCGACCCGGTGCGCGTGCCCTGGGGCAACATGTACGAGTTCACGCTGGCCGGCTCGTTCGGCGTCGGCCTGATGTACCTGCTGCTCGGCCGCCGCTACGACCTGCGTTGGATGGGCCTGCCGGTCACGGCGTTCGAGGTCGTCGTGCTGATGCTGGCCGGGCTGCTGCTCTACGTGCCCGCCGGGCCGCTGGTGCCGGCGCTGCACTCCTACTGGCTGGTGATCCACGTGGCCGCCGCCGTCATCGCCTCGGGCGCGTTCGCCGTCGGCGCGATCGCCGCCATCCTGTACCTGGTCAAGGACCGCGCCCTGCGCCGGGGATCGCTGCGCGCCGGCGGCTACCTCGACCGGCTGCCCGACCTCGCCGGCCTCGACCGGCTGTCGTACCGCTTGCACGCCTTCGGCTTCCCGATCTGGACCTTCGCGGCGCTCGTGGCCGGCCCGATCTGGGCGGAGTACGCCTGGGGCCGCTACTGGAACTGGGACCCCAAGGAGGTCTGGGCGTTCATCACCTGGGTCGTCTACGCGGCCTACCTGCACGCCCGCGCGACCGCCGGCTGGCGCGGCAAGGCCGCCGCGATCATCGCGATCGTGGGCTTCCTGACGCTGCTGTTCAACTTCGTCGGGATCAACTTCTTCTTCGGCGGCGGCAGCCTGCACAGCTACGCCGGCTGACCCGGCTCGTACCTCCGCCTCAACCCCGTCGACCCGGCTCGAACCTCCGCCTCAACCCGGGCGAGTCGGCGCGTCTTGCCCTCTCGAGCGCGGCGGGTTCGCGCATCTTGCCGCTGGGGATGAACGGCTGGCCACGTCGTCGATTGGTCAAGAACTGCACGTCCCGCAGCCTGGATGCTGCGGTTGGGGACCAAACCGCAAGGACCCGCAGCACATCGGCATCCCGGCAGCTCATGCCGTCACCGATTGATCACAAACCGCAGGATCTGCCGCCGGATTCTTGCGGTTGGGGACCAAACCGCAAACGCCCCGGCACGCGACAACGGCCGCCCGTCGGCGACGGTCAGCCGTCGGCGTCGGGCCGTTTCTCGTCGTCGGGATGCGCCTTCTCGTGGCGACGGCGCTTGCGCTCGAGGTCGCGCAGGAAGTCGGGGTCGTCGTCGGGCGCGATGACACGACGGGGCGGTGGCGGCGGGAACTGTGACGACCCGCGAGCGCGGGTGGCGCGGCGGCGCTCCCAGAGTCGCAGCAGGCCGTAGATGACGAGTGCGAGGAGCGCGATGACGATGATCGCCTTGCCCATGCCCCCAATGTAGGCCGGGCCGCCAACTCCGTCACTGTGAACCACAACTACCCTGGCGGGGTGAAGGAGTTCGCCGTCTACACGCTGTCCCGCATCGGGCTCTTCGTGGGGTCGTACGCCGTGATCGCGGGCGTCTACCTGGCGGTGACGGGCGGCGACAGGCTGCCGCTGCTGTGGCCGCTGCTGCTCGCGGCGATCGTGTCGGCGGTGGCGTCGTACTACCTGCTCCGCGGCCAGCGGGACCGGTTCGCCGCCAGGGTTCAGGAGCGCGCCGAGCGCGCGTCGGCGCGCTTCGAGGAGATGCGCAGCCGCGAGGACCAGGACCAGCAGGACGGCACGTCATAGTGCAGATCAGGGCCGGCCGCGACGACCGCGCCTGGGTGCACGAGGCGATCCGCCGGGTCGAGGCCGACGCCAACCGCTCCGCGGACACCCACCTCCACGTCTTCCCGCTCCCGGAGCCGGTCCGCGACGCGGGCATCGACCTGTACCTCAAGGACGAGTCTGTCCACCCGACCGGCTCGCTGAAGCACCGCCTCGCCCGCTCGCTGTTCCTGTACGGCCTCTGCAACGGCTGGATCCGCGAGGGCACCACGCTCACCGAGGCGTCCTCGGGCTCGACGGCGGTGTCGGAGGCCTACTTCGCGAGCCTGCTCGGCCTCCCGTTCGTCGCGGTCATGCCGCGCTCGACGTCCCGGGAGAAGATCGAGCTGATCGAGTTCCAGGGCGGCCGCTGCCACCTCGTCGACGACCCGTCGGCGGTGTACGACGAGGCGCGCCGGATCGCCGACGAGACCGGCGGCCACTACCTCGACCAGTTCACCTACGCCGAGCGGGCCACCGACTGGCGCGGCAACAACAACATCGCCGAGTCGGTCTTCCTCCAGCTCGCCCAGGAGCGGCACCCTGTGCCCGAGTGGGTGGTCGTCGGCGCCGGCACCGGCGGCACGTCGGCCACGCTGGGTCGCTACGTCCGCTACCGGCGGCACCACACCCGCGTGTGCGTGGTCGACCCGGAGAACTCCGCGTTCCTCCCCGCCTGGTCCGGTGCCGAGCCCGAGTGCACCCGGGAGGGTGGCTCCCGCATCGAGGGCATCGGCCGGCCGCGCGTCGAGCCGTCGTTCGTCCCGACCATCGTCGACGCGATGATCGGCGTACCCGACGCCGCCTCCATCGCCACCGCCCGCTGGTGCAGCGCGGTCACGGGGCGGAAGGTCGGCGGCTCCACCGGTACGGCGTTGTGGGGAGCGCTGCAGCTCGTCACCGCCTTGCGCGAGGAGGGTCGCGCGGGCTCCGTGGTGACGCTGCTGTGCGACGGCGGCGAGCGCTACGTGCACACCTACTACGACGACGGCTGGCTGGCCGAGCGCGGCATCGACGTCACGCCGTACGCCGCCGCGTTGGAGGAGTTCTCGCGCACCGGCGACTTCGTCACGCCGTGACGAGCGCCGAGAAGATGCCCGCAGCGTAGACGAGCTCGGCGACGCCGACGGCCTGCAGCACCGGGATCAGGTCGCGCCCGCCGGCGCCACGCAGCACGGTGCGCACCGCCGGCACGACCGGGATCAGGAATGCGAACGCCACCAGCGCCCACGCCGTCGTCTCCAGGACGAGGCCGAGCAGCAGGATCGCCGCGACGACGACCAGGAACGCGAAGAAGTAGCGGGTCTGCTCGTCGCCCAGCACCACCGCCAGCGTGCGCTTCCCGTGCTCGCGGTCGGTGGGCACGTCGCGCAGGTTGTTCGCGACGAGGATCGCGCAGGCGAGCGCGCCGACACCCGCACCGGCGTACCACGCGGCCAGCGGGAGCGTCTCCGTCTGCACGAACGTGGTGCCGACACCGGCGACCAGCCCGAAGAACACGAACACCATGACCTCGCCGAGCGCGTTGTAGCCGTACGGCCGCCGGCCGCCGGTGTAGAACCACGCGGCCGCGACGCACAGCACGCCCACGACCAGCAGCCAGACCGACGTCGTGAGCGCCAGCACCAGTCCCGCGAGGCAGCCGATGCCCAGGCTCAGGAACGCCGCTCGCTTCACCTCCGTCGGCGTCGCCGCGCCGGACCCGACGAGCCGCATGGGGCCGACACGGTCGGCGTCCGTGCCGCGCACCCCGTCGCTGTAGTCGTTGGCGTAGTTGACGCCCACCTGCAGCGCGCACGCCACGACCAGCGCCAGCAGCGCCTTCCACCAGACGCTCGCGTCGAGGTACGCCGCGACGCCGGTCCCGGCCAGCACGGGCGAGACCGCGGCGGGAAGCGTGCGCGGGCGGGCGCCGGCCAGCCACTGCTCAGGGGTAGCCACGAGCGGGGATTCTCGCAGCACCTACATTGACGCCGTGAGCAGCCTCCGTCCCGTGTCCGGCAACGCCGCCGAGATCCTCGCGCTGCTCCGCGACTTCGACGACGCTGAGAACCCCGATCCGCTCGTGGTCGAGACATCCGGCTCGACCGGCGAGCCCAAGCGCGTCGCGCTCTCGCGCAAGGCGCTCCGGGCCTCCGCCGAGGCGACCGCGGCGCGACTCGGCGGGTCCGGGCAGTGGCTGCTCAACCTGCCTCCGTCGTACGTCGCCGGGCTGCAGGTGCTGTTCCGCTCGGTGCGCGCCGGCGCGGAGCCGGTCGTGCAAAACGGCTCGTTCGCGGACGCCGCGGCTGCGATGACGGGGGAGCGGCGCTACGTCTCGCTGGTCCCGACCCAGCTGCACCGGATGCTCGACGACCCGGAGGACGTCGACGCGCTGCGCACGTTCACGACTGTGCTGGTGGGCGGCGCCAACGTGCCCCAGTCCCTGCGCGACCAAGCAGCGGCCGCGGGCGTGAGCGTGGTGGCGACGTACGGCATGAGCGAGACCTGCGGCGGTTGTGTCTACGACGGCATGCCCCTCGACGGCGTCGCCGTCGCGCTCAGCGCCGAGGGACGCATCCGGCTCGCCGGTCCGGTGCTCTTCGACGGCTACGAAGGACGCCCGGACCTGACCGCCGAGGTCCTCCGCGACGGCTGGTTCGTCACCAGCGACGTGGGCCGGCTCGACGAGGACGGCCGGCTTCAGGTGCTCGGCCGGGTCGACGACGTGCTGCTCTCCGGCGGCGTCAACGTGCCGGCCCCGGCCGTCGCCGCCCGGTTGCGCGAGCACGCCGACGTCATCGAGGCCGAGGTCGTCGGCGTGCCCGACGACGAGTGGGGGCAGCGCGTCGTCGCGTTCGTCGTCGGCAGCATCGACCTCGACACCGCGCGCGACTGGGTCTCCGCCGTGCAGCCCCGCTCGTGGGCTCCTCGCGAGCTGCGCCGGGTCGACGCGATCCCCTTGCTGCACAACGGGAAGGTCGACCGGCGCGCGCTGCAGCAGGCCGTCCCGTGACCCGCTGGCATGTCTGGTCGGTGCCGATGGGCACGCGGTTCCGCGGCATCACCGTCCGCGAGGGCATGCTGCTGCGCGGCGATGCCGGCTGGGGCGAGTTCAGCCCGTTCCTGGAGTACGACGCCTCGGTCGCCGCGCCCTGGTTGCGTGCCGCGCGCGAGGCCGCTGACGAGGGCTGGCCAGCGCCGCTGCGCGACTCCGTGCCGGTCAACGTCACGGTCCCGGCCGTCGACCCGCAACGCGCCGCCGAGATCGTCCGGAGCTCCCAGGGCTGTCGCACCGCCAAGGTCAAGGTCGCCGAGCCTGGGCAGAGCCGCGCCGACGAGGAGGCACGGCTCGAAGCCGTCCGCGACGTGCTCGGCCCGGACGGCCGGATCCGCGTCGACGCCAACGGCGGCTGGGACGTCGACACCGCGGTGACCGCGATCAGGGCGCTCGACAAGGCGGCGGGCGGCCTGGAGTACGTCGAGCAGCCCGTCGCGTCGGTCGAGGACCTCGCGGCGGTACGGCGTCGCGTGAACGTGCCCATCGCCGCCGACGAGTCGATCCGGCGCGCCGAGGACCCTTACCGCGTGCGCGACCTCGAGGCGGCCGACGTCGCGGTGCTCAAGGTGCAGCCGCTCGGCGGTGTCCGCGCGTGCCTGCGCATCGCCGAGGACATCGGGCTGCCCGTCGTGGTGTCCAGCGCGCTGGAGACCTCGGTCGGCATCGCGGCCGGAGTGGCTCTCGCGGCCGCCCTGCCCGAGCTGCACCACGCGAGCGGGCTGGCCACCGTGCAGCTGCTCACCGACGACGTCGTCACGCACCCGCTCCTGCCGGTGGACGGCGCGCTGCCGGTCGGTCCCGTGACCGTCGACCCGGCCGCGCTCGAGCGGCTGCGCGCGGCCCCCGACCGCGAGGCGCACTGGCGTGCGCGGCTCGCCGACGTGGAGGATCACCTGTCGTGAGCGCTCCCGCCAACGCGTCGACCGCGATGGCCCGCACCGTCGTCGACACCATGCTCGCGCTCGGCGTCCGGCACGCCGTCCTCGCGCCCGGCTCGCGCTCGGCCGCGCTGGCCTTCGCCCTGCACGACGCCGCCGCCCAGGGACGGCTGACGCTGCACACCCGTATCGACGAGCGCTCGGCCGGCTTCCTCGCATTGGGCCTCGCGATCACCAGCCGCTCCCACGTCCCGGTCGTCACCACCTCCGGCACCGCCGTCGCCAACCTGCACCCCGCGGTGCTCGAGGCGGCGCACAAGGGCGTGCCGCTCGTCGTGCTCTCCGCCGACCGGCCCGCTCACCTGCGCGGCACCCAGGCCAACCAGACCACCGAGCACCAGCACGCGATGTTCGGCGCCGCCCCGGCCGTGACCGTCGACGTACCACCCGGCGACCCCGCCGCCGACCAGGCCGCCCAGGTGCGCGGCTGGAGCAAGCTCGTCGGCGACGCGCTCGCGCAGCCGGGGCCGGTCCACCTCAACCTGCAGATGGCCGAGCCACTCGTGCCCGACGAGCCGGACGGCTGGGACAGCGACATCGACGTCGCGGCCCCGGTCTCACCGTCGCGCGACCAGCAGCAAACCCGGGCCCACCTCGACCAGTCCAAGCGCACCGTCGTGGTCGCCGGCGACGACGCGGGCCCGCCCGCGCGGATCCTGGCCGAGCAGGCCGGCTGGCCGCTGCTGGCCGAACCCACCAGCGGATCCCGCACCGGCGGCAACGCGATCCGCACCTACCGCCTGCTCCTCGGCGACGAGCGGCTCCGCGGGCGCATCGAGCGGGTCGTCGTCGCCGGCCACCCGACCCTGTCCCGCCCGGTGACCCGGCTGATCTCCGACGCCGACCTCGAGGTCGTCGCGCTGCGCAACCGCACCGGCTACACCGACCCCGGGCGCGCCGTCTCACGCGTCATCGACGGCCCCGTCACCGTCGACCCGCCGAGCGACGACGGCTGGCTGCGGGAGTGGCTCACCGCCGACGCGCAGCGCGGCGCCGACCTGGACGCGCTGCTCGCCGGCCGCGGCACGCTCACCCCGCACCAGGTCGCGGGTGCCATCGCCCGCGCGCTCCCGCCCGGCGGGCTGTTCTTCGTCGGCGCGTCCAACCCGATCCGCGACCTCGACCTGATGGTGCCGCGCTACCGCGTCGGCGACCGGCGCATGGTGATCGGCAACCGCGGCCTCGCCGGCATCGACGGCTCCGTGTCCACCGCGGTCGGCGCCGCTCTCGGCCGCCCGCACAGCAGCCGGGCGTTCGCGCTGCTCGGCGACGTGACGTTCCTGCACGACGCCAACGGTCTGATCATCGGCCCGGACGAGCCGCGCCCGGACCTGACCGTCGTCGTCGTCAATGACGACGGCGGATCGATCTTCGCCTCGCTCGAGCAGGGCGGTCCGGCGTACGCCGACTCCTTCGAGCGCATCTTCGGCACGCCCCACCACGTCGACCTCGCGTCGCTGTGCGCCGCCACCCGCACGCCGCACTGGAAGGTCGACTCGCTCGCCGAGCTCGAGCACGCGCTGGCCAGCCCGGCCGGCGGCATCGAGGTCGTCGAGGCGGTGGTCGGCCGGCACGACCGGCGCGAGCTCGACGCGGCGATCCGCGCGCTCGGCAGCGCCTGACGGAAGAGCCCAGACGTGTCCGGCGCCCGGCAGGCGGGGGTTCCTGTCGGGCGCCGGAGTCTGTGGGTGCTGCTCCATCGTCCCACCCGGCGCGCGCCGGTCCGCGGCGGCGGAGGCCGCCGCTTCGGGCAGTTGTCGGTTGCCGGACGGGTCAGGTGGACGTCCACCTGGGCCAGTACCCACGTGGAGCGGCTGGGCCACGATGCCGTGACCCGTCCCGGTGCCGCAAGACCCCTCGCCCAACAACGTTCCGACAATCACTCCAGCAAGCACGATCAAGCGGGAACGCGCCTCGTCGGTGTGGACTGGCACCCGTGAGCGCATCGACCGACCACTTCGCCGCGTTCCTCGACACGCTGGCCGAGTTGGTGGATGAGGACGCCACAGATGTTGACCAGGTGGACGGCGCCGCGATGGCCGAACGCCTGCACCTCTCGCGGTTCCACCTCGACCGGATCGTCTCGTCGATGGCGGGCGAGCCGCCGGCCCGGTTCCGCCGCCGGATCCTGCTCGAGCGCGCCGCGTACCGCCTGCTCACCACCCGGCACACCTTCCTCGACATCGCGGTCGAGGCGGGCTACGGCTCGCACGAGGCGTTCACGCGCGCGTTCCGGCGCGCGTACGGCGTCAGCCCGAAGGTCTGGCGCGGCCGGCCCACCCAGATCCGGCTCGAGGCGCCAAGCCGCGTGCACTTCCACCCACCCGGGAGCCTGCGGCTCCCCGCTCAGAGGAAGGTGACTGCCATGGACCTGCTCACCGCGATGGTCGAGCACCACGTCTGGCTGACGGGCGAGATGATCTCCTGCGCGGCCCGGCTGTCCGACGACGAGCTCGACGAGGTGATCCGGCTCGACGTCGACGAGGACCAGCAGACGATCCGCTCGCTGCTCTCCCGGCTGGTCGGCCAGATGGGCATGTGGAACGCCGCGCTCGCGGACCGTCCCTACGACTGGAGCGTCGAGGAGCACGAGTCGATCGAGTCCCTGCGCGAGCGTCTCGCCGTCGAGGGTCCGGCGTACCTCGGCCACGTCAGCGAGGTGGTCGCCCAGGGCCGTCTCGACGACACCTTCGTCGACGCGCTGTGCGAGCCCGCCGAGGTCTTCACGTACGGCGGGATGATCGCCCACGTGCTCACGTTCGCGGCCCACCGGCGCACGCTCGTCGCGCTCGCGCTCGACGCGCACGGCGTGAAGGACCTCGGCTGGGGTGATCCCATGCGCTGGGTGGCACAACCACGCCCGTGACGTTCGCGGCAGACTGACGAGGTGCACCTCGTCGTCACCGTCGCGGCCCTCGTTGCCGCCGTCGTCGCGGTCAGCGCGTCCTGCCGTCGGTTCAACCTGTCCGCGCCGCTGGTGCTCGTCGCGGTCGGCATGGTGGCCTCGTTCATCCCGTGGATCCCCGACGTCCGGATGACCGCCGACCTCGCGCTCGTCGGCTTCCTGCCGCCGCTGCTCTACGCCGCCGCCCTGCAGACCTCGCTGGTCGACTTCAACGCCAACCGGCGACCGATCCTGCTGCTGTCGATCGGGCTGGTCGCGTTCACGACGGTCGTGGTGGGTGTCGTGGTGCACGCGGTGATCCCCGGCATCGGCTGGCCGGCGGCGTTCGCGCTCGGCGCCGTCGTCGCGCCCCCGGACGCGGTCGCCGCGACCGCCATCGCCCGCCGCATCGGGCTGCCCCGCCGCGTCGTCACGATCCTCGAGGGCGAGTCGCTGCTCAACGACGCGACGGCGCTGGTCGCGCTGCGCACCGCGCTCGGCGCGACCGCTGGGGCGGTGTCGGTGCTGGAGGTCGGCGTGGACTTCCTGCGCGCGGCGCTCGGCGGCGTCGCCGTCGGCCTCGTCGTCTTCGTCGTGGTCGCCTGGGTGCGCCGTCGCGTGACCCAGGACGTCCTCGACACCAGTGTCTCCCTGGTGACGCCGTTCGTCGCCTACGTCATCGCCGAGGAGATCCACGCCAGCGGTGTCCTCGCGGTCGTCGTCGCCGGCCTCCTGCTCGGGCACAAGGCGCCGCTCCTCCAGTCGCCGTCGTCGCGCATCGCCGAGCGGCTCAACTGGCGCACGATCTCGTTCATCCTGGAGAACGTCGTCTTCCTGATGATCGGGCTGCAGGCGCGCGACATCGTCGCGGCCGTGGCCGGGGGTCCCGTCGGTCCCGGCGTGGTCGTGGTCGCCTGTGTCGCGACGTTCGTCACCGTGATCGTCACCCGCATGGTGTGGATGTTCGGCGCCCGCTTCCTCCTCGTCCGACCCGACCCGATGACGGACATGTCCACGTCGCGACCCTGGGCCACCACGACGGTCCTCGGCTGGGCGGGCATGCGCGGCGTCGTCACGCTCGCCGCGGCGTTCGCCATCCCGGCCAGCATCGAGGAGCACCACGTCCTCGTGCTGGTCGCGCTCTTCGTGACGGCGGGCACGCTGTTCCTGCAGGGCACCACGCTGCCCTGGCTGGTACGGCGTCTCCGCCTGCCCGGCCCCGACCCGCGGGAGGACGCGCTCGCCCGGGCCGCGCTGTTCCAGGAGGCGTCGGCCGCCGGCCGGGCCTGGCTCGACGAGCACGCCGGCGAGGACGACGCCTACGGCACGATGGAGGCGCTGCGGCGCCGGGCCGAGGAGCGCGACAACGCCGCGTGGGAGCGGATCGGGGCCAACGACCCCGACGTCGAGACGCCGAGCGAGGCCTACACCCGGTTGCGGCGCAAGATGCTCCGCGCCGAGCGGGCCCGTGTCCTCGAGGTGCGCAGCACCGGCCGTGTGCCGCACGAGGTCGTCGCCGACGTACTGGCCGCGCTGGACGTCGAGGAGTCGATGCTCGACGATCTGACCAGCCAGCGCGAGGAGCTGCGCGAGGCTGTCGTCGCCGACACCGACGGAAGGGCAGGAGCCGTGGGCGCTGCGGAGCTGTGCGAGCACCTCGAGCAGGCGGCCGGCGTCCCCGTGCCGAGCATGGCCGGAGGAGGCGCCGCCGCGGCCGAGGGTGAGCGGGTCTGCGAGGACTGCGTGGCGATCGGCGAGCGGGCCTGGGTGCACCTGCGCGCCTGCGTCGCCTGCGGACACGTCGGCTGCTGCGACTCCTCGCCGCGCAAGCACGCCACGGCGCACTTCCACCAGACCAGGCACCCGGTCGTCGAGTCGGCCGAGCCGGGCGAGACCTGGCGCTGGTGCTTCGTCGACGAGCGCGTGGGCTGACCCGGATGGGTCCCAACCATCGGGACGCTGACTAGCCGACCGGTTCCCGACGGATGGCCGTTCGGCCGATACCGATGGCCGCCATTGGCTACAGACAGGGGCATTTCGCTTCGCGAGGATGGGGGCGGCACTCACACGGGGGTGTGCGTCCCACGAGTTCTGTCGTGGGCAACGGGTTACCCAAGGGTCCGTTGCCCACGGCAGTGCCCACGGCACACCAGGGTGTCGCGGCGGCGCTGGCCCCGCGGGGGAGGGTCAGCGACCCGCCAGCGCGTCCCGGACCGGCACGAACTTCGCCTGCGCCTCCGCCAGCTCCGCCTCCGGGTCGGAGTCGGCGACGATGCCGCAGCCCGCGAACAGCCGCACCCGCGCGCCGTCCACCTCGGCCGAGCGCAGCGCGATGCCCCACTCGCCGTCGCCGGCGGCGTCCATCCAGCCCACCGGTCCCGCGTAGCGGCCGCGGTCCATGCCCTCGATCTCCGTGATCAGCGCCTGGGCCACCTTGGTCGGGGTGCCGCCGACAGCGGCCGAGGGGTGCAGCGCCTCGGCGAGCGTGAGCGACGACGCCACGTCGCCGGTCTCGTGCGTGACGCCCGCGACGTCGGTCGCGAGGTGCATGACGTTGGGCAGGTGCAGCACGAACGGCGCCTCCGGCACGTTCATCGACGTGCAGTGCGGCGCCAGCGCGTCGGCGACCGAGCGGACGGCGTACTCGTGCTCCTCGAGGTCCTTCGACGACCGCGCGAGTGTCGCGGCCAGGGCCAGGTCCCGCTCGTCGTCCCCGGTACGTCGGATCGTCCCGGCGAGCACGCGCGAGGTGACCAGGCCGCGCTCGCGGCGCACCAGCATCTCGGGGGTCGCGCCGAACAGCCCGTCGACGTGGAACGTCCAGCACATCGGGTAGCTCTCGGCCAGGCGGCGCAGGGGCCAGCGCACGTCGACGTCCTCGTCGGCAGTGGCGACCAGGTCCCGCGCCAGCACGACCTTCTCCAGGTCGCCGGCGTTGATCCGGCGTACCGCCTCGGCCACGACCAGCTCCCAGCCGGCGCCGCTCATCGCGCCGTCGGAGAACGTCACGCCGCTCGGCGGGTCCGGTTCGTCGACCGGTCCGATCGCGGGCGGCGTCGTGAGCGCGCCCGCGCTGGTCGTCGTCACCCAGGCCCGTCCGCCGCGGCGGCCGACGACCACCTCGGGCACGACCAGCACGCTGTCGCCGGTGTGGTCGGCGAACGCGAAAGAGCCGAAGCAGACCAGGCCGGTGCCCGGCAGACCGACCTCGTCGCGCACCACCGCCGTGGCCACCTGCTCGACCCACCAGGCGCGGGCGTGCGCGAACCGGTCCGGCCCGGACGGCCGCACCACCGCGGCCACGCCCCAGCCGACGAGTCCGTCGCCGTTGCGCACCCACGCGGTGGCCGGGTCGGTCGCGGAGTCGGGGAGCAGCGCCAGCAGGTCGCCCGGGTCGTCGAGCGGGACGGTGCGCACGACCAGCGGGTCGGCACTCACCTGGGGCTGCGTCACGAGGCGTCAGCCTACGACCGTGTTCCAGCCCACCCCACATCGAGCCACTTCGGCACGCCTAGGCTGCACCCCGTGACCCGCGCCGACCTGGAGAAGAAGCCCGCCGAGGTGCAGGCGATGTTCGACGACGTCGCGCGCCGCTACGACCTCACCAACGACGTGCTCTCGCTCGGCCGGGACCGTCGCTGGCGCCGCCTCGTCGTCGAAGCCGTCGACCCGCGGCCGGGCGAGAAGGTGCTCGACCTCGCGGCCGGCACCGGCACCTCCAGCCAGCCGTTCGCCGACCGCGGTGCGCAGGTCGTGCCGTGCGACTTCTCGATCGGGATGCTCCGGGTCGGCAAGCAGGCCCGCCCGCACCTCGGGTTCACCGCGGGCGACGCGACCAGGCTGCCGTTCGCGGACGCGACCTTCGACGCGGTCACGATCTCGTTCGGGCTCCGCAACGTGGTCGACCCCGACGCCGGCCTGCGCGAGATGCGCCGGGTGACCCGTCCCGGCGGCCGGCTCGTGGTGTGCGAGTTCAGCCACCCGACCAACAAGGCCTTCCGGACGGCGTACGTCGAGTACCTCATGCGCGCGCTCCCCACCGTCGCGCGGGCGGTCTCCTCGAGCCCGGACGCCTACGTCTACCTCGCGGAGTCGATCCGGGCCTGGCCCGACCAGGCCGCGCTCGCCGAGCGGATCACCGCGGCCGGGTGGCGCGACACCGAGTGGCGCAACCTCACCGGCGGGATCGTCGCCCTGCACCGGGCCCGCGCCTGACGCCACCGCGGCACGGACGGGCGGGATTTACGCAACAATCCTCTTGCGGAAATGCCCAGGTCAGGGGTGGTTTGGGCGGTGCAGACCGTGGGCAGGGGCCGGGTCGCACGAACCTCGGACGAGGCATAGACTGACCGCCGGTCGGCATTAGTGAAGCGATTCACATAGTCACAACCCGCCGGTCGGAACCCCCGAACGAGGAGCCCCCCGCAATGACCCGGACGCCCGCGGACACGCAGGCCGCCGACGTCATCGTCGTCGGGGCCGGCCCCGCCGGGTCGTCCGCCGCGTTCCACCTCGCGCAGGCCGGCGTCGACGTGCTCCTGCTGGAGAAGGCCGCGTTCCCGCGCGACAAGATCTGCGGCGACGGGCTCACCCCGCGCGCGGTCCGCCAGCTCGTCGCGATGGGCATCGACCTCGACGCCCCCGGCTGGGCCCGCAACAACGGCCTGCGCATCGTCGGCGCGGGTCACCGCCTCGAGCTGCCCTGGCCCGAGCTCGCCTCGTTCCCGCCGTACGGCATGGTCCGGACGCGGATGGACTTCGACGAGCTGCTCGCCCGTCACGCCGAGAAGGCCGGCGCGCGGCTGATGGAGCGCACCGCCGTCACCGGTCCCGTGTTCGACGAGGCGACCGGCCGTGTCGTCGGCGTCACCGCCCGCCCCGTCGACGAGCGCGGCCGCAAGGTCGGCGACGAGACGACGTACCGCGCACCCGTGGTCATCGCCGCCGACGGCGTCTCCGCCCGCATCGCGATCGCGCTCGGCCTCGAGCGTCGCGAGAACCGCCCGATGGGCGTCGCGGTCCGCGCCTACTACCAGACCCCGCGCCACGACGACCCGTGGATGGAGTCCTGGCTGGAGCTGTGGGACGGCACGCCCGGCAGCAGCAACCTGCTGCCCGGCTACGGCTGGATCTTCGGCGTCGGCGACGGCACCGCCAACGTCGGCCTCGGCATCCTCAACACCTCAAAGGCGTTCCAGCACGTCGACTACAAGGACGTCCTGCAGCGCTGGCTGTCCAACACCCCGGAGGAGTGGGGCTTCCGTGACGACGCCAACCGCGTCGGCCGGATCGGTTCCGCCGCCTTGCCGATGGGCTTCAACCGAAAGCCGCACTACACCCGCGGCGTGCTGCTCTGCGGCGACTCCGGCGGCATGGTCAACCCGTTCAACGGCGAGGGCATCGACTACGCCCTCGAGTCCGGCCACGTCGCCGCGGAGACGATCGTCCAGGCGCTCGCCACTCCGGCCGGTCCCGCGCGCGAGCGGGTGCTGCAGGGGTACGCCGCCGAGCTCGAGGCGGCGTACGGCGGCTACTTCACGCTCGGCCGGATCTTCGCCAAGATGATCGGCAACCCCACGTTCATGAAGCAGGCCACGAAGTACGGCCTGCCACGCACGGCCCTGATGAAGTTCACGCTCAAGCTCATGGCCAACCTGACCGACCCGCGTGACGGGGACGTGTCCGACCGGATCATCAACGCGCTGAGCAAGGTCGCTCCGGCGGCCTAGCCACGAGACGCAGAGAACGCACGAGAGGGAGACGACACGCATGGATCTCTACGCACCGATCCTGGGGCTCGGGCTGATCGCGCTCGGCTTCGCGGTGTTCTCGGTCGTGATGAGCGCCGTGATCGGGCCGAAGCGCTACAACCGCGCCAAGCTCGACTCCTACGAGTGCGGCATCGAGCCCACCCCGCAGGCTCTCGGTGGCGGCCGCTTCCCGGTGAAGTACTACATCACCGCGATGATGTTCATCGTCTTCGACATCGAGATCGTGTTCCTGTACCCGTGGGCCGTGCACTTCGACGCGATGGGCATCTTCGGCCTCGTCGAGATGGTGCTCTTCATCCTCACCGTCTTCGTCGCCTACGCCTACGTATGGAAGCGCGGGGGCTTGGAATGGGACTGACCTACCGGGTGGTCGAGCTCGTCGAAAGGCTCGTCGAGACCACACGCACTGCTGGAGGGAAGAACTGATGGGCCTCGAGGAGAAGCTCCCGAGCGGAGTCCTGCTGACGACCGTCGAGGGCGTCGCGGGCTACATGCGCAAGGCGTCGTTCTGGCCCGCCACCTTCGGCCTGGCCTGCTGCGCCATCGAGATGATGACCAGCGGCGGTCCGCGCTACGACCTCTCGCGCTTCGGCATGGAGGTGTTCCGCGCCTCGCCGCGTCAGGCCGACCTGATGATCGTCGCCGGCCGCGTCAGCCAGAAGATGGCGCCGGTGCTCCGCCAGATCTACGACCAGATGGCCGAGCCCAAGAAGGTCCTGGCGATGGGCGTGTGCGCCAGCTCCGGCGGCATGTTCAACAACTACGCGATCGTCCAGGGCGTCGACCACGTGGTCCCCGTCGACATGTACCTCCCCGGCTGCCCGCCGAGGCCCGAGATGCTGATCGACGCGATCCTCAAGCTGCACAAGCAGGTCCAGACGTCCAAGCTCGGCGCCCACCGTCGCGAGCAGATCGAGCAGCTCGAGGCCGAGGCCCTGAACGCGCTGCCGACCTCGGAGATGAAGGGGCTGCTGCGGTGAGCGACGAGAAGAACGAGATCACCCCGGGCACCGACAAGGACGCCGCCGACATCTGGCCGGAGAACACCCTTCCGGTCGAGCCCGAGCAGCTGCAGCCCGAGATCATCGGCGTACGCCGGGGCATGTTCGGCGTCAAGGGCACCGGCGACACCTCCGGCTACGGCCGCCTGGTGCGCCCGGTCGTCATGCCCGGTGGGGCCAAGCGTCCGTTCGGCGGTTGGTTCGACGAGTTCGCCGACGCGCTCGAGGCGGCCACCACGTCTCAGGGCATCGACTCCGCGATCGAGAAGGTCGTGATCCACCGCGGCGAGCTCACGCTCTTCGTGCGTCGCGCCCACCTCGTCGCGGTCGCCCAGCTGCTGCGCGACGAGCCCGAGCTGCGCTTCGAGTTCTGCTCCGGAGTGAGCGGCGTGCACTTCCCCGAGGACGCCGGGCGCGAGCTGCACGCGGTCTACCACCTGCTGTCGATGACCCACAACCGGCGCATCCGGCTCGAGGTCACCTGCCCCGACGCCGACCCGCACATCCCGTCGATCGTGTCGGTCTACCCGACCAACGACTGGCACGAGCGCGAGACCTGGGACTTCTTCGGGATCATCTTCGACGGCCACCCGTCGCTGACGCGCATCGAGATGCCCGACGACTGGCCGGGCCACCCCCAGCGCAAGGACTACCCATTGGGTGGCATCCCGGTCGAGTACAAGGGCGCAACCGTCCCGCCGCCCGACACGCGGAGGAGCTACAACTGATGAGCACCACCGACCACACCGAGGACATGTACGCCGGCGCGAGCGAGACCTCGCAGGGCCGCGTCTTCACGGTGACCGGGCAGGACTGGGACTCCGTCGTGTCCGGGATCGCCGAGGAGCACGACGACCACGTCGTCGTGAACATGGGCCCGCAGCACCCGTCGACCCACGGCGTGCTCCGGCTGATCCTCGAGCTCGAGGGCGAGACGGTGACCGAGGCCCGCTGCGGCATCGGCTACCTGCACACCGGCATCGAGAAGAACATGGAGTTCCGCTCCTGGACGCAGGGCGTCACGTTCTGCACCCGGATGGACTACCTCTCGCCGTTCTACAACGAGGCGACGTACGTCCTGGGCATCGAGCGGCTGCTCGACATCGAGGACCAGATCCCGGAGAAGGCGCAGGTCATGCGCGTCCTCCTGATGGAGCTCAACCGGATCTCGAGCCACCTCGTGGCGATCGCCACCGGCGGCATGGAGATCGGCGCACTGACGGTCATGACGATCGGCTTCCGCGAGCGCGAGCTGGTTCTCGACCTGTTCGAGCTGATCACCGGCCTCCGCATGAACCACGCGTTCATCCGTCCCGGCGGTGTCGCGCAGGACATGCCGCCCGGTGCGCTCGACCAGATCGGCGACTTCGTCGCGCTGATGAAGAAGCGGCTCCCCGAGTACGCCGACCTCTGCAACGCCAACCCGATCTTCAAGGGTCGCCTCGAGGGCGTGGGCTACCTCGACCTCGCCGGCTGCATGGCGCTCGGGCTGACCGGGCCGGTCCTGCGGTCGACCGGCTACCCGTGGGACCTGCGCAAGACGCAGCCCTACTGCGGCTACGAGGACTACGACTTCGACGTCGTCACCTGGGACACCGCCGACGCCTACGGCCGGTTCCGCATCCGCCTCGACGAGATGTGGGAGTCGCTGCGGATCATCGAGCAGTGCGCCGAGCGGCTGCGCGGCCTCGAGGGGGCGCCGGTGATGATCGGCGACAAGAAGATCGCCTGGCCGAGCCAGCTCGCGGTCGGCGCCGACGGCATGGGCAACAGCCTCGACCACATCCGGCACATCATGGGCGAGTCCATGGAGGCCCTGATCCACCACTTCAAGCTGGTGACCGAGGGCTTCCGGGTCCCGCCCGGCCAGGCCTACGTCCCGGTCGAGTCGCCGCGCGGCGAGCTGGGTGCGCACGTCGTCTCCGACGGCGGCACACGGCCTTACCGCGCGCACTTCCGCGACCCGTCGTTCACGAACCTGCAGGCGACCTCGGTGATGAGCGAGGGCGGCATGGTCGCCGACGTCATCGTCGCCATCGCCTCGATCGACCCCGTGATGGGAGGCGTCGACAGATGACCGAGCTCCACGAGGGAGCCCTCGACGACAAGACGATGGGCGAGCTGCGCGAGATCGCGGCTCGCTACCCGCAGGCGCGGTCCGGGCTGCTGCCGATGCTGCACCTGGTGCAGAGCGTCGAGGGCCGGATCACCCCGCGCGGCATCGAGGCGTGCGCCGACATCCTGGGCCTCTCCGCCGCCGAGGTGTCCGGGGTCGCGACGTTCTACACGATGTACAAGCGCCGTCCCGTCGGCGACTACCACGTCGGTGTGTGCACCAACACGCTCTGCGCGGTCATGGGCGGCGACGCGATCTTCGAGCGTCTGAAGGACCACCTGGACGTCGGCAACGACGAGACGACCGCAGACGGCAAGATCACGCTCGAGCACGTCGAGTGCAACGCCGCCTGCGACTTCGCCCCGGTGGTGATGGTCAACTGGGAGTTCATGGACAACCAGACCCCGGAGTCCGCCACGCAGCTCGTCGACGACCTGCGTGAGGGCAGGGAGGTCCGGTCCACCCGCGGCCCGCGGATCTGCACGTGGCGTGAGGCCGAGCGCGTGCTCGCCGGCTTCCCGGACGACCTCGCCGACGAGGGTCCGGCGGCCGGCCCGCCGAGCCTCGCCGGCCTCGAGATCGCGCGCGAGCGCGGCTGGAAGGCACCGCAGAGCGACCGCAAGCAGATCGGCGGGGCGCGGACCGACAGCCCGGTCGAGGCGGCGAAGAAGACCGACTCGTCGCGCACCGAGTCCGAGACCCGGGTGGCCGAGTCCGACGCGAAGACGGTCGGCGAGGACGCCGGCGGCAAGAACGAGGAGGGTGGCGCCTGATGGTGGACACGTTGACCCCGGTCCTCTCCGACAACTGGGACGCCGACCGCGCCTGGACCCTCGACTCCTACGCACGGTCCGGCGGCTACTCCGCCCTCGACACCGCGTTCGGCATGGAGCCCGGCGCGCTGATCGACCTGGTCAAGGACTCCGGTCTGCGCGGCCGCGGTGGCGCGGGCTTCCCGACCGGCCTGAAGTGGGGCTTCATCCCCAAGGACAACCCGAACCCGAAGTACCTCGTCGTCAACGCCGACGAGTCGGAGCCGGGCACCTGCAAGGACATCCCGCTGATGATGGCCAGCCCGCACACCCTGGTCGAGGGCGTGATCATCGCGGCCTACGCCATCGGCGCCAACCATGCGTTCATCTACGTCCGCGGTGAGGTGCTGCACGTCATCCGCCGCCTCCAGCGCGCGGTGCAGGAGGCCTACCTGGCCGGCCACCTCGGCAGGGACATCCACGGCTCCGGCTACGACCTCGACCTCGTGGTGCACGCCGGCGCCGGCGCCTACATCTGCGGCGAGGAGACCGCGCTGCTCGACTCGCTCGAGGGCCGTCGCGGGCAGCCCCGCCTGCGGCCGCCGTTCCCCGCGGTCGCCGGCCTCTACGCCTCGCCGACGGTGATCAACAACGTCGAGAGCATCGCCTCGGTGCCCGCGATCGTGCGCAACGGCCCGAGCTGGTTCGCCTCGATGGGCACCGAGAAGAGCAAGGGCATGACGCTCTACTCGCTGTCCGGTCACGTCACCCGGCCCGGTCAGTACGAAGCACCGCTCGGCATCACGCTGCGCGAGCTGCTCGACCTCGCCGGCGGCGTGCGCGAGGGGCACGAGCTGAAGTTCTGGACGCCTGGCGGGTCGTCGACCCCGATCCTGACCGCCGAGCACCTCGACGTACCTCTCGACTACGAGGGCGTCGGCGCGGCCGGCTCGATGCTCGGCACCAAGGCGCTGCAGATCTTCGACGAGACCACCTGCGTCGTCCGTGCCGTGCTGCGCTGGACCGAGTTCTACAAGCACGAGTCGTGCGGCAAGTGCACCCCGTGCCGCGAGGGAACGTGGTGGCAGGTACATACCCTCGCCCGCCTCGAGAAGGGCCAGGGCACCGAGACCGACCTCGAGAACCTGTTGGACGAGTGCGACAACATCCTGGGCCGTGCGTTCTGCGCGCTCGGTGACGGTGCGACCAGCCCGATCACCTCGTCCATCGAGTATTTCCGGGACGAGTACGTCGCCCACTTCCAGCACGGCGGCTGCCCGTTCGACCCGGCCAAGTCCACCCTCTTCGCACCCGCGGGAGCGCACTGATGACGGTCACGTCCAAGGAAGGCCAGGAGGTCCAGAAGGCCGACCTGGTCACCCTCACCATCGACGGGCTGGAGGTCAGCGTGCCCAAGGGCACGCTGGTCATCCGCGCCGCCGAGCAGATCGGGGTGCAGATCCCCCGGTTCTGCGACCACCCGCTGCTCGCGCCGGTCGGCGCGTGCCGGCAGTGCCTCGTCGAGGTGGCGCTGCCCGGCCCCGACGGCGAGCCGCGCACGATGATGGGCCCGCCCGGACGGGTGAAGCCGCAGGCCTCCTGCACGCTGGTCGCCTCCGACGGCATGGTGGTCAAGACCCAGATCTCCTCGCCGATCGCCGACAAGGCGCAGCAGGGCGTGATGGAGCAGCTGCTCATCAACCACCCGCTGGACTGCCCGGTCTGCGACAAGGGCGGCGAGTGCCCGCTGCAGAACCAGGCGATGACCAACGGTCGCGCTGAGACCCGCTTCGTCGAGACCAAGCGGACGTTCCCCAAGCCGATCAACATCTCCGCGCAGGTGCTGCTCGACCGCGAGCGCTGCGTGCTCTGTGCGCGGTGCACGCGGTTCTCCGAACAGATCGCCGGCGACCCGTTCATCGCGCTGATCGAGCGCGGCGCGCTGCAGCAGGTCGGCATCTACGAGAAGGAGCCGTTCGAGAGCTACTTCTCCGGCAACACGATCCAGATCTGCCCGGTCGGCGCGCTCACCTCGGCGACGTACCGCTTCCGGGCGCGGCCGTTCGACCTGGTCTCCACGCAGTCGGTCGCCGAGCACGACGCGTGCGGCTCGGCCATCCGCGTCGACCACCGCCGCGGCAAGGTCGTACGCCGCCTGGCCGGCGACGACCCGGCGGTCAACGAGGAGTGGATCACCGACAAGGACCGCTTCGGTTTCGCCTACGCCCAGCAGGACGACCGGCTCACGCACCCGATGGTGCGCGACGCCGAGTCCGGCGAGCTGCGCGTGGCGTCGTGGCCGGAGGCCCTCATGACCGCCGCCCGCGGCCTGAAGGACGCCGGCGTGACCGGCGTGCTCACCGGTGGCCGGCTCACGCTCGAGGACGCCTACGCCTACAGCAAGTTCGCGCGCGTCGCGCTCGGCACCAACAACGTCGACTTCCGCGCCCGTCCGCACTCCGCGGAGGAGGAGGCGTTCCTCGCCTCGACGGTCGCGGGCACCGGGCTCGGCGTCACCTTCGAGGACCTCGAGAAGGTCGGCACCGTCGTGCTCGCCGGGCTCGAGCCCGAGGACGAGGCCGGGACGTTGTTCCTCCGCCTGCGCAAGGCCGCGCGCAAGGGCCTACGGGTCTTCAGCGTCGCGCCCTACACCTCGCGCGGCCTGGCCAAGATGCACGGCACGCTGATCCGTACCGCCCCCGGCGACGAGGCCCGCGCGATCGAGGCGCTCGCCCACGACGGCGAGGTCGCCCTCGACGCCGGCGGCGTGATCCTGGTCGGCGAGCGTCTCGCATCGGTCCCCGGCGCGCTCACCGCCGCCCTCGAGCTCGCCGGCACCACCGGTGCCCGGCTGGCCTGGGTGCCGCGGCGGGCCGGCGACCGCGGCGCGGTCGACGCGGGCCTGCTGCCGTCGGTGCTCCCCGGCGGTCGTCCGGTCGACGACGCCGCCGCGCGTGTCGACCTCGGCACGGTCTGGGGCACGACGGTCGGCCACGAGCCCGGTCTCGACGCGACCGGCATCATCGCCGGTGCGGCCCTGGGCGAGGTCGGCGGTCTTGTCGTCGCCGGCGTCGACCCCGACGACACCCCCGACCCCGCCGCCACGCGCGCCGCGCTCGAGGTCGCGTCGTTCGTCGTGAGCCTGGAGCTGCGCGCGACCGACGTGACCCGGGCCGCCGACGTGGTGTTCCCGGTGGCCGCGGCCGCCGAGAAGGCCGGCACGTTCGTCACCTGGGAGGGCCGCCAGCGGCCGTTCGACAAGGTGCTGTTCGAGTCGCACGCGCTGCCCGACCTGCGCGTGCTCGCGGGCATCGCCGACGAGCTGGGCACTCCGCTCGGCTTCAAGACCGTCGAGGCCGCCCGCGCCGAGCTCGCCGAGCTCGGGGCGTGGGACGGCGCCCGGGTCGAGGCTCCGGCTCGCGAGTCCCTCGCCTCGGCGCGCTCGGCCAACGCCGACGGCTCGACCGTGCTCGACGGCGGACTGCGGCTGGCCACCTGGAAGCAGATGATCGACGACGCCTCGATGCTCGACGGCGACGACTACCTCAAGGCCACCGGGCGGGCTGCGGTCGCACTCGTGTCGGCGGGTACGCTCGCCCGGCTCGGCGTCGAGGCCGGCGCCAACGTCACGGTCACCGGGCCGGGCGGGTCGGCCACGCTGCCGGTCGGCGTCGCCGACCTGGACGACGGGGTCGTCTGGCTCCCGGCCAACTCCGACGGCATCAACGTCACCCGCGACCTCGGCGCGACCGCCGGATCGACCGTCTCCGTCGAAGGAGGTGCCGCATGACCGCGCCCCGGAGCGTCGTGCTCGCGGCCGACGACCTGTCCGTGTTCGGTCAGGACCCGTGGTGGCTGATCCTGATCAAGTCGCTGCTGATCTTCGTGCTGCTGGTGCTGCTGACGCTGTTCAACATCTGGTTCGAGCGTCGCGTCGTGGCCCGCATGCAGCACCGCATCGGCCCCAACGTGCACGGCCCCTTCGGCCTTCTGCAGTCCCTCGCGGACGGCGTGAAGCTGGCGCTGAAGGAGGACATCATCCCGACGGCGGCCGACAAGGTCGTCTTCGTGCTCGCGCCGATCATGTCGACGGTGCCGGCGTTCGTGGCCTTCGCGGTGATCCCCTTCGGCCCCGAGGTGCGGGTGCCGTTCACCGACATCGTCACGCCGCTGCAGCTGACCGACATGCCGGTCGGCGTGCTGTTCATCCTGGCCGTGGCCTCGATCGGCATCTACGGCATCGTGCTCGGCGGCTGGTCCTCCGGGTCGACGTACTCCTTGCTGGGCGGTCTGCGCAGCTCGGCGCAGATGATCTCCTACGAGGTCGCGATGGGCCTCTCGCTCGTCGCCGTCTTCCTGTACGCCGGCTCGATGTCGACCTCCGAGATCGTCGCGGCGCAGGAGCGGCTGTGGTTCGGCCTGATCCTGATCCCGTCGTTCGTCATCTACGTGATCTCGATGGTCGGCGAGACCAACCGCGCGCCGTTCGACCTGCCCGAGGCCGAGGGTGAGCTCGTCGGTGGCTTCCACACCGAGTACTCCTCGCTGAAGTTCGCGCTGTTCTTCCTCGCCGAGTACGTCAACATGGTCACCGTCTCGGCGCTGGCCACGACGCTCTTCCTCGGCGGCTGGCGCGCACCGTGGCCGCTGTCGATCTGGGACGGCGCCAACGAGGGCTACTGGCCGGTGCTGTGGTTCCTCGCCAAGGTGATGATCTTCGTCTTCATCTTCATCTGGCTGCGCGGGACGCTGCCGCGGCTGCGCTACGACCAGTTCATGAAGTTCGGCTGGAAGCGGCTGATCCCGGTCTCGCTGGCGTGGATCATCGCGGTCGCCACGATCCGCGCGATCAGCCTCGAGGGTGGCATCAACCGCAGCTACCTCCTGGCCGCGATCGGCGTGCTCGCCGTGCTCTTCCTGGTGCTGTTCTTCGTCGGCGGCGCCGAGGAGGAGGCCCTCGAGTCGGAGGAGGCGGCCGACCAGCGCCACGCCGACTTCGACGCGTTCGCCAACGGCTACCCGGTCCCGCCGATGCCCGGCAAGCCGGTCAAGGGCCGCACCCCGGTCTCTCTGTACAGCAAGGAGCCCCGCTGATGCCCACCCTCAAGGAGCAGTTCTGGGACCCGGTCGCGGGTTTCGGGGTGACCTTCCGGACGATGTTCAAGAAGGTCGTCACCGAGCAGTACCCGTTCGAGAAGAAGCCGACCGCGCCCCGCTTCCACGGCCGGCACCAGCTCAACCGCTGGCCAGACGGGCTCGAGAAGTGCATCGGCTGCGAGCTGTGCGCCTGGGCGTGCCCGGCCGACGCGATCTACGTCGAGGGGGCCTCCAACTCCGAGGACGAGCGCTTCTCGCCCGGTGAGCGCTACGGCCGCGTCTACCAGATCAACTACCTGCGCTGCATCCTGTGCGGCCTGTGCATCGAGGCGTGCCCGACCCGGGCGCTCACGATGACCAACGAGTACGAGCTGGCCGACGACAACCGCGCCGACCTGATCTACGAGAAGCAGGACCTGCTCGCACCGCTCCTGCCCGGCATGGAGCAGCCGCCGCACCCGATGCTGCTCGGCGACGACGAGGGCGACTACTACCGCGGCTCGTTCCGGCCGGCCAAGAACGAGACGGAGGCCTGACCCGTGGTCCTCTTCTGGATGCTCGCGCCCGTCATGGTGCTCGCGGCGCTGGGCCTGCTCTTCGTGCGCAAGGCGGTGCACGCCGCCCTGCTGCTCGCCGTCGTGATGGTGTGCCTGGCGGTCATGTACGCCATGCAGGACGCGCCGTTCCTGTTCGCCGTGCAGGTGATCGTCTACACCGGCGCGATCCTCATGCTGTTCCTGTTCGTGCTGATGCTCGTCGGCGTCGACGCGTCCGACTCGATCGTCGAGACGATCAAGGGCCAGCGGCTCGCCGCGGCGATCGTCGGGCTGCTGTTCGGCGCCGTCCTGGTGCTCGGCGTCGTCCAGGTCTCGGTCGGCACTGTCGTCGGGCTCGCCACGGCCAACGAGGACGGCAACGTGCCCGGCCTCGCCCAGCTGCTGTTCTCCAAGTACGTCTTCGCGTTCGAGGCGACCAGCGCCCTGCTGATCACCGCCGCGGTCGGCGCCATGGTGCTCGCGCACCGCGAGCGCCTCACCCCGCGGCGCTCCCAGGCCGACCTGGCCGCGCAGCGGATGCGCGACTACGTCCAGCACGGCAAGCCGCTCGGCCCGCTGCCCTCGCCCGGTGTGTTCGCCCGGCACAACGCCGTGGACACGCCCGCGCTGCTGCCCGACGGCACGCCGGCCGAGTCGTCGGTCTCCCGGGTGCTCAGCATCCGCGGCACCGTCCGCTCCGCGGCCGACCTCGCCGACGACATCGACGAGCTGACCCGCGGCATGCGCACCGACGGGGAGGTGCCGCCGGGCGCTCCCGGCGAGTCGCCGCAGCCGGCCGAGAACGAGGACGTCTCCGCCTCGTTCGACACCTCCGCGACCGAGCCTGAGAACGACGTGGTCTCGACAGGCTCGACCACCGCCGACTCGGGCGACGACAACACGAGCCGGTCTCCCCGGACGACCAAGGAGGACTGATGGACCCCGCACCGTTCCTCGGGCTGTCCGCGATCCTGTTCACGATCGGCTGCATCGGCGTGCTCGTGCGCCGCAACGCGATCGTGGTGTTCATGTGCGTCGAGCTGATGCTCAACGCCTGCAACCTCGCGTTCGTCACCTTCGCCCGCATCCACGGCAACCTCGACGGGCAGGTCGCGGCCTTCTTCGTGATGGTCGTCGCCGCCGCGGAGGTCGTGGTCGGCCTCGCGATCATCATGACCATCTTCCGGACGCGCCGCTCGGCCTCGGTCGACGACGCCAGCCTGCTGAAGTACTGAGGAGCGGTCGGTGACCTCCAGCTCTGCCTCCCTGTTCCCCCGCCTCGCCGAGGAGGGCGGCCACGCGGTGCCCGTGATCCACCCGGTCGCGGCCGACGGCGTCTTCTCGCTGCTGTGGTTGATCGTGGCCCTGCCGGCGCTCGGCGCCGCGGTGATCCTGCTCCTCGGCGGGCGCCGCACCCAGGGCTTCGCGCACCTGCTCGGCTGCGCGACCGTCGTCGCGTCGTTCGTGATCAGCCTGCTGGCGTTCATCGCCCTGCTGGGCCGGCCCGACTCCGACCGCAGCATCGACCAGCACCTGTGGACCTGGGTCCAGGCCGGTTCGTTCCAGGCGGACATGGCGCTGCTCTACGACCCGCTGTCGGCGCTGTTCCTCCTGCTGATCACCGGTGTCGGGTCGCTGATCCACATCTACTCGGTCGGCTACATGGCCCACGACGAGCGGCGACCGCGGTTCTTCGGGTACCTCAACCTCTTCGTCGCGGCGATGCTCGTGCTGGTCCTCAGCGACAACTACCTCGGCGTGTTCCTCGGCTGGGAGGGCGTCGGCCTGGCGTCGTACCTCCTGATCGGCTTCTGGCAGCACAAGCCCTCGGCGGCCGTGGCCGCGAAGAAGGCGTTCGTGGTGAACCGTGTCGGTGACATCGGCATGGCGCTCGGCACGATGCTGGTCTTCGCGACGTTCGGCACGGTTGCGTTCGAGGGCGTGTCCGCGGCCGCCGGACAGGCGTCCACCGCGACCCTCACCGCGCTGGGCCTGCTGTTCCTCCTCGCCGCGTGCGGCAAGTCCGCCCAGGTGCCGCTGCAGTCCTGGCTCCTGGACGCGATGGAGGGCCCCACGCCCGTCTCCGCGCTGATCCACGCGGCAACGATGGTGACGGCGGGTGTGTACCTCGTGGTGCGCTCCAACTTCATCTACGACTACACCCAGGCCGCCCAGACCGCCGTGGTGATCGTCGGCGTGGTCACGCTCCTCTGGGGTGCGATCATCGGTTGCGCCAAGGACGACATCAAGAAGGCTCTCGCCGGTTCGACGATGAGCCAGATCGGCTACATGATGCTGGCCGCCGGCCTCGGTGTGTACGGCTACGCGTTCGCGATCTTCCACCTGCTCACGCACGGCTTCTTCAAGGCCAACATGTTCCTCGGCGCCGGCTCGGTGATGCACGCGATGAACGACGACGTGGACATGCGCCACTACGGCGCGCTGCAGAAGGCCGTCCCCGTCACCTACCTGACCTTCGCCATGGGCTACCTGGCGATCATCGGCTTCCCGGGCTTCTCCGGCTTCTGGTCCAAGGACCGGATCATCGAGGCCGCGTTCGGCGAGAGCACGATCGTCGGCCTGTGCGCCCTGATCGGCGCCGGCATCACGGCGTTCTACAGGACCCGCGTGATGCTGATGACCTTCTTCGGCGAGAAGCGCTGGGCGGACGACGTCCACCCGCACGAGTCGCCCAAGGTGATGACCGTGCCGCTGATGGTGCTGGCGGCGCTGTCCGTGCTCGGCGGTCTGCTGATCCTCGGCGACTGGATCGTCGACTTCCTCACGCCTGTCGTCGGCGAGCTCGCCCACCACGAGCTGGCGTTCTCGCCGATCGTCTACACGCTGATCATCGTCGCCGTCGTGGCCGTGGGCATCGCGATCGCCTGGCTCACCGTGGGCCGCAACGAGGTGCCGCGCACCGCGCCGGCCAACGTGTCGTTCGTGACCCGGGCGGCGCGTGCGGACCTGTACGGCGACGCGCTCAACGAGGAGCTGCTGATGCGGCCGGGCGAACGCTTGGTTACCGGCCTGGTCGACTTCGACGACCACGGGGTCGACGGCGTCGTCGACGGCACCGGGCGGGCCTTCGCCGGCATGTCCGGCACGTTCCGCCGGCTGCAGAACGGCTACGTGCGGTCCTACGCCCTGTCCGTGCTGAGCGGCGCGCTCGTGGTCGTGGTCGCGGTCCTGGCGGTGAACCTGACGTGAGCGAGCTCAGTGGTCTCGACAGGCTCGACCACCCGGTTGCGCGTGGTCTCGACTACCCGATGACGACGGTAAGGCTGGTGTCCTGAGTGTTCCCCTGGTTGTCCGCGGCTCTGCTGCTGCCGATCGTCGGCGCCGTCGTCGTCGCGCTGCTGCCCGCACCGCCGACCGACCGCAAGCGCACCGACCTGCCGCAGAAGGTCGCGCTGGCCTTCTCGCTGATCACGCTGGCGCTTGTGGCCGTCATCGGCTTCGGCTACGACGCGGGCGGTGAGCGCTACCAGTTCACCGAGACCTACACGTGGATCGAGGCGTTCGGCGCCCACTACGCCCTCGGTGTCGACGGCATCGGCCTCACGCTGGTCATCCTGACGGCGATCCTCACCCCCGTCGTCATCCTCGCCTCCTGGCGCGACGGCGACCGCGGCCGCTGGGGCGTCAACTCGTTCTTCGCCTGGATGCTCGCCCTCGAGGGCCTGGCGATCGGCGTCTTCGCGGCGATGGACGTGTTCTTGTTCTACGTCCTCTTCGAGGCGACGCTGATCCCGATCTACTTCCTCGTCGGCGGCTTCGGCGGCGCGCGCCGCTCCTACGCCGCGGTCAAGTTCCTGCTGTTCTCGCTGTTCGGCGGTCTGCTGATGCTGGCCTCCGTCGTCGGGCTGTACGTCGTGTCCGCCGGCAGCGAGACCGGCCCGACGTACCTCCTCACCGAGCTCGCGCCGATCACCGCCGACCTCGACGCGACGACCGGGCGCTGGCTGTTCCTCGGCTTCTTCGTCGCGTTCGCGATCAAGGCGCCGATGTTCCCGGTGCACACGTGGCTGCCGACCGTCGCGCAGGAGTCGACCCCCGGCACGTCGGTGCTGCTGGTCAGCATCCTCGACAAGATCGGCACTTTCGGCATGCTGCGCTTCTGCCTCGGGCTGTTCCCGGAGGCATCGAAGTGGGCCACCCCGGTCGTGCTCGTGCTGGCCGTCATCAGCGTGCTCTACGGCGGTCTCGTCGCGATCGGCCAGCGTTCGATCCCGCGCCTGATCGCCTACACCTCGGTGTCGCACTTCGGCTTCATCGTGATGGGCATCTTCGTGCTCAACAGCTACGGCCAGGTCGGGTCGACGCTCTACATGTTCAACCACGGCCTGTCGACGGCCGCGCTGTTCCTGGTGACCGGCTTCCTGATCAGCCGCCGCGGCTCGCAATTCATCCCCGACTACGGCGGCGTCGAGAAGGTCGCCCCCGTGCTGGCCGGCACGTTCCTCGTGGCGGGCCTGTCGTCGCTGTCGTTGCCCGGCCTGTCGCCGTTCGTCTCGGAGTTCCTGGTCCTGCTCGGCACGTTCACGCACAACTGGTGGTACGCCGCCTTCGCCGTGTTCGGCATCGTGCTGGCCGCGCTCTACATCCTGCTGATGTACCAGCGGACGATGACCGGCCCGTCCGTCGAGGCCGTGCGCGGCATGAAGGACCTCAACCTGCGTGAGGTCGGGGCGCTCGCGCCGCTGCTGCTGCTGATCGTGGTGCTCGGGTTCTTCCCGAAGCCGCTCACCACGATCATCAACCCGGCCGTCGGCGCCACGCTCGAGCAGGTCGGTGCCACCGATCCGGAGCCCGCCGTACCCGCGCCCGCCGCGGCCGAAGAGGAGATCAACCAGTGACCACCCTCGCCGTGTCCCCGCTCCTGTCGGAGTCCGTCGGCGACTTCAGCAAGCCGAGCATCGAGTACTTCGACCTCTCGCCCCTGCTGATCATCCTCGGCGTCGCGCTGGCCGGCGTCGTCGTGGAGGCGTTCGCCCCGCGCGACCGCCGCTACCTCGTGCAGTCGCTGCTCGCGATCGTCGGCACCATCGCGGCGCTGGTGATGACCGTCCTCGTCGCGATGGACCTCGAGCCGCGCGGCGACAACGCCGGCTTCGGCGCGATCGCGGCCGAGGGCGCCATCGCCGTCGACGGCCCGACGGTCTTCCTGTGGGGCACGATCCTCGTGCTCACGCTGATCAGCGTCTTCCTCTTCGCCGAGCGGCACCTCGAGGGTGGCGTCACCGCGTTCGCCGGCCAGGCCGCCGCGCTGCCGGGCACCGAGGCCGAGCGCGAGGCGTCGACCAAGGGCCTCGAGCACACCGAGGTCTTCCCGTTGATGATGTTCGCGGTCGGCGGCATGCTGCTGTTCCCCGCGTCCAACGACCTGCTGACGATGTTCGTCGCGCTGGAGATCCTGTCGCTGCCGCTCTACCTGCTCTGCGGCCTCGCCCGCCGGCGCCGGCTGCTCAGCCAGGAGGCCGCGCTGAAGTACTTCATGCTCGGCGCCTTCTCGTCCGGCTTCTTCCTCTACGGCATCGCGCTGGTCTACGGCTACGCCGGCTCGATGCAGCTCGCCGACATCGCCGAGTCCGTCTCCGGCACGATCGGCGCCGACCCGCTGCTGCTCGGCGGCATCGGCCTGGTGGCGGTCGGCCTGCTGTTCAAGGTCGGCGCCGCGCCGTTCCACTCGTGGACGCCCGACGTGTACCAGGGCGCGCCCACCGCGGTCACCGCGTTCATGGCGGCGTGCACCAAGGTCGCGGCGTTCGGGGCGCTGCTCCGGTTGTTCTACGTCGGGTTCGGCCCGGCCCGCTGGGACTGGACGCCGATGATCTGGGTCGTCGCGATCCTCACCATGGCGGTCGGCTGCATCCTGGCGCTCGCCCAGACCGACATCAAGCGGATGCTGGCCTACTCCTCGATCGCGCACGCCGGCTTCATCCTGACCGGCTTCGTCGGCCTGCACACGGTGACGACTCCCAACAGCACGGAGCTGTCCTCGCTGCAGGCGGTGCTGTTCTACCTGGTCACCTACGGCTTCATGACCATCGGCGCGTTCGCGGTCGTCACCGTCGTGCGCGACTCGGGCGGCGAGGCGACCCACCTGTCGCGCTGGTCCGGCCTCGGCAAGGAGTCCCCGTTCGTCGCGGGCGTGTTCGCGTTCTTCCTGCTCGGCATGGCCGGCATCCCGCTGACCAGCGGTTTCACCGGCAAGTGGGCGGTGTTCACCTCGGCGTGGCAGGGCGGCGCGTGGCCGCTCGTCGTGGTGGCGGCGGTGCTCTCCGCCGTGGCGGCGTTCTTCTACATCCGGGTCATCGTGCTGATGTACTTCTCCGACCCCGTCGGCGAGGGGCCCACGGTGGTGATGCCGTCCGTGCTCACGACTATCGTGATCGCCGTTGGCTTCGCGGCCACGGTCGCGCTCGGCGTCGTACCCGGGCCGGTCCTGGACCTCGCGGCCACCGCCGGACAGTTCGTCCGCTGACCCGAGTCCCCTGCAGGAGCACGTCGTGACCACCCCCGCCTCGGCCGCGCTGGCGCTGCCGGTCCTCGACCCCGATCTCGAGGACCGGCTGCGCCGCCGCCTCGAGGAGGTCGAGGTGGAGCTCGACGCCGCGGTCCAGAGCGAGGTCCGGTTCGTCACCGAGGCCGCGCAGCACCTGATGCAGGCGGGCGGCAAGCGGTTCCGCCCGCTGCTCGTCCTGCTCGCCGCGGAGACCGGCGACCCCGACGCGGAGGGCATCGTCACCGCCGCGTGCGTGGTCGAGCTGACCCACCTCGGATCGCTCTACCACGACGACGTGATGGACGAGGCTGCGCTGCGCCGCGGCGCCGACTCCGCGAACGCCCGCTGGGACAACACCGTCGCGATCCTCACCGGCGACTACCTGTTCGCCAAGTCCTCGGAGCTCACCGCGCGGCTCGGCGCCGACGCGGTGCGCATCCAGGCCGAGACGTTCGGCCGCCTCGTCGAGGGTCAGATCCTCGAGACCGTCGGCCCGCGCGACCTCGACCCGCTCGAGCACTACCTGCGCGTCGTGGCCGGCAAGACCGGCTCGCTCATCGCCACCTCCGCCCGCTACGGCGCCCGCTTCGCCGGTGCCCCGCGCGAGGTGGAGGAGGCGCTCACGCAGTACGGCGAGATGATCGGGTCGGCCTTCCAGCTCTCCGACGACATCCTCGACGTCGCCAGCGACTCGGACGAGTCGGGCAAGACGCCCGGAACGGACCTGCGCGAGGGCGTGCACACGCTCCCCGTGCTGCTCGCCAAGCGCTCCACCGACCCGGCCGACGCCCGGCTGCTCGAGCTGCTCGACGCCGACCTGACCGACGACGCCCTGCACGCCGAGGCGCTCGACCTGCTGCGCAAGCATCCCGCCATGGACGAGGCCCGTGCCTACGTCCTCGAGCGTGCCCGCGAGGCCCAGCAGCTGCTCCAGGTGCTCCCCGACGGCTCCCCGGTCCGCGCCGCCCTCGACGCCTTCGCCGAGATCGTCGCCACCCGCACCGCCTGACCCGGGCGCCACACACCCAGACCCACCCCCCACCGGCGAGGGGTCACTACTTCAGCCTCGTCACCGGCGTGTCGCGGCACAAGTGACCCCTCACCGGTCCCAGGGGATCAGTGGGACGCGCCGGCGGGTGGTCGCGACGTGCGCGACCACCCGCTCCGGCTCGGCCGGGTCGCCCCCGCGACCCGCCTCGACGTCAGCGCAGGAGGATCTGGGCGTCGTCGGCGTCGAAGGACTTCTTGCCCTTCTTGGCGCCCGCCAGCGACGCGGTGACCTTGAGGGACGAGGCCCCGGCCTTGGTCGTGGCCAGCGACACCGTCACCTTCTTCCACTTCTTGGACAGCTTCACCTTCGCGGCCTTGCCGGCGAGCGTCTTGGTGCTCTGCACCTCGCTGAGCCTCAGCGTCAGCTTGCCCTTGCCGCGCACCCAGAGGGTGGCCGTGTAGGTGCCGGCTGCCGTGGTCGGCACCCAGCCGGGGTTGTCGACCAGCGAGATCTTGCCCTTGCCCTTGGTGCGCTCGACGTGCACCGCACGCTTCCCGCTGTGGCCGCTCTTGACCCGGGTGATCTTGGTCTTCGGGCCGGCGGCCCAGCCCCGCAGCGACTTCTCGAACCCGGCGTTGCCGACGAGGTTCTTGCCCTTGGGCTGGTTGATCGGCGGCGGTGGCGGCGTCGAGGGTCCGGGCGGGGCCGTGCTGCCGTCGAGCGAGAAGATGAACACGGCGTACCGCAGCGGGTCGTCCGCCGCGCGGAGGTCGAACCCGTCGGACACCCAGAGCCGGTCGTCGACGACGTCAACGGAGCGGGCGTCCAGGAGGCCGGCCGGACCGAGGTCCAGGGACCAGCCGGGGACGATCGACTTGCTGGCCCAGTTCACACGCGTCACGTTCGAGGGCGGACGCGCGACGAAGAGGTCGGCGCCGTCCGGCGTGAAGTCCATGCCGTAGATGCCGTTGAGGCCGGGGACGCTGATGACCGGGCCGACGGTGTTCGACGCGTAGTCGTAGCTCCAGATGCTGCTGTCCGCACCCATGTAGAGCGATCCGTCGGCCGGGTTCCAGGCCGCCGCGGCGACCTGCTGCGTGGGCGGGAGCGCCTGGTAGGACTCCAGCTCGAGCCGCCCGCCCTGGCGGGTGAGCCGGAAGACCGTCGGCTCCAGCTCGGGCTGACCGCAGCAGAGCCCGGAGAACACGTAGAGCTGGTCGCGGTTGCTGTCGTAGGCGATGCCCTGGAGGTCGTCGATGCGCGTCGGCCCGGCGACCACGCCGCCGCCGAGGCGGGGGGTCTGCTTCAGGTCGAACCCGCGGATCCGCCGGCGCAGCTGGCCGCTGGTCGCGTCCACCTCGTAGATCGAGCGGCCGTCGTCGTCGAGCAGGAACAACGCATTGTCCCGAGCGACGTGCGCGAGCCCCTCATGGTCGTGCATCGCGACGCCCGACCCACCGGCGAACGGGGTCGTACGCAGGGATTTCACGAGCGTCGGCACCGGCGTCGCCGGCAGCACCGCCGACGCCGGTGGCACCGCCAGCGGTGTCACCCCCGTGAGCACCGCGAGCGCCCCCGCTGCCACTCGCCCCCACCTGAACCTGCGTACGACCACGTCGCTCATCTGCATTGCCTCCCCGTCTGTCCGGAACAGACTGCCTTGGGCGATGTGGCCGGGTGACCGGGCGCCGGTCGTAGGTGGCCTACGCCGAATGGAGGAGAACGCGTTGCGGAACCCTCAGGGCTCGCCGAGCTCGCGGCGGAACCCGCGCTCGAAGCCGATGCCCATCGTGCCCATCACCGCGCGCATCGCCGCCTTCACGGCCGGTCCGGACACCCGCGGGAGCGGCAGGTCCGCGGACACCTCGAGGCGGATCGCCAGGTGGGTCCCGGCGCCGGTTTCGGTGAGCGTGTAGCGGCCGGCGACGCCGGCCTGCTCGGTGGCGCCGTCGGGCGGCTCGTGGGCGTAGTCGATCCGGGCCGGCGGGTCGAACACCATCCGCTCGGTGAAGACCGGGGTGAACGCCCGGCCCAGCACCGGCACGCTCGTCATGTGCCACGTCCACCGGTCTCCGTCGGCCTCGATCGACCGGACGAACGGCGTGATCCGCGCGATCGTCGCGGGGTCCGTCAGCACCGCCCAGACCTCCTCGCGGGAGGCGGACACGACGCCCTCGGAGGTCGTCGACGCGGTGAACCAGGTCATGGCAGATCCCGTGCCCCGGGACGGTTACCGGGAAACGACGACAGGATCACACCACGCCGACCTCCGCGGCCACCCGCAGCGTGCGGCGGCGGTGGTTCAGCGACTCGACCGTGAAGATCACCAGCGCCAGCCACACCAGCCCGAAGCCGACCCACCGCATCGTCGGCATCGGCTCGCGGAACACCAGCACGCCCAGCGCGAACTGCATCGACGGCGTGACGTACTGCAGCAGGCCGAGCGTGGTCATCGACACCCTGGTGGCGGCGCCGCCGAAGCAGAGCAGGGGTACGGCGGTGAGTATGCCCAGCCCGAGCAACAGGGCAACGTGCAGCGCGCCCTCGCCGGTGAACGTCGACGCGCCGGTCAGCGTGAGCAGCACGATGTAGCCGAGCGCCACCGGCGCGATCACGAGCGTCTCGAACGTGAGGCTCTCGACCGCGCCGCTGTGCGCCTTCTTCTTCGCCAGCCCGTAGCTGCCGAACGAGAACGCCAGGACGAGGGCCACCCAGGGCGGTCGACCGTACTCGACGGTGAGGCCGACGACGGCGAGCCCGGCGATGCCGAGCGCCGCCCACTGCACCGGACGGAGCCGCTCACCCAGGATGACCACGCCCATCAGCACGGTCACCAGTGGGTTGATGAAGTAGCCCAGCGAAGTCTCGATGACGTGGCCGTTGTTGACGCCCCAGATGTAGGTGCCCCAGTTGGCAGCGATCAGCACCGCCGCGAGCGTCAGGATGGCCACCCGTCGCCGGTCGGCGAGCAGCTGCCGCAGCTGCGTCCAGCGCCGTACGGCGACGACCAGCACGAGCATGGTGATCAGCGACCAGAAGATCCGGTGCGCGAGGATCTCGGTCGCGCTGGCGGGCTCGAGCAGCGGGAAGTAGAGCGGGAACAGCCCCCACATCAGGTACGCGGCCGCCCCCAGGACGAAACCGCGGCTGTTCTCGGACACCCCTGCAGGCTACAGGGCGTCAGGACCAAAGGCAGGGTTTACCTCTGACGTGAGACGGGACCGTCAGGCGACGGTCCAGGTGTCCCCGCTGTTGAGCAGCCCGGCGAGCGCGGCCTTCTGTTCGCCCGCGCCGTCGCTCTCGCGCGCCGTGCGAACCTGCTCGCGGGCGAGGTCGTCGTACGTCGGGTGCTGGACCTGCCGGAAGATTCCGATCGGCGCGCGGTGGAGCACGCCGGCGTCGGTCAGCCGCGACAGCGCGAACGCCGTGGTGGGGTCCTCGCTGTGCGCGTCGTGGACCAGCAGGTCGGAGTCGTCGACGTCCGCCACCTCGACGGCGAAGACCGAGCCGGTCTCCTTGTCGCGGACGACGCCGTACTGCAGCTCGCTGCCGAACCGGATCTGCTCGCCGTGCACGAGCGGGATGATCGCGTCGGACCGGGTCTGGTTGTCCTTGATCGCGTCGAACGCGCCGTCGTTGAAGATCGGGCAGTTCTGGTAGATCTCGACGAGCGCCGTGCCGCGGTGCGCGGCCGCCGCGGACAGCACCGACGTGAGGTGCTTGCGGTCGGAGTCGATGGTGCGGGCGACGAACGTGCCCTCGGCGCCGAGTGCGAGCGACACCGGGTTGAACGGGTTGTCCAGCGACCCCATCGGCGTCGACTTGGTGACCTTGCCGAGCTCGGAGGTGGGGGAGTACTGGCCCTTGGTGAGCCCGTAGATCCGGTTGTTGAAGAGCAGGATCTTGAGGTTCACGTTGCGGCGCAGCGCGTGGATCAGGTGGTTGCCGCCGATCGACAGCGCGTCGCCGTCACCGGTGACCACCCACACCGACAGGTCCTCGCGCGCGGTCGCCAGGCCCGTCGCGATGGCCGGCGCACGCCCGTGGATGGAGTGCATCCCGTAGGTGTCGAGGTAGTAGGGGAACCGGCTCGAGCAACCGATACCGCTGACGAACACGATGTTCTCGCGCTTGAGGCCCAGCTCGGGCAGGAAGCCCTGCACGGCGGCCAACACGGCGTAGTCGCCGCAGCCGGGGCACCAGCGCACCTCCTGGTCGGAGGTGTACTCCTTGCGGTTCTGCGGCTCGTCGCTGGTGGGGACGCCGCGCAGGCCCGGGAAGGGCAGCTCGGTGGTGCTCACGAGTTGATCTCCTCGGTCTCGGCCTCGACGATCGTGTCGTCCGAGGCGTGTCCGGTGGACTCGATCAGGTGGGTGACGGCCTCGGCGAGCTCGGCCGCACGCAGCGGCAGGCCACGGACGTGGTTGTAGCCGACCACGTCGACGAGGTACTTCGCGCGCAGCAGCATCGAGAGCTGGCCGAGGTTCATCTCGGGGACCATGACCGCGTCGTACCTCTTGAGCACGTCGCCGAGGTCCTTGGGGAACGGGTTGAGGTGGCGCAGGTGCGCCTGGGCGACCTTGAGGCCGGCGTCGCGGACCTGGCGCACCGCCGCCCCGATGGGGCCGTACGTCGAGCCCCACCCGAGCAGCAGCACGCGGGCGTCGCCGGTCGGGTCGTCCACCTCGAGCGGCGGGATCGTGTCGGCGATCCGCTCGACCTTGGCCGCGCGGGTGCGCACCATCAGGTCGTGGTTGGCCGGGTCGTAGGAGATGTTGCCGTGCCCGTCGCCCTTCTCCAGGCCTCCGATGCGGTGCTCGAGACCGGGCGTGCCGGGGACCGCCCACGGGCGGGCCAGCGTCTCCGGGTCGCGGAGGTACGGCCAGAAGTCCTTGCCGGTGACGTTGCCGTCCTTGTCGCGGACCTCGTGGTTGGGCTCCACCGCGAACGCCGGGTCGATCTCGGGCAGCTCGTCGACGGCCGGGATCGCCCAGGGCTCGGAGCCGTTGGCGAGGTAACCGTCGGAGAGCAGCATCACCGGGGTCCGGTAGGTCACCGCGATCCGCGCAGCCTCCAGCGCCGCGTTGAAGCAGTCGGCCGGTGACTGCGGCGCGATGATCGGGACCGGCGCCTCGCCGTTGCGGCCGAACATCGCCTGCAGCAGGTCGGCCTGCTCGGTCTTGGTGGGCAGGCCGGTCGAAGGTCCGCCGCGCTGCACGTCGACGACCAGCAGCGGCAGCTCCATCATCACGCCGAGGCCGATGGTCTCGGACTTGAGCGCGATGCCGGGGCCGGACGTGGTCGTCACGCCGAGCGCGCCGCCGAACGCAGCGCCGAGGGCGGCGCCGATGCCGGCGATCTCGTCCTCGGCCTGGAACGTCGTGACACCGAAACGCTTGTGCTTGCTGAGCTCGTGGAGGATGTCCGATGCCGGCGTGATCGGGTAGGAGCCGAGGAACAGCGGCAGCCCCGCCTGCGTCGCACCGGCGATGAGACCGTAGGCCAGCGCCAGGTTGCCGGTGATGTTGCGGTAGGTGCCGGTCACCATCGGCGCGGGCTTGATCTCGTACTGGACGACGAACGTCTCCGTCGTCTCGCCGAAGTTCCAGCCCGCCTTGAACGCGGTGATGTTCGCGTCGCGGATGTCAGGGGCCTTGGTGAAGCGGCGCTCGAGGAACGTGATCGTCGGCTCGGTGGGACGGCCGTACATCCACGACAGCAGACCCAGCGCGAACATGTTCTTCGCGCGCGCGGCGTCCTTGCGGGACAGTCCGAACTCCTTCACCGCCTCGACGGTCATGCCGGTCAGGTCGACCGCCTGGACGTCGTAGTCGGCGAGCGGGCCGTCCGGAGAGTCGTCGTCGAGAGGGTTCTCGGCGTAGCCGGCCTTGGTGAGGTTGCGCGCGGTGAAGTCGTGGGAGTCCACGATCACCGTGCCGCCCTTCTTCAGGTCGCCCAGGTTGGCCTTGAGCGCGGCCGGGTTCATCGCCACGAGCACATCGGGGGAGTCGCCCGGGGTCAGGATGTCGTGGTCGGCGAAGTGGACCTGGAACGACGACACGCCCGGCAGCGTGCCCTGGGGGGCACGGATCTCCGCCGGGAAGTTGGGGAGCGTGGACAGGTCGTTGCCGAACGCCGCCGTCTCCTGGGTGAAACGGTCGCCGGTGAGCTGCATCCCGTCCCCGGAGTCCCCGGCGAATCGAATGATCACGCGGTCGAGCTGCTTGACCTGCTTGGTCACGCCAGATCCCTCCGACTGAGGTGTCCCTTACCCAGTCACTCTACGACCGCGACACGCCGCGTTCACGCGCGTTCCAGAACCGCACGCCTGCCGCCGTGACGGGGCTCACGGCGTCCCGATTCGCGAGACACAGGGGTCAATGCCGGCCTTTCAACTAAAGTCGAGTAAGTTACTGAGAAAGATACGTCCCTGGGTGGACGGGCCGAACCAGACACAGAAGAGGGTGCAATGAGCATCAGGCAGAAGACCGCAGTCACCGCGTCCGTCACCGGGCTCCTGGCACTGGCCGCGTGCGGGGGTACGTCGGCCGGCGGAGCCGAGGGCGACGGCTCGGGCGGGGAGATCAACATCGTCGGCTACTCCGTCCTGGAGCAGGCCAACACCGCCGTCATCGAGGGCTTCCAGAAGACCGACGCCGGGTCGGGCGTGACCTTCAAGACGTCGTACGGCGCCTCGGGTGACCAGAGCCGCGCCGTCGAGGCAGGGCAGGTCGCCGACGAGGTGCACTTCTCGCTCGAGCCCGACGTGACCCGGCTCGTCGACGCCGGCATCGTGGCGGAGGACTGGAAGGACAACGACACCAAGGGCGTCTGCACGCAGTCCGTCGTGGTCCTCGTCGTCCGCAGCGGCAACCCCAAGGGCATCGAGAGCTGGGACGACCTGGCCAAGCCGGGCGTGGGCATCATCACCCCGAACCCGGCCTCGTCCGGGTCCGCGAAGTGGAACCTGCTGTCGGCGTACGGGCACGTGATCGCGAACGGCGGCTCCGAGGCCGACGCCGAGCAGTACATCAAGGACTTCTTCGAGAACGTCGTCGCTCTGCCCGACAGCGGCCGCGACGCGACGACGGCGTTCGAGAACGGCAACGGCGACGTGCTGCTCTCCTACGAGAACGAGGCGATCCTGGCGCGCCAGAGCGGCGCCCACTTCGACTACGTCGTCCCCGACGAGACGCTGCTCATCGAGAACCCCTGCACGGTGACCGAGGACGCGTCCGAGGCGGCCTCGGCGTTCCTCGACTACCAGAAGAGCGAGGACGGACAGCGCGCGTACGCCGAGACCGGCTACCGCCCGCTCGTCGAGATCCCGGACCTGACCGTCGAGGGCGCCAATGACCCGGCCGACGCGTTCCCGGAGCCCAAGGTGCTGCAGACCGTCGACGCTGACTTCGGTGGCTGGGACGAGGCCAACACGAAGTACTTCGACGAGAACGACGGCATCATCGCCAAGCTGCAGGCCCAGGCCGGTCAGTAGGCATGTCCACCATCGCGTCCGCGGCGGGCGGACGGGCGCTGTCGCGCCGGTCCGCCCGCTCCGGTGGTCTGACCCGTGCCTCCGGGCTCGGTCTCGGCATCGCGATGACGTGGTTCAGCCTCCTCGTGCTCATCCCGCTCTCCGCGGTCGTCGTCAAGGCGGCCGGCGGCGGGATCGAGACGTTCGTGGAGACGCTGACCAACGGCCAGACGTTGGCTGCACTCCGTCTGACCGTCGTCACCTCGGTGCTGGTGACCGCGCTCAACATGGTGATGGGAACGCTCATCGCCTGGGTCCTCGTGCGGGACCGGTTCCCCGGCAAGCGCGTCCTCGACGTCGTCATCGACATCCCGTTCGCGCTGCCGACGATCGTGGCCGGCCTGGTGCTGCTGTCGCTGTACGGCGCGACGAGCCCCGTCGGCGTCGACGTCGCCAACACGCGCAAGGCAGTCTTCCTCGCGCTGGCGTTCGTGACCCTGCCCTTCATCGTGCGCACCGTCCAGCCCGTGCTCGAGGAGCTCGAGTCGGACGTCGAGGAGGCGGCAGCCTCGCTGGGGGCGAGTCCGTTCACGACGCTGCGCCGCGTCCTGCTGCCCACGCTGGCTCCGGCGATCTTCGCCGGCGCTGCGCTGTCGTTCGCGCGCGGCATCAGCGAGTACGGCTCGCTCGTCCTGCTCAGCGGCAACCTGCCCGGCCGGACCGAGGTGACGTCGGTGCGCGTGCTGACCTACCTCGAGGGAGGCGACACCGCAGCGGCCGCGGCCGTGGCGACCGTGATGCTGGTCGTCGCGCTGCTGGCGATCGTGACGCTCGACCTCATCCAGCGGAGGGTGGCGCGCCGTGGTTAGGCCGGGGCCCGTCGTCCGCTGGACGCTGCGCATCGTCGTGGTGACCTACCTGTTCTTCCTGGTGGCCTGGCCGAGCTCGCTGGTCGTCCAGCGCACCTTCGAGGACGGCTTGGGGTCGCTGCAGACGGCGCTCGCCGACCCCGACGTCACGCACGCGCTCAAGCTCACCCTCCTCGTCGCCGTGACGGCCGTGGTGATCAACCTCGTCTTCGGCGTGGGTGTCTCGCTGCTGCTCGTCCGCTACGAGTTCCCCGGCCGGCGGTTGCTGTCGGCGCTGATCGACGTACCGCTGTCGGTGTCGCCCGTGGTCGTCGGCCTCGCCCTGGTGCTCGTCTACAACGGCCGCACCGGCTGGTTCGGGCCGGCCCTGGAGGAGAACGGGATCAGGGTGATCTTCAACGAGCCGGGCATGATCATGGCCACCTGCTTCGTGGCGCTGCCGCTGGTGGTCCGTGAGGTCGTGCCGGTGCTCGAGGAGATCGGTGACGAGCAGGAGCAGGCCGCGCGCAGCCTGGGTGCCAACGCCCGTCAGACGTTCTGGCGGATCACGCTGCCGAGCATCAAGTGGGCCGTCGTGTACGGCGTGGTGCTCAGCCTGGCGCGGTCGCTCGGCGAGTTCGGCGCGGTCAAGGTCGTCTCGGGCAACGTCGCCGGCGACACCCAGCTCGCCACGCTGCTCGTCCAGCAGCGGTACCAGAACTTCCAGCAGGAGACGGCGTACGCGGTCTCCTTCCTCCTCGCCTTCGCGGCGGTGCTGTGCATCGTCGTGGTGGCGCTGCTTCGCCCGAAGGAACAGCAATGAGTATCGAGGTCCGCAACGTCAGCAAGAGGTTCGGGGACTTCGTCGCACTCGACGACGTCTCCGTGTCCATCCCCACCGGACAGCTCACCGCGCTGCTCGGTCCCAGCGGCGGCGGCAAGTCGACGCTGCTGCGAATCATCGCCGGCCTGGAGAACGCCGACGGGGGCACCATCGAGATCGAGGGTGTCGAGGCCACACACCTGCCGCCGCAGAAGCGCAACGTCGGCTTCGTGTTCCAGCACTACGCCGCGTTCAAGCACATGAACGTCGCCAAGAACGTCGCGTTCGGGCTGGAGATCCGCAAGCGGCCGAAGGCCGAGGTGCAGCGACGGGTGGACGAGCTGCTGAAGCTCGTCCACCTGCAGCAGTTCGCGCACCGGCTGCCCGCGCAGCTCTCCGGCGGTCAGCGCCAGCGCATGGCGCTCGCCCGCGCGCTCGCGGTGGAGCCGACCGTGCTGCTGCTCGACGAGCCGTTCGGCGCGCTCGACGCCAAGGTGCGCAAGGAGCTGCGCGACTGGCTGCGCCGGCTGCACGACGAGGTGCAGGTGACGACCGTGTTCGTCACCCACGACCAGGAGGAGGCCCTCGAGGTCGCCGACGAGATCGTGGTGATCAACGACGGCCGCATCGAGCAGGTCGGCACGCCCGACGAGCTGTACGACGAGCCCGCGAACGACTTCGTGATGTCGTTCCTCGGCGAGGTCACGCGGCTCGACGGCGTGCTGATCCGGCCGCACGACATCGACATCCTCAGCGCGCCGCCTGCAGTCACCGACGGCGCCGTACCCGGCACCGTCACGCGGATGCTGCGCGTCGGCTTCGAGGTGCGCGTGACCGTGCGCTCGGACGTGGGGGACGACGTCGCGGTGGTGCTCAGCCGCGCGGAGGCGCGCGGCTCGGGTCTGACCGAGGGCGCGTCGGTGTGGCTGGCTCCGCACCGTGGCGCCCAGACAGTGGCGGCCAGGCGGGCTGCAGGGGTGCCTGCCTAGCCAGGGCCTGTCTCCCGAATTCAGTTGGCCTGCTGCGCGCCGCCCGGCACGCACGCTGGCGGCGTTGCCGTCACTCGACGGGCCGCCGGCCCGCCTTCGCTCCGGCGCCAAGCCACCACCCCAACGAATCGCTCCGCAGGCTCCGCGATTCGCCGGGGACCCCGGTAAGTCGATCGCACGCACCGGACGACGCTCGCGACGGCCAGAATTGGGGAGACAGGCCCTGCACCTCGGGTTCTCGGACCAGCGAGGGGTCACTTGTGCCGCGACACGCCGGTGACGCGGCTGAATAAGTGACCCCTCGCCGATGGGTCCGGCAGGACCTGGCGCCTGGAGCCCTGGTGGATCTGGCGGCTCCGGTGGGTCAGGACCAGTAGATGACGACGCGGGTGCCGAGGGGGACCTGGTCGAACAGGCTGGCCATGGCGCCGTAGTCGCGGACGTTGACGCAGCCGTGGGAGGCCCCGTTGTAGCCGTGGGCGGCGAAGTCGGGGGAGTAGTGCACGGCCTGGCCGCCGGAGAAGAACATCGCGAACGGCATCGACGTGTGGTACAGCGACGACACGTGGTCGCGGGACTTCCGGTAGACCGAGAAGACGCCTTCGCGGGTGGGTAGCTCGGACGATCCGAACCGCACGTCGACGGTCATCTGGGTCTCGCCGTTGACCACCCAGCGCAGGCTGTTGGACGTCTTGTCGATGCACAGCGCGCGACCCACCTTGCAGCGCGGGTCGAGCGGCTGGCCGTCGGCGGGGTCGGGCGGCCGGTTGGCGAGCTCGTCCCGGGTGGGCGTGCGGGTCATGCCGACGAGCAGGTCGAGCGTGCGGCGGTCGACCTTGCCGGTCTGCGGGATGCCGCGCTTGCCCTGGAAGCCGAAGACCGCTTCGCGGGTGCGCGGGCCGTAGGTGCCGGTGACGTCGCCGAAGAACCAGGCGATCTGCCGCAGCCGGGCCTGGATGATCCGGACCTCACGGCCCCGGTCGCCAGGCTCGTAGATCGCCGGGCCGGCGCGGTTGAACAGCACGTCGGCGGTCGGCTTCTGCGACATCCGCACGAGGCGACGCCACGTGCGCGCGTCGACGACGCCGGTCTTCTCGAAGCCGCGCTTGCCCTGGAAGCCGCGGACCGCGCGCTTGGTCTCGCGGTCGTAGGTGCCGGTGACGGGCGGCGTGAACCAGAGCAGCTGGGCCAGTCGTGCCTGCAGCGCCCGCACCTTGCGGCCGCGGTCGCCCGGCTCGAGAACCGGCTCGGGCCGCCGCCCGTCGGGGACCGGCTCGACGTCGGGACGTGGGCTCGCCTCGGCGCGTGCGTCGGGGACCAGCGCTTCCACTCCGGCCACGTCGGGGGTCGGGGTCTCGGTCGCCGACGTGCCCGGGACTGGCACCGACCGGGCGCGCAGCGCGGAGTCGGTGGCGTTGCTCAGTCCCAGCACGCCGTACGACGCACCTGTGGCGGTCACCAGCACGGCCAGGGTCGCGGTAGTCGCGACGAGGGCACGCCGTAGACGTGCCCCTGCGGTCAGCTTCTCGGTCTTCACGTTCCTCAGACGCTCCCCGAGGCGTCGAGGTTGCCTCCCCCGTGCCTCGTCCTGTCTTCGTCTTTACCTTTCCGCAGGCTAACGGGGCCGGCGCCCGGGGCGTCGGAGGCGCGACACGCGGGGCGGTGTGCGTGGTCCGGGTCCGGCATGGTTACCTTGTCTTCAGTAATACAACTAATTTGCTTTTATTACGTGTGACGGTTCGAGGAGGACGGATGGTTCGCAGTCTCCGCAGGGTGCTCATCGTGGGCGGCGGCGCCGCGGGTGTCGTGACCGCGGCGACCCTGCTGCGCGAGGCGGACGGGAATGCGCTCGACATCGAGATCGTCGAGCGACGCGACACCCTCGGGCGCGGCCTCGCCTACGGCACCCGCGAGCGCGTGCACCTGCTGAACAACTACGCCGGCCGGATGAGCGCGTTCGAGGACGACCCGGGCCACCTGGTGCGCTGGTGCCTCGCCCGCGGCCGCGCGGTCCGTCCCGAGACCTTCCTCTCCCGTCAGACGTACGGCGAGTACCTCTCGTCGCTGCTCGCCGGCGTGCCCGGTGGCTCGCGCGTCCGCCACACCCGTGACGAGGTGGTCGGGCTCGACGACAGCGGCAACGACTACGTCGCCACACTGGCCTCCGGGAGGCAGACCGCCGCGGACCTGGTGGTGCTGGCGCTCGGCAACCCGCCGCCGCGCGACCTGCCCGACGTCCGCCGTACCGCGCGCCGTTACGCCGCCGACCCGTGGGCGGCCGACCTGACCGAGCGGGTGGCGCCCGGCTCGCGCGTCCTCCTCGTCGGCACCGGCCTGACCACCGTCGACGTCGCCGCCCAGATCACCGACACCGAGCTTGACGTCGAGATCGTCGCGATCTCGCGGCACGGCCTGCTGCCGCTGCGCCACCGCAGCCGCCCGCCTGTCGCCTGCGGCCGTCCGGTCCCGGCCGAGCGGACACTCGCGGCTGCGCTGCGCGCCGTCCGGGCCGCCGGTGCCGGCGACCCCGACCACTGGCGCGAGCTGGTCGAGACGGTCAAGGCCGGGTTCAACGAGCGGTGGCAGGCGCTGCCCTACGCCGAGCAGCAGAGCTTCGTGCGGCACGTCGCCCGCTACTGGGAGGTCGCCCGGCACCGGATGGCGCCGGACATGGCCGACCTCGTCGAGGGGCTGTTGCTCGACGGCCGGCTCCGGGTGACGACGCCGACGGACGTGAGCGTCGAGGACTTCGACCTGGTCGTGAACTGCACGGGCCCCGCGCCGGCCGCCACGCCCGGCTGGAACCCGCTGGTCGACGGCATGGCCACCCGCGGCATGCTCCGACCCGGCCCGCACGGCCTCGGCCTGGACATCGACCGCGACGGCCGGCTCCTCGACGAGGCCGGCGTGCCGGCGCGGGCGATCCACGTGATCGGCGCCGCCCGGAGGGGTGTGGAGTGGGAGGTTGCGGCCATCCCGGACATCCGGCGTCAGGCGAAATCTGTCGCGGGGGCGCTCGGCGTCGTACCTTCAGATATCAGCAGCACCCTGGTCGGCTGAGCGGAGGCTGTCATGACGATGGCGACGACACCCGGGAGCACCCACCTGCGCGCACCCCTCGAGGACCTGGTGCGCCGTGTCCGCGGCGTGGTGGCCGAAGAGCTGCCGGCGCAGCGGACCGCCGACCGCGTGGCCGCCCTCCTGCAGCCCGCGCTCCGCGAGCCGGGCCTGCTCGAGGAGCACCAGTGCGTCGGCGACGAGGAGTGCTACACCCAGCACATCCTGCACGTCGAGCCCGACGGCGCGTTCTCGATCGTGGCCCTGGTCTGGCTCCCCGGGCAGTCCACGGCGATCCACGACCACGTGTCGTGGTGCACGGTCGGCGTCTACCAGGGCCAGGAGACCGAGACGCGCTACCGCCTCGACGCCGGGCCGGCCGGGCCCTTCCTCGTCGAGGCCGGGATGGGCATCAACCAGCAGGGCAGCGTCACCGGCATCGCGCCGCCCGGCGACATCCACCGGGTGTCCAACAGCGGCACGAGCACGGCGATCTCGCTGCACGTCTACGGCGCGGACATCGGCAAGCTCGGCTCGAGCATCCGGCGCACCTACGACCTGCCGGTGAAGTAGCGCCCAGGGGGCCGGGCCCGGGCGCGCACGGCCCGGGTTGCTCGGCTCCCTCGACGCCACGTCTCTCTTCACTAGAGTGACCCACGTGGCGGGTACGACAGAGCACGCGGCCCACTTGGGGAACTACGTCCCGTTGCTCGCCATCCTCGTCATCGGAGTGCTGCTCGTGGCGGCGATGTTCGGCAGCAACGCGCTGCTGCGTCCCACCCACGCCACCCGCGAGAAGCTGCTCACCTACGAGTGCGGCGTGGACCCGGTCGGCGAGGGCTGGGCGCAGACCCACGTGCGCTACTACGTCTACGCCTTCCTGTACGTCGTGTTCGCCGTCGACGCGGTGTTCCTGTTCCCCTGGGCGACGGTGTTCGCCGGGCTCGGCTGGATCAGCGTCGCGGAGATGGCGGTGTTCATCGGCTTCATCGCCGTCGGGCTGCTCTACGCGTGGCGGAAGGGGGTGCTGACGTGGACGTGATCTCGACAGGCTCGATCACCCGGGGAGACGACTCGGCCACCCGGGAGACGACCGACCTCGGCATGCCGAGCGTCGGCCCGCTGCAGCGGCTCGCGCCGAAGCCGGCGCGCTACCTGCTCAACTGGGGCCGCAAGTACTCCCTCTGGGTCTTCAACTTCGGGCTCGCCTGCTGCGCGATCGAGTTCATCGCCACCTCGATGGCCCGGCACGACTTCATCCGCCTCGGCGTCATCCCGTTCGCGCCCGGCCCGCGGCAGGCCGACCTGATGGTCGTGTCCGGCACGGTCACCGACAAGATGGCGCCGGCCATCAAGCGCCTCTACGAGCAGATGCCCGAGCCGAAGTACGTCATCTCGTTCGGCTCCTGCTCCAACTCGGGCGGCCCCTACTGGGACTCCTACTGCGTGACCAAGGGCGTCGACCAGATCATCCCCGTCGACGTCTACGTCCCCGGCTGCCCGCCGCGCCCCGAGGCGCTGCTGCAGGGCATCCTCAAGCTCCAGGAGAAGATCGACGGCGAGCACCTCGCTCACCGCTACCGCGCCACCGACGCCGCATCCGTGCAGCGCGGGCTGGTCCTGCCGCCGGGAGGGGAGCGGTGACCCCGGGCTCCGACCTCTGGCCCGGCATGGTCCGGGCGGCGTACACGTCAGCATTCGGAGACGACGCCGTCGTCGACGAAGGGTTCGGACCGTTGACGGTCGACGTGCCCGTCGACCGCTGGCTCGACGCGCTGCGACTGGCGCGTGACGGCCTCGAGTGCAGCTTCTTCGACTTCCTCAGCGCGGTCGACGAGCTGGGCGGCGACCCCGAGGGGCTGCGCGTGGTCTGCCACCTCGCCGACCACCACTCGCCCGGCCCGGGCGGCGTGCGCCACCTCGTCGTCCGCACTCTCGTTCCCCGCGAGGGCGGGACTCTGCCGTCGGCCGTGAGTGTGTACGCCGGTGCCCGGTGGCACGAGCGCGAGACGCACGAGATGTTCGGCGTGGACTTCGTCGACGACAGCGGCGCCGTGCTGCCGATGGAGAAGCTGCTGCTGCCCGAGGAGTTCGAGGGGCACCCGCTCCGCAAGGAGTTCGTGCTCGCGTCGCGCGTGGCCAAGCCCTGGCCGGGCGCGAAGGAGCCGGGCGAGAGCGACCACGACCTCGGTGGGCACGCGGCTCGCGCGACGCGCCGCCGCGTGAAGGCACCCGGCGTCCCCGACGACTGGCGGCACTCGCCCGACACCCCCGCGACCGAGAAAGCCGAGGGCGGTGACACGGGTGGGTGAGGCGCTCGAGATCGCGCTCCGGCTCGCCGCCGTCCTCGGCGCCTTCCTGCTCGTGCCGCTGCTCGTCGGGCAGGTCGAGCACAAGGTGATGGCGCACATGCAGGGCCGCGTCGGCCCGATGTACGCCGGCGCCTTCCACGGCTGGGCCCAGCTCATCGCCGACGGCGTGAAGTTCGTGCAGAAGGAGGACGTCGTACCGGCGGCAGCCGACCGCATGGTCTTCAAGATCGCACCCGCGGTCGCGCTGGTCCCGTATTTGGTCGCGATGCTCGTGATCCCGATCGGCCCTGGCCTCGTCGGGCAGGACCTCGACGTCGGGCTGTTCTTCGTGATCGCGGTGATGGGCGTCGGCGTGGTCGGCAGTCTGATGGGCGGCTGGTCGAGCGCCAACAAGTTCGGCCTGCTCGGCGGCATCCGGATCGCGGCCCAGCTGATGGCCTACGAGCTGCCGTTCGTGCTCGCCGCCGCCTCCGTCGCGATGGCCGCCGGCACGTTGTCCCTCACGGGGATCGTCGAGGCCTGGCAGCCGTGGTGGCTGCTGTGGCAGGGCATCGCCGCCGTCGTGTTCTTCGTGTCCGGGCTCGCCGAGGTGCAGCGCCCGCCGTTCGACATGCCGGTCGCCGATGCGGAGATCGTGTTCGGCCCCTACACGGAGTACGGCGGCCTCCGGTTCGCGCTGTTCATCCTCGCGGAGTACGCCGGCATCGTCGTGCTGTCCGCGCTCACCGCGGTGCTGTTCCTCGGCGGCTGGCACGGGCCGTTCGAGGACCAGCTGGGCTGGCTGTGGACGCTGGTCAAGACGATGCTCGTCGCCTTCGTCGTCATCTGGGTGCGCGTGGCCTACCCGCGGCTGCGCGCGGACCAGCTGCAGCGGCTGGCCTGGCAGGGCCTGGTCCCGCTCGCCCTGCTCCAGCTCGCGATCACGGCCGTCGGGGTGGTGATGACCACATGAGCATCCCCGGCGCCGGCCTGGCCAAGGGCCTCGCGCGCACGTTCCGGCAGATGACGCGCCGGTCCGTCACCGCGCACTACCCCGACGCGCTGCCCGAGCTGCCGCCCCGCACGCGCGGCGTCATCGCGCTGATCGAGGAGAACTGCACCTCCTGCATGCTTTGCGCGCGCGAGTGCCCGGCGTGGTGCATCTACATCGACTCGCACAAGGACGTCATCCCGGCCACCACCGAGGGCGGGAAGGACAAGACCCGCAACGTGCTCGACCGGTTCGCGATCGACTTCTCGATCTGCATGTACTGCTCGATCTGTGTCGAGGTCTGCCCCTTCGACGCGCTGCACTGGAGCCCGGAGTTCGAGTACGCCGAGCTCGACATCCGCGACCTCACCCACGAGAAGGACCGGCTGCGCGAGTGGATGTGGACCGTCCCCGCGCCGCCCGCGCTCGACCCGCTCGCCGAGCCGGCCAAGGAGATCGGCGCCGCGGAGAAGGCGGCCGAGCGGGCCCGGCAGAAGGGGGATGCGTGAGCGCCGTCCAGGTCGTCTTCGTGCTGCTGTCCCTCATCGCCGTCGTCTCCGCACTCCTGGTCGTCACCACCACCCACCTCGTCCACGCCGCGCTCTGGCTGGTGGTCACGCTCGGTTCGATCGCCGGCATCTACCTCATCCTCGCCGCCGAGTTCGTCGCCTGGGTGCAGGTGCTGATCTACGTCGGCGCAGTCGTGGTGCTGCTGCTCTTCGCGCTGATGCTCACCCGCGCGCCCACCGGGCCGCAGCCCGACCTCACCGTGCGGCGCTGGGCACCCGCGGCGCTCGTCGCTGTGCTCGTGGCCGTGCTGCTCGGCGCGACCGTGGTGGCCGGCTTCCGCGACGTGGAGCTCGACCTCTCCGGCGCCGTCGTCGGCTCGGCCGAGGTCACCGGCGAGACGATCTTCCGCCGCTGGGTGCTGCCGTTCGAGGTGCTGAGCGTCCTGCTGCTCGCCGCGCTCGTCGGCGCGATCGTGCTGTCCCGGCTCCGGTCCGAGGCGGGTGACGACTGATGCCGCTGTGGTGGCCGCTGCTGCTGTCGACGCTGCTCTTCGCGATCGGCGTGTACGGCGTGCTCGCCCGGCGCAACGCGGTGCTGGTGCTGATGGGCGTCGAGCTGATGCTCAACGCGGTCAACATCAACCTCGTCGCTTTCGACGCCGCGTTCCGTGACGTGCTGCACGGCGGCCAGACCCTCGCGCTGTTCACGATCGTGATCGCCGCGGCCGAGATCGGGCTCGCGCTGGCGATCGTGCTGCTGGTCTTCCGCCACCACGGGCACATCGACATCGACCGGCTGCGCGCCCTCGCCGACAGGGACGTCTCATGAGCTGGGTCGTGCTGGCCGTCATGGTCGTCCCGTTCGTCTCGGCGGTGGCGACGCTCGTCTTCGGCCACCGCGCCGAGATGGCTGGGCGCGGCGTGGCCGTGGGCGGGTCGCTGCTCACGCTCGGGCTCGCCACGGCGGTCGCCGTACCGCATCTCGGGGAGGCGACGCCTCTCGAGGACGTCCTCGCCGACACGGCCGCGACCGCGCCACCCATCGAGCTCGCGGTGCTGGTCGACCCGCTCTCGGCGGTCATGCTGCTGCTCGCCTGCGTCGTGGCCGCGCTCGTGCAGGTGTACTCACTCGGCTACATGCGCGGCGACTCGCGCTACCCGTCGTACGCCGCCCTGGTCTCGATCTTCACCGGCGCGATGTGCACCGTCGTCGTCGCCGACGACCTCTGGGTGCTGCTGGTCGGCTGGGAGCTCATGGGCATGTGCTCCTACTTCCTGATCTCTCACCACTGGGAGCTCGCCGAGGCGCGGGCCGGCGCGGTCAAGGCGTTCCTGATGACGCGGCTCGCCGACCTCGGCCTGCTGTTCGCGATCTTCGTGCTCGGCGAGCGGTTCGACAGCTACCGGATCAGCACGATCCTCGAGGCGATCTCGACCCAGGCGCTGCAGCGCGACGAGCTGTGGCTGCCGGCCGTGCTCATCGCGATCGCCGTGATGGGCAAGTCGGCGCAGTTCCCGTTCCACACCTGGCTTCCCGACGCGATGCCCGGCCCGACGCCGATCTCGGCGCTGATCCACGCGGCCACGATGGTGGCGGCCGGTGTCTTCCTCGTCGCCCGGATGTACCCGCTCTTCCTGTCCGCCCCGGCCGCGCTCACGCTGCTCGCGCTCACCGCCGCCGGCACGATGCTCATCTCCGCGCTCTACGCGATGGTCAGCGACGACCTCAAGCGGGTGCTGGCCTGGTCGACGGTCAGCCAGCTCGCCTACATGTTCGGCGCGCTCGCGGTGGGTGCATGGGCGGCGGGCGTGATGCACCTGCTCGCGCACGGCGCGTTCAAGGCCCTGCTGTTCCTCGCTGCCGGCTCGGTCATGCACGCGGTCGGCTCGACGTCGATGCGGCGGATGGGCGGTCTGCGCACGAAGCTCCCCGACACCTTCGCGACCATGACGATCGGCTTCGCGGCGCTCGCCGGCGTCGTGCCGTTCGTCGGGTTCTTCAGCAAGGACGCGGCGCTCGCGGGCGCCTACGAAGGCGCGCTGCACGGTCGCCTGGTCTGGCCGTGGGTGTCCTGGGTGCTGCTCGGCTCGATGGTGCTGACGGCGGTGCTCACCGTCGCGTACTCCATGCGCGCATGGCTGCTCACCTTCTTCGGCCCGGAGCAGGAGCACGTCGACGAGCTCGACCTGCACGAGGCGCCGCCGTCCATGCGGGTGCCGCTCTGGCTGCTCGCCGCGCCCACCGCCCTCGGCGGCCTCGTGGTCGTCCGGACCGCCGCGGTCTTCGGTCCCGAGCACGACGAGGAGCTGTTCCACCTCGAGGGCTCGCTGTTGATGACGGCCCTCGTGGCGCTCACTGCGATCGCGGTGCTGCTGCTGTGGCGCTCGCGCGGCCGCGACCTGTGGCACCGGGTCGTCGTACCCCACCCGCCCGTCGACTGGTTGTACGACGTCGCGCTCGTGCGCCCGATCCGGTTCCTGGCCCGGCTGGTCGTTGCGAGCGACCGTGACGTGGTGGACGGCTACGCCGACGGCGCCGGCGGCACCGCCAAGGGCCTCGGCGGCCTGATCCGGCTCGCCCAGACCGGCAACGTGCAGACCTACCTGATGGTGGTCGTCGTCGGAGCCGCCGCGGCGGCCGTGCTCGCGGGGGCGGTGGCCACGTGACGCTCACCGCCTTCGCGCTCGACGGGATGGTCGCCGTCCCGGCCGTGCTCGCCGTGCTGACCCTGCTCGTCGCGCGCCGGAGCGAGGCCGGAGCGGTCCGGGTCGCCGCCTGGAGCGGGCTCCTGGTGCTCGGCTGGTCGATCTGGCTCGCGGCGCTGTCGTCCTCCCGGCTCGACGGGACGCACGTGAACGAGCCGTGGCTGGCCGCGATCGACGTGCGCTGGCACCTCGGCGTCGACGGGATCTCTCTGCCGCTGCTGCTGATGAGCACGGTCGTGTTCGCCTGCGCGCTGCTCGCGCTGGTGCGCAACGCGCCCGAGGGCGGCGGCACCGCGTCTCTCGCGGTGCTGCTCCTGGTCATCGAGGCCGGTGTGCTCGGCTCGTTCCTCGCCCTCGACATGGTGCTGTTCTTCGCGTTCTTCGAGGTCGCGCTGATCCCGATGTGGTTCGTGATCGACCGCTGGGGCGACGCGCACGGCCCGCGGGGGGAGGAGCAGCGCCGCCGCGCCGCCACCCGGTTCCTGGTGTTCACGGTGCTCGGCTCGGCGTTGATGCTGGTCGGCTTCGTGCTAGTGCGCTCCGAGGCCGGGACGTTCGACATCGTCCGCATCGCCGCGTCGTACGACCCCGCCGGTCCGGTCGCGGTCACCGCCGCCGCCCTCGTCGCACTCGGCCTCGCGGTCAAGACCCCGCTGTGGCCGCTGCACATCTGGCTGCCCGACGCGCACTCGAAGGCGCCGACCGTGGGGTCGGTCGTGCTGGCCGCCGTGCTCCTCAAGCTCGGCACCTACGGCTTCCTCCGCTTCTGGCTGCCGCTGGTCGACCCGGAGTGGTCGTGGCTGCTGCCCGCCGTCGGCGCGCTCGCGGTCGTCGGTGTCATCTACGCCGCGCTCGCGTGTCTCGCGCAGTCCGACCTCAAGCGGCTGATCGCGTACTCGTCCGTCGGGCACATGGGCTTCGTCGTCCTCGGCGCCGCGACCTACACGGTCGGCGGCGTGCAGGGCGCGGTCTACGCGAGCGTCGCGCACGGCGTGATCACCGGCCTGCTGTTCTTCCTCGCCGGCGCGGTCAAGGACCGCTACGGCACCGGCGACCTCGGTCGGCTGCGCGGCCTCTACGGCCGGGTGCCGCGGCTGGGCGGGCTCGTCGCGTTCGGCGCGATGGCGTCGCTCGGCCTGCCCGGGCTGGCCGGGTTCTGGGGCGAGATGCTCGCGATCCGCGCCGCGGTCTTCCCGTCCGGCGACCTGCCGCGCGAAAGCTTCGTCACGCTCGCGGTCGTCGCCGCGCTCGGCGTGATCCTGACGTCGGCGTACTTCCTGGCTCTGCTGCGCTCCGCGTTCCAGGCGGGCGAGACCGGTGCAGCGCCCGCCACACCTGTCATCCCCGGCGACGTGACCCGGTGGGAGTGGCTGGTGTGGTCGCCGCTCGTCCTCGCCACCGTCGTGCTCGGCGTCGCGCCGGGCCTGCTGCTCACCCCGGTGGCCGAGGCCACGACCGCGTTCCTGGGAGGCGGCCGATGAACCTCGTGCAGAGCATCGACTGGCTGGCGATCGGCGCACCGACGATCCTGGCCGTCGCCGCCGTCGTTGTGCTGCTCGTCGACGCGTTCCTGCCGACTCGCTTCCTCCCCGCGACGCTCACGCTGATGGCGGTGCTCGCGGCCGCCGTACCCACCTGGCTGCTGTGGGGCGACCCCGCCCGCGGCACGTTCTGCACCGGCGACGCGCTCGAGGGCCCGGAGCTGTGCTCGTTCTCCACCGACGCGTTCACGCTCGTGGTGTGGGGGATCGTGCTGTTCGGCACCGCCGTCGTCGCGCTGATCGGCACCGCCGCCGTCGTCGACGGCCGCACACCCGCCGGGGAGTGGCACTTCCTGCTGCTCTGCTCGGCCGCGGGCGCGGTCACGCTCGCCGCGTCGCGCGACCTGATCACCCTGCTCGTCGCGCTCGAGGTCGTCTCGCTGCCGGCGTTCGGGCTCGTCGGGCTGCGCCGCGGCGACGTCCGCGCATCCGAGGCGTCGGTGAAGTTCTTCCTGGTCTCGGTGGTGTCCACGGCCGTGACGCTGATGGGCATCTCGCTGCTGTACGGCGTGACCGGGTCGGTGTTCCTCGACGGCATCGCCGCCGGAGTCGCGCGCGGCGACGAGCCGTGGTCGGTGCTCGTCGTCGGCGCCGTGCTGACCGTCGTCGGCCTGGCGTTCAAGGTGGCCGCGGTGCCGTTCCACATGTGGGTGCCCGACACCTACGTGGGCGCGCCGGTCGCGGTCGCGGCCTACCTGTCCGTGGTCTCCAAGGCCGCCGGCTTCGTCGGCCTGATGCTCGTTCTCGGCCGCGGCCTGGCCGGACTGGCGGACACCTGGGCGCCGGTGATGGCGGTGATGGCCGCGCTGACCATGACCGTCGGCAACGTGCTCGCACTGCGGCAGAAGCACGCGGTTCGGCTCCTCGCGTGGTCGTCGGTCGCGCAGGCCGGCTACATCCTGGTGCCGTTCGGTGCGGCCGCCGACGGCGACCTCGGGGCTGCGTTCGCGGGCTCGCTGGGGTACCTCGCGGTCTACGCGATCATCAACCTCACCGCCTTCGCCGTCGCCGCCGTGGTCGGCACGCGCTACCCCGCGCAGCAGCTGAGCGACTACCGCGGGCTGATCAAGGAGGAGCCGGGCGCCGGCTGGCCGCTGGCGTTCTCGCTCGTCGCGCTCGCTGGGCTGCCGCCCGGCGTGATCGGGCTGCTCGCAAAGGTGATCGTGTTCGACGCGGCCTCCGGCGTCACCTGGCTCGTCGTGGTGATGGCGATCAACGTCGCGATCGGCCTCGTCTACTACGCGGCCTGGCTGCGCGAGCTCTTCCGGCCTGCTGCCGAGTCCGGCGGTTCGGCGTACGACGTGCCGAACGGGGTCGGCGTCGCGATCGGCATGACCTTCGTGGCGGGCGTGGTCTTCTCGGTGCTGCCCGGCTGGCTGCTCGACCCGGTGATGACCTCGCTCGGATGAGCGACGACGAGCGCTATCTCGTCGTCAAGGGCCGGCGCTGGCGGCGCCAGGATCCCTCGCTCCCTGAGGGCGTGGCCGAGCGATTGCTGTCGCACCTCGGCCGTGGCCGCTCCGGTGTCGCCGCCGCCCGCCACTCGGGCGAGGACCAGGCGCCGTACCGACGGCGCGTCGACCTCGCCAAGCACGGTCTCGGCGAGCGCGGCACGCCCTGGTGGGAGCAGTCCGACGCGGAGCGCGAACGTCGCTGGACCGAGGCGCTGCGCGACCTCGACGCCCTCGACATCAGGACGGCGCCTGACTCACCAGTCGGTCGGTACCTCGTCGCGCAGCTCGTCGGGGGTCAGCGAGGCCATCGCCCGGCGCACCCCCGCCACGATCGTGCCGGCCGTGAACATGTCGTGCTCGGTGCGCTGCCGCTCGTCGCGGATCTCGTCGGCGAGCTTGCTCACCGAGGCGTCCGTCTCCCGCAGCTCGTCCGCGTCTGCGGTCTCACCGTCGACCGAGCGCAGGGTGCGGGCGAGGTCCTGCAGCGCATGCGCCGCGTGCGGGCGCAGCCGCGGCCCCAGCGCCACCCGCTCACGGTCGGCGTGCTCCTGCTCGGTGACGAGCGCGGTGATGTCCTCGATCAGGTACGCGACCTGCTGCAGCGCGCGGGCCTGCTCGTAGTGCCGTTCGGCGGTCTGGCTCCAGCGCTTCGCGCGCCAGTTCGCGCGGCGGCTTTCGGTGGCGTGCGCGACGACGCGCTGCAGCTGCTCGGTGCCGGGACGGATGTCCTTGTGGCGCTCCGCCCACTGCTCCTTGGTCAGCCGGTCCTCGCTGAGCAGGCCCTCGGCGAGGTCGTCGAGCTGGTCGGCGAGGATCTCACGCAGGTGCCTGATCGAGCTGGTCAGCGGGTTCAGCGCCAGCGGCGGCAGGAGTGCGTTCAGCGTGATGCCCACCGCCGCGCCCAGGGCGGCCAGCCCCGCGTATGCCGTCGCCATCGCGAGGGGGTCGTCCTGCCCGATGATCAGCACGAACAAGCCGGAGACCGGGGCGTACGACGCCTGGGCGCCGAACACCCGCCAGCCCGTCGCGAGGCTGCCGATCAGCACCACCAGCACGATGTCGAGCGCTGCCGGCAGGTCGGTGGTGAGCATCACCCCGACCGCGATGGCCGCGCCGATGGCGATGCTGACCACCGCCTGCAGCGAGCTCCGCAGCGACCCGGCCACCGTGGACGACACCGCGATGACCGCACCGAGCGGGGCGTAGTACGGGTAGGCGTCGGCGACCCCGCCCAGGGGTAGCACCAGCACCCACGCCAGCCCGGCCGCCACCGCCGCCTTGAGCGACTGCGCCGAGAACGCACGCCAAGTCACATGCCCCTCCTCGTCCTCCCGGAAGGCGGTTACCCGTTCCGGCGTGCGGACACGCCTCGCAGCCCTGCCGGGCTGGCATGCTCGGGAGGCTGAGCACGATCAAGCGGACCTGACTCAGCCTGGGCCTACCGCACCAGGCGGCGGCCGCCGTCAGCGGTCACGAGCCGTCCCCGACCGGACAAGCAAGAAGGACCCCCGATCTGGGAAAGTCCCAGGTCAGAGGCCCTTCTACGCTGGTGGCAGGTGCAGGATTCGAACCTGCGTAGGCGTAAGCCGACGGATTTACAGTCCGCTCCCATTGGCCGCTCGGGCAACCTGCCGGGTCAGCCCCGGGTTGGTGCCCGGCGCAGCGACACGAAAGAATAGCGCAGCCCGCTCGCCGCACTAAATCAAGGGGAATGCCGCCGTGGCCGACTCGTCGTTCGACATCGTCAGCAAGCTCGACCAGCAGGAGATCGACAACGCGATCAACCAGGCGCAGCGGGAGATCGCGCAGCGGTTCGACTTCAAGAACACGGGCGCGACGATCCAGCGGTCGGGCGAGAACGCCGTCGAGATCTCGGCCAATGCCGACGACCGGGCGACCGCGGTGCTCGACGTCTTCAAGGACAAGCTGATCAAGCGCAACCAGTCGCTGAAGATCCTCGAGGCGGGCGAGCCGCGGCAGTCGGGTCGCGAGTCGAAGATCACCGTCGGGCTCAAGGAGGGCATCAGCCAGGAGAACGCCAAGAAGGTCTCCAAGCTGATCCGCGACGAGGGCCCCAAGGGCGTCAAGGTGCAGGTCCAGGGCGACGAGCTGCGCGTGTCGTCGAAGAAGCGCGACGACCTGCAGGCCGTGATCGCGCTGGTGAAGGCGCAGGACTACGACTTCGCGGTCCAGTTCACCAACTACCGCTGAGCCAGCCTCCTCACCAGGCGATCGGCGCGCCGAGGAACAGCACGAACGCCGACCACGTCGCGGAAGGCCCGACCCTCCATCTCGGACGCATCGGCGCGCGACACGCCGCCCCCACATGTGGTCCCAGATTCGCAGTGGAGTCCCACATATGGTGTGCCGTGCAGCTGGTTCGGCGTCCCCTCCAGAGACGTCGAGGCAAGAGGGAACCCGGTGTGAGTCCGGGACTGCCCCGCAGCGGTGAGTGGGAACGAACTCCGTCATTCAGCACTGGATCGGAAGATCTGGGAAGCGACGGTCAGTAGGGGTCGAGACTGCCAAGAGATTGGCAACGCGACGTGCCCACGAGTCCGAAGACCTGCCAGCGCACCTCGCCCGTCGGGCGGGGTGGTCCGAGGCCTCGTGGGACGGCCGACGGCACGTACAACGGTCCGACGGCATGGCAGCCTCGACCGGGCGTACCTCCGTCTCTCCCCGCGACCCCGGACCTCAGGGATCGATCTCGCGAGGAGAGAGACGTGACGATCACGGAAGCACCAGGGCGGACCTCGATGCAGGTCCGCAAGCGGAACGGCGACAGCGAGCCGGTCGACGTCAACAAGATCGTGCGTGCGGTAGACCGGGTCAGCGCCGACCTGGCCGACGTGGACCCGATGCGGGTCGCGACCCGCACGATCAGCGGGCTGTACGACGGCGCCACGACCGCGGAGCTGGACCGGCTGTCGATCCAGACGGCTGCCGAGCTGATCGGCGAGGAGCCGCAGTACTCGCGGCTGGCCGCGCGGCTGCTGGCCGGCTACATCGACAAGGAAGTCCGCAACCAGGGCGTCGCGTCGTTCAGCCAGTCGGTCGCCCTCGGCCACGCCGAAGGCCTGATCGGCGACGTGACCGCGGCATTCGTGAAGGACAACGCCCGCAAGCTCGACTTCGCGATCGACGCGGAAGCCGATCGACGCTTCGAGTACTTCGGGCTCCGCACGGTCTATGACCGCTATCTACTTCGGCACCCCAAGACCCGTCTGGTCGTTGAGACGCCGCAGTACTTCCTGCTCCGCGTCGCCTGCGGACTGGCGCAGAGCCCGGGTGAGGCGATCCGGTTCTACCGTCTGATGTCGTCACTGGCGTACCTGCCGAGCAGCCCGACCCTGTTCAACTCCGGCACCCGGCACACCCAGATGTCGTCGTGCTACCTGGTCGACAGCCCGCGCGACGACCTCGACTCGATCTACTCCCGCTACAGCCAGGTCGCGAAGCTGTCGAAGTTCGCCGGCGGCATCGGCATCGCCTTCTCCCGGGTCCGCTCGCGGGGCGCGCTGATCCGCGGCACCAACGGCCAGTCCAACGGCATCGTGCCGTTCCTGCGCACCCTTGACTCGTCGGTCGCGGCGGTCAATCAGGGCGGCCGGCGCAAGGGTGCCGCGTGCGTCTACCTCGAACCGTGGCACCCGGACGTCGAGGAGTTCCTCGAGCTCCGTGACAACACCGGCGAGGACGCGCGTCGAACCCACAACCTCAACCTCGCCAACTGGATCCCCGACGAGTTCATGCGCCGGGTCGAAGCGGACGCCGAGTGGTCGCTGATCGACCCCGACCAGGCCCCTGATCTTCCGGACCTCTGGGGCGACGCGTTCGACGCGGCGTACCGTCGCGCCGAGGAGGAGGGCCGCTACGTCCGCAGGGTCAAGGCCCGCGACCTCTACGGGAAGATGATGCGCACCCTGGCGCAGACCGGAAACGGCTGGATGACGTTCAAGGACGCCGCCAACCGCACCTGCAACCAGACCAGCGAGACCCTCGGCGGTCCGACGGTGCACCTGTCCAATCTCTGCACCGAGATCATCGAGGTCTCCTCCGACGGTGAGACCGCGGTGTGCAACCTGGGCTCGGTCAACCTCGCGCAGCACCTGACCGCCGACGGCATCGACTGGGACAAGCTCCGCCAGACCGTGCGTACGGCGGTGCCGCTCCTGGACCGCGTCATCGACATCAACTTTTACCCGAGCGACGAGGCCGCGGCGTCGAACCCGCGCTGGCGGCCGATCGGGCTCGGGCTGATGGGCCTGCAGGACGCGTTCTTCGCGCTGCGCATGCCGTTCGACTCGCCGGAGGCCATCGAGCTGTCGACGCGGATCCAGGAGGAGGTCTACCTGACCGCCCTCGAGGTGTCGTGCGACCTGGCCCGCCGACACGGACCGCACCCGTCGTACGCAGAGACCCGGGCTGCGCGCGGCGACCTACAGCCGGATCTGTGGGGCGTGGCGCCCACGCAGACCGAGCGCTGGAC
>DASURB010000062.1:0-4536 GCA_036280235.1 Nocardioides sp.
AGCGCGTCGGCGAAGCCCCATCCGGTGCACCCCGCGGACTCCCATCCGTCGAAGTCCTCGACGGTTGGCCGGATGGCGAAGAGGCCGTTGATCGAGGAGCTGCCCCCGACGCCGCGGCCGCGGGCGTAGAGCTCCGGCTCCTGCGAGGCCGACCTCGTCGCGAGGAGCCTCGGGTACGTGTGCGTGGCGGCGAGCGCAGCCGTCGGCTGGATCGCGGCGGGCTCGATGCTGCGGATCTCGGGCGGCGTGTCCGCCGACCGGTAGTCGGGGCCCGCCTCCAGCAGCAGGACGCGACGCCCGTCGTCCTCGGTCAGCCGGGCGGCAAGGGCGGCTCCGGCGGAGCCGGCGCCCACCACGATCGTGTCGTAGTGCGGTGTCATCGCTTCCCGCCACGCAGGGTGGAGAGGAACGTGAGCAGGTCGGCGCGCATCCGGACCAACGAGGGCTCGTGGACGTACATCATGTGTCCGGCCTCGTAGTAGCGGTGCTCGATGTTGGCGCGCAGCTCCTCGGGGATGCGGAGGTGGGCGAAGACGTCCTCGGCGGCGAAGTGCGGCGTCGCGCCGTCGTAGTAGCCGTAGGCGACGTGGACCTTCAGGTGCGGGTTCTGCCGCATCGCGCGCTCGAGCTTGGGCGTGACGTCGACGGGGCGGCCCTCGAAGTCCTTGTAGGACCACGGCTGCACGCGCCTCGAGATCTGCTCGTAGGGCAGGTCGTTGGCGTACTCGAGCTCGTCGCGGACGTAGTGGTTGAACGCCGCGGCGTACGGGCCGGAGATCGCGTCGTGCGACGGGTCGGCGTCCATGTGCTCGGCGATCGCGCTGGCGGCCGGGCCGCTGAACCGGCCGTCGAGCCGTCCGGCCGTGCGGCGCTCGTCGCGCAGCAGCTCGCCGAAGAACCGCCAGTGCTCGATGCGCAGGTCCGCCCGGTCGACGTACTCCTCGGTGAGACCGGTGAGCGAGGCGATCTTGCGGACGGCGGCGGCGCGCTCCTTGGCGGTGAGCCGGTCGCCGCGGGCGAGGACGCGCTGGTACTCGCCCGAGGCGTACTCCTCGGCGTCCTTCAGCGTCGCGCGCAGCGACCGCTTCGCGCCCTTGCCGTGGTAGTGCGCGATGGCGGCGTACGTCGGGAGGTAGAGCGCGTGCGCCTTGTCGTTGCGCTGGTCCTGGAAGTCGATGGTGGAGAAGTCGAGCACGCTCGAGATCAGCATCAGCCCGTTGAGGAACATGCCGTGCCGCGTCTGGAGGTGCTCGGCGAGCGCGGCGCCGCGCGTGGTGCCGTAGGACTCGCCGGCGACGAACTTCGGCGACATCCAGCGCTTGTTGCGGCTGGTCCAGATCCGGATGATCTCGCCGACCGACTCGATATCGCCCTGGTAGCCGTGGAACGGCTCCGGCTTGGTGTCCTCGAGCGTGCGGGAGTAGCCCGTCGACACCGGGTCGATGAACACCAGGTCGGAGACGGCCAGCAGCGACTCGGCGTTGTCGGCGAGGGCGTACGGCGGCGGCAGCAGGTTGCCGACGTCGCCCATCAGCACCCGGCGCGGACCGAGCAGTCCGAGGTGCAGCCACACCGACGACGACCCCGGGCCGCCGTTGAACGCGAACGTGACGGGCCGCCGCTCGCCCTCGGGGGCGTCCGCGACGTACGCGATGATCGAGACCTCGGCCTTGGGCTTGTAGCCCTTGAACGTGCCGTCCTCGTAGACCTCGTCGTGCAGCACCATCCGTCCCGCGGTGGCGGTGTAAGCGAGGGTGCGACGCCCGACCCTCAGCTCGTGCCGGGTCGACACCAGGTCGTCGGTCGGCTCCTTCGGCTTCTCGCCGGGCTTCTGGTCGGTTGCCTTGTCGGCGGCCTTGGCGTCGTCCGCGGGCTTCTCGTCCTGCTTCTGCTCCGTCACGCGGGCCACAGTAACGACCGGCTGATGGTGGTTCGGACCGGGCGCTCAGGCCTCGACGACGGCTCCGTGCATCTCGGCCAGGTGCACCGCGCCGGCCAGGTCGAGCCGTGTGCCGGACAGCCGCGCCAGGTGCAGGTCCGTGCCGTCGAGCCGCGCCCCGCGCAGGTCGACCCCGGACAGGTCGGTGCCCCGCAGCGTCACCCGCGAGAGGTCGCAGCCGTTCAGTGACGACCCGGTCAGGTCGGAGTCGGCGAGGTCGGCCTCCGCCAGCGAGACGCCGTCGAGCACCAGCCCGCTGAGCTTCGCGCCGCGGATCGTCACGCCGTGCCACCGCCCGCCGGTGACCGTCATCGGCCGCAGCGTGCACTCGACGAACACCGTGCCGTCGAGCTTGCAGCCGTCGAGCGTCGCGCCGAAGAACGACGTCCGCCGGACGTCGCAGGCGACGAACGCCGTACCGGCGTGCGACGAGGCGTTGAAACGGCAGTTCGAGAGCTCGCACGACTCGAACGTGGCACCGCGCGACGTCGAGTCGGTCAGGTCGACGTCGCGGAACGAGCACCCGCGGTAGGTGCGGCCGGTCAGGTCCTCGCCGTACCAGTCCTCGTCGCTGAACTTCTGGTCCTCGAACACCTCGTCGGTCATCCCGCCATCGAAGCAGCAGACGCCGACGCATCATCCATTCGGCGTGTCCCGACCAGGCTCGCCGGACGAGCGACCGGGCACGCACGGATGGTCAGGATGGCGACTTCGCGCTCTGCCGGGCGCGCCCACCGACTGCCACCTTGGCGACGAGAGGGCGTGGGGGCGTCCTCGACGGAGTGAGGGGGCCGGCTGTGCTGCTTTCTTCGCGCCTTGTCCGTACGGCGTCACTTGCTCTCTCGATCTCGCTGGCCGGGGCGTTCGCACCCGTCCACGCGGTGGAGCCCGGTCGCCACACGGTCGAGGTCGTCGCTCACGCCGGTGGTCTCGCGGCGGCACCACAGAACACGGTGGCCGCGGTCGAGCTGGCGATCCAGCACGGCGCGGACGTCATCGAGAACGACGTCCAGGTCACCGCCGACGGCAGACTGGTCGTGCTGCACAACACGTCGCTGGCGCCGACCACCGACGTCGAGCAGGTCTTTCCCGATCGGTCGCCCTGGAACGTCGGCGACTTCACCTTGGCCGAGATCAAGCAGCTCGATGCCGGCTCGTGGTTCGCTCCCGAGTTCACCGGCCAGCGAGTACCCACGCTGCGCGAGTGGGCTCGCGCCGTCGGGGACGCGGACATGCTGGTCGAGGCCAAGACCCCGGAGCTGTACCCGGGCATGGACCGGGTGCTCGCACGTGAACTGGCGACCCGACCGGTCTTCCTCCGAGCGCTTCGACAGGGCCGCCTCACCGTCATGTCGTTCGACCACGCCTGGCTGCGCGGCTTCCACGGGCTGTCCCGCGACGTACCCATCGGGCTGCTCTACGCCTGGCACGCCACCGCGGACGAGCTCATGGCCGCGGCCCGGTGGGCCGACAGCTACGTCCCCGCGATCAGCGTCGTCGACGGACGGAACATCAGCACGGCCAGGCTCCTGGGCATGCGCACCTACGTGTGGACGGTGAACGTCCCGACGGAGATGCAGACGCTCGTGCGCTGGCGGGTCGACGGGATCATCACCGACACCCCGGCGATGCTGCGGCGCACGCTGAGAGGCTCCGCGGGCAGGTCGTTCTAGTTGACCTGACGCTCGTGACCCTCCCAGAACGGCTGGCGCAGCTTGAACTTCTGCAGCTTTCCGGTCGCCGTGCGCGGCAGCCCGTCGACGAAATCCACCCGCTTCGGGCACTTGTAGCCCGCGAGCGAGGTGCGGCAGTGCGAGATCAGCTCGTCGGCCGTGACCTCCTCGCCGTCGGGGACGACGAGCGCCGTCACCAGCTCACCCCACTTCTCGTCGGGGATGCCGATCACGGCGACCTCCTTGACGTGCGGGTGCGACATCAGCGCGTCCTCGACCTCGATGGACGAGACGTTCTCGCCGCCGGAGATGATCACGTCTTTCTTGCGGTCGGAGATGACCAGGTAGCCCTCGTCGTCGATGTAGCCGCCGTCGCCGGTGTGGAAAGTGTTGCCCGCCTGCACGCGTGCGGTCTCGTCGGGTTGCTGCCAGTAGCCGTCGAGGTTGTGGTTGCTCGACGTGAGCACCTCCCCCTCGGGGTCGACACTCACCCGTACGCCGAGCGCCGGGGCGCCCGCGCGGCCGAGGCGCTTGGCCTTCTCGTGCGTCGACAGGTCGTCCCACTCGGCGCGCATCCGGTTGACGGTGACGATCGGGGAGGTCTCGGTGAGCCCGTAGATCTGGTTGAACTCCCAGCCGAGCTCCTCCATCACCCGCTCGATCGTGCGCGTCGGCGGGGGAGCGCCGGCGACGATGATCCGGACCCGGTCGCGGCCGGGGATCTCCCCGTCCCAGTCGGCGGCGGCCTCGAGCGCGGCACTCACGACGGCCGGCGCCGCGCACATCAGCGTGACGCCGTGCTCGTCGATGCGCCGCAGGATCTCGGCACCGTCGACCTTGCGCAGCACGACGTGCTTCACGCCGAGGCCGGTGGTCACGTAGGGCATGCCCCAGCCGTTGGCGTGGAACATCGGCAGCGTGTGC
>DASURB010000063.1:0-65859 GCA_036280235.1 Nocardioides sp.
ATGCGCGGTCGCACGATGTACGTGATCCCCTTCGTGATGGGCCATCTCGAGCACGAGAGCCCCATGTTCGGTGTGGAGATCACCGACTCTGGCTACGTCGTCGCCTCCATGCGTGTCATGGCGCGCATGGGCACCAACGTCCTGCGTCGCATGGAAGAGGTCGACGCCAAGTTCGTCCCGGCTCTCCACTCGGTCGGCATGCCGCTCGAGCCGGGCCAGCAGGACGTGGCCTGGCCGTGCAACGACACCAAGTACATCGTGCAGTTCCCCGAGGAGCGGGCCATCTGGTCCTATGGCTCCGGCTACGGCGGCAACGCGCTGCTCGGCAAGAAGTGCTACGCGCTGCGCATCGCCTCGGTCATGGCCCGCGACGAGGGCTGGCTCGCCGAGCACATGCTGATCCTCAAGCTGACCAGCCCCGAGGGCGTCGTGAAGTACGTCGCCGCCGCCTTCCCGAGCGCGTGCGGCAAGACCAACCTCGCGATGCTGCAGCCGACCATCCCGGGCTGGAAGGTCGAGACGCTCGGCGACGACATCGCCTGGATGAAGATCGGCGACGACGGCCGGCTCTACGCCGTCAACCCGGAGTACGGCTTCTTCGGCGTGGCCCCCGGGACCAACGAGAACACCAACCCCAACGCCATGCGCACCATCGAGCTCGGCAACTCGGTGTTCACCAACGTCGCGCTGACCGACGACGGCGACGTGTGGTGGGAGGGCATGGAGAACACCCCCGCACACGCCACCTCCTGGAAGGGCAAGGACTGGACGCCCGACAGCGACGAGCCGTCGAGCCACCCCAACAGCCGCTACTGCACGCCGATCAAGCAGTGCCCGATCCTCGCGCCGGAGTACGACGACCCGCAGGGCGTGCCGATCGACGCGATCCTCTTCGGCGGCCGCCGCAAGACGACCATCCCGCTCGTCACCGAGGCGCGCGACTGGACGCACGGCACCTTCATGGGCGCGACGCTGTCGTCGGAGACCACCGCGGCCGCGACCGGAGCGGTCGGCGTCGTACGGCGTGACCCGATGGCGATGCTGCCGTTCATCGGTTACAACGCCGGCGACTACTTCAACCACTGGATCACGGTCGGCAAGGACAACGACGCCGCCAAGCTGCCGCGGATCTTCTACGTCAACTGGTTCCGTCGCGATGAAGACGGTGGCTTCCTCTGGCCGGGCTTCGGTGAGAACAGCCGCGTGCTCAAGTGGATCGTCGAGCGCATCGACGGCCAGGCGGACGCGGTCGAGACCCCGATCGGCCACGTGCCGACGCCGGAGTCGCTCGACACCGAAGGCCTCGACATGACGCCCGCGCATCTGGCGGCCGCGCTCTCCGTCGACGCGGAGGAGTGGAAGGACGAGCTGCCCCAGATCGCCGAGTGGTTCGAGAAGTTCGGCGAGTCGCTGCCGGCCGTCCTCTGGACCGAGCTCGACGGCCTGAAGGCTCGTCTGGGGGCCTGATCAAGGTCTCTGCTCACCGGGCATACTTGCCCGGTGAGCAGAGACAACGGCACGTCACGAGGCTCGTGGGGACCCGAGGACCGCCGCCTGCTCGAGACCGGTGCCGCGCGCATCTACTCCAACGCCGTGCAGCACGGCTCGCTCCCCGCGGACGACCCGCGCCTGCACGACGAGAAGGTGCAGCCCGCTCTCGACCTGCTGCTCGACCTCGGCCTTCTGCGACACGACGCGGTCAGCGACCGCTACGTCCCGATGGACCCCGCCGCGGTCCAGTCCCAGATCGTCGTACCCCTCGGCCAACAGGGCGCCGACCTCCTCGCGGAGTCCGCGCGCTGGGCCGACACGTTCAGCGACCTCGGCCAGATCTTCCGCACCTCACCGCGTGCGACGACCAACCCGATCACCGAGATCCACGGCCTGGAGAACATCAACAACTTCATCGCGGCCGCGGTCAACGACTGCCGCCACGACCTCCTCACCGCGCAGCCGCACGGACGCCGTCCCGCCAACACGCTCGCCCAGGTGGAGGACCGCGACCTCAAGGCGCTCGAGCGCGGCGTCCGGATGCGCACGCTCTACCAGCACTCCGCGCGGCACAGTCCCGCCACACGTGAGTACGTCGCCGACATCACCGCGCACGGCGCCGAGGTGCGCACGCTCGACGAGTTCTTCCGCCGGCTGCTCGTGATGGATCGGCAGGTGGCGATCGTGCCGGCGTCGGACAACCACCACGTCGCGATCGCGATCTACGACAAGTCCCTGATCGCCTACCTCGTCGACATCTTCGAGCGTGCCTGGGAGCGCGCGCAGCCGTTCACCGTCAGCGGCACGCAGGCCGAGCGGCACATCGCCGAGGACGTCCGCGCGATGACGATCCGGCTGCTCGTCGAGGGCCACAGCGACCCCGCAAGCGCCAAGCGGCTCGGCGTGAGCACCCGCACCTACGCCGGCTACATCGCGGCGCTCAAGGACGAGTACGACGTGCAGACCCGGTTCCAGCTCGGCTACGCCATGGGGCGTGACACCAGCCAGCGGTCGGCGCCGTCGTCGTCCACGCCCGGCGAGGACCTGGAGCTCGACGAGTTCGACGGGCCCGACGGCGAGCGCTGAGCGGTTCGGTCAGTCACCCCGCCGCGGGTCAGGGACACCCACAGTGGTCCGGACGCTCCCGAGACCCGTCCGGACCACCGGGCAAAAAACTGCGAGGGCAGTCACCCTGACGTAACTGCCCTCGCTGAGGCGTGAAAGACGCGGCCGGGGGGATTGGCGCGATGGAAGCGAACTGCCGGGGGGATGACTCGTTCGTCCTCGTCTTCATGCCCTGTTGTGGCGGTCGAGCCCGGGGGGAGTGGGTCGATCGCATTTGTGGGGGTGGGTGTGCTCCCGCTAGATGCGGGTTTCGGTCACGTGCCGTTCCAGCCCGTGTCCGAGTCCGTTCCCAGCCGGGTGCCGTTCCAGCCGGTATCGGAGTCCTTCTTGACGGCCTTCTTCTTGGTGGCCTTCTTCTTGACCGACTTCTTCTCGGCCCGGTCGAGCGACTTGGTGCCGTTCCAACCGGTGTCGGAGTTGGTCGAGACGCGCGTGCCGTTCCAGCCGGTGTCGGAGGCGACGGCCGTCGGCGCGACACCTCCGAACGCTCCTGCCACGAGCAGGGCGCCGGCGGCGAGCTTCGCTGCGCTGCGCTTCGTCATTGCGTACCTCGTGTTCTCAGTCCCAGGGGCTCGCGGCGGTCTCCCGCCACTTCCCCTAGTGTCAGCCACTGAGAGCGAACCCGGCTAGTGGCTCGCGACTGCGGGAACGTGCACTGCACGTTTCTGCAAAAAATCAGAACGTGAGACAGACGGCCACTCGATGGCTCATAATCGGCCCAGCGCGTCGCGTTGCACGCTTCGGGGCCACAAACCGGACAGACCGGAACTTTCAGAGGCCCCGCCCGTCTGGTCGGGAACCTCCTCATCGTTGCGTACTTGTGCAACACACGCCAGTCCGCAAGTCCGCGGATGCCGAAGTCGTCGGCTCGGCGCCGGCACCCACGTCGGCACCCACGGGGCAACCGACGCAAACCGGGCAGCCCGGAAGAACGAACCGGCGCGACCACCTCGCCCCTACCCTGGCGGCATGCGGCTGTCGCGTCCCCTTCTTCCCCGGGGCGGGCCGCGTCCGGGGGACCGGCTGCGTCCTCGGGGCGGACTGCCGCGCCTGACGCCCCGCCGTACGGCGGTGCTGCTGACCGCCTGGCTGCTGGTCGCGCTCCCCGTGGCGGTGACGCTGTTCGCGACCGGCGCTCGCAGCACGGTGATCGCCGGCCACGACGCGGTGGTGCGGCCGACGTTCGACGGCTACGCGACGCTCGACCTCGGCCCCTACATCCCGAGCTTCCGGCTGCCGACGGGCGCGCGGCTGGGCGCGGACATCGACCTGGGCGCCACCGAGCTCGACAGCTACGAGGAGCTGATCCAGCGCTACGCGTTCCTGGCCAGCCAGCCCGAGGGCCAGGTGGCCAAGGTCCGCGACACCCTGACCGACCTCGCGGTCGACTCCGCGGTGATCGGCGCCGTGGCCGGCCTGGCCGGGCCGGCTCTCGTGCTGCTCGTCGGCTGGCCACGCTGGCGCCAGCTCACGCACCCCTGGACGGTACGGCGTACGGCGGTCACCGGCGTGACCGCGCTGGTGCTGCTGTCGGCGGCGCTCGTGGTGCGGGACGACCAGGAGACGCCGGTCGAGTCCGACACCTGGGTGCCGCTGCAGCAGGCGCTGCCCGACCTGGACATCCCGCCCGAAGCGGCGTCGCTCGAGGTGGAGTCGGGGCTGATGACGACCGGCACCCGGCGCCTGGTCGAGAGCGCGCTGGACACCTACCGCAAGAGCCTCGACTTCTACCAGCAGATCGCCGAGGCGGCGCCGGCGCTGTCCGAGCAGCTCCGGCAGCCCGAGGAGGGCGAGGTCGTCGGCCTGCTGGTCAGCGACCGGCACGACAACGTCGGCATGGACCCGGTCGCGCGGGCGATCGCCGACGCCGGCGGTGCGACGTTCCTGATGGACGCGGGCGACGACACGTCGACGGGGTCGGCCTGGGAGTCGTTCAGCCTGGAGTCGCTGGACCAGGCGTTCGACGACTGGGACGACCGCTACGCGATCGCGGGCAACCACGACAACGGCGACTTCGTGGTCGAGCGTCTCGACGAGCTCGGCTTCACCATGTTGTCCGGCGAGGTGGTCGATGGCCCGGAGGGCATCCGGCTGCTCGGTGCCTCCGACGTGCGCAGCAGCGGCCTGGGCAGCTGGCGGGACGAGCGCGAGGTGTCGTTCGAGGAGCAGAGCACCCGACTGGCCGACCTCGCCTGCGAGGCCGACGCGGACGGCGAGCGGATCTCGACGATGCTCGTGCACGACGCGAACACCGGCCGGCTCGCGCTGCAGCGGGGCTGTGTCGACCTGGTGCTCGCCGGCCACCTGCACGTGCAGGTCGGGCCGACGCCGGTCGTGGGCGAGAACGGTCGGACCGGCTACACCTACACCAACGGCACGACGGGCGGTGCGGCGTACGCCGTCGCCATCGGCAGCAAGCTGCGGCGCGACGCGGAGGTCTCGCTGGTGACCTACCGGGACGGGCGGCCGACGGGTGTCCAGCCCGTGGTGATCCGGACGACCGGAGCGTTCGAGGTCGGCGAGTGGTCCCCGCTCGCACTCGACGACATCTCCGCGACCGAGAGCACGGTCGACGACGAGCGCGACGAAGCGCCCCGGGAATGAGGCGCGGCCCCGCACCGGAGGTGCGAGGCCGCGTCGACACTGGCGGAGGTGGCGGGATTTGAACCCGCGAGAGGGGTTTGCCCTCAACCCGCTTAGCAGGCGGGCGCCATAGACCGGACTAGGCGACACCTCCCGACAGCGTGGACAGGCTACCGGTCGGCGGGCGGAAGCAGCCAATCGGTGGGGGTCAGCCCTGCTTCGGCAGCGGTCGGTAGCCGTGGCCACGGTTGAGGTGCTGCTGCAGGTCCTGGATGAACACTGTCTCGCCGTGCTGCACGATGCCGACCGGGATCGTCGTCGTGCGGCCGTCGCGCCGGCGCAGCACCACGCAGCGCGCGCCCTCCACGGTGGTGGCGACGACGTCCTCGACGTCGCGCCAGCGACCCTGGGCGACGCCGACGCCGCGGACGAACCGCACGCGGTAGCCCTCGGCGTCGAGCCGGACGACCGTCGTACGTCGCACCAGCAGCGCGCCGCCGCCGACGACAGCGACGACGGCCAGCACGACCGTCACCGACAGCACCTCGCGCGGCCAGCCGAGGGCGCCGCCGAGCAGGGCGACCACGACGACGAGAACACCGACGGCGGCCACCAGCACGCCCAGCATCCGGACGGCGAACGGCGCGGCGAGCCGATAGTCGGAGGTCATGCCTGGAATCGAACCAGCGGCGCCCCTCACCGGCCAAATGTCCGGACCGAGGCTCTTGTCACAACGAGACCCCTGGGCGCACACTCGAAATCCCCACCCTCCCCCAGGAGGCCTGCGATGACTGGTCTCGAACACGCGATCAAAGGGCTCCAGGAGGCGCTCGACGCGCCCCGTCGGCAACACATGTGGCGCTGGCTGGTGCGTCACCGCATGTCGGCGGTGAAGGACGCGCTGGCACCCGAGAGCACCAGGGGCGGGGACGCCTGGCTGGCGGCCCGCGAGCTGTCCCTCCACCGTGAGCGGGCCGCGCTCGTCAAGCGGCTCACCGACCTGGGTCCGGCCGTCCTCGAGTCCGAGGACGTCGAGAGCGTGCGCGCCGAGCTGACCCGGCTGGTCACCGCGCTGGAGCGCTACCGGCAGAAGCTCAACGACCTGGTCTACGACAGCGTCTCGCTGGAGCTCGGCGGCTCCGAGTAAGTCCGGTAGCCCCCGAGGTACGTCGCCTCCAGCGGCGTCTCGACCACCTCGCCGTCGACGAGCTCGACGCGGTAACCGTCCGCGCCCGGCCGCGACGCGACCACGTCGGTGAGCTCGCCGTCCTCGAACAGCAGGCCGCAGCCGTCGTCCGCGGCGTACCCGCCGGGGAAGCCTGCCGCCACCAGCGACCGGTAGGTGCCGGCGCGCAGCTCCTCCCCGTCGTAGTGCGGGCACGACGAGCCCGGGACAAGACCGAGGCCGTCGAGCAGCGGGGCCAACCCGGGGCCGAACGAGTCGGTGACCGACGCCTCGAACCAGCAGTTCATCCCCGCGCTGATCCCGGCCAGCACCACACCCTGGTCGGCCGCCTCGGCGAGGATCTCCGGCAGCCCGTGCAGCCGCCACACGGCGAGCAGGTTCGCGGTGCTGCCGCCGCCGACGTAGATCACGTCCTTGTCGAGCACGAACGACCGGAGGTCCGGCTCCTCGCGGTGGAACAGCCGGAGCACGCTGGTCTCCGCCCGGTCCGAGAGCGACTCCTCGAACGTGCGGATGTAGTCGACGGCGTCACCGCTCGCGGTCGGCACGAAGCACACCTTGGGCCGGCGGCCGGTGCTGCGTGCGAGCGCGAGCAGGTAGTTGTCGAGGGCGGGGTTCTCGGGCTCCATCGAGAACCCGCCACCTCCGAGAGCGAAGATGCGGCGCCGTACCATCTGGTCCTTTCCAGGCGTACTCCCCGAGCGCGCCATGCCACGACAGCACGCGCCCGCGGTCATGACACCGCCGGACGGCTGTCGCGCAGAGGGGGCGGGATTCGAACCCGCGGCTGACATCACTGCCAGCGACCGCTTTCAAGGCGGTTCCGATCGGCCACTCCGGCACCCCTCCGTGGCCGGGCTAGCCCGGCGCACGTCAGGGGAGTGTACGGCTCCGAGGTGCCGTCGGGTTCAGGTCAGGTCGAGCGACACGAGGATGTCGCCCTCCTGGACGACGTCGCCCGCGGAGACCTTGACCGCGCGGACGGTGCCCGGATGCTCGGTGAGGACGGGGATCTCCATCTTCATCGACTCGAGCAGGACCACGGTGTCGCCGGCTTCCACGGTGTCGCCGGGCTCCACCGTCACCGTCATCACGTTGGCCACCATCTCCGCGACGATGTCGGCCGACCGGGGTTCGCGCGCCATGCCTCCGGACGCTACTACGTGGGCGCTCAGAGCAGCGGAGCGGTACGGCGGGGCTCCGGCCGGTGCGCCGTCGCCTCCTCCTCCCGGCGGGCCCGGGCGCCGCGGGTGCCGGACAGGAACGCGTCGGCGCGGACCATGAGGTAGCCGACGACCAGGCCGATGGCCACGGAGTACGCGACCGTGATGCCGGCCTCCAGCAGCGCCATCCGGCGGTCGATCAGCGAGGCCGCGATGCCCGCGAACGCGGCGGCACCGAACGCGCAGGGCCACCAGCCCTGCCGGCGCCGGGCTCGAGTGGAGACACCCCAGGCCAGCGCGGGGATGCCGAGCAGCGCCTCGAGCGGGCGGGGCACCCCGCCGAACACCTGGCGGGCGTCGCGGTAGGCCTGCTCGATGCTGCGGATCAGCTCGGGGGAGCCCCAGCGGCTGAGCGCCTCGGTGTAGGCGAGGGAGACGGCCAGCAGGGCGATGCCGGCGACCACCACGACGGCGCCCCGGGTGCCGAGGCCCTGGAGGCCCGCGCCGAGCCGGTAGACGAGGACGAGCGTGCCGAGGAGGGCGAGCGCGAGCACGAGGTACTCCGCCCGCTCCACGGACACGCGCGCGTCGTAGGCGTTGGCGGCGAACGCCGAGACGCCCGCGACGAACGTCGCGACGACGCACTCGCGCACCACGCCCGCGAACTTGGCCGACGGGACCGTGACGATCACCGCGAGCACCGCGCCCATCACCGCGGTGACGACCGTCGCCGCGGAGAGCAGCACCGGCATCCCGCTGACCACCGCCCCGGCGGAGAGGGCCAGCGCGAGCAGGGCGGTGAGCACCGGACGGCCGCCGGTGCGGACCCCGAGCGCGAACGCGTAGAGCGCGGTGACCGCAATCGCGCCGCCCAGCGGCAGCCACGGCGCGAGCCAGCGCGGCAGGTCGACGTCGAACCAGCCGGTGAGCAGCGCGGCGAGCGCCGCGAGCGTGCTCAGCAGCCAGGTGGTGGCGAGCGTGGTGTGCGAGACCGAGCGCCAGAAGGTCCGCTGCTGCGAGACGTCGGGGACCTCCGGCGAGGTCGTGGTCGGGCCGGGCACCAGCGGGATGTCGCGGAGCGGTGCCGTCGCCTGCGGGGCGGGCGCCGGGGCCGGAGCGGGGGCCGGGCGCTCGGTGGGCTCGGGGCGCTCGGTGGGCTCGGGGCGCGCGGCGTGGCGGTTGTGTCCGCCGACGGGCGCGGAGGCGGGTGTGGTCCGCACGGGGGTCGGCGCCGCGGCGGGACGGCGGCCGCGGCCGGCCCGCTCGAGCCGGCGCTTGGGCGGCGGGGCCGCGCGGCGGCGACCAGGCTTCTGGTCAGGCACGGAACCCCTCGAGAAGTCGGTGGCGGATCCCGGCAGGATAACCGGCTACATCCGGCGGTTGAGCAGCGACGGGTTGGTCCGGCGGACCTCGTCGAGGGTAGCCAGGTGGACGGTCGCCACCACGACCCGGTCGTCGCCGCTGCCGGCCTCGGCGAGCACGTCGCCGTTGGGCGCGACCACCATCGAGTGGCCGGTGTAGCGGGGCGCGGGCTGGCCCGCCGCGGCGACGTACACGGTGTTCTCGATCGCCCGTGCGGCCACGAGCGTGCGCCAGTGCGCGACCTTGCGGTCGCCGGCGACCCAGGCCGCGGGCACCAGCACGAGCTCGGCGCCGCGCTCGGCCAGCGCGCGGGTGAGCTCGGGGAAGCGCAGGTCGTAGCAGGTGGTCAGGCCGACCCGTACGCCGTCGATGTCGACGAGCACAGGCTCGACCGGGCCGGCGACCAGGCGGTCGGACTCCTTGTAGCCGAAGGAGTCGTAGAGGTGGATCTTGCGGTACGTCGCCCGCAGCGAGCCGTCGGGGCCGAGCACGACGAGCGTGTTGTAGGGGCGCTCGGGGTCGTCGCTGGTCTCGAACATCCCGGCGACGACGGTGACGGCATGCGTCCTGGCCTGCTCGGCCGCTGCGGTGACGAACGGCCCGTCGACCGGCTCGGCGAACGGCGACACGTCCGAGCCGGGCTTGCCGAAGTCGCGGGCGAACGCCTCGGGCAGGACCACGAGCGACGGCTTCGGCTCGCGGCGTACCGCCTTGGCGACGGCCTTCGCGAGCGCGGCGCGGTTCTCCGCGGGGTCGAGGCTGGAGGCGCGCTGGACGAGGGCGACGGTGAGCCCGGTGTCGCGCCTGGTGTCGCGCCCAGAGTCGCGCCCAGAGTCGCGCCCAGGGTCGCGAGCGGTGCTGTCTCCGGCCATGCGAGCCAGCCTGCCAGACTTGCGGGCGTGCCCGACCCGGCCCCGACGCCCGACCTCCGACTGGGCGCGGTCGTGCTCACCGGCGGTACGGCGGCCCGGATGGACGGTGTCGACAAGGCGTCGATCGAGATCGGCGGGGTGACCCTGCTGGAGCGCGCACTGGCCGCCACCGCTGCGGCCGTCGACGTGGTCGTCGTCGGGGCCGAGGTGCCGACGTCGCGGCCGGTCACCTTCACCCGGGAGGACCCGCCGGGTGGTGGGCCCGCCGCCGGGCTGCTGGCCGGGCTCTCGCTTCTGCGAGGGGCGCCGGAGCTGGTCTGCGTGCTGGCGGTCGACATGCCGAAGGTGAGCACCGGCACGGTCGCGCGGCTGGTCCGGGCGGTGACGGAGGCTCCCACCGCCGACGGCGCCTGGCTCGTGGACGCGGACGGCCGGGAGCAGCCGCTGGCGGCGGTCTACCGCACCACCTCCTTGGTCGCCGCGCGACCGGCGGCACGCGGGGACGAGCACGGCCTGCCCATGCGCCGCCTGGTCGCCGGGCTCCGGATGGTGCCCGTATCGCCCGTCGGCGACGAGGCGCGGGACGTCGACACGTGGGCTGACCTGCGGGATCTGCGCGAGTAGGTACGCGGGTTCGCCGAACGCCTTGCCAGACCGCCTGGTCCGTTAGACGCTTATGCGGTGACCCTGCACGACTGGATTGACGAACTCTGCGACGCGCTCGACATCGACGCCGAGATCGACGAGGGCATCATCCTGGACGTGGCGCGCGACGCCGCACACGCGGTGGAGCGGGTCGCCGCACCCATCTCGACCTTCCTGCTCGGCTACGCCGCGGCGATGAACGGAGGCAGCCCCGAGAAGCTCGAGGAGCTCGCCGGCCGCGCGATCGAGCTGGCCGAGAAGTGGGGTGGCGAGAAGGACGAGCTGGACGCCGTCGCGGTCGAGGTGGACGACGAGCTCGTCGACGTGGACTGAGGCCCGCCGGATCTCCGGTCTTCGCTAGCGTCGGCGCATGCGCGCCGTCGTCGTCACCGAGCCCGGAGGCCCCGAGGTCCTCGCCGTCCACGACCTGCCCGACCCCGAGCCGGGTCCGGGCGAGGTCGTCCTGGACGTGGCCGCGTCCGCGGTCAACCGCGCGGACCTGCTGCAGCGTCAGGGCAGGTACCCCGTGCCGCCCGGCGCCTCCGAGGTGCTCGGGCTGGAGTGCTCGGGGACCGTCGCCGCCGTCGGCGAGGGGGTCGAGGGCTGGGAGGCCGGCGACGAGGCGTGCGCGCTGCTCTCCGGTGGCGGCTACGCCACGCGGGTCGCCGTACCGGCGGGGCAGCTGATGCCGCTGCCGGAGGGGGTCGACCTGGTGACCGCGGCGTCGCTGCCCGAGGTGGCGTGCACGGTGTGGTCCAACGTGTTCATGCTCGGCGGGCTCGAGGCGGGCAAGGCGCTGCTCGTGCACGGCGGCGGAGGCGGGATCGGCACGCATGCCATCCAGGTGGCGCACGCGCTGGGCGCGACCGTGCTGACGACCGCTGGGTCGGACGACAAGCTCGAGCTGTGCCGGTCGCTGGGCGCGGATGTGACGATCAACTACCGCGAGCAGGACTTCGTCGAGGAGGTACGACGGGCGACGGACGGCCGCGGGGTGGACGTCATCCTGGACAACATCGGCGCGAAGTACCTCTCCCGCAACGTCGACGCGCTCGCGATGGACGGGCGGCTCGTGGTCATCGGGATGCAGGGCGGCGTGAAGGGCGAGCTCAACCTCGGCACAGTGCTCGGCAAGCGGGCCGTGGTCACCGGTTCGCTGCTGCGACCGCGGCCGGTCGAGGAGAAGGCGGCGATCTGCGCCGAGGTCGTCGAGCACGTGTGGCCGCTCGTGGCGTCGGGCGCCGTACGCCCGATCGTGCACACCACGCTCCCGCTCGACCGGGTCAGCGAGGCGCACGCGCTGATGGAGGACAGCAGCCACAGCGGGAAGATCCTTCTCACGACGCGTTCATAAGGGGGGCTCGTAGGCTGGGGCCATGAGCGAATCCAACTCCGAGCAGTCGCAGCCGCAGTCCGACGACCCCCGGGTCATGGTCATCGGCCCCGACGGCATGGCGCTGGCGGGTGGCCGGTCCGGCCGGCACTCCGCGGAGGTCTCGGAGGAGGAGTCCGAGGAGGCCGAGCGCCAGATCACCGACCTGGTCGAGCAGCCCGCGAAGGTGATGCGGATCGGGAGCATGATCCGCCAGCTGCTCGAGGAGGTGAAGTCGGCGCCCCTCGACGAGGCCAGCCGCGCCCGCCTCGCCGGGATCCACCGCTCGTCGATCAAGGAGCTCGAGGCCGGCCTCGCGCCCGAGCTCGTCGAGGAGCTCGAGCGGCTGTCGCTGCCGTTCAGCTCCGACACCCCGTCCGAGGCCGAGCTCCGCGTGGCGCAGGCCCAGCTGGTCGGCTGGCTGGAGGGCCTCTTCCACGGCATCCAGACCGCTATCTACGCCCAGCAGGTCGCCGCCCGCGCCCAGCTCGAGCAGATGCGCCGCGCGTTACCGGCCGGCATGGTCCCCAGCGACGAGGCGCTCCAGGCCGCGCAGGCCGCCCGCGCCGCGCGCGGTCAGAGCCAGCAGGGTCAGGGCCACGACGACGGCGAGGACCACGGCCGCAGCGGGATGTACCTGTAGCTCGCGCCCCTTCCCCGCGCGCTTTCGCGTGCGCGGCTGAACAGCTGTAACGCGGGGTTATCGACGCTCAACAAGGGACATTCCGCGTGGGGAGCGTCCATATCCCGTGGGAAGTGCGCTCAGACGAGCCCGTCGATCTGGGCGGCGAGCTCGAGGTCCTTGGCGGTGATCCCGCCCTCGGAGTGCGTCGAGAGCCGGAACGTCAGCGTCCGCCAGCGGATGTCGATGTCGGGGTGGTGGTCGGCCTCCTCGGCGACCTCCGCCACCCGGCGTACGACGTCGATGGCCTCGAGGAACGACGGCGCCTCCACCGTCCGCACGAGGCTGTCGCCGTCCTGGGTCCACTGCTTGAGGTCGCCGGCCAGCGCGGTGTCGATCTCCTGCTGCTCGAGACGTGCCATGCGACCGACCGTACGCGAGCCTTACGCGCCCCGCGAGGGGTCATCAGTTGTGCCGCGACACGCCGCCCACGAGCCCGACTTATTGACTCCTCAGCGGTTGGGCCCAGCCGGGCACGCCCATTTACGGATGGCGGTTCAGGAGAGGGGTGGCTCGGTGCGGGAGCCGCGGTCGGAGCGCTTGAAGATCTTCTCGCCGAGCCAGACGACGGGGTCGTACCTGCGGTCGACGACGCGCTCCTTCATCGGGATGATCGCGTTGTCGGTGATCTTGATGCCCTCGGGGCAGACCTCGGTGCAGCACTTGGTGATGTTGCACATCCCGAGGCCGGCGGCCTCCTGGGCGAGGGCGCGGCGGTCGTGGGTGTCGAGCGGGTGCATGTCGAGCTCGGCGTACCGGAGGAAGAACCGCGGGCCGGCGAAGGCCTGCTTGTTCTCCTCGTGGTCGCGGACGACGTGGCAGGTGTTCTGGCACAGGAAGCACTCGATGCACTTGCGGAACTCCTGGCCGCGCTCGACGTCCTCCTGCTTCATCCGGCGCTTGCCGTCGGCGTCGCGCGGGGTGAGGCGGGCGGCGGGGACCTGCTTGGCCTTCTCGTAGTTGTACGAGACGTCGGTGACCAGGTCGCGGATCACCGGGAACGCGCGCATCGGAGTGACCGTGATGGTCTCGTTCTCGTCGAAGTCGGAGAGCCGGGTCATGCACATCAGCCGCGGGCGGCCGTTGATCTCGGCGGAGCACGACCCGCACTTGCCGGCCTTGCAGTTCCAGCGCACCGCGAGGTCGCCGGCCTGGGTCGCCTGGAGACGGTGGATGGCGTCGAGGACGACCTCGCCCTCCTCGACGGCGACGTTGTAGTCGCCGAGCTCGCCGCCGGACGCGTCGCCGCGCCAGACCCGCATCTTCAGGTTGTAGCCCATCAGCATTCCTCCGTTGCGTGGTCTCGACAGGCTCGACCACCCGAGCGCGTCATCAGCTCTCCTCGAACAGGGTCTTCAGGTCGTCGGGCATGACCGGCAGGGGCTGGTGCTCGAGACGTACGTCGTCGCTCCCGTCGGGCAGCGTCAGCACGAGGTTGAGCGCACCCCACTTGTCGTCCGGGCCGGGGAAGTCGTCGCGGGTGTGGCCGCCGCGCGACTCCTGCCGCTCGAGCGCGGCTTTAGCGATGCACTCGGAGACGACCAGCATGTTGGCCAAGTCGAGGGAGAGGTGCCAGCCGGGGTTGTACTGCCGGTGCCCCTCGACGGAGAGGTGCTTCGCCCGCTCCTTGAGCCGCTCGATCTCGGCGAGCGACTCGCGCAGCTCGGCCTCGGTGCGGATGATCCCGACGAGGCGCTGCATGACGTCCTGCAGGTCCTTCTGGATGGTGTACGGGTTCTCGCCGCCCTCGACCTCGAACGGGTGCAGCGCCGCGGTCGACGCCGCCTTCACTTGCTCCTCGCCGACGGATGGGCGCTCGTCGTGCAGGCGCATCGAGTAGTACGCCGCGTTGTGGCCGGCGCGGCGGCCGAACACCAGCAGGTCGCTGAGCGAGTTGCCGCCCAGCCGGTTGGAGCCGTGCATGCCGCCGGCCACCTCGCCCGCGGCGTACAGGCCCTCGACGACGCTCTGCTCGGTGTCGGCGTCGACCTCGACCCCGCCCATCACGTAGTGGCAGGTCGGTCCGACCTCCATCGGCTCCTGGGTGATGTCGACGTCGGCGAGCTCCTTGAACTGGTGGTACATCGACGGCAGCCGGCGGCGGATGAACTCCGCGCTGCGGCGGCTGGCGATGTCGAGGTACACGCCGCCGTGCGGTGATCCGCGGCCGGCCTTGATCTCGGAGTTGATCGCGCGGGCGACCTCGTCACGGGGGAGCAGCTCGGGCGGGCGGCGGTGGTTCTTCTTGTCGGTGTACCAGCCCTCGGCCTCCTCGATGGTGTCGGCCGTCTCCCCTTTGAAGTACTCCGGGATGTAGTTGAACATGAAGCGCTCGCCCTCGGAGTTCTTCAGCACGCCGCCGTCGCCGCGCACCGACTCGGTGACGAGGATGCCCTTCACCGACGGCGGCCAGACCATCCCGGTCGGGTGGAACTGGACGAACTCCATGTTGATCAGCGAGGCGCCGGCGCGCATGGCGAGAGCGTGGCCGTCGCCGGTGTACTCCCAGGAGTTCGAGGTCACCTGGTAGCTCTTGCCGATGCCGCCGGTGGCGAGTACGACGGTCGGCGTCTCGAACACGATGAACCTGCCGGTCTCGCGCCAGTAGGCGAACGCGCCGCTGATGCGCCTGCGGCCGCCGGACTCGTCGCGGAACAGCTCGGTGACCGTGCACTCCATGAACACGTCGATGCCGAGGTCGACCGTGCGCTGCTGGAGCGTGCGGATCATCTCGAGACCGGTGCGGTCACCGACGTGGGCGAGCCGGGCGTAGCGGTGGCCGCCGAAGTCGCGCTGCGAGATCAGCCCGTCCTCGGTGCGGTCGAAGAGCGCGCCCCACTCCTCGAGCTCGAGCACCCGCTCGGGCGCCTCCTGCGCGTGCAGCTGGGCCATCCGCCAGTTGTTGAGCATCTTCCCGCCGCGCATGGTGTCGCGGAAGTGCACCCGCCAGTTGTCCTCGGCGTAGAGGTTGCCCATCGCCGCGGCGATGCCGCCCTCGGCCATGACCGTGTGCGCCTTGCCCAGCAGGGACTTGCACACCACGGCGACCTTCGCGCCCGCGTCGTGGGCGGCGATCGCCGCACGCAGGCCGGCGCCGCCCGCACCGACCACCACCACGTCGTACGAATGCCGCTCGATCCCGCTGTCGGCCCCTGCGTCCATGCGGTTGCCGGTCATCGGATGACGCTCGTTTGTTGCTTCAGTCATTCAGAGCCTTTCGGGGTCCCCGCGGCGATGTGAGCGGAGGAGCGAAGCCGGGGGAGCCAGCAGCGTCGTGGGGTGATCAAAAGAACCTCAAGTCGGAGATGGTGCCGGTGGCGAGCAGGTAGACGTACAGGTCGGCGATCGCGACCGAGAACAGCGAGAGCCAGGCGTAGCGCGCGTGGTTGGCGTTGAGCCTGGAGACCAGCGTCCAGAGCCGGTAGCGCATCGGGTGCTGCGAGAAGTGCCGGAGCCGGCCGCCGACGACGTGGCGGCACGAGTGGCAGCCGAGCGTGTACGCCCAGATCAGCACGACGTTGACGAGCAAGACCAGCGTGCCGAGGCCCATGTGACCCCACTCGCCGTTCTCGTCACGGAACGCCAGCACGACGTCGAAGGTCAGCACGCAGGCGACCAGCACCGAGGCGTAGAAGAACCAGCGATGGATGTTGTTGAGGATCAGCGGGAACCGGGTCTCGCCGGTGTACTTGCCGTGCGGCTCGGCGACCGCGCACGCGGGCGGGCTCAGCCAGAACGAGCGGTAGTAGGCCTTGCGGTAGTAGTAGCAGCTCATCCGGAAGCCGAGCGGGAAGATCAGGATGATCAGCGCCGGCGACAGCCGCCAGAACTCGAACGGCGTCCCGAAGTCCGCCGACCCCTCGACGCAGGTGCCGCCGAGGCAGGGTGAGTAGAAGGGCGAGAGGTACGGCGCGACGTAGTAGTCGGTGCCCATGAACGCCCGCCAGGTCGCGTACACCACGAACGCGGTGAACACGATGAACGTGGCGGCGGGGTAGCCCCACCACCGGTCCTGCCGAAGTGTCTTCTCCTCGATGCGCGCGCGACCCGGACTCCGGACGCCAGTCGACATGTGCTGCCTCTCGTGTGAGCGGGTGCGGGGTTGACCGTGCTGGGTGACCTTGCGCGACGGCGGCCGGTCAGAGGGCGTGCTGGGCCTCGGACTCGGCGTCCTGCCACATGCTCTCGTCGTAGGGGTCGTCCGGGATCTCCAGCAGCTCGCCCTTGTCGACGGGCACGTAGCCGGGCTGCGGGTCGCCGAGCTCGTCGAGGTCGGCGTTGAGCCGGTCGACGTCGCTGGTCAGGCGTCGCACGCCGAGCGTGTCGCCGTACTGGTGGCGGACGCGCAGCACGGCTGCCGCCAGGTGCTTCAGCGCGTCGCGCGTGGCCGCTACCGGGTCGTCGTTGGTTGACATCGCGCACCTCCGGGGCTCGAACTCCGCCGTGCCGGGGTGACCGGTGTCACGTCCGGCAGGAGGCCACTCTGGCCCAGATTGCGCGATATCGGAAGGGGGCTCGCCCGAGGCGCGCGACGAACCGCACTCCCCACGCGATATGGACGCCCCCCACGGGGAAATTCCCCTGTTGAGCGTCCATAACCCCGCGTTACAGCCGGCTCCGCGGCCCCGCGCTACAGCTCGTACAGGCGCTCCAGGACCGTCGCGACGCCGTCGTCGTCGTTGGCGGGGGCGACGTGGTCGGCGAGGTCGAGGACGGTGGGGTGGGCGTTGGCCATGGCGTACGACGTGCCGGCCCACTCGAGCATCGGCAGGTCGTTGGGCATGTCGCCGAAGGCCACGGCGTTGTCGGGACCGAGGCCGTGCTCGTCGGCGAGGAGCGCGAGCGTGGTGGCCTTGGTGACGCCGAAGCCGCTGATCTCGACCATGGCCGAGTCGGAGGACCAGGTGGTGGTCACGACGTCGCCGACGAGCTCCTCGACCTGCGCCCAGAACGTCTCCGCGTCGAGCTCCTCGTGCCGGACGAGCAGCTTGACCGTGGAGTCGTCGAGCACCTCGACGATCGGGCCGACCGGGGCGCCGGGCGGCAGTGGGAAGCGCTCGACGTACTCCGGCTCCTTGGCGAACCCGGTGGTGCGCTCGAGGGCGAACGTCGTGCCGGGGATCTCCTTCCGCAGCCGCTCGACCACGTCCCGGCCGACGTCGACCGGGATCGGGCGGTGGCTGCGCACGGCACCGGCGGCGACGTCGTACACGATGCCGCCGTTGGAGCAGATCGCCAGGCCGTGCCCGCCGACGTGCTGCCAGAGCTTCTCCATCCAGCGGATCGGACGGCCGGTCACGAAGACCACGAGCACGCCGCGCTCGTCGAGCGCCTCGAGGGCGCGGACGGTCCGCTCGCTCACCGTGCCGTCGCTGCGCAGGAGCGTGCCGTCGAGGTCGGTCGCGACCAGGCTCCGCACGCCGCCGAGTCTGTCAGGTGGAGCGGAGGTGCTTCTCCAGCCGGTCGAAGAAGTGCTGCCAGTCCTGCCGGGCCTGCACGGCGGCGGCGGGATCGGTGTGCACTCCGGCCTGTTGGAAGTGCAGCGAGGTGCCGCCCTCGGCCGCGACCAGCTGCAGCGTGATCACCGACGCGGGCTCGCTCTCGGTGTTCGCCGGGTCACCGGTGGTGAGCACCAGCCGGCGGGGCGGGTCGATCTCGCGCACCGTCCCGCCGAGGCCGGTCTCGGTCCCGTCGGACGCAACGCTCAGGACGTTCCAGCGGCCGCCGACGCGGGGCTCCATCACCGCCCGGTCCTCGGGTACGGCGTGCTCCTCGGGCCCGCACCAGGCGGCGAGCCCGGCAGGTGTGGTCCAGGCGTCGAAGACGGCGTGCGGCTCGGCCGGCAGGATCCGGCTCAGCGAGTAGGCGGTGGAGAAGGGCTGGTCGTGGCGCGGCATGACGGGTAGGGCTCCTCGGCCGTTCGGTGGGTGCGTCCCGGGTCCGGCCGGTCCGCGCTTCCGGCCGAGCTCCGGTAGGCCTAGGTTATGGCCCGCTGGTGGTTGCGGCCTAGAACCAGCGCGCGAGCTCGAGGGCAACGCCGTCGTTGTGGACCGTCTCGGTGACGTCGTCCGCGGACTCCTGGACCTCCAGCGGCGACTGGCCCATCGCCACTCCGCGGCCGGCCCACTGCAGCATCTCCACGTCATTGCGGCCGTCGCCGATCGCGAGCACGTCGGACTGGGCGACGCCGAGCCGCTCGCACACGTCGGCCAGCGCGGAGGCCTTGGAGACGCCCTCGGGCGCGAGGTCGAGCCAGGCGGTCCAGCCGATGAAGTAGTTGGTGCCCTGCAGGCCTAGCTTCTCGGCCAGCGCGACGAACTCCTCCTCCGAGGAGTGCGGGTCGCGGATGATCACGCGGGTGACCGGCTCGGCGACCAGCTCGTCGATGTCCTGGATGATCATCTCGCCGGTGATCTCGCCGTCGGGGAAGGGCCGGTTCAGCCGATAGCCGACGCCGATCTCCTCGACGGCGACCGCGGCCTCGGGCACCTCCTCCATGAGCATCCGCACGATCTGGCTGGCGTCGAACGTGACCGCGTTGAGCACCTCGACCGGCGGGTAGGAGAACACCACCGAGCCGTTGCTCGCCACGGTGAACACCGGGCCCGAGCCGTTGACGGGCAGGCCGAGCTGGTCCCAGACGCGGGTGATCCCGAACGTCGACCGGCCCGTGGACAGCACGATGTGCGCGCCCGCGTCGGCGGCACGGTGGATCGCCTCGCGCACCGGCTCGGAGATCACCTCCTCCACTTGGCCGGTGGACGGAACGTTGGCGAAGAGGGTGCCGTCGATGTCGAGGGCGACCAGCTTGGGCTGCCAGCCCTCGGGCATGGCGGGCGGGTTCACGCAACCACCGGCTTCAGCACCTCGCGGCCCTGGAGGTACGGTCGCAGCGCCTCGGGCACGAGCACCGAGCCATCGGCCTGCTGATGCGTCTCGAGGAGCGCCACGATCGTGCGCGGGACCGCGCACAGGGTGCCGTTGAGGGTGGCAAGGTGCCGGGTGCCGTCCTCGAAGCGACCGCGGATGTCGAGCCGGCGCGACTGGAAGTCGGTGCAGTTCGACGTCGAGGTCAGCTCGCGGTACTTGCCCTGCGTGGGGATCCACGCCTCGCAGTCGAACTTCCGCTGCGCGGACAGCCCGAGGTCGCCGGCCGCGACGTCGATGACGCGGTAGGCGAGGCCGAGCTTGTCGAGGAACTCCTTCTCCCACGCCAGCAGCCGCTGGTGCTCGGCGAACGACTCCTCGACGGTCGTGTACGCGAACATCTCGACCTTGTCGAACCAGTGCACGCGGATGATGCCGCGGGTGTCCTTGCCGTAGGAGCCGGCCTCCTTGCGGAAGCACGGGCTGAACGCGGCGTAGCGACGCGGCAGCGTGGCGGGGTCGAGGATCTCGTCGGAGTGGTACGCCGCCAGCGGGACCTCCGAGGTACCGACGAGGTAGAGGTCCTCGCCGTCGATCCGGTAGACGTCGTCGGCGGCCTGCCCGAGGAAGCCGGTGCCGTCCATCGCCCGCGGCTTGACCAGCGTGGGCGGGACGACCGTCGTGAAGCCGGCCGCGCGCGCCTGGTCCATCGCGAGGTTGACCAGCGCGAACTCGAGGTCGGCGCCGACACCGGTGAGGTAGTAGAACCGGGCACCCGACACCTTCGCGCCGCGGTCGATGTCGATCGCGCCGAGCATCCGGCCGAGCTCGACGTGGTCCCGCGGCTCGAAGCCCTCGGCGGCGAAGTCGCGGGGCGTTCCCACGTGCTCGAGCACGACGTAGTCGTCCTCGCCGCCGGCCGGCGCCTCGTCGGCGGCCGGGTTGGGGATCGCCTTGATCGCCTCTCGGTAGGCCTCCTCGGCGGCGGCCTGGGCCGACTCGGCCTCCTTGACTGCGGCCGACAGCTCCTTGGTGCGCACCAGGAGCGCCTGCTTCTCCTCGCCCTGGGCCTTCGGAATCTGCGCGCCGAGCTGCTTCTGCTCGGCGCGGAGCCGTTCGAACTCCACGATCGCGGCCCGGCGCTGCTCGTCGGCGGCGACCGCCCGGTCGACCGCGTCCGGGGACAGGCCGCGCTTGGCCTGGGCGGCACGAAGGCGGTCGGGGTCGTCGCGGAGCAGTCGTGGGTCGATCACTCGTCCAGCCTATCTAGTGGGGATGGTCGGGTTCGCCCGGATTACCAAGGCCACTCAGCCCGGGTGATCGAGCCCGGGTGATCGAGCTCGTCGAGATCACTTCACGGTGGTTTCGACAGGCTCAACGACCCGAGGGCGACCACCCTGAGCTACTTGGACGCCTTCCAGATCTCGCGGAAGTTGGCCAGGTACGCCTGCACCAGCGACCGGCCGGAGATCCGGAACATGATCTCGTCGTTGCGCAGCGACCGGTCGGACCAGTTGTGCGAGCCGGTCCACACGTAGTTGGCGTCCTTCTGCTTCCCCAGCACGCCGGACAGCACCATCACCTTGTGGTGCACGCGGCGGCCGTCGGCGTTGGCGCTGTCGCGGATCGGCACGCCGGCGCGGCGGAGCGTGTTGGCGACGACGCGGCCCATGCCCACGCCGTACAGCACCTTCACGTCGCACCCGCGCTTGTGCAGCCGTCCGACCTGGCGAGCGAGGACGATGCCGCGGTCGCCGTTCCAGGCGTGCATGGCGATCCGGATGACCGTGCGGCCGTCGTCCCCGCTGACGAGGGACGCGCCCTTGCAGCGGACTCGCGAGAGCCGGCGCTCGATCGGGTCGTCGGCCCGTGAGTGGATGCGGTACGGCGCGACGTCGGTCTCGAAGCCGTTGCCGGTCTCGCGGAGGCGGAGCCGCTTCTCCGGACGGTCGCTGACCAGCCGCCGGAACACGTCCGCGAGCTGGTCGTGCGCCTCCCGGTCGGAGGCCATGTAGAGGTCGTTCCACTGCCGCTGCGAGCTGTAGTTGGTCAGGTTCAGCGAGCCGACGAGCACCAGGTTGTCGTGCAGCTTGCCGCGCTTGCCCCACGTGCCGTCGGAGATCGTCACGAACTTCGCGTGCTGGTTGCCCCGCTCGCCGCGGCAGGAGAGCCGGCAGACCTTGATGAAGCTCCGCCGCGACGTGTCGGTGCCGAGCACCTTGCGCAGCCGCTTGACCGAGCCCCAGTGCGCGCTGTGGTCGTCGACGACGACCCGGACGTTCGCGCCGCGCTTGTAGGAGCGCACCAGTGCCTCGGTCGTCGACGGCATCGCGAAGGAGTACGCCGCCAGCCGGATCGTCGCGTCCCTGCTGGAGGAGGCGATCGCCCGGTTGATCCGTTCGACGAGCGCGAACTGGTCGTCGCGGGAGCCGGTCGGGTCGTTGAACGACACCTTGCCGCCCGTCTCGGGGGCGGGATCGGCGAGCAGCACCGCCTTGGCGACCGGCTCGGGCGGGTCGTCGCCGCGGAGGGTGCCGTAGCCCGGGAAGCTGCCGCCGATCATCAGCGCCGGGCCGGTGAGCACCAGGCTGAGCGACGCGGCGAGCGTGCCCACGAGCGCCATCCACACCCCCGGGTCGTCGACGGCCGAGTGAGGACCGCCACGGACAGGACTGCCCCGCGGTGCCGCCGGGCACTTCGAGCATACGAGCCGCGGCCATACTTGACCCGGCTCGGACCCTTTCCTGACCGCCGGCAGCACCCCCATTCGCAGGAGCAGCACGTGACCTTCACCCGACGCACCCGTCGTGCCATGACGGTGTGGGCCGCGCTGTGTGCCCTGGTCGTGGTCGCGCTGTCCGTGCTGGTGCTCCTCGACCGGCTCGACGGGATCGACACCGACGTGGGGCGGTTCGCCTACGACTGGACCGCGGCGCAGGACTGGGTCGTCGACGTGCTGCTGGTGATCGACCTGGCGTTCGGCACGATCGCGATGACGATCTACACCGGCGTGGCCGCGGTGCTGCTGTGGGTGCGCGGGCACCGCCGTCCGGCGTACTGGACCGTCGGGGTGATGACGGCCGCGGCCCTGACGACCACCGGCCTGAAGAACCTCGTCGACCGCGAGCGACCTGTGTGGGACGAGCCGCTGCACCTGCTCACCAGCTACTCGTTCCCGTCCGGGCACTCCTCGGGGATCGCCTCGGGAGCGGGCGTCGCCATCGTGCTCAGCACGATCCTCGTCCGCCGCCGGGCGGCACGACGCCTCGTCGTGCTGCTCGCAGTCACGCTCCTCGTGGTGGTCGGCGCCGACCGGATCCTGCTCGGCGTGCACAACCTCACCGACGTGGTCGCGGGCTACGCGGTCGGCGCGTTCTGGGTGCTGGCCGGCGCGGTCCTCTACGACCCGACGCCGCGGGTGAAGCCGGTCGAAGCGTTCCCGAGCCCGGTGCCGACCACGCGCCGCGTGGCGGTGGTGCTGAACCCGATCAAGGTCGACGACGTAGCGGTGTTCAAGGCGATGCTCGAGCGCACCGCGGCCGAGCTCGGCTGGAGCCGGCCGTCCTGGTACGAGACGACGGTCGAGGACCCCGGCCGCGCGATGGCCGAGCAGGCCGCCATCGACGGCGCCGACCTGGTGATCGTCTGCGGCGGTGACGGCACCGTGCGGACCGTCTGCGGCGAGCTGGCGGGCACCGGCATCTCGGTCGGCGTGCTGCCCGCCGGCACCGGCAACCTGCTCGCCCGCAACCTCGACATCCCGCTCTACCTGCAGGCCGCGATCGACGTCGCGTTCAACGGCCAGGACCGCGCGATCGACCTGGTCAAGATCACCGGCGACGGGATCCCGCCCGACTCGCACTTCATGGTGATGGCCGGGATGGGCTTCGACGCCGCGATCATGGAGGGCGCCAGCGAGGAGATCAAGGCGAAGGTGGGCTGGCTCGCCTACGTCGTCTCCGGCATCAAGAACCTGATGTTCCCTCCGGTCCGCCTCGAGATCTCCATGGACGACGGCCCGTGGGAGCGGCACCGCGCGCGCACCGTCGTGGTCGGCAACGTGGGCTACCTGACCGCGGGCATGCCACTGCTGCCGGAGGCCGCGATCGACGACGGCATCCTCGACGTCGTGCTGCTGCACCCGAGCCGGTTCCTGTCCTGGATCCCGCTCGCGCTGCGGGTGCTGAGCAAGGGCAAGCGCACCGACGAGCTGGTCAACCGGATGACCGGGAAGAAGGTGTCGATCAAGGCGCGCGAGGCGACCCCCCGCCAGCTCGACGGCGACTCCATCGGGCCTGGCAAGGAGATGCACTGCGAGGTGCTGCACGGCCGGCTGCTGGTGCGGGTCCCCCGCTGACACCGGACGCCCAGGGTTACCGTGAGCGGGTGAGCGCACCCGTCACCTTCACCTCGTCGGTCCTCCCGCCGCGTGAGCGCGGCCTCGAGCTCGGCGAGCGGTTCCGCGCCGAGATCGCGTCCACCGTGGCGGCGTACCGCCGGCTGTGGGTGACCCGCGCCGGTGGTGAGTTCGACGTCGACCTGTGGGCCGAGCGGGCGTGGGAGACGATCACGCGCGTCGCACCGGTGCACGCGGCCGAGATCGCCGGGATCGCCGAGGGCGCCGGGCGACCGGTGCGCGAGGTTGCGGCGATCAACGCCCGCACCGAGCTGCTGGTCGCGGCCAACCCGACAGGCACGACCGAGTGCTCGTCGGTGATCTCCGTGCCCGAAGGCGGGACGCCGTTCGCCGTGCAGACCTGGGACTGGTACGACGCGATGAGCGACGGCTGGTTTCACTGGCGCTACGAGCAGCCCGACGGTCGCGCCGTGGAGACCGTCACGGAGTACGGCATGCTCGCCAAGATCGGCGTCAACGCGTACGGCGTCGGCGTGATGCTCAACATGCTCCACCACGCCAACGACGAGGCCCGTGTCGCGGAGGGCACGGTCGGCTACCCGGTGCACCTGCTCAGCCGGCGGATCCTCGACGAGGCCACGTCGTTCGACGACGCGGTGCGCATCGTGCAGGAGCCGACGTCGGCCTCGACGTCGCTGACCGTGCTGGACCGGAGCGGTCGCGGCGCCACGTTCGAGCTGTTCCCCGGCGGGCCGGGACGCCTCGACACCACGCCCACCGGTGACGGAGCACTGCTCGTGCGCACCAACCACTTCGTGTCGCCGGAGGGCGAGGCGGGCTGCCTTGCGCACACGATCAGCGACTCGAGCACGACCCGGCACGCCAAGCTGGTGAAGGCGTTCGGCGACCGCGCGCCCCGCACGCCCGCCGAGGTGATCGACGCGATGACCGACCACGAGCCCGAGGGCGAGGTCGGCGGCATCTGCGCCCACCCCGACCGGTCGCTGGACCCGGTGCTGTGGCACCGCACGCTCGCGACCGTCGCGATCGACGTCGCCTCGTCGAGCCTGGACGTGCGCGCCGACGGCCCGTGCGGCCACCGCGCCCACCCGGCGTCCGCCGCAACCGCCGGGGTCTGACCGTCTAGGAGACCCCGCAGCTCTCGTCCGGCAGCCTGCGGCCCCGGTCGAGGTCGAGGCAGGCCTCGCCCTGCCGGTCGGCTACCAGCCGCGTGTCGTCGGTCGTCCAGTGCGTGACCTCGTAGCGGGTCGGCTCGTCCTCGGACATCTGGCTGGCCGTCCAGAGGCCCGACTGCTGCGACATCCAGGTTCGCTGCGAGAGGAAGTCGGGGGCGTCGCCCGGACTGTTGCCGAGGAACCGATCACCCTCGACGTCCAGGGCTCGGAAGCCATTGCTGGTCGGGGCGTAGACCGTCATCGCCGTGCTGTCGCCGGACTCCTGCGCCACGACCACCGCCGGCGCGTCGAGGCTCGAGGCGGTCGCGGATCCCATGAGCTCGGGCTCCGGACCTGGCGGGACGGGCGCGCGGCTCTCGATCCCGTCCCACGTGTAGCTGACCTCGAAGCCGTCGCGGGTGCGCTCCAGCACGATGTTGTCGTACCGCCCGTCGAAGGAACCGTGGCTGGTGCCGACCGGGTAGCGCTCCTCGACGATCGGGAACATCAGGGACGGATCGGCGTCCTGGTGCGGGAGCAGCTCGCAGTCGACCGGGGTCTCGTGCGTGGGCCGGTCCCAGCACAGGTCGCCGGCGCCGAACTCGACGAGGCCGCCGCGTTGCGTTCGGTACGCCGTGGCCGTGACCGACACGCGCATGTCGTCCGGGGCGCTCGCGTCGTACTCGCCGAGCATCAGCGCGCCGATGTCGTCGACCCAGACGGTGCGACCGGGGCCGACGGCCAGGCTCTCGGGTGCCTGGTCGAAGACGAGGGTGTCGTCCTGGTAGGTCACGGTCGTCGCCGGTTCGTCGCTGCCCGCCTGTGGGAGCGCGACGACGAGGGGGTTCTCGGTGCCGGCGTCCGTCGCCGGCGGGAGCAGCACGCTGCCGGGCGCGACGTTCGCGCCGCCGCCGGTGCCGCCCTCCAGCGCGACGCTGATGCCGCCGTCCTCCAGCCGGACCCGGTCCTGACGGCCGTCGCCGTCCAGGTCGACGGTGAGGCTGCGGGTGCCCTGCGCCGGCGTCGGGTCGGACGTCTGCTTCGGGGCGGGTGCCGGCCGGACCTCGCGGCTGCCGTCACCGATGAGGGGGACCGCGACCACCGCGGCGACCACCGCGGCCGCGGCTGCCGCGGCGAGCAGCACGGGGCGGCGGGAGCGCCGGGCCTTGGGCACCGCGATCGGGGTGAGGTCCTCGGGGGTGAGCTGGTCGGCGCGGGCGTGCAGGGCGGCGACCAGCCGCTCCTCGACGGGCCGGGGCCGGGTGGGGGTGCTCATCGCCGGACCTCCTCGTTGCTGTCCACGGTCCCGAGCTGTCGTTCGAGGGCGGCGAGCGCGCGGCTCGCGGTCGACTTGACCGTGCCGCGGCTGATCCCCATCGCGTCGGCGATCTCGCCCTCGGACAGGTCGGACCAGTAGCGGAGCACCAGCACCTCGCGCTGCCGCTCCGGCAGCCGGTGCAGGGCCGCGATGACCTCCCGGTGCTCCTCGGCGAGCACCGTGCGTGCCGAGGGGTCCTCCGGGCCGACGTCGTGCGGGGCGACGTACCCGCGGGCGGTCCTGCGCCGGCGGAGCGCCGAGCGGGCGTTGTTGACGACCGCGGTGCGCAGGTACGCCAGCGCCTTGTCCGGGTCGTTCAGCCGTCCGGCCCGCCCCAGGAAGCCGGCGAAGGCGTCCTGCACGACGTCCTCCGCCGACTGCACGTCGTCGACGAGCAGCACGGCCAGGCGCACCAGCCCGAGCCGGTGCGCGGCGTACAGCGCCACCGGGTCCGGTGCCGGGTGCGTCATCGTGGTCATCTCTTCCCCCGTCGTCCGCCTTCACCTCTACAGACGCCCGGGATCTCGGGAGGTTGCCCGGACCGGCTCAGTTTCCCGGATCGGCCGCGATCGCCTCCAGCGCCGGTACGACGTCGGCCGGCGCCGGCAGGGCGAGCAGGTCGTCCCAGAGCGCCTCGACCGCACGTCGCTCGGGCGCGTCCGGTCGGAGCAGCCGGCGCACGGCGTCGCCGACGGAGGGCGGGTCGACGACGGCGGCGCCGAGCTCGGCCAGGCGCCGGGCGTTGAGGTGCCGGTCGGCGCCCTGCGGCAGCACCACCTGGGGCCGGCCGTGCTCGACCGCGCCGAGCATCGTGCCGGTGCCGCCGTGGTGGACGACCACGTCACAGTCGGCGAGCACGGCGGCCTGGTCGACGAAGCCGCGGGTCGCGTCGACCACGTCGACGTCGAGGCGGGCCAGGTCGGCGCGCGCCTCGGCGGCCAGACCGTCGACGCCGGCGGCGACCGTGCCGAAGGTCAGGTAGACGCGGGGCCGGCCGTCGCGCGGCGGTGCGTCCCCGCCGTCGCTCCAGGTCACCGGCCGCACCGGGAGCACGGGGACGTCCGGCGGGGTGAGGACGCGCAACGCGGCCGGCACCGGCTCGACGACGGCTCGGTCGGCGGCGGTCGGGTGCCAGTGCCCGACGTCGAACGCGACCGAGGCGACGCCGGCGAGCTCGGCCGCGATCGCTGAACCGACGTCGGTGGCGTCGTGCACGACCAGGTCGACCGGGTCCTCACGCAGGCCTGCGGCGAGGGCGGCCGCGCGCTCGTCGGCGTCCGCGCCCAGCACGGCCCGGGCCAGCGCCATCAGGTCCGCGTCGGGGTGCGCCCGGACCACTGCGACGTCCCCGCCGTCGGGCAGGTCGCGAAGCGGCAGCGGGACGCGGCCGGCGTACCGCCCGGGGATCGAGAAGCGCACGTCGTGCCCGGCCCGCTCGCAGGCAAGACCGAGCGGCACCATCGGGTGCACGTGACCGCGCAGCGGCAACGCGGTGAGGAGCAGGCGCACGTCAGGCCGTGCGGGCGAAGCGGATCGCCTCTTCCTCCTCCGGCGAGAGCTGCTGGTCGCAGGTCCACGCGCTCACGCCCTTGGCGTAGGTGCGGGCCTCGCTGCGGCCGTGGATCGAGGTGAGCACGACGCCGTTGCCGCCGTCATCGAGCAGCGCCAGCGACCAGGACAGGGCACCGCCCATGTCGCCGAACGCGTCGTAGCGCACGACGCTCAGGTGCCGCAGCGCGTCGGAGACCTCGGCGCGCAGCGAGTGGACCTCGCCGCGCAGGCCCTGGACGTCGGTGGGCAGCTCGGGAGCCTTGCGGGCACGGCGGCTCCGGCGGTTGGCGACCCGCGACGCGCGCAGCGCGACGACCAGCGCTGCGACCGACAGCAGCAGCGCGAGGACCATCAGCGCGACCAGCAACGACTCGTTCATCGCCGGAATCGTACGGAGAGACTCAGCTCCCGCTGCGGAGGCGCGCGAGCCACGCGGCCGCGTCGAGGAACTCGCGGTCCGACGTACCCTCGCGGATCGTCGGCGCGACCCCGTCGTGGCGCTCGTAGGAGCCGAGGAAGCGCACGTCCGCGCAGACCCGGCGGAGCCCCATCAGCGCCTCGCCGACACGGGCGTCGTCGACGTGCCCCTCGCAGTCGATCGAGAAGCAGTAGTTGCCGAGCGCGGCACCGGTCGGCCGGGACTCGATGCGGGTCAGGTTCACCCCGCGCATGGTGAGCTGCTCGAGGATCTCCATCAGCGCGCCGGGGTGGTCGTCGCGCATGAACGCCACCAGCGACGTCTTGTCGCGGCCGGTCGGCGGTGGCGGCGGGCCGGGCCGGGAGACCAGCACGAACCGGGTCAGCGCGCCCGGGTTGTCGGCGACGTGCTCGGCGACCGTCTCGAGCCGGTAGTGGTCGGCCGCGACCGGCGCCGAGATCGCCGCGTCCCACTCGCAGTCGTCGCGGGTGAGCATGAACGCCGCCTGCGCCGTGGACGAGGTGTGCACGACCTCGGCATCCGGGAGGTTCAGCGCGACCCACTTGCGGGTCTGGGCCGCGGCGTGCGGGTGGGTGGCGATCCGGCGTACGTCGTCGAGCCTGGTGCCCGGCCGCACGAGCACGCTGAACTCCACCGGCACGGTCATCTCGCGGGTGATCATCAGCGGCTCGCCGGTGGCCAGCTCGTCGAGCGTGACCGGCACGGAGCCCTCGACGGAGTTCTCGATCGGCACGACCGCGCCGTCGGCCTCGCCGTTGCGCACCGCGTCGAGCGCGACCGTCACCGTCGCGCAGGGCTGCAGCTCGGCCTTCCTGGCGGCCGGCAGGGTGCGCAGCGCCTGCTCGGTGAACGTCCCCTCGGGGCCGAGGAACGCATAGCGGGCTGGCGGAACTCCGGGCATGGTCGCCAGCGTAGTGTTCGCGGCGTGCCCGACCACGCCGCCGACCCAGCCGACCCGGGGATCCGCGACCTCGGCTACGCCCGGCTCGACACCGACCGGGCGCGGCGGACCGGTGACCCCGAGGTCGTGTACGGCGCCGGCAAGTCGCCCGAGCAGCTCGTCGGCATCCTCCGCGCGTTGCGTGCCGCGCACCCGGAGCGGGCGCTGCTCGCGACGCGGCTGAGCGACGAGGCGATGAAAGCGATCCAGTCCGAGGTACCCGAGGCCGTGCTGGACCTCGAGGCCAAGGCCGTCACCGTCGGCGACCTGCCCGAACCGGCCGGCACCGTCGCCGTGGTGTCCGCGGGCACCTCGGACGCCCCGGTCGCCGCGGAGGCCGCGCTCACCGCGCGGGTGCACGGTGCCGGCGTCGTGCGCGTCAACGACGTGGGGGTCGCGGGGCTGCACCGGATCATCGCTGTGCGCGACGAGCTCGACGCCGCCGACTGCCTGATCGTCGTCGCCGGCATGGAGGGCGCGCTGCCGAGCGTCGTCGGCGGGCTCACCGGAACGCCGGTCGTCGCCGTACCGACGAGCGTGGGCTACGGCGCCTCGTTCGGCGGGATCGCGGCGCTCCTCGGCATGCTCAACTCCTGCGCGCCCGGTGTCACGGTCGTGAACATCGACAACGGCTACGGGGCCGGCGTCTTCGCAGCACGGGTGGCGAGGAGCTCGCACCCCAACCCCGTTTCGTCCGCGACCGCTTCGCGTGAGACGGACGCAGAACCTCGGGCGAATCGGGGTTCGCAGCAGTGATCGGCTGGGTCGACGCGTCCTCGGGCGCGAGCGGCGACATGCTGCTCGGGGCCCTGGTCGGGGTCGGCGTGCCCCTCGGCGTGATCGCGGACGCGGTCGAGAAGGTCGCGCCGGAGCACGTGGCGTTCGCGCCGGAGACCGTGTCCCGCAACGGGCTGGCGGCCACCCGCTGCCACGTCGAGGTCGCCGACTCCGCGGCGCACCGCACCTGGGCCGACGTCCGCGAGCTGCTCGCGACCGCCGGGCTGCACGAGGACGTGCGGGTGCTCGCGCACGACACGTTCGACCGGCTCGCCACCGCCGAGGCGGCTGTGCACGGCACGACTCCGGACGAAGTGCACTTCCACGAGGTCGGCGCGCTCGACGCGATCGCCGACGTGGTCGGTGTCTGCGCCGGCCTCGCGCACCTCGGCCTGAGCCGGCTCGTCGTGTCGCCGGTCGCGGTCGGGTCCGGCCGGGTCCGCAGCGCGCACGGCTCGCTGCCCGTGCCGCCTCCGGCCGTGACCGAGCTGCTCCGCGGCGTCCCGTCGTACGCCGGACCGGAGGGCGCGCCCGCGATGGAGCTGTGCACGCCGACCGGGGCGGCGCTGCTGGTCGCGCACGCGACCGACTGGGGACCGCAGCCCGCGATGACCGTGCGCGATGTCGGCGTGGGCGCGGGTGCGCGCGACCCCGAGGGGCACGCCAACGTGGTGCGGTTGCTGGTGGGTGATGTGGTCTCGACAAGCTCGACCACCCGGGACGGCTCGACCACCCGGCCGGGCGACGGGGCGGTCGTGCTGGAGACGAACGTCGACGACCTCGACCCGCGGCTGTGGCCGCCGGTGCTCGCCGCACTGCTCGAGGCCGGCGCCAGCGACGCCTGGCTGACCCCGATCCTGATGAAGAAGGGCCGCCCCGCCCACACCCTGCACGTGCTGGCGCGCGCCGACCGGGTCGACGCCGTACGCCGCGAGGTGTTCCGGCAGACCTCGACGATCGGCGTCCGCGAGGTCGCGGTCGGCAAGACCGCGCTCGAGCGCGCCATGCGCGCGGTCACCGTCGACGGTCACCCGATCGCCGTGAAGCTCGCGCTGCTCGACGGTGAGGTCGTCAACGCGCAGCCGGAGTACGAGGACGTCGCCCGCGTCGCCGGGGCTACCGGGCGGCCCGTCAAGACGGTGCTCGCCGCCGCCATCGCCCGAGTCCAGGAGGAAGCGTGGACCTGACCGTCGCCGCCGTCGCCTTCGGCACGATCTTCCTGGTCGAGCTGCCCGACAAGACGTTCATCGCGGCCCTGGTGCTGTCGACGCGGTTCCGTGCGCTGGCGGTGTGGGTCGGCGTCGGGCTCGCGTTCGGTCTGCAGTGCCTGGTCGCGGTCACCGCCGGCGCGCTCGCGACGCTGCTGCCGGACGTGCTGATCAGGTCGATCTCGTTGCTGATCTTCCTCATCGGTGCCTTCCTGCTGCTGCGCACGGCGCCGGGCGCCGACGAGCACGAGAAGGAGACCGAGGAGGAGTACGCCGCCAAGGCGGGCGAGAACGGCACCCGGAAGTCGTTCGTGAAGGCGGCGGGCGCGTCGTTCGTGATCCTGTTCGCGGCCGAGTGGGGCGACCTGTCGCAGCTGCTGACGATCAGCCTGGTGACGCGCTACGACGACAGCGTCAGCGTCTTCCTCGGCGCCTGGGCGGCGCTGCTGACGGTCTCGGGCCTGGCGGTGCTCGCGGGCCGCGTGCTGCTGCGCTACCTGCGGCTGTCCGTGCTGCACTACATCGGCGCCACGGTCTGCCTGCTGCTCGCCGCATTCACGGCGTACGAGATCTTCGCCGCCTGACAGGCCACCGTCGCCGCCCGCCCGCCCGCGCCGGGTCCTAGGCTTCGCCCCATGAGCAACCCCCACGGCGCCGACAGCGAGGTCGGCCGGCTCCGCACCGTGATGCTGCACCGCCCCGGACCGGAGCTGAAGCGGCTCACCCCGCGCAACAACGACAAGCTCCTGTTCGACGGCATCCCGTGGGTGAGCCGGGCTCAGGAGGAGCACGACGCGTTCGCGGAGGCGCTGCGCTCGCGCGACGTGGAGGTGCTGTACCTCGTCGACCTACTCGTCGAGACACTCGCGGACGAGGAGGCCCGCGAGAGGGCGATCCGCGGCGCGATGGCCAGCCTCCACCTCGGCGACACGCTCCGGCGCTACCTGACCGACGCGCTCCACGACCAGAGCCCCGAGGAGCTCGCCGGGCTGCTCACGGCAGGTGTCCGCAACGACGAGGTCCGCGGCGGGCACGGCCTGGTCACCAGCCTGCTCGCCAGCGACGACTTCCTCATCGACCCGCTGCCCAACCTGCTGTTCACCCGTGACTCGTCGGTGTGGGTGCGCGACCGGGTCGCGATCACCTCGCTGGCGATGCCCGCGCGCGAGCGCGAGACGCAGCTGACCGAGCTGATCTACACGATGCACCCGCGGTTCGCCGGTACGCCGACGATCCACGGCTGGCAGCGCGAGCACGTCGAGGGCGGCGACGTGCTGCTGCTCGCGCCCGGCGTCATCGCGATCGGTGTCGGCGAGCGCACCACCCCCGCCGGCGCCGAACGTCTGGCCCGGCAGGTGTTCGCCGCCGACCTGGCGCACACCGTGCTCGCCGTACCCATCGCGCAGGAGCGCGCCACGATGCACCTCGACACCGTCTGCACGATGGTCGACGTCGACAAGATCGTGATGTACCCCAACGTCGCCGACAGCCTCCAGGCCCACACCGTCACGTGCGTCGACCGCGACGGCGACGGTGACGAGGGACTGGTGCTGCGGACCGCCGAGGCCGAGCCGTTCCTCGTCGCGGCCGCCAAGGCGATGAGCATCGACACGCTCCACCAGATCGACACCGGCCTCGACCCGGTCACCGCCGAGCGCGAGCAGTGGGACGACGGCAACAACACGCTGGCGATCTCGCCCCGCGTGGCGGTCGCGTACGAGCGCAACATCGAGACCAACACCCGCCTCGAGGAGGCCGGCATCGAGGTCGTCGCGATCGCCGGGTCCGAGCTGGGCTCCGGCCGCGGCGGGCCGCGCTGCATGTCCTGCCCGGTCGCGCGGGAGCCGCTGCCGGTCTGAACGAGCCCCGGTGGCCGAGCTCGTCGAGACCACCCGGCTCGCCACGTCGTCACGATCGAGGCGATCTACGAGGTGGCCCGCCGTTCCACGACCTGGCGGCCACGGCCCTAGCCTCGCCGCCCGAAGTACCTACTTCTGTCTGGTCCTACGACGAATGGCCAGTATCGGGCACACCGAGTCTCCGAAAGAGTCGGGGCGAGCGAGGGGGTTCCCCCTGTCCCCCGGATCGGAGCGTTGACGGTGAGCACGACAAGCATGCACAACCGAAGAAGGCTGGTCCGGGCGGTTGTAGCCCCGACGGTCCTTGCCCTGAGCGGCGCGGCGGCGCTGGCCGGCGTGCTCACCACCCCGGCAGCAGCGGCGAAGTCCGATGGCTGCGAAGGCGGCGGGTACTCGCTGGTCAACCTGTCGACGGGTGCCGTGGTGGCCTCGGGCGCGACCTCGACCAAGGTGTCGGCCGCTTCACTGGGCTCCCGGTTCGGCGTACGGGGTAAGTACAACCAGTTCGACGTCCGTGCCAGTGACTTCGCGGTCCTCGACTACGCCTTCACCGGCGCCGCGAACGAGGAGGACATCACCGGCGGGCGGTTCACGCCGGTGTGGGCCAGCAAGGTGCCCGACCTCGACGGCGTCCCCCTGACCAGCGACGTGTCGGTGGAGCTCGGCGAGGACGGGCTGAACATCATGCGCAGCGGTGGGGGCAACTCCATCAAGATCCAGGCCAAGGACTGCGCCCAGGGCGGCATCTTCCAGATGGAGCCCGAACGGGCCAACAGCCGGCTCACCCGCATCGTGCACACCCTGGCCTCGCCCGACGACCCCGCTCTGCGGCCGTTCTTCTTCGACAACCCCAACTTCCGTGCGGTCGTCGGGCAGTTCCTCGGCGCCGACTGCGTCAGCCGCGTCACCGGACCGCCGAGCCGGTTCTGCGTCGAGGGCCGGACCCGCGTCAACATCGCCAACGACTTCTCGCCCGACTTCGTCGTCCGGGACAGCGCCCAGGTCGCCGAGCAGGTCCTCCAGCCCGAGTGCAACACCGCACAGCCGGTGAGCCCGAGTGTGGAGCACTGCGGCGCCCAGTCGATCTGGGACGTCGCCAGCGGCGGCCGGATGGGCTTCGTGACCGGTGAGGATGCCGTCGAGCTGGCCAACCCGCCGACCGACTGCATCCAGAACTGCCAGGCGCAGAACCAGGTGCGCGGACGGCTCGCCGTGCTGGGCTTCCCGTTCCCGGTGCCGGCCGGCAGCCGGCTGACGCCGGCGACCTCCGGTGTCCTCGTGCCGCAGCCCGTGGTGCTGCCGGACGGACAGAGCCAGGTGGGAACGCCGACGACACCGGTCCTGCGTGCGGCCGTCCCCGGTCGCCGTGGTGGCGCCGTCACCGCCACCGCTCGGTGGCGCGCCCCGTCCAGCGCCCGAGCCGTCGCGGCGAAGGGCTACAAGGTGCGAGCCGTCCGCGTCGGCCAGCACGGCAAGGTGCTCGGCAAGGTGACCTCGCACAAGCTCAGCGCCTCCGCCCGCTCCCACACGATGAAGCTGCGTAGCGGCACGTACCGCTTCCAGGTCCGCGCGATCAACAAGGTCGGCGCGAGCAACTGGTCCAAGCTCTCCAACAAGGTCCGCGCCCGCTAAGCCCGCCCCCACCCCCCGACGACGGCATCACCTGCCCCCCGGCCCCCCGGTGCAGGTGGTGCCGTCACTCTTTGTGGTCGATCAAGCGCCCGGCAAGCCGACGCTAGGTCGCGGCTGGTCACGCCGTGGCTGGCGAGGTACGTCGTGGCACGACCGTGCCGCCGGCCGGTGCATCCACGATGCGACGTACGGCCGCGACCCGGTGGTCGGCAACGGCGGCGAGAGTGCTGGCACGGCGTTCGGTCTCGTGTGTCGAGGGCAGGTCCAGGACGGTCCGGAGGCCCTCGGTCGCGAGAGCCGCGGCGGTGTCAGCGGTCGAGCGGTGGGCTCGTCGGACCGGTACAGGCGGCCGTGCCGGATGCGCCCGTACGCGGCCGGTGACCCGGCGAGGGAACGAGCGTCGAGAAGCGATTCGCCGTCGGGCAAAGAAAAGGCCCGGCCGTTGCTGACGGGGGATACAACAACGACCGGGCACTGAGAAACCTACGGGCAAGGAGTCCTCGGATCAACCGGATCGGCCGAATATGGCGCGGCTCACCCAGATTTCTCGGCGTGGTCTAGTCATCCCGGTGCTGATTCCGTAGTCAGTCTGATGCAGGACCCGCGGGTCACCGGATCGTGAGCTGCCGGTTGGCCAGTCCGTTGCGTGCCGAGCGCTCCTCGGTGGTCAGCGGCGAGTCGTCGGCGAGCGCCGCCTCGAGGTCCTTCGCGAACGTCGACGCCGGCTCCTCGAGCACCTCCGCACCGGTGCCCAGCGGCAGGTCCCAGACCGGCACCAGCACGCCGTGGGCGCGGAACATCCCGACCAGCCGCGAGCCCTCGACCAGCGAGTCCTTGCCGGCGGCGTGCAGCCGGGCGAGCCCGCTGAGCAGCTGCTCCTCGTCGTCGTGCGGCATCACCCAGCGCAGGTGCTCCTTGGTGGAGACGTCGGTCCAGTACGCCGCCTCGACGGACGTCAGCCGCGCGGTCGGGTGGGCCGCGGCGTTGGCCGCCTCGAGCGACGACGCCACCGCACCGGTGGGGTCGTCGACGTCGGCCACCCAGAAGTCGAAGCCGTCGTGCACGGTCACGTCGAGCGGCTCGTCGACGAGCAGGTCCTGCAACCGCGGGCCATCGCCGGGCGCGGTGGTGAGCCCGACCACATCGCCGGGCTCGGCCACCAGCGCCTTCTCGAGTACGGCGGCCAGCTCACGGCTCGGGTCACCGAACGCGTGCTGCACCTGGAGGCCGAGCCACACCGTGCCGTCCTGCCGCACCAGGCCGGGCGCGGCACCGGGCAGCAGCGAGCACAGCACCACCGCGCGGTCCGCGTCGTCGCGCAGCTTCACCGGCGCGGTCGCGGCGGGCACCATCTCGCGCAGCGCGATCAGGTCGGCCTCGGCGGCCAGCCCGGCGAACGGGCGGGCGACGTACACCGGCGCCGCCCCGCCGGCGCTGCCGTGGCAGTTCTTGTAGCGCCGGCCCGAGCCGCAGGGGCAGGGCTGGCGCGGGCCGACGGCCTCGGTCGCGCCGGAAGCCGGCTGGGTGTCCTGCTGGGAGCGCTGCTTGACGCGTGACTTCTTGCCCATGGGCACGACCCTAGAGGCCGGTTCGGCAGGACCGTCGAGGGGATCGCCCGGGTCGGGAAGGGTCAGAGCGGCAGGACCGCGTGCACGGTCGACTGCGCGCGGTGCTGCTCGTGCCACCAGGTCGAGGCGAGGCTCTCGACGATGGCCATGCCGCGGCCGGCCAGGGCCGACGAGGTCGCCTGCACGGTGCGCGGGCGGGTGCCGCTGCCGCCGTCGGTGACGTAGATGTGGAGCCCGCGCGGCTCGATCTCCCAGCCGACGACGATGTCGCCCGTCGGGAGCGGCCGGGCGTGCCGCACGCTGTTCGCGACGAGCTCGGAGATCACGATGCGGGCGTCGTCGATGACCTCGGGGCGGGCGCCGGCCTCCACCAGCCAGGAGCGGAGCTTCCGGCGGGCGATCGCGACCGAGGACGCGGCGAAGGGGACGCGCATCGTGACAGGCGCGCGCCCGGCTCGCAGCGAGCTCGTGCTCACAGGGGTCCCTCTCGTCGTCATCAGGTTCCTGCCCATACTTCCCTCAGCCCCGGGGCACAAACCAAGCGCGTCGGGTGGCATCCCTCACCCGGTGTCGCCGCCCGGTCGACGGGCGTCCCCGGCGCCGCCCGTCAGGTAGGCCAGGGCCATGTTAGGACGGTCGGTGATCACGGCCTCCACGCCGAGCTCGAGACAGAGGTCGATGTCCTGCTCGGTGTTGACCGTCCACACGTGCACCCGTCTCCCGAGCCTGGACAGCCGCCGGATGCCGGTGGGGTTCTCGCGCAGCAGCTCGATCCCCGGCCCGGCGATCCAGTCGAACCCGTTGAGCTCGCGGGCCAGCACCAGCGCGTGCCGGCGGTACATCAGGTAGACGACCTCGAGGTCCGGCGCGAGCTTCTTGACCCGGGTCAGCGCCCGCCGCGAGAACGACATCACGCGCGCCGGCGAGCCGCGCCCGGCCCAGCCGAACTCGTCGAGCAGCTGCACCAGGCTGCGCTCGACCAGGCCGGCGTAGCGCGTGGGGTGTTTTGTCTCGATCGCGAGGTCGACGGTGCGGTCGTAGTCGCGGACGGTCTCGAGCAGCCGCCGCATGGTCAGCACCTTCTTGGCGTCGACGTCCATGTCGGGCGCCTCGTCGTCGAGGTCGGCCCACGGGTTCTTCCACGAGCCGAAGTCGAGCTCGTCGAGCTGATCGAGACGCATCGTGGAGACCACGGACCCGCGGGTTCCCGTCACGCGCTCGAGGGTGCGGTCGTGCACGCAGACGAGGTGTCCGTCGGAGGTAAGCCGTACGTCGCACTCCAGGGCGTCGGCACCCTCGTCGAGCGCACGGACGTAGGCGGCCAGGGTGTGCTCGGGGTTCGTGAAGCTGGACCCCCGATGAGCCACGACCTGCGGGCGGCCGTCGGGGTGGCGCATGTCTTCATGGTGACAGGCCGGAGCGTGCGTACGTCGCACATTCAGGGTGACGCGACGGCACCGGTTCGGACCGGTTGCGCTCCGACCGGCCGCGGCCGGAGCAGGGCCCAGCTGTCCGGGTCGCCCCACGTGGAGCCGGCCGCCAGGAACGGCCGCACCAGCTCGACCAGGTCGGCGACCTCGTCGCCGCGTCGGGCCAGCACCTCGCTCGCCACGCGCCGCGCCGTACCGGCGAGGAAGTCGGCGAGGTTCACCCGGGCGTCGTCGCGGGAGTCCACGAACCGGACCTCGCCGAGCCGGCCGAGGGGAGCGCACAACGTGCGGAGCCGGGCGGACCCGGCCTCACGGAGGGTGCGGTGCTCGTCGTGCACGACGTCGACGACGACCGCCCCGTCTCGCGACCAGTGCGCGACGACCGCCGCCAGCGCGGGACCGAGCGGGTCGAGCAGCGCGGCACGCTCGCGCGCCCGGAGCAGCTCGTTGAAGGCGCAGAGCACCCCGTCCCAGGCGCCGTCCAGCACCCGGTGCACCTCGGCCGGCGTCGGGTCGCCGGGGCCGTCGAGGCCGAGCAGCGCGAGGAAGCGGAGGACCAGCAGGTACCGCTTCTCGACCAGGTGGACGTGCGCCACCGGCACGCCGTCGGCCCAGAACGGCCCGTCGCGGCCGAGCAGGTCGCGCAGCACCGCGCGGTTCTGCTCGCGCAGGATCACGCTGGCCTTGACCTCCGTGGCCGGCGACCGGGCCCGCAGCCGGACCTCGTCGAGCCACGCGGCGGCCAGGTCAGCGTCGACCACGACGCTGGCGTGCGCGAGTACGTCCGTCGTGCCTCCGACGAGCTTGCCGCCCTCGGAGCCCGACTCGTCGCAGGCGATCTCCACCCGATGCCCGGCTGCTGGCACCGCTCCATCATCGGTGGTGCGCGCGGCGCGGACCAGCGGGTTTCGCCGCCGGTCCGCGCCGTACGCCGGTCAGGCGTAGCCGAACGCCTTTGCCTCGCCCCGCTGGTAGCGCGGACGCAGCAGCGGCGGCAACGTCCTGAGCACCGCCGGCTTGCTGGCGACGAAGCGAGCGGCCGCGTCGTCGGGGAGGCCGTCGAGCAGCCACGGGATGAGGAACGGCATCGCCCGCGGCGGGTAGCCCTTGCCGGCGGCCCGCTCGGTGCCGGCGAACTCCTCGGCCGAGAGCAGCTGCTGGATGAGCGGCAGCGCGCCGGTCTCCTCGTGCTGCAGGTGGTCGAGCAGCCCGGCCCGCAGGTCGGTGACGCGGACGTCGAGCGCGTTGCGGTGGTCGGCGCAGGGATGCTCGACCATCGCCGCGAAGCCCTCGGCGCAGGCGGCCAGCGCGGGGTCGATGGTGTCGTGCTCGGCCTCCATCGCCTCCAACGTCTCGACGTCCTCGGCGTCGCCGCGCTCCTCGGCCCGCTCGATCACCAGCGGCCAGATGTGCTCGTCCTCGATGGTGTGGTGGTGGTGCAGGACCTCGGTGAACGCCGCCCACCGCTTCGCCAGCGCGCGCCAGGTGGCGGCGTCGCCGACCGGGGTGTTGCGCACCGCGCGCTCGAACCGGGCGAGGTCGCGGCGGAACCCGTGGTGCATGACGTACATGCCGGACTGGTCGTGCGGTCCGTCGGCGACGTGCGTCTGGCCGGGCAGGTCGAGCTGGACGGGGTAGCCGGTGCCGCTGGTGTGACTGGCGTGATGGGTCATCGGGTGCTCCTGGTTCGGGTCGTTGTCGGTACGGCGACCCTGACCGGAGCCGCTTGGGCCGCTCTTGGAACCGTCTTGAAGCCTCGCCGAAACCGCCGCCGCGGGGCGCCGGGGACGTCTAGCGTGTCGCCGTGCGCTGGTACGTCCTGGGCAGCCTCCGGGTCGAGCGCACCGACGGGGACGGGACCGAGGGGGACGGGGCGGGCCCGGTGGACGTCGGTGCGCGGAAGTCGCGCGCGGTCGTCGCGGCGCTGGCGCTGACGCCCGGCCGGCCGGTGAGCGCCGACGTGCTGGCCGACCTGGTGTGGGCCGGGGACCCGCCGAAGGCCGCGCACGGCACCCTGCACTCCTACATCTCCAGGCTGCGCCGCGCCCTCGAGCCGGAGCGGGCGGCTCGTACGGCGGCGGCGGTGCTGGAGACGACCGACCACGGCTACGTGCTGCGGGTCGACCGGGCGTCCGTCGACGCGCACCGGTTCGCCGACGCCGTGCGCACCGCCGAGCGGACGCTGTCGCCGTTGTGGACCCAGCTGGAGACGGGTCGCTCGCCCGCGTGGCCGGCGCGGGCCGAGGTGTCCGCCGCGGTGGACGACCTCGAGGAGGCGCTCGGGCTGTGGGCCGGGGACCCGTACGCCGACCTGCCCGAGCACCCGGACGTCACCGCCGAGCGGGCCCGGCTGCACCAGCTGCGGGCGTCGGCCGAGGAGCTGCGTCTGCTCGGACTGCTGGCGCTCGACGAGCACTCCAGCGTGCTCTCCGAGACCGAAGCGGCCACCGCGCTGCTGCCGCTGCGCGAGCGGCTCTGGGCGCTGCATGCGCTCGCACTGACCCGGGCCGGCCGACAGGCCGACGCGCTGGCGAGCCTGCGCCGGATCCGCGAGCTGCTCGCCGACGAGCTCGGGCTCGACCCGGGCGCCGAGCTGCGCGACCTGGAGCAGGCCATCCTGCGGCAGGACACGGCGCTGCTCGACGTGCTGCCGCCGGACGCGGCCCCGCTCCACGCGAGCGCGCCGTCCGCCACCGCGCACCCGCCCGTGGAGCGCGCGGAGGAGCCGGTCACCCGGGTCGCCGAGCGGGCCGTGCTGCACGACCTGCTCGACCGCGCCACCGCCGGCAGCACGGCCGTCGCGCTGCTGGTCGGCGAGCCCGGGATCGGCAAGAGCTGGCTGCTGTCCGACCTCGCCCGCGAGGCGGAGGTCCGCGGGGTGGCCGTCGCGGCAGGCCAGTGCTCGCAGGACGACGGCGCACCGCCGCTGTGGCCGTGGCTCGCGGTGCTGCGGGCGCTGGACGTGTCCGGTGCGCACGAGCTCACCGACCTCCCGGCCGCGTCGGACGGCGGGAGCTCGGCGTCGTTGGCGTTCCAGACCTGGGACCGGATCACGACCGCCGTGCTCGACGCCGCCGCCACCCGGCCGCTGCTGGTGCTGCTCGACGACCTGCACTGGGCCGACGACGCGACGCTGCGCACGCTGCGGCACCTGCTGTCGGTCGCCCCCGAGCGGTCCCGTCTCGCCGTCGTCGCGACCCGCCGCGCGCACCCGGAGCCGGCCGGCGCGCTGGCCGAGGCCGGCGAGGCGTTCGCCCGTCGCCACGCGGTCCGGCTCGACCTGGCCGGGCTCGACGTCGCCGAGGCCGGCCGGCTGGTGCGCGACGTCGCCGGCGACGACGTACCCGAGCGGGAGGTGCTGTCGCTGCACGCGCGCTCCGAGGGCAACCCGTTCTTCCTCGTCGAGCTCGCCCGGCTCGGCGACGGGGCGGACGCCGTACCGGCGACGGTCCGCGACGTGCTGGCCCGTCGCCTCGACCAGCTGCCGTCGGGCGCGCTCGCCACGCTGAGGACCGCGGCGGTGGTCGGCCGGCAGTTCCGGCTGGAGGCGGTGGCCGCGGCGAGCGGCTCGGACGAGGACACGGTCGCCGACGACCTCGAGACCGCCCGGACCGCCGGACTCGTCGTGGACGTCGACGCGGGGCTGTACCGGTTCGCGCACGCGCTCACCCACGAGTCCGTGCTGCTCACGCTGTCGCCGACCAAGCGCGCTCGCGCCCACGCCGTCGTGGCGCACGCCCTGGAGACCGACCCCGCGCTGCGGGCGCTGCACGCCCCCGACGAGCTCACCGCCGAGCTCGCACTGCACTGGCTGTCGGCCGGACCCACGCACGCGGTCAAGGCGTGGGCCGCTGCGGACGCGGCGGCGACCCAGGCCCGCCGGCTCTCGGCGTACGGCGAGGCGGCCCGGCTGCGCGCGGCGGCGGTCGACGCGCACCGGCGCACGCCTGGTGCGGAACCGGCCCAGCGCTACGAGATGCTGCTCGACCTCGCCCGTGACGCGGCCTACGCGGCGCAGTGGGACCTGGTCGTCGACGCCACGTCCGAGGCGATGGCCCTCGGCCGCGGCCTCGGGTCGCCGGAGAAGGTCGCGGAGGCGGCGGCCGCGGTCACGACGTACTGCGTGTGGACCCCGCACGACTGGCAGGAGGTCTGGGAGGACTCCGTCGACGACCTGCGCTGGGCGCTCGCGGCGCTGCCCGAGGAGGACTCGAACGCGCGCTGCATCCTGCTCCTCGCGCTCGCGGTCGAGCTCTACTACGCCACCGACGCCGCGGCGGAGCGGGCGGCGCTGACCGACGCCGGGCTCGCCGTGGCGCGGCGCCGGGGCGACCCGCGGCTGCTGTGGTGGGCGACCCGTGCCGCCTGCCTCGCGAGCTGGCGCCCGGAGCGCACCAAGGACCGGATCGGCTGGAACGAGGAGGGCCTGGCCGCCGCCCGCACGCTCGCCGACCCGGCCGCCGAGGCGGTGTCCCTGGTCACGCTGGCCGCGGACCACCTCGAGCTCGGCAACCTCGAGGGCTGGGAGCAGCACGCCCGCGAGGCGGAGCGGATCGCGGAGCGGGAGCGGCTGCCCTACGTGCTGTTCACGCTGAACTTCGTCGAGATGAACCTGGCGATGCTGCGCGGCGACTGGGCCCGCGTGCAGGTCCTGGTCGCCGACATCGCCGACCTGTCCACCCAGGTGGCGCTGCCCGCCAAGGATCTGGTGCCCGGGGTCTTCGGGGTCCTGGCCAGCATGTGGAGCGAGGACGTGGCGCGGTACGTCCCGATGGTCCCGTTCCTCACCCACCAGTCGATGTCGTTCCCGTTCGCGCACGCGGTGCTGGCCCGCGCGCGCGAGGTCGAGGAGCTCCGGCGGGCGCTGGTGCGCTGGCAGTACCACGAGGAGGACCAGACCTGGCAGTCCCTGCTGTCCTACTCGTTCGAGGCCGAGGCGGCCGCGGTGGCGCAGGACCCCGGCCTGGCCCGCCGGGCGCTGGACCAGCTCGAGCCCTACCTCGGCCGGACCGCCAACGGCGGCGTGGCGATGATGGTCGGGCCGGTGGACGGGTATGCCGCGCTGGCCGCGGCCACGTGCGGCGACCTGGAGCGGGCCAGGGCGTGGGCGGACCGGGCCGTGGAGCTCGCGGAGCGGTGGCGGTTCCCGGTGTACGTCGACTGGCTGGCCCGGCAGCGCGAGCGGATGGGCTTCTGAGCTAGCTCACGATCACTTCTCGCTCGACGCCGAGGAACGCCGCGTAGCGCTGGGCCGCCTCGTCGAGCGCGTCCCGGTCGCCGTCCCGGAGCGTGTCGTACGGCGTGAGGTCGAAGCGCACCTTGCGGGCGGTGACGGTGCGCTTCATCTTGGCGACCATCTGGCCGTCGACCACGGCCATGCCGATCGCGGTCTCGCGGCCGCGCGGCACCCGGCCCGCGCCGTCGAGGACCATCCGGCTGTCCTGGTAGCCGCGGTAGAGCTCGTCGAGGATCAGCAGCAGGTGCCCGCGCGGCTCGACCGCCGCGTCGGGCGCCGGCGGCTCGTCGCCCGGCGCGTGCCAGTAGGTGCGGCCGTCGTGCTCGAACGACTCCAGCTGGTCCTGCACCGCGGCCAGGCCCTTCTTGGCGTCGCCGCGGGTGAGCGTCGCCCAGTAGACGAGGTCGTCGAGGGTCGCGGGGCCGTGCCCGGTGACGTAGCGCAGCGCGAGCGTCGCCAGCGCCTCGTCGCGGTCGAAAGACCGGGCGGGGACCCTGTCCTCGTAGCGGGCGTAGGTGTGCACGCCGTCGCGCGGGCGGCCGCTGACGACGAGCCGCCGCAGCTCCAGGTCGGCGAGCAGCAGCATCAGCGCGTAGCCGCCGGGGTCGAGCCCCTCGGCCCCGAGCGCCTCCGCGAGCTCGTCGCGGGTGCGGTCGGGGGCGGCGGCCAGGGTGTCGAGCACGATCCCGGTCATCCGGTCGATCCGCTGGTCGTCGAAGTCGCCGGCGGCGATGAGGCCCTTCCGGATGGTGCGCCGCACCCGCGGCTCGGTGAGCTCGAGCAGCCAGCCGATGTCCTCGGCACGCGCGTAGTGCCAGGTCGTCCGGAGCACGTGGGTGCGGACCACCCGCCCGTCGGCGACCAGGGCGTCGAGGTCGGCGGCGTCGGGCGTCGCGGTGCGGGCGGCGACGGCCCACGCGGTCTGGCCGACGTTCTCGGCCTGGACGCAGAGCAGGTGCTCGACGACGGCAGCCGCGTCCTCGGCGTGCGGGGCGGCGAGGCGCTGCGTGCGCAGCCGCCAGCGAGCCACCTCGCGGTCGGTCAGCGTGGCCATGCGGCCTCCTCAGGCGTGCTGGGTGCGGAGGAACTTCCCGAAGTGCGGCACCGTGAAGGCCACGGTCCCACGCTCGGAGGAGTACACGAGCCCCTTCTTGATCAGCCCGTCGCGGGCGGGGCTCAGGCTCTGCGGCTTGCGGCCGAGCGACGAGGCGATGTCGGCGGTGGTGACCGCGCCGTCGTCGTTGTCGGCGCCCAGCTCGGCCATCGTGCGCATGTAGTCGCGCTCGGCCGGCGTGGCCCGGTCGTAGCGGGCGCCGAAGAACCCTACCGCCAGCTCCGCCTCCGCCTCGGGCGCGGCCTCGTGCACGTCGCTGACCTGGATGGGCGACTCGACCGCGTAGTCCCAGGTGACCTTGCCGTAGGCCTGGACGAAGTACGGGTAGCCGTCGGTGAGCCGGTAGAGCTCGTCGAGCGCGTCCGGCGCGTAGTCGACGTCCTCGGTGCTCGCCGGCACCAGCAGGGCGCGGTCGGCCATCTCGCGGGGCAGCCGGTCGACGACGACGTACCGGAAGAGCCGCTCGGCGTAGGACTTGCTCGCGGCCAGCGCGACCGGGAGGTGTGGCAGGCCGGCGCCGACCACGACCAGCGGGGCGCCCTGCTGGCTGATCTCGTGGCAGGCGCCGCACAGCGCCGCGAGCTCGGCGGTGGAGATGTCCTGCATCTCGTCGACGAACAGCCCGACCCCGACGCCGAGGTCCTGGGCGAGGTCGGCGACGTCGGTGAACAGCTCCACCAGGTCGAGCTCGAGGTCGCCGGAGTCGGCGCGGCCCTTGGCGGCGGGTACGTCGACCGGCGGGGTCCACCGGATGCCCTTGCGGTCCTCGAGCGGGGTGCGCAGCGCGAACGACTTGAGCACGCCGGCCACCGCGTCGACGCGGTCGGGGTCGCGGTGCCGGTGCGCCATGTCGCGGACCGCGGCGTGCACGGCCTGCGCCAGCGGCAGCCGCAGCGACTGCTCGGGGCGCGCCTCGATCTTGCCGGTCCCCCACGCCCGCTTCACCGCCTGGGAGCGCAGCGCGTTGAGCAGCACGGTCTTGCCGACGCCGCGCAGGCCGGAGAGCACCATGGAGCGCTCGGGGCGGCCCGCGGCGACGCGTTCGAGCGTCACCTCGAACTGCGTGAGCTCCCGGTCGCGACCGGCCAGCTCGGGCGGGCGCTGGCCGGCGCCGGGGGCGTAGGGGTTCCGGACGGGGTCCACGCGAGGAATCTATCCGCCCTTCTAGCGGATTCCTTAGATTTCGCTAGCGAGTCGTAGCGAAGCAAAGACGCGGCCGGTTTCGTGACAGCGGTCACTCCGGAAGACGAGAATGCGCTCATGTGGCGACCTTCTCCGCTCCCGTCGTCCGGCGAGGTGTTCCTCGACGCGCGCGGTGACGGGCGGGGCATGCGGGTGTCCTGGCACCCCGAGGCGGACGTGGTGGTGCTGTCCCTGTGGCGCGGGCCGACGTGCGCGGGCTCGTTCCGGCTGCGCGTCGAGGAGGTGCCGCAGCTGATCGACGTGCTGCGCGGCGGGCTGGCCACGTCGTACGACCACCACCGGGGACTGCTGGAGTCGGCCTTCGACGCCTGGGACGACGACTTCGACGACGATCTGGACGACGCCGGAGACCCCGACGGCAGCACCATCGCTGGCTAGGCTGGCCGAGTGCCCGAGCTGCCCGAGGTGGAAGGCCTCGCCCTCGACCTGGCCGGTCGCCTCAACGACCGGGCGATCGCGCGTGTGGACATCGCGGCGTTCAGCGCGCTGAAGACCTTCGACCCGCCGCTGTCGGCGGTCTGCGGGCTGATGGTCGACGGGGTCGGCCGGCACGGGAAGTTCCTCGACATCGACGTCTCCGGGCTGCACCTGGTGGTGCACCTGGCCCGGGCGGGCTGGATCCGCTGGAAGGACGAGGTGCCGAAGACCCCGCCGCGCCCGTCGAACAAGTCGCCGCTGGCCGCGCGGGTGGTGCTCGACGACGACTCGGGGCTCGACATCACCGAGGCCGGGACGAAGAAGAGCCTGGCGATCTACCTCGTGCGCGACCCGTCCGAGGTGCCCGGCATCGCCCGGCTCGGCCCGGACCCGCTCGACGACGCGTTCACGATCGACGTGCTCTCCGCGATCCTGCAGAAGGCCGGCCGCGCCCAGGTCAAGGGCGTGCTGCGCGACCAGGCCAACATCGCGGGCATCGGCAACGCCTACTCCGACGAGCTGCTGCACGCCGCGAAGATCTCGCCGTTCGCGCCGGCGTCGGGGATCGAGGGGGAGCGGCTGCAGGCCCTGTTCGACGCCACCAAGAACGTCCTCGGCGACGCCGTCGAGCGCTCCCGAGGTCTCGCCGCCGCCGACCTCAAGGGCGAGAAGAAGTCGAACATGTCCGTCCACGGGCGCACCGGACTGCCGTGCCCGGTGTGCGGAGACGTGGTGCGGGAGGTGTCGTTCGCCGACTCGTCGCTGCAGTACTGCGCGACCTGCCAGACCGGCGGCAAGCCCCTTGCCGACCGTCGGCTCTCCAAGCTGCTCAAGTAGCGTTGGGACACATGCACGTCCCGACCGTCTCCGTCACCGGCGTCCCCGATCCACTGCCCGAGGGCCTCTCCGTCCTCGACGTGCGCGAGGAGATCGAGTGGGTGCACGGTCACATCGAGGGCGCCGTGCACATCCCGCTGGCGACCCTGCCGGAGCGGGTGTCCGACGTACCCGCAGGGCAGGTGCTGGTCGTCTGCAAGATCGGCGGGCGCTCGGCCCGTGCGGTGGCCTACCTGGCGCACGCCGGCTACGACGCGGTCAACCTCGACGGCGGCATGCTCGACTGGGAGGCCGCGGGCCGGCCGATGGTGAGCGAGACCGGAAACCCGCCGCAGGTCGTCTGAAGCACTAGTGGCGCTCGCGCAGCGCCACCACGGCGGTCGCGACCGCCACCACGAGCGGCACTCCCGAGACCAGCAGCTTGTCGGCGAGGAAGTCCTGGGTGGGGAAGAGCAGCACCGCAGCGATCGCCCACACCGCGCTCAGCGTGAGCGAGACCGCCGCGGGCGCGTGCCGGCCCCGGCCGGTGAGCCAGCCGCCGAGCACGACCGCCGACACCGCCAGCCCGGCCAGCACCCAGCCCGCGATGCGCGCGTCCTCCCGTTCCGAGAGCGCGAGCAGCAGCAGCGCGACCAGCACCGTCGGGATCGCCGCGCCCATCCACATGAGCGGGAGCCAGCGCCGAGGCGGGTCGGCGGGCACGGAAGCGACCATGACCCAGTGTGAGTCGGGTACCACCCCGGGCACAGCGCCCAGGAGTGGTCAGGTGGGATAGCCCGTCCGGGTCATGCGAAGGCCTCACTGGAATGACTTGGGCAACGGCAGCTCCAGGGCCTTGGCGAGCAGGTCGAGGTACGCCGGACGGGCCACCTCGACCACGCCGAGCGAGGCCAGGTGCGGGGTCTGCCACTGCACGTCGAGCAGCCGGTCGTCGGCGTGCTCGTCGCGGAGCAGGTCGACCAGGCCGAGCAGCGCGACCTTCGACGCGTCGCGCTCGTGGTGGAACATCGACTCGCCCGCGAAGAGCCCGCCGATCGCGACGCCGTACAGGCCGCCGACGAGCTCGCCGTCGCGCCAGGCCTCGACCGAGTGCGCCCAGCCGAGGTCGTGCAGCCGGGTGTACGCCGCGGCGATGTCGCCGTCGATCCAGCCGCTGTCGCGGCGCGGGTCGGCGCAGGCGGTGATCACGTCGACGAACGCGGTGTCGACCCGGATCTCCATCTTCGTCGCCGACTGCCGCAGCGACCGGGAGACCCGCAGGTTGTCGAGGGGCAGCACGCCGCGATGAACCGGCGACCACCAGAGCATCTGGTCGGTGGACGGGTCGGGCATCGGGAACAGCCCGCAGCGGTACGCCGCGAGCAGCGTCCCGGGCTCGAGGTCGGCGCCCATCGCGACGAGGTCGTCGGGCTCGTCGGAGGACCCGCGGCCGGCGAGCGCGCGCAGGTCCGGGAACATCCACGGCGACGGCGCGGGCTCGACAGGCATGGCCTCCATTGTGACGGGCGGGTGGCTGGGCTTTCGTAAAGTCCGCGGCGGCGTTGTGACGGCTCAGTAGGGTCGAGCCAGACCCCGAACCAGAGGGCATCGCAGGAGGAACCGCACATGGGCATGGGCAAGGAGATCGCCGGACGGATCGGGCCGTACGCGCCCAAGCTCGCGCCCGAGCTGACCAACAGCGTCATCCAGGAGGCGCTGCACCGCGCGATCAACGGGGTCGGCAAGCTGCCGGGCGCGCGCGTCCTCGCCGAGCGCCGGCTGGCCGAGCACGGCGGCTACGACCAGCCCGGGGCGGTCGACGCGGCGATCAAGGACATCATCGAGCAGCACGTGCGGTACGCCGGGGCGCAGGGCTTCGCCACCAACCTCGGCGGGCTGGTCACGGCCGCGGTCGCGATGCCGGCCAACATCGTCGGGCTCTCGCTGATCCAGTGCCGGATGGTCGCGGGCATCGCGCACCTGCGCGGGTACGACCTCGACGACCCGCGGGTCCGCAACGCGATCCTCGCCGTCATCCTCGGCGAGGACGACGTCCAGCGGCTGGTGAAGAAGAAGCTGATCCCGGCGCCGCCGATGGCCATCGCCACCGCACCGGCGCACGACCCGCACCTCGACCAGCTGATGGCCGCCGAGGTCACCTCCGAGCTGCTCACCCGGGTGGCCGGGAAGCGCGCGGCGACGCTGGTCGGCCGCCGGATCCCCGTCGTCGGCGGCCTGATCGGCGCGGGCACCGACGGGTTCGTGACCTGGCAGATCGGCCGCTACGCCGACCGCGAGCTGCGCCCGCGCACCCGGCGGTAGACCGAGAGCGCGCGCCCGAGCAGCGGGTGCGTGTCGGCCTCGCGCACCAGCCGTCGCTTGACCCGGAACCACAGGCCGCGGGCGCGGTCGAGCTCGCGGTGCATCGCGTGCAGGTCCTCGCGCAGGGCGTTCTCGGACGCCTGCAGCCGCGCGTTCTCCTTCAGCAGCGCGACGATCGCGTCGAGCGACGCCTCGGCGACGAGGTGCTCGTCAGGCGCGTCGGGGTCGACGAAAGCGGCCTCCTCCGACGCGGGCGCGGGCCGCAGGTCGTCGAGCGATCCGACGACGTCGTACCCCTTGTCGGCGAGCACCTGGATCCAGGTCTCGGAGAGCTGCTCGGCCCAGGCGCGTACGTCGGGCGGCAGCATCAGGCGCGGGCTGTCGCGGCGACGGCTGAGGTTCTGGTGGGCGAGCAGCTCGCGCACGAACTGGCGGTAGTCCTCGTTGGCGAGCACGCCGTTGTTGACCCGCTCGTTGATGCGGCGGATCAGCGCGGTCTCGGGCACGCCCATCGAGGGGTTGTCGCGGCCGGTGGGCTTGGCGTACTTCTCCGCGTCGATGCCGAACACCGAGGCGAACCGCTCCCAGAGCAGGCCGCGCGGGGCGCCGGGCGGCGGGACGGTCACGACGTGCACCTGCTCGGGCGGCAGCAGGGCGCCCCAGCGCTCGAGGATGTCCGGGACCTCCTGGACGCCCCAGAACCACGACGCGAGGGTGCCACGGCGGGACGGGTCGGTGATCTTGTCGAGGAAGTCGCGGTAGCCGACGACCCGGCGGTGCTTGACGTTCTCCTGCCACTCGGCGGGGATCTGCCGGACCAGGTCGCGGGCGGAGAGCAGCACGTGCACGTCGACGCCGTCGCCGAACGACTCGAACGCCCGCTTCACCTGCGCGGGTGTGGCGGTGGCGAGGATCTCGTGGGAGATGATCACCGTGCCGTCCCAGCCGCGGACCTGCTCGGCGAGCCGGTCCCAGGCGCCGACGGCCTGCTTCTCGAGGCCGCCCCACTGCAGCTCCATCAGGTCGAGCGCGGCGAGGAAGTGCGCGTCGAACCGGTCGGCGGGGTAGAGCACGCCCTCGGCGGCGAGCGCCTCGCGGTGGGAGAAGAGGAGGTCCTGGACGTACGACGTCCCGGTCTTGGGTGCGCCGACGTGCAGGATCACCTTGCGCGTCACGTGGGGGTCACCGTCCCTCTCGCACCCCTGCTCGGTCGCCCGCGTCCGTCGCCTCGGCCGGCCCCTCGGCGGGCACGGCGGCCAGGGTCAGGCAGGCCTGCAGCGCCGAGGAGAGCACCTCGGACCGTCGCGGGGCGGCGGCGCCGACGTGGCGGGGAGCGATCCCGTCGAGATCGCCGTGCACAGGGTAGCCACCGGCGCGGATGGCGTCGGCCACCTCCCGGGCTCGCCGCTCGGCCCAGTCGCGCCACTGCTCGGGGAGGGCGAGCGGCTGGGACTTCCGCTGCGGGAGTACCGCGCGGGCGCGGCGCAGCAGGCCGAGCCGGACGTCGTCGCCGACCCGCACGTTGAGGCTGCGGTTGAGCCGTCGCAGCAGGTCAGTTGCGGACGGCGCGAGGTCGTGGACCTCCTGCCCCTCACGCTCCGGCGGTGCGTTGCGGAGGCCGAGGACGCGGGCGGCGTCGGCCGGCGTGGGCTCGACGAGCACGTGCACGCGGGACGGCCCGACGCGTGGCGCCCAGTGCTCGGCGATCCTGGGCAGGTCGGCCGAGGGCGGGAGCACGTCGCGGCGGGCCCACCTCCCGGCGAAGGTGCTCCACCGCACGGGCGCGCCGTGCTGGACGCGGGTCGTCCAGACCTCGGCGAGGTGGACGTCGAGCGGCCGGGCGACGAGCAGCACCTCAGGCGACCAACCACCCTCTCCGGCGCCCGCTTGTTCCAGCGAGGTGCGGGTGGCGTCGACGGTGACGGGCGCGCCGGCCAAGTGGAACCGGCGGCGCGTCAGGAGCCTTCGGCGCGGTGGGGCCGGGGCGGGGAGCGGCCCGGCGGCGATCAGCAGGTCGGCGAGCAGGCCGACGGCGACCCGCAGCAGCTCCTCGACGGGTACGTCGGCCGGGTCGGTGGGCGGGGCCCCGACGGAGCTCCTCGCGGTGGTGCCTCCGGGGACGAGCAGCGGCAGGTCCTGCTGGCCGCGGCCGACGCCCGAGCGGCGCAGGGCACGGTCCGCGAGCGCGGCGAACACGGCCCGGTCCATCCCCGCCGGCCGGGCCTCGGCGAGACGCCGTACCACCTCGAGCTGGGCGGCGCCGGGGACGGGACCGACGTGCTCGGCCTCGGAGCTTGGGGAGCGCACCCAGGTGGCCCAGGGGGTGGTGCCGCCGGACCGCAGGTGCGCGACCCAGGTGCGGGCGGGGTCGCTCACTGGCCGCGCAGGCGTCGGGCGGCGCGGCCGATCTTGGCCGAGAGCTGGTCCTGCGGGTCGGGCCGGCTGGCGGCCTCGAGGATGACGGCGGTCAGCGCGTCGACGGCGGCGTCGACGACGTCGCGCCGGCGGGGCTTGTCGGGGTCGCGCCAGACCGCGTCGGGGTCGGGCCGGACCGGGCGGAGCTCCTCGACGTCACCGACGACGTGGATGCCGGAGCCCTTGACCCACTCGATCCACTCCTCGGCGACCTCCTCGGCCCAGGGGTACGCGACCGGCGGGAGGGTCGCGCGGGTCATGTCCTTGCGGTGCGCGAGGGTCTCGTGAACCATCAACTGGCGGACGATCCGGCGGTAGTCGTCGCCCGGGAGGCCGGCGCGCTTGAGCCGCCGGTTGAGCTTGCGGAGCAGCGCGGTCTCGGCGATGCCGATCGAGACGTTCTCGCGGTCGGACTCGGTCGGCGCCCAGGCGGGGTCGATGCCGAACGCCTCGCAGTAGCGCTCCCACAGCAGGTCGCGCGGCGCGCCCGGCTGCGGCACGGTCACCAGGTGGATCCGCTCCGGCGGCAGCCCCTCGCCCCAGCGCGAGAGCACGTCGGGCAGGCCCTGCGCCTTCCAGAACCACAGCTTCGGGTTCCGCCGTTCGGCGGCCTGGACCTGGCTGAGGAACCGGCCGAACGACCGGCGCCGCCGGTGCTTGATGCCCTCCTGCCACTCGGCCGGGATCTGCCGGGCCAGGTCGCGGGCGGAGTAGACCAGGTGCACCTCGGACCCGGCGAAGTCGGCCATCGCCTTGCGGACCTGGTGCGGCCGCGCCCCCGCGAGGATCTCGTGGGAAACGATCACGGTCCCGTCGTGGCGGCGTACCCGGTCGACGAGCTTGTCCCACTCGCCGCGCGCGTCCTCCCGCTGACCGCCCCAGGACAGGTCGATCAGGTCCAGCGCGGCCTTGAAGTGGCTCGCGTGCAGCCCCAGCGGGTAGTGCACCCCGCGCTTCGCCAGCTCGGTGCGGTTGGCGGCGAGCCGGTCCTGGAGGTACGTCGTCCCCGTCTTCGGCGCCCCGACGTGGAGGTACACGCGACGAGTCATGCGGGCGATTCTGCCAGTCGGCCCGAACCCTCATGTAAAGCGGTGTTAATGCGACTCCGAGCGCGCCGAGCGTGCTGCATACCCGCAATAACTCCGCTTTACATGTTCCGGCTAGGCCAGCGCCTGCACGACCCGGGACGGGCTGGGGCGGCCGAGCTCGCCGGCCATCCAGACGCTCGTGGCGACCAGGCGTCCGAGGTCGACGCCGGTCCCGATGCCGAGGCCGTGCAGCATCCAGACCAGGTCCTCGGTGGCGAGGTTGCCGGTGGCGCTCTCGGCGTACGGGCAGCCGCCGAGGCCGCCGGCGGAGGCGTCGAACGTCGTGACGCCGTGCCGCAGCGCGGTCATGGCGTTGGCCAGCGCCTGGCCGTAGGTGTCGTGGAAGTGCATCGCGAGTACGTCGTCGGCGAGGCCGGCGGCGTTGAACGCGTCGAGCAGCGCGACGACGTGGCCGGGCGTGCCGACGCCGATGGTGTCGCCGAGCGAGAGCTGGGACGCGCCCAGGTCGAAGAGGCGCTTGCCGACAGAGACGACCTGCTCGACGGGTACGTCGCCCTCCCAGGGGTCGCCGAAGCACATCGAGACGTACGCGCGGACGTCGAGCCCGGCCTCACGGGCTCGGGCCACGGTCGGCTCGAACATCGCGAACTGCTCGTCGAGCGACCGGTTCAGGTTCTTCTGCGCGAACGTCTCCGTGGCGCTGCCGAAGATCGCGATGTGCCGCATGCCCTTCTCGATCGCGCGGTCGAGGCCGCGCTCGTTGGGCACCAGCACCGGCATCTCGCGGGCGGTGTCACCGAGGTCCTCGACGAGACGGTCGACGAGCTCGGCGGCGTCGGCGAGCTGCGGCACCCAGCGCGGGTGCACGAACGACGTGGCCTCGACGACCGGCAGCCCGGCCTCGACGAGCCGCTTGACGAACGCGGCCTTGGTCTCGACGGGTACGACGGCGGACTCGTTCTGCAGCCCGTCGCGCGGGCCGACCTCGTAGATCGTGACGCGCTCGGGCAGCGACGGGTCGCGGACGAGCTGCGGGCTACGCATCGGCCTCTCCCTCCACGACGAACAGCACCGCGCCGAGGGCAACCTGTTCGCCCATCGCGGCGCCGACGGTCGTCACGGTGCCGGCGAGCGGCGCCTTCAGCGACAGCTCCATCTTCATCGCCTCCATCACCCCGAGCACGTCGCCCTCGGCGACCTGCTGACCCTCGGCGACGCGGACGTCGAGCACGGTGCCGGGCATCGGCGCGGCGATCGTGCCGTCGCCCGCGTCGGCGACCGGGTCGGCGAACGGGTCGGGCCGGGTGAACACGAACCGCTGCCCGCGGTGCACGACCTCGACGCCGTGGGCGCCGCTGTTGACGACGGCGCTGTGCCGGGTGCCGTCGACGAACGCGACGACCTCGTGGCGCTCCGCGGACACCTGCGCGACCCGGACGCCGTCGACCGTGCCGCGGCCGCCGCCCTCGCGGACGACCTTCAGCGGGCGGTCGAGGTCGACCACGACCGGCGCCGGCGTGCCGCCGTGCCGCCAGCCGTCGAGCTGGAAGGGGTGCGGGGCGCCGCCGGTGAGCACGGCGCCGTCGACCCAGGCCGCGATGGTGCGGGCGACGTCCTCGCTCGGCGGCTCGATCGTGGCGGTGTCGAGCCAGGCGGTGTGGATCGTCGCGTCGCGGAACTCGTCGCCCGCGACCAGCGCGCGCAGGAAGCCGGTGTTGGTGGTGAGCCCCAGCACCGCGGTCTCGTCGAGCGCCCGCACCAGCGCCTGCCGGGCGGCCTCGCGGGTCTCGCCGTGCACGATCACCTTGCCGAGCATCGGGTCGTACGCCGTCGACACGACCTGGCCGTCCTCGAGGGCGTGGTCCACGCGGGCGTGGCCGTGCCGGTCCGGCCAGCGCACGATCTCCGTGCGCCCGGCCTGCGGGAGGAAGCCGCCGAACGAGTCCTCGGCGTAGACCCGGGCCTCGATCGCGTGCCCGGTCAGCACCACGTCGTCCTGCGCGAACGACAGCGGCTCGCCCGCCGCGACCCGCAGCTGGTGCTCCACCAGGTCGAGGCTGCGGCCGTTGACGAGCGCCACCATCTCGGTGACGGGGTGCTCGACCTGGAGCCGGGTGTTCATCTCCAGGAAGTAGAAGTCGCCGGTCACGTCGTCGAGCAGGAACTCGACGGTGCCGGCGTTGGTGTAGCCGACCTCGCGGGCCAGCGCTACCGCCGAGGACGTGATCGCCTCGCGCTGCGCGGCGTCGATGGTCGGCGCGGGCGCCTCTTCCAGCACCTTCTGGTGCCGGCGCTGGGTGGAGCAGTCGCGCTCGAACAGGTGCAGCACGGTGCCGTGCGTGTCGGCGAGCACCTGCACCTCGACGTGCCGGCCGCGCTCGACGTACTTCTCCACGAGGATCGTGTCGTCGCCGAACGCCGCGGCCGCCTCCCGCTTCGCGGCGGCGACGGCTTCGTCGTACTCCTCGGCGGACCGGACGACCCGCATGCCCTTGCCGCCACCGCCGGCGGCGGCCTTGACCAGGATCGGGAACGCCGCCTGGTCGCCCTGCGGCACGACCGGGACACCGGCCGCGACGGCGATCTCGCGCGCGGCGTCCTTGCGGCCCATCGCGTCCATCACCTCGGCGGAGGGGCCGACCAGGGTGATCCCGGCCTTGTCGAGCGCGCGGGCGAACGGCGCCCGCTCCGACAGGAAGCCGTAGCCGGGGTGCACCGCCTGCGCGCCGGTCTCGACGGCCGCCTGCACGACGGCGTCGACGTCGAGGTACGACGGGACGCGGACGGCGTCGTCGGCCTCGCGGACGTGCGGCGCGGACGCGTCGAGATCGGTGAACAGCGCGACGCTGCGCACGCCGAGGCGGCGGCAGGTGCGGATCACCCGCAGCGCGATCTCGCCGCGGTTGGCGACGAGGACGGACTCGAACACTGGGATCCCCTTACATCCGGAAGACGCCGTAGGAGGGCTCGGGCACCGGCGCGTGCGCGGCGACCGCGAGGCCCATGCCCAGCACGCGGCGGGTGTCGACGGGGTCGATGACGCCGTCGTCCCAGAGCCGGGCGGTGGAGTAGTACGGCGAGCCCTGCGTCTCGTACTGCTCGCGGATCGGCGCCTTGAACGCCTCCTCCTCCTCGGCCGTCCAGGTCTCGCCGCGCGCCTCGAGGCCGTCGCGGCGGACGGTCGCGAGCACCGACGCGGCCTGCTCGCCGCCCATCACCGAGATGCGGGCGTTGGGCCACATCCACAGGAAGCGCGGGTCGTAGGCGCGGCCGCACATGCCGTAGTTGCCGGCGCCGAACGAGCCGCCGATGACCACGGTGAACTTCGGCACCACCGAGCAGGCGACCGCGGTGACGAGCTTGGCGCCGTCGCGCGCGATGCCGCCGTTCTCGTACTCCTTGCCGACCATGAAGCCGGTGATGTTCTGCAGGAAGACCAGCGGGATGCCGCGCTGGTTGCACAGCTCGATGAAGTGCGCGCCCTTCAGCGACGACTCGCTGAACAGGATCCCGTTGTTGGCGACGATCCCGACGTCGTAGCCCCAGATCTTGGCGAAGCCGCACACCAGCGTCTCGCCGTACAACGCCTTGAACTCGTGGAACCGGCTGGCGTCGACGACCCGGCGGATGACCTCCCGGACGTCGTACGGCGTGCGCGAGTCGGTCGGCACGACGTCGTACAGGCCCTCGGGGTCCTCGAGCGGCTCCTCGACCTCGGCCGGGGGCCGGGCGTTGCGGTTTGGTCCCCAACCGCAAGAAACCGGCGCCGAACCATGCGGTTCGTGACCAATCGACGGGGGCTCGAACGTGCCGACGATGCTCCGGAGGATGCGCAGCGCGTGGGCGTCGTCGTCGGCGAGGTGGTCCACGACGCCCGACTTCCGGGCGTGCACGTCACCGCCACCGAGCTCCTCGGCGGTGACGACCTCACCGGTCGCGGCCTTCACCAGGGGCGGGCCGCCGAGGAAGATCGTGCCCTGCTCCTTGACGATGACGGTCTCGTCGGACATCGCCGGGACGTAGGCGCCGCCGGCGGTGCACGACCCCATCACCGCGGCGACCTGCGGGATGCCCTGCGCGGACAGGTTGGCCTGGTTGAAGAAGATCCGGCCGAAGTGCTCCTTGTCGGGGAACACCTCGTCCTGCATCGGCAGGAACGCCCCGCCGCTGTCGACGAGGTACACGCACGGCAGCCGGTTGGCGCGGGCCACCTCCTGCGCGCGCAGGTGCTTCTTGACCGTGATCGGGTAGTACGTCCCGCCCTTGACCGTCGCGTCGTTGGCGACGACGACCACCTCGCGGCCGCTGACCCGCCCGATGCCGGTGACGATGCCGGCGGACGGTACGGCGTCGTCGTACATGCCCGTCGCGGCCAGCGGGCTGAGCTCGAGGAACGGGCTCCCGGGGTCGAGCAGCCGGTCGACGCGGTCCCGGACGAGCAGCTTGCCGCGGTCGAGGTGCTTCTTGCGCGCGGACTCGCTGCCGCCGAGCCGCGCCGTCGCGAGCCGTTCGCGCAGGTCGTCGACGAGCGCACGCATCTCGGTGGCCATGCGAGGGAGGTTAGCAACCGTTAACCTCGCCCGTCCACACCCGCCGGACCCGCCCGGCTGGTGCCGGGTCAGTGCTGGAGCCGGTAGAACCGGAAGAAGTCGTGCTCGATCGGGAGCACGTCAAGGCCGGTGTACCCCGCCTCGGTCGCGTACTTCTCCAGCGTCGCCGGCCGCATCACCGTCCCCGTGCCCGCGGAGTCGGGGTGGGACATCCCGTCGGGCAGGCAGACGAGGAACGAGTAGGCGTACATCATCCGCTCGATCTCGTCGCAGGGCACGGTGAACTTCTCGCCCACCTTCTCGTCCATCACCAGCACGGTCCCCTCGTCCGCGACGATCCGCCGGGCACCGGCGAGCACGCTCACCGGGTCGGGCATGTCGTGCACGCACTCGAAGAACGTGACCAGGTCGTAGCGCTTGTCCGTCTGCACCGACGCGCCGTCGACGAGCGCGAAGGTGACCCGGTCGTCCACGCCGTACTCCTTGGCGTTGCGCCGTGCCGCGTCGATCGAGGCGGCGTCGACGTCGTACCCGTCCACCCGCGTCTGCGGGTAGGCACGGGCGATACCGATCGACGACCAGCCGTCGCCGCAGCCGATGTCCGCGACCGTGCCGCCGTCGGTCAGCCGCTGGTGTACGTCGGACAGCGTCGGCAACATCTCGGTGCCCAGCGGCCCCAGGAACAGCGGCCGGTTCGCCTCCGCCTGCGCGGTCCGCATCCACTCGCCGTACGCGCTCCAGGGGACACCACCGCCGGTGCGGTACGCCTCGAGCAGCGCCGGCACCTGCAGCGCTGCCGCGGTGAACAGCCGGGGGAACGGCGCGGCGTGCAGCACGTGGTCCTTGTCGATGAGCACGGGCACGTGCTCACGGGGCAGCTCGTATCGACGCTCCTCGGCGGGCAGGTCGGCGTCGTCGGTGGTCAGGAACCCGGCCACCGCCTGCTGCTCCAGGAACTCGCGCGCGTAGCGCTGTGCGATCCCGCAAGCCTTCGCCACGTCGGCCTCCGTGGCGGGACCGTGGTCGTGCAGGAACTGGTAGACCCCCAGCTGCTCGCACAGGTGCACGCTGACCATCTCCGCGGCACCCAACGTCGACATGAAGATGCGTTCGGCAAGCTCCTCTGACTGCATGACTCCTCCCTAGCGACTGGACTGAACTCTGGTTCCGGCTGCTCCCCCGTCGCTCCGGATGGTCGTCTCGATCGTCGGAGCGGCCCGAACGGACTTCAATGGCCCGCCTGGGCGGGTGAACGTCCGTTAACCTCGCGGCGTGAGCCGTCGTGACGAGATCCTCGCGACCGCGGCCGAGCTCTTCGCCCGCCGCGGCTTCCACGGCGTCTCCGTCGCCGACCTCGGCGCCGCGTGCGGGATCTCCGGACCCGCGCTCTACAAGCACTTCTCGTCCAAGGACGCGATGCTCGCCGAGATGCTGGTGCGCATCAGCGAGGAGCTGCTCGAGGTCGGCCGGGCCCGCTCGCAGGGCGAGCGCGACCCGCTCCGCGCGCTCGCCGCGCTGGTCGAGTGGCACGTCGAGTTCGCTCTGCACAACAAGGCGCTGATCGTCGTCCAGGACCGGGACTGGGACGCGCTCCCCGCGGACGCGCGCGAAAAGGTGCGCACGCTGCAGCGGAAGTACGTCGACCTCTGGGCGAGCCGGATGCAGGAGGCTGAACCGCGCCTGGGTCGTCCCGAGGCGCGGGCTCGGGCACACGCGATCTTCGGGCTGATCAACTCCACACCGCACAGCGCGGTGCTGCCGGAGGGACAGATGCACGCACTCCTCACATCCATGGCGATAAGGGCTCTGGGGCTAACCAACGGGCGGTAGTCCAAATGGCCCACTGACGCCATGGGCACCGTCCGCGGCCTCGGGAGACGGTGAAACCCCGTGTGTGTCCCCCACCGGAGGAGGTCGCGATGCGACGCCGCCCGCGCTCGGTCCGTCTGGCTGCCGTTCCGCTCCTGGCCGCCTCCCTGGTCGCCGGGATGTTCGCCCCCGAAGGACCTGCCGACGCCCTGCCGGCCACCAACGCCCCCGTCGTTCAGCTCCTGCGCGTCGTACCGACGTCCCCGTTCGCGGGCGGTCGGCGGTCACTGCTCGACAACGAGGGGTCCGCGTTCGTGCGCCGGGACCGGTCGCTGTGGATCGTCGACGACGACGGCGAGCTCCTGATCGAGATGAACGTCCGCACCGGCAAGGTCAAGCGCACCTTCGACCGCGACGAGCTGGCCGCCGTGCACCGCGAGAAGCGCGGGAAGAAGCACGGCAAGAAGGCCGGCAAGCACCGGATCAACGACCTCGAGGCGGTGGCCTACGACCGGAGGAAGGACCAGCTGTTCGTCTTCTCCGGCGTCTGCTGCTCGCCCAGCGAGAAGCCGACGGCGTTCCGGCTGAAGCGGAAGCGCGGCAAGCTCCGTCTGGACTCCTACCTGCCCCTCCCCAAGGGCAGCGACTTCACGGCCGCCGCGTGGAACCCCCGGAAGCGCCGGGTGTACGTCGGAGTCGGCAGCACGATCTGGCCGTACCGCTACAAGCGCAAGGGTGTCGGGTCGCCCATCTCCGTCCCGGGCCTGACCGACATCACCGGGATGTCGTTCACCGGTGATGGCAAGGGGCTGCTGGTCGCGCGCAGCCCGTCGGTGGTGAGCCTGGTCGACTGGAAGTCCCGCACGTTGGTGCCGGGCTGGACCCTCGACGTCGCCGGCGCGGGCGTGGTCGACATCCGCGCGGTGGAGATGGTGCGGGGTCGCATGTGGGTCTCGGACGGCTACGACCTGCGGGCGCCAGGGGACCCGCTCGACCACGGCATCTTCGTCTTCAGCATCAGCTGACGGCCGGTCGGGTGGTCGAGCCTGTCGCGACGGCGTCGGGTGGTCGAGCCCGTCGAGACCACTCCCGACAGATCGGGCCGACGGTCAGAGCTGGCCGCGGGCCATCTTGACGAGCCGGTCGAGCACACGCTCGCCGTCGACGCGCAGGCCGTTGTGCTCGTACTCGTTGGTGACCCAGGGGCGCAGCGTCGGCACCAGCGCGGCGGTCTCCAGCGAGTAGTCGAGGTGCACGTAGGGATCCTCGGCGTAGACCGCGGCCGCGGCCGGCACGTCGCAGGCCGCGAGCACGTCGGGGTCGTAGAGCCGTGGCCACTCCTTCTCGGCCAGCAGGTGCGCCGCCTCGCGCAGCTGCCGCAGCTCGCCCACGTCGTCGAGGACCGACGGGAACACGTGCTCGCCGGTGAGCAGGGTGTCGTCCTCGCGGAAGTCGTCGGGCATCACCCGGTCCGCGGACCAGCGGGTCGCCTCGCCGTCGGCGTAGCAGGCCTCGTGGACCACGACGTACAGCGGGTTGCGGCCGTGGAAGGGCAGCGCGCCCGCGAGGTCGTGCAGGAACGCGGGGCTGCTCGGGTCGAGCTCGAGCAGGTAGTGCAGCCGCGCGGCACCATCGCTCATGCCGAGCACGTTGCCGACCTGGCGGAACCAGCGGGGCGTGACCACGTCGCCGCTCGGCAGCACCAGCTCGCCGGCGGCGGCTCGGTCGAGGATCGCGCGCAATCTGTCGCGATCGCCCGGGTAGGTGGCGTGGTAGCGCCGGTTGCGCTCGCGCATGGTGCGGTACGTCGTCGCGTAGACCTCGTCGACGGGCCGGCCGACCGGCGGGACGCCGCCGGTGAACAGCGCCTCGCGTAACGACCCGGGCGCCTGCGACAGGTAGGTGAGCGTGCAGAACCCGCCGAACGACTGGCCGAGCACGCTCCAGGTGTCGACGCCGAGCGCGGCGCGGAACGCCTCGCAGTCGCGCACGATCGCGTCGGCGCGGAAGTGGGCCAGATAGGCGGCCTGCTCCGCCGGGGTCAGGCCCGGGAGGGTGCCGACCGGGGTGGACCGGCCGGTGCCGCGCTGGTCGAGCATCAGCACGCGATAGTCCTGCAGGGCGCGATCGAGCCAGGCCGGGCTGGTGGGCAGCCGGGTCGGCCGCGGCGCCTCGGAGCCGGGCCCGCCCTGCAGGTAGACCAGGAACGGCCGCTCCCGCCCGCCGGGCCCGGGGTCGGCGACCTCGCGCGCGAAGACCGTGATGGTGGGGCCGTCGGGGTCGGTGTGCTCGAGAGGTACGTCGAGCTCGTGCTCGACCAGCAGCAGGCCGGCGGCGTGCACGGTCTCCGAGCGCAGCGACACCGGGTCAGCCCTTCCAACCGACCGCGGCCAGGGCGTCGTCGAGCGCGGCGAGGACCAGCAGCACCGAGTCGGGCCGGGCGTTGTGGCCCATCAGGCCGATCCGCCAGACCGTGCCGGCATAGGCCCCGGCACCCGCACCGATCTCGACGCCGTGCCGCTCCAGCAGCACCTTCCGCACGGCCGCCGAGTCGACGCCCTCGGGCACCTTGACCGTGGTGAGCTCCGGGAGCCGGGCGCCCTCGGCGGCGAACAGCTCGAGGCCGCGCTCCTGGAGGCCCTCCTGCAGCAGCCGGCCGGCCTCCTCGTGGCGCGCCCAGACGTGCTCGAGCCCCTCGTCGAGGATCCGGCCCAGACCGGCGTGCAGGCTCGCGACCATCGCGGTCGGCGCGGTGTGGTGGTAGGTCCGCCCGCCGCTGCCGCTGGCCTCCCCGACGTACCCGCCGAGCAGGCCGAGGTCGAGGTACCACGACCGCGGCCGAGTGACCCGCCGCTCGAACGCGCGGTCGTTGATCGTGAACGGCGCCAGGCCGGGTGCCACGCCGAGGCACTTCTGGGTGCCGGCATAGCCGACGTCGACGCCCCAGTCGTCGGCGCGCAGCTCGATGCCGCCGATCGAGGTCACCGCGTCGACCAGCAGCAGCGCGTCGCCCTTGCCGGCGCCGAGCGCGGCGATGTCGGAGCGGACGCCGGTCGAGGTCTCGGCGTGGACAGCGGCGATCACCTTGGGCGAGGCGTGTGCGGAGAGCACCCGGTCGACGTCGACCGGCTGGCCCCAGGTGTGCTCCACGGCGATCACCTCGGCCCCGCAGCGGGCCGCGACGTCGCACATCCGCTGGCCGAACAGGCCGTTGACCGCCACCACCACGACGTCGCCCTCGGACACCGTGTTGACGAACGCCGCCTCCATGCCCGCCGAGCCGGTCGCGCTCAACGGGAGGGTGCGGGCGTTGCCGGTGCCCCAGACGGTGCGGAGCCGCTCGCAGGTCTCGTCCATGATCCGCAGGAACTCGGGGTCCAGGTGACCCAGCAGCGGCTGGGCGAGGGCCGCGGTGGCCTCCGGGTAGGGGTTCGACGGGCCTGGTCCATACAGGTGGCGCTCGAGGATCGCTGGCATGGGCCCGACGCTAGCCCAACGTCACCAGAACGAGACCTTTGAGCCGAACGTCACGTTTAGTTGCGCCTCCTTCCTGCCGATTACTCCCTTCGGGAGTAATGCCCGGGCTGTGTGCCGTACGCACGTCCCGGGCGGAATGTCTGGGAGGACGCACGAATGTTCCAGGGCCGCACCAACCGTCTCGCCCGTGGGCTGGCCGCTGTCGCCGCGCTCGCCGTGGCCGCCGGGCTCACCGTCACCGCCGGGCCGGCCGACCGGGCCGAAGCCGCGGCCCGGATGCCGGTCGACATCCGCGTGGCGACGTACAACGTCACCAACGTCAGCCTGGACAAGAAGGACGGCGAGTTCCGCCCGTGGCGTGAGCGCCGCGACGCCATCGCCCGGCAGATCGTCTCCCGGAACATCGACGTGATCGGCGTCCAGGAGCTCAACCCGAGCCGGGTCTTCGCGCCCCGGCTCGTCTCGGGCAAGACGCAGTTCCAGGACCTGAAGAACGGCCTGGCCGCGGCCGGCGAGTACTACGCCCTGACGAACGCGAAGTCGTACAACTGCAAGAAGGCCCGCACGGCGTACAAGTGCAAGCCGAAGTACCGGGGCTCCTCGCACAGCGACCGCATCTTCTACAACAAGCGCACGCTGTCCCTGGTCTCGCAGGGCGCGATGAAGTACAAGGCGCAGAAGTCGAAGACCAGCCCTGCCCACATGGGCTGGGCGGTGCTGAGCAGCCTCGCGACCGGCAGCCAGTTCCTGTTCGTCACCACCCACCTCGAGCCCAAGGTCGAGAGCATCCGGGGCGCGCAGTGGGACGAGCTGATCACCAAGGTCAACAGCATCCGCGGCAACCTGCCGGTCGTCGTGACCGGCGACTTCAACACCCACAAGATGTCCGACCAGGGTGCGCGGTACATGACCGCGATGAGGAACAACGGGTACGGCGACGCGCTCGGCCAGCAGCCGAAGGTCGCCAAGCTCGAGCACCCGCGCGCCCAGCAGGTCATCAACGCCTGGATCAGCTCGGTCAACAAGCTGCAGCGCGACGTCCGCCGGTTCAGCTACTGGGACCACCGTGACCGCGCCGGACAGAGCATCGACTGGATCTTCGCCAGCAACGAGCTGCCGGTGCTCGAGTACGAGACGGTCGTCGACTACGACCCGGGCTCGTGGCAGATCAGCGGCGTCATCCCGTCCAACCACAACATGGTCCGGGCCACCCTCCGGCTGCCGTGAGTAGGTCGTAAAGCAAGGGGTACTCCCCTCTATCGCGAAACCGTTCAGTCTCGGGAGAACACATGCGCACCATCGGCTTGGCCGTCGGCACGGCCACCCTGTCCCTGCTCGCCTCCGCGTTCGCGGCCCCGGCCACGGCTTCGGCTTCGGGTGAGCCGGCGCCGGACCAGACCCGGGTCCAGGCTCGTCGGGCCACCGTCGACCTCCGGGTGGCGTCGTACAACGTGCGCAGCGTCAGCCTCGACACCGCCCAGGGGGAGATCCGGCCCTGGCGCGAGCGGCGCGCGCAGGTGATCGCCAACATCCTCGGCGAGTACGTCGACGTGATCGGCGTGCAGGAGGTCAACCCGAGCAAGGCGTTCGCGTCGCGGCTCGTCGACGGCAAGAACCAGTTCCTCGACCTGCGCAACGGGCTGAACAAGGCGGGCGGCACGTTCGCGCTCACGAACAAGTACGCGTTCAACTGCAAGAAGCCGTCGACGCAGTACAAGTGCAAGAAGAAGAACCGCGGCGCCTCCCACAGCGACCGGATCCTCTACAACACGCAGACGGTCTCGCTGGTGAAGCAGGGCAAGCTGAAGTACAAGGCGCAGAAGAGCTCGCAGAGCCCGGACCACATGGGCTGGGCGGTGCTGAAGTCGAAGCTGAACGGCCAGAAGTTCCTGTTCACGACCACGCACCTGGAGTCGAAGAACGAGAAGATCCGCCGCAAGCAGTGGCGCGAGATGATCCGCAGGATCAACGACATCAAGCGCGACCTGCCCGTGATCGCGACCGGTGACTTCAACATCCACAAGTACTCCCCGATGGCCAAGACGTTCCTGCCGCGGATGAAGAAGGCCGGGTACGGCGACGTACGCGGCCAGCAGTACCGGGTCAACCCGATCCGCAACCCGCGCGCGGCGCGCACGATCAACGGCTGGATGAACACCGCCAACAAGTTCCAGCGAGACGTGCGCGGCTTCGGCTACTGGAACGAGCAGCACAAGGCCGGCCAGAACATCGACTGGATCTGGGCCGACAACCACATGCCGGTGCGGGAGTGGAAGGTCGTCACCAACTGGGACCCGAACACCTGGCAGGTCAGCGGCGTGATCGCCTCCGACCACAACATGGTGCGCGCGACGCTCGGCCTGGGCTGACCGGTCTGGGCTGACCGGTCTGGGCTGACCGGTCTGGGCTGACCGGTCTGGGCTGGTCCGTGCTCCGGCGATGAGTTCGCGGGGCGCTCCCGGTCTGAGTCGGTGACCCATTCCGACGTACGAATCCAGGAGCGTGCGCATGACCGACCAGGCCACCACCGACCGGACCACAGGATCCGGCGAGTACGCCGACGTCAACGGCGTCCACCTCTACTACGAGCTGCACGGGGCGGGGCGGCCGCTGCTGCTGCTCCACGGCGGCCTCGGGTCCGGCGAGATGTTCGGACCGCTGCTCCCGTCGTTCACCGACGGGCACCAGGTGATCCTGCCCGACCTGCAGGGTCACGGCCGCACCGCCGACGTCGACCGCCCGCTCGGCATCGAGGCGATGGCCGACGACATGGCCGCTCTGGTCCGGCACCTCGGGCACGACCAGGTCGACGTCGTCGGCTACTCCCTCGGCGGCGGCGTCGCGCTGCACCTCGCGCTCCGCCACCCGGAGGTCGTGCGCCGCGCCGTCACGTGCTCGGCGCACATCCGCAGCGACGCGATCTACCCCGAGATGCAGGTGCAGCAGGGCCAGGTCGGGCCCGAGACGGTGGAGGCCATGAAGGGCACGCCGATGTACGAGCTCTACCAGCGCGTCGCCCCGCGTCCCGAGGACTTCGGTCGGCTGCTCGAGAAGATCGGCGCGGCGATGGCGGTGCCGTACGACCTCACCGAGGAGGTCCGCGGCCTCCACGTGCCGACCCTGGTGATGTGCGCCGACGCCGACATGGCCCCGCCCGGCCACTACGTCGAGGTCTTCGGCCTGCTGGACGGCGGGAAGCGCGACGGCGGCTGGATGGGGGAGGGCCGCCCGGCCGGTGGCCACGCGCTGGCGGTCATCCCCGGCACCACCCACTACGACGTGTTCCGGTCGCCGTTGTTCGCTGCGTCCGCCCTGGCGTTCCTGGACGGGTAAGGGGCGCCGCCGGCGGGCCGGCAAGACATGTAAAGCGGAGTTATTGCCGGGCTTCCGCGGTCATGTAAAGCGGAGTTGCTGCCGGGACTTCCGGGGTTGTTCGGTCACTTCTGGGGCGATGCCTCGGCCCAGATGCGACGGAGTACCAGCGGCAGGTGTTTCTCCGACACGCCTCGACCTCGGGACAAGACGCGGCTTTTCCACAGAGCAGCCCACGCGTTCCTGGCAGATCCCACGTGAAGTTTCGGCCCGGTCGCGCCGGGATCCCAGCAGCCGGTGGTAACCCGACACACCTACAGCACCGCACCCGGGTTCAGGATGCCGTCGGGGTCGAGCGCGTCCTTGATCCGCCGGGTCAGCGCCATCACGTCCGGGCCGAGCTGGGCGGGGAGCAGCTCCTTCTTGGTCCGGCCGACGCCGTGCTCGCCGGTGATGGTGCCGCCGAGGTCGATGGCGCGCTGCATGACCTCGCGGAACGCGGCCTGCGCGCGCTTCTCGGCCTCGGCGTCCCCGGCC
>DASURB010000064.1:0-2158 GCA_036280235.1 Nocardioides sp.
CGCGGGCGGGTGCGACGCCGTGGGCGCTCGAAGCGCTCGTGGTCGTACTCGTCGTACCTGCGTCCGCCCACCTAGGCCAGCCTCGTCCAGGCGGCGGGGACCTCGGGGTAGGTCTTCGAGGTGGTGCCGATGTTCTCCACCAGCACGCCGTCGACCGCGAGGCCGATGATCACGCCGGCGTGGGCCATCCGGTGGTCGGCATAGGTGTGGAATACACCGCCGTGCAGCTGCGCCGGCCGGATCTCGAGGCCGTCCTCGGTCTCGGTGACATCCCCGCCGAGCTTGGTGAACTCCGTGGCCAGTGCCGCGATCCGGTCGGTCTCGTGGCCGCGGATGTGCGCGATGCCGCGGAGGTACGACGGGGAGTCGGCGAGCAGGCACAGCGCGGCGACCGCCGGGGTCAGCTCGCCGATGTCGTGCAGGTCGAGGTCGATGCCACGGATGGCGCCCCTGCCGCGGACGGTGAGGCCCTCCTCGCCGAGCTCGACCTCTGCGCCCATGAGCGTGAGGATCTCGCGCAGCGCGTCGCCGGCCTGGGTCGTGCGCCGTGGCCAGTCCCGGACCGTGACCTCCCCGCCGGCGACCAGGGCCGCGGCCAGGAACGGCGCCGCGTTGGAGAGGTCCGGCTCGATGGTGACGTCGACGGCCCGGACCGTGCTGGGCAGCACCTTCCAGCGGTTCGGCTCGGTGTCGTCGACCTCGACGTTGTGCAGGCGGAGCTGGTCGACGGTCATCTCGATGTGGGGGAGCGACGGGACCGGCTTGCCGACGTGGAGCACGTCGATGCCGTGGTCGTAGCGGGCTCCGGCGAGAAGCAGCGCCGAGATGAACTGGCTCGAGGCCGACGCGTCGATCGTGACCGTGCCGCCCGGGACGCGGCCCGAACCCACGACGGTGAGCGGGAGCGTGCCCCGCCCCTCGTCCTCGATGACGACGCCGAGGGCGCGCAGCGCCGCGAGCACCTCACCCATGGGGCGTGTGCGCGCATGGGGGTCGCCGTCGAAGGTCACCCTGCCGCGTGCGAGGGCGGCGACGGGAGGCACGAAGCGCATCACCGTCCCGGCCAGACCGCAGTCGACCGTCGCGGGACCGGTGATGGGTCCCGGGGTGACCGACCAGTCCTCGCCCGTGGTGTCGACCGCCGATCCCAGCGACGTGAGGGCCCGCGCCATGAGCTCGGTGTCGCGCGACCGGAGCGCCCGTCGTACCACCGAAGGCCCGTTGGACAGGGCCGCCAGCACCAGCGCGCGGTTGGTGAGCGACTTGGACCCGGGCAGCGAGACGGTGGCGTGCACGGGGCCGGTGGCGCGGGGCGCGGGCCAGGGGTCGGGCAGGGCGGCGGTGTCTGTCATCGTCCCCGAGCGTATCGGCCGCTGGAGCGTGAGCCGACGACGAGGACGGCGACCGCGGTCGTGATCGGCACCGCGGCGATGATGCCGAGGCTGCCGACAAGGCCGCGCGCCACCTCCTGGGCGACGCCGTCGCTGAGCAGCGCATCGTTGAACGTGGTCTCGACGAGCATCAGGAACAGCAGCAGCGGGAGCAGGGCGCTCACGTAGGCGAGGACGAGTGTGTTGACGGCGGCGGAGACGTGGGCGCGCCCGATGCGCATGGCCGAGGCGAACAGGTTTCCTCGGGTCGCCGACGGGTCGCTGCCCTTGAGCTCCCAGACCGCGGCGGCCTGGGTGACGGTGACGTCGTCGAGCACGCCGAGGGACCCGATGATGAGCGCGGCGAGCACGAGTCCCTCGTAGTCGATGCCGCCCTGGATCGCGGCGAGGTAGCCGGTGGACTCGTCGCTGAAGCCGGTGAAGTGTGCGGCCGAGGTGAAGACCGCGCCCAGCACACCGGTGAGGACCAGCGAGGTCAGCGTGCCGACCAGGGCGGTGGATGTCATCGCGCTGAAGCCATGGCCGAGGTAGAGCGCGACGATCATGATCGCCGAGGCGGCCACCACCGCGACCAGGAGCGGGGAAGCCCCGCCGAGCAGGTTCGGGAGCACGAACCAGATCACCAGCGACAGCGACATGGCGAGGCTGCCCAGGGTGGCCAGCCCGCGCCAGCGGGAGAGCGCGAGGACGGCGAGCGCGAAGAGCCCGATCAGCGTGTAGATCGCGCGGCTGCGGTCGAAGTCCACGAACTGCCACTGGTGGGACGG
>DASURB010000065.1:0-27686 GCA_036280235.1 Nocardioides sp.
GTCGGCGGAGATCACCCGGCACGTCCTCGACTCCCAGCAGGGCACCACCGCCCTGGTCGCGCCCGAGCCCGGGCAGACGTCGGGGGAATAGCCGGCGTCGCCCCTCGGTTCATTTCGTTGAACCTGAAACCATCGAGGGAGCAGCGATGCAGTTCGGCATCTTCACCGTCGGCGACGTGACCACCGACCCCACCACCGGGGGCACGCCGACCGAGCACGAGCGGATCAAGGCGACCGTCGCGATCGCGAAGAAGGCCGAGGAGGTCGGCCTCGACGTGTTCGCGACCGGGGAGCACCACAACCCGCCGTTCATCGCCTCCGCGCCCACGACGACGCTGGCCTACGTCGGCGCGCAGACCGAGCGGATCATCCTCTCGACCGCGACCACGCTGATCACGACCACGGACCCGGTGCTGATCGCCGAGAACTACGCGAAGCTCCAGCACCTCACCGACGGCCGTGTCGACCTGATGATGGGCCGCGGCAACACCGGCCCGGTCTACCCGTGGTTCGGCAAGGACATCCGCGACGGCATCCCGCTGGCGATCGAGAACTACCACCTGCTCTACCGGCTCTGGCGCGAGGACGTCGTCGACTGGGAGGGCAAGTTCCGCTCGCCGCTGCAGGGCTTCACCTCGACGCCGCGTCCGCTCGACGGCGTGCCGCCGTTCGTCTGGCACGGCTCGATCCGCTCCCCCGAGATCGCCGAGCAGGCGGCCTACTACGGCGACGGCTTCTTCGCCAACCACATCTTCTGGCCGGCGTCGCACACCGCGCGGATGGTGCGGCTGTACCGCCAGCGCTTCGAGCACTACGGCCACGGCTCCGCCGACCAGGCCATCGTCGGCCTCGGCGGCCAGGTGTTCATGCGCAAGAACAGCCAGGACGCCGTTCGTGAGTTCCGGCCGTACTTCGACAACGCGCCGGTCTACGGCCACGGACCGTCGCTCGAGGACTTCATGGAGCAGACCCCACTGACCGTGGGCAGCCCGCAGCAGGTCATCGACCGCACCCTCGGCTTCCGCGAGTACGTCGGTGACTACCAGCGCCAGCTGTTCCTCATGGACCACGCCGGTCTGCCGCTGAAGACCGTGCTCGAGCAGCTCGACATCCTCGGCGAGGAGGTCGTGCCCGTGCTGCGCAAGGAGTTCGCGGCGCTCAGGCCGGCTCACGTGCCGGACGCGCCGACGCACGCTTCGCGCGTCGCTGAGGCCGGCGGCCCGCGCGACACGACCGTGCACGTCGACGGCGACGACGTGACCGGGCGCTCCCCCGAGGCGGTGACCCGATGACCCGCAGCATCGTGGTCATCACGGCCGGGCTGAGCCAGCCGTCGAGCTCACGGTTGCTCGCCGACCGACTGGCCGAGGCCACCGACCGCGCCCTGCGGCTCCATGACGAGCGCGCCGACATCACGGTGATCGAGCTGCGCGACCTGGCGCACGAGATCACCGACCACCTGCTGACCGGGTTCGCGCCGCCTCGCCTCGCCGAGGCGATCGAGGCCGTGACGAACGCCGACGGGCTGATCGCCGTTTCGCCGATCTTCTCCGCGTCGTACAGCGGGCTCTTCAAGTCCTTCTTCGACGTCCTCGACGACGGCGCGCTCGACGCGAAGCCCGTGCTGATCGGCGCGACCGGCGGCACCGCCCGGCACTCGCTGGCGCTGGAGTTCGCGCTGCGGCCGCTGTTCGCCTACCTGCGCGCCACCGTCGCACCGACCGCGGTCTTCGCAGCCAGCGAGGACTTCGGCACGGCAGGATCGGGTACGTCGTTGTCGGTGCGTGCGGACCGCGCGGGGCGGGAGCTCGCGGACCTGGTCCTGCGCCGGCCCCGCACCGCGCCGGCCGACCCGTTCGACAACCCGACGCCGTTCGAGCAGCTGCTCGGCAACAACCCGGGCACCGCCTGACAACAGCACACCGCACCACATCTCGGGAGGCATCGCACCATGGGCAAGTACGTCGAGGACGAGTTCCAGCGCGACACCAACTACGTCGAGGACCGGATCACCCGCGACGGCAAGGGCGAGCACGAGTGGCCGGTCGAGCCCGGCCGCTACCGGCTGGTCGCCGCACGCGCCTGTCCCTGGGCCAACCGGGCGATCATCGTGCGCCGACTGCTCGGGCTCGAGGACGTGCTGAGTATGGGGCTCTGCGGCCCCACCCACGACGAGCGCAGCTGGACCTTCGACCTCGACCCCGGCGGCGTCGACCCGGTGCTCGGCATCGAGCGGCTCCAGGAGGCCTACTTCGCACGCTTCCCCGACTACCCGAAGGGCATCACGGTGCCCGCGATCGTCGACATCCCGTCAGGGAAGCTCGTCACCAACGACTTCGCGCAGATGACGCTGGACCTGTCCACCGAGTGGACGGAGTACCACCGCGACGGTGCGCCCGACCTCTACCCCGAGGCGTTGCGCGACGAGATCGACGAGGTCAACGCGTGGGTCTACAACGACGTCAACAACGGCGTCTACCGCTGCGGCTTCGCCGGCAAGCAGGCGTCCTACGAGCGGGCCTACCGGCGACTGTTCGCCGCGCTCGACAGGCTCGAGGAGCGGCTGCGCGACCGCCGCTACCTGGTCGGCGACACGATCACCGAGGCCGACGTGCGGCTGTTCACGACGCTGGTGCGCTTCGACGCGGTCTACCACGGCCACTTCAAGTGCAACCGCAGCAAGCTCACCGAGATGCCGGTGCTGTGGGCCTACGCGCGCGACCTGTTCCAGACGCCGGGGTTCGGTGACACGGTTGACTTCGCGCAGATCAAGGCGCACTACTACGTCGTGCACAAGGACATCAACCCCACCGGGATCATCCCGGCCGGCCCGGACCTGTCGGGCTGGCTGACGCCGCACCACCGCGAGCAGCTCGGCGGCCGCCCGTTCGGCGACGGCACGCCGCCGTCGGCGCCGCCGGAGGACGAGGTCGTGCCCGCCGAGGGCCGGGCCGCCTGATGGCGACACCGCAGACCGTCGGCGTACCGACCCCGGACGGGACCGCCGATGCCATCGTGGTGACCGGCGAGGGGCCGGGCCCGCACCCGGGCGTGCTGCTCTACATGGACGCGTTCGGGCCGCGGCCGCGGCTGGCCGAGATGGCGGCGCGGCTCGCGGAGCACGGCTACACGGTGCTGGTGCCCAACGTCTTCCACCGGAACCGCCGCGCCCCCCTCGTCGATGTGAACCGTCTCGCCGACCCCGAGCAGCGGCGCTCGCTGTTCGGCACGTTGAGCCCGTGGATGCGCGCGACGACCCCGCAGATGCTGGCGTCCGACAACGCGGCGTACCTCGACTACCTGCTCGGCCTCCGCGACGTGACCGGACCGGTGGGCGTCGTCGGCTACTGCTTCGGCGGCGGCGTCGCGCTGCGGTCGGCGGCGTCCCGCCCGGACGACGTCGCAGCCGTCGCGGCGTTCCATCCCGCGCGGTTGGCGACGGACGACCCGGACAGCCCGCACCTGCTGGCCGACCGGATCCGGGCCGAGGTGTACGTCGGCAGCGCGGACAAGGACCCGGGGATGCCGCCGGAGATGCAGCGCCGCCTCGACGACGCACTCACCGAGGCCGGTGTCGAGCACACCTGCGAGCAGTACGACGGCGCGCAGCACGGCTTCACGATGGCCGACACCCACGTGTACGACGAGGCGGCGACGGAGCGGCACTGGGACGCGCTGCTCGACCTGTTCGCGCGCCGGCTACGGCCCCGGAGCTAGAAGCGGTCTAGGCGCTCGGGAGCGCTGCCGCCTCGCGCACCACGCCCTGCAGCCGCTCCCACTCGCCGGCGAGGCCGAGGTCGCTGCCGATGTCGAGCACGGTGGCCTCGAACAGCGCGTTGGTCGTGATCAGGCCCGGGTGCACGTGGCCGAACACCTCGAGGGTGACCGTGCCGTAGAGCTTCGCCCAGGACCGCTCGAACAGCCACAGCATCCCCGGTGTCACCGGCGCTCCGGCCTGCTGGGCGGAAGGCGCCAGCTTGGTCTCGAACCCCTCGACCGGTTCCCCGGCCAGCGCCTCCAGCACACCCTCAGGCAGGGCGTCGTCGGCGGGGACCGGGAAGTGGTACTTCATCCAGAGCCGGCCGAAGATGTCGGCGAAGAACGTCCCGAACTCTCGCGCGCCCATCTCCTCGGGCACGCAGTCGGTCAACGACATCAGCGGCATGTGCGCGTGAGCCTCGATCTCCGGCGTCGGGGGTGAGGCGAAGACCAGCCGGAACTCCTCGCGGTTGTTGAGCGCCCAGGCCCTGAACGCCCCGACCCCGGCAATGATCTGCGCGGCCGGGTCGTCATCGGAGTGCCGGTCGCGCGCGACGGTCATCGCCGAGACGACGTCGACGAAGATCGCCCGCGCGACGAGCGTCAGCAGCTCGGCGTGGCTGTCGACGTACCGGTACAGCGCCGGGGCGGTCAGCCCCATCTCCGAGGCCACGGCCCGGATCGAGACGTCCTGCCCCTCGCGCAGCAGCCGGCGCGCCACCTCGACGATCTCGTCGAAGGTCGCCTGACGCTGCCGCTCGCGCCGGGTCGGCCCGGTCTTCCGCGTCGCCTGCCCCAGGGGCTCCGTCCCCTCGGCCGTGCTCGTCATCGGGCGGATCGCCTCTTCCTGTGGGTCGCGGGTGCGTCCGGACCACCTAACCATAAACGCTTGACACCAGAGTTTACATCATTCACTGTTATGCCCGTTCACTGAAATGACGACCGATAGCGAGCGTGACCGATGTACACATGGGGACGGATTGTCGCCGCACGGGCCCGGCTGGTGCTCGTCGGCGCGCTGGTGCTGGTGGCCGCGGCGGCGGCGTTCGGGCTCGGCGTGTTCGACCGGCTGAGCCAGGGCGGGTTCGACGACCCGGCGAGCGAGTCGTCGCGGGCGCTCGAGATGGAGCAGCAGGTGTTCGGCGACCGCGGGGCGGACGTCGTCGCGGTCTACTCCAGCGACGAGCTGCGGGTCGACGACGCCGCGTTCCGCGACGCGGTGACGAGCACGATCGAGGACCTGCCGGACGGGACGGTGGACCGGGTCGCGTCCTACTACGACACCCCCGACCCGAGCCTGGTCGGCGAGGACGGCCGCACCACGCGCGTGATCCTCACCCTCGCCGGCGACAGCCAGGACGCCAAGTCGCAGAGCTGGGACGAGGTCTCCGAGGCGCTCGACGCGCCGGGCCTGACCACCAACCTGGCCGGCCAGTGGGCGGTCTACGGCGACGTCAACGAGCAGGTGTCCGAGGACATCGCGCGGGCCGAGTCGCTCTCGATGCCGATCGTCTTCCTGCTCAGCCTGCTGATCTTCGGCAGCCTCGTCGCGGCGCTGATGCCGACGCTGGTCGGCGCGATCGCGGTGTTCGGGGCCTTCGCGGTGGTACGGCTGATCACCGGTGTCACCGAGGTCTCGGTGTTCGCGATCAACGTGATCACGTTGCTGGGCATGGGTCTGGCCATCGACTACGCGCTGTTCGTGGTCAGCCGGTTCCGCGAGGAGCTCGCCGCGCAGCCCGACGACGGCAAGGACAGCGTGCGCGCCGCGGTCGCGCGCACGATGGCGACCGCCGGCCGGACCGTGCTGTTCTCCGGCCTGATCGTCGCCGCGTCGCTGGCCTCGCTGCTGATCTTCCCGCAGGCGTTCCTCCGCTCCATGGGGTACGGCGGGATGGCGGCCGTGCTGGTCGCGATGGCGGCGGCGCTGACCGTGCTGCCCGCGCTGCTCACCGTGCTGGGCCGCCGGATCGAGCTCGGCCGGATGCCCTGGCGGCGTCGTGCGGGTCGCCGCGCCGACCGCCGGGCCGACGAGCACGGCGCGTGGGCCCGGGTCGCGCACAGCGTGATGCGCAGGCCCGCGACGTACCTCGCGGTCATCGCCGTCGGCCTGCTCGCCCTCGCGGGGCCGTTCGCCAACGCCCGGTGGGGCAGCGTCGACGAGCGCGTGCTGCCCCCGGACATGCCGAGCCGGGTCGCGGCCGACCTGCTCGCCGACCAGTTCGGCGGCGAGACGTCGTCGGCGACGGTCGTGCTGCGCGGCGCGGACCGCGAGGAGGTGCGCGACTACGTCGCCGAGCTCGCCGACCTGCCGGGAATGAAGGACGTGCAGCCGATCGACAGCGCGCGCGACGGCGGCGACGCGATGACGCTGGTGCAGGCGACCTGGTCCGGCAACGGCCAGACCCAGGCGTCGCAGGACATGGTCCGCGAGATCCGCGCGGTCGACCCCGGCGACGGCGTCACCACGCTGGTCGGTGGGCCGTCGGCGCAGGCCGTGGACCTCATCGACTCGGTGGGTGACCACCTGCCGTGGATGGGCCTGGTCGTGGTCGCGGTGATGCTGGTGCTGCTGTTCGTGGCGTTCGGCTCGCTGGTGCTGCCGGTCAAGGCGGTCGTGATGGCCGCGGTGTCGATCGGTGCGTCGTTCGGCGTGGTGACCTGGATCTTCCAGGAGGGCCACCTGTCGGGGTTGCTCGGCTTCACCTCGCCCGGCTACCTCGACGTGACCCAGCCGATCCTGATGCTGGCGATCCTGTTCGGGCTGTCCATGGACTACGAGGTGTTCCTGCTGTCACGGGTCCGCGAGGAATGGGACCGGACGCATGACAACACCGTTGCCGTCGCCACCGGTGTGCAGCGCACCGGCCGGATCATCACGAGCGCGGCGCTGCTGCTGGCCGTGGTCATCGGCGGCTTCGCCACCAGCGGCATCGTGTTCCTGAAGATGATCGGCGTCGGCATGCTGGTCGCGGTCCTGCTCGACGCGACCGTCGTCCGGGCGCTGCTGGTGCCGGCGACGATGCGGCTGCTGGGCAGGGCGAACTGGTGGGCACCCGCGCCGCTCGCCCGCTGGTGGGAGCGGCACGGCCACCGCGAGGGCATCGCGCCCGAGCCGGCCTCCTCCGAGCCCGAGCCGCCGTCCCGGGAGCGCGACCTGGTCTCCGCGTAAGTTCGGGGCATGGCCACCGACACCCATGTAGACCTGCACCACGTCGACGAGGGGGCGCCGGGCGGACCCGCGGTCCTGCTCGGCGCCTCGCTCGGCACCACCCACCGGATGTGGGACGCGCTCGCGGCCGACCTGGCCCGCGACTTCCGCGTCGTCCGGTTCGACACCCGCGGCCACGGCGGCTCGCCGGCCCCGGCTGCGCCGTACACCGTCGAGGAGCTGGCCGCCGACGTGATCGCCCTCGCCGACCGGCTCGGCATCGAACGGTTCGCCTACGCGGGGATCTCCCTCGGCGGCGCGATCGGGCAGCGACTCGGCGTCGACCACGGCGACCGGCTCACGGCCTTCGCTCTGTGCTCGACCGCCCCGGTGTTCGGCACGCCCGACATGTGGGAGGAGCGCGCGGAGAAGGTGCGCACGGAAGGCACGCAGGCGCTGGTGGACGCGACCGTCGAGCGGTGGTTCACCCCGGAGTTCCGGGAGGAGCACCCCGACCAGGTCGACTGGATCATGAGCATGTTCCGCGCGACGCCCGCCGAGGGCTACGCCGGCTGCTGCGCCGCGCTCGCGAAGTTCGACGCGACCGACGAGCTCGCGGCGATACGCGTGCCGACGCTCGTCGTGGCCGGCTCCGAGGACCCGACCTGCCCGCCCTCGGTGGGCCAGGCGATGGTCGAGTCGATACCCGACTCCGAGCTCGTCGTGATCGACGACGCCGCCCACATCACCAACGTGGCAAGGCCGGAGGCGTTCAACGCCGCGATCCGCGCGCACCTCGAGAAGCACCGGTGACCCGATGACGACCGTCCTCGACGGGGGCATGTCCAACGCGCTCGCCGAGCGCGGGCAGGACCTCGCCGACGACCTGTGGACCGCGCGGCTGCTGCGGGACGCGCCGGACGAGATCGCGGCCGTGCACCGCGCCTACTTCGCCGCCGGCGCGACCGTCGCCACCACCGCGAGCTACCAGGCCAGCCTCGAGGGCTTCGTGCACGTCGGGCTCTCGCGCAAGGAGGCCGAGTCGCTGATCGTCCGGAGCGTCACGCTCGCGCGCGAGGTGCGCGACGCGCTCGCCGAGGACGGCGTCGACCGGCTGGTCGCCGCGTCGGTCGGGCCGTACGGCGCGTTCCTCGCCGACGGGTCGGAGTACCGGGGCAGGTACGGCGTCTCGCGCACCCGCCTGCACGACTTCCACCGGCCGCGGATCGAGCTGCTCGCCTCGGCGGGGCCCGATCTGCTGGCGGTCGAGACCGTGCCCGACGCCGACGAGGCGGAGGTGCTGGCCGAGATCGTCGCGGACGTGGGCGTACCGGGCTGGCTCAGCTACAGCATCGCCGGCGACAGCACCCGTGCCGGCCAGCCGCTCGAGGACGCGTTCGCGGTGGCCACAGGGGTCGGCGCGCTCGTCGCGGTCGGCGTCAACTGCTGCGACCCCGACGACGTGGCGGCCGCACTCGACGTCGCCGCGCGGGTCACCGGCAAGCCGGGGGTGGCCTACCCCAACAGCGGCCAGGGCTGGGACAACGGCACGCACAGCTGGGTCGGCCCGGCGTCGTACGACGTCAACCTCGCGCCGGACTGGGTCGCCCGCGGTGCAGCGTACGTGGGCGGTTGCTGCCAGGTCGGCCCGAAGGACATCGCCGCGCTCGCCCAGGTGCTCAGCTCCAGTCGAAACGGGCGCCAGTGAGGTCCAGCGACAGGTCCCAGAGCTTGGCGGCCAGCATCTCGTCGCGCGCGTAGCGGCTCAGTCGCGCCGGCCCCGCCGGGCCGCGGCTCTCGCGCAGCCGCTGCGGGCCGGTGTACGACGCCGGGCCGGCCTCGGCGACGGCGTACAGCACCGGGTCGGCGCCGGCCGCCGCCGATTGGAACAGCAACCGCAGAACGGCCGGCGCGAGCGGGCGCACGCCAGGGATCGCGCCGAGACCCTGCTGGCTGGTGACGAGGTTGGTGGCCGAGACGCCGGGGTGCGCGGCGTTGGAGACCAGCGCGCTGTCGCTGAGCGACGCCTTGCGCTGGAGCTCGAAGGTGAAAAGCAGGTTGGCGAGCTTGCTGTTCGCGTAGGCCCGCTCGGGCTGGTAGGGCCCGCCCCGGTTGCCGTCGAGCACGTCGGGCCGGCCGCGCCAGTGCGCGATGGACGAGACCGTGGTGACCCGCGGCTGCTCGGTGGCGAGCAGGTGCGGCAGCAGCCCGGCGGTGAGCGCCACGTGACCGAGGTGGTTGGTGCCGAACTGCAGCTCGAAGCCGTCGACGGTCTCGCGGTAGCGCGGCGGCGTCATCACCCCGGCGTTGTTGACCAGCACGTCGAGCGGGCGGTCCCAGCGCTCGGCGAAGCGGCGCACCGACGAGAGGTCGGCGAGGTCGAGCTCGGCCACCCGGACCCCGGGAGTGCCGCGCTCGGCCAGCTCGGCGGCGACCGCCTCTCCCGCCCCGACGTTGCGGCAGGCGATCGTCACGTCGGCCCCCGCATCGGCCAGTGCGGACGCCACGTGGCGTCCGATTCCGGAGTTGCCTCCGGTGACGACCACGGTGCGGTCGGAGAAGGACGGCAGGTCGGTGCGGCTCCAGCTCATGGGACCCTGCGTACCCGCGGTACGCCGGATGAACCCTGGATCCGCGTGCGAGGATGCGCAGCGTGCTGCACTCACTGGCCGGCCGCGCGGAGAACGCCATGCAGGCGCGCATCCTCGAGCGGCTGCGTGACGAGGGACCGCTGAGCCGGGTCCAGCTCGCGGGCATGCTCGAGGTGTCCCGCACGACCATCGCCGCCGAGGTGGCCCGGCTCGCCGAGCTCGGCCTGGCCTCGGAGGTCGGGCACGCCGCCTCCCGCGGCGGTCGACGGTCCACGCTCGTCGACCTGGCCGGCGACATCCGCTTCGTCGGCATCTCGATCGGCGCGACCGGCCTCTCCGTCGGCGTCACCGACGGCCGCGTCACCGTGCTCGCCACGCGGCACATGGCGTGCGACATCAAGCAGGGCCCCGAGCCGGTGCTCGCGCTGGCGCTCAAGGAGACCCGCGCCCTGCTCGACGAGCTCGGCATCGAGAAGCCGATGGGCGCCGGCATCTCCGTGCCCGGACCGGTCGACTTCCACCGCGGCGTACCGGTGAGCCCGCCGATCATGCCGGGCTGGGACGGCTACCCCGTCCGCGACGCCCTCGCCCGCGAGCTCGGCGCACCCGCCGTGCTCGACAACGACGTCAACGCGATGGCGCTCGGCGAGCAGCACGCCGGCGTCGCGCGGTCGGCCCGCGACTTCCTCTTCGTCAAGATCGGCACCGGCATCGGCTGCGGCATCGTCGTCGACGGCGAGCTCTACCGCGGCGTCGACGGCTGCGCCGGCGACATCGGGCACATCCGGGTCGAGGAGTTCGGGCCCACCTGCGCGTGCGGCAACACCGGCTGCCTCGAGGCGTTCGCGGGCGGGGCCGCGCTCGCGCGCGACGCGACGGCGGCCGCCCGGGCCGGCCGCTCCCCCGCCCTGGCCGCGCTGCTGGAGGAGAAGGGCGAGCTGACCGCCGCGGACATCTCGTACGCCGTCGCGCAGGGCGACGCCCAGGCGGTCCAGCTGATCCGCGACGCCGGCCGGCGCATCGGCCAGGTCCTCGCCAGCCTCGTCTCGTTCTTCAACCCCGGCCTGATCGTGATCGGCGGCCGCGTCACCGGGCTCGGCCACGCGCTTCTCGCCGAGATCCGCGGTGTCACCTACCGCCGATCGCTGCCGCTGGCGACCGGCAACCTGCCGATCGTGCTCAGCGAGCTCGGCGACGAGAGCGGGGTCATCGGCACCGCGAGGCTGATCAGCACGTCTATCTACGCGCCGCTGCGGAGCGGCACATGAGCCGCACGCTCGTCGCGGGGATCGACTCCTCGACCCAGTCCTGCAAGGTCGTCGTCCGCGATGCCGAGACCGGGGAGCTGGTGCGCTCCGGCCGCGCGAGTCACCCCGACGGCACCGAGGTCAACCCCGCAGCCTGGTGGTCCGCACTGCAGGAGGCGATCGCCGAGGCGGGAGGCCTCGACGACGTCGCTGCCGTTGCTGTCGGCGGCCAGCAGCACGGCATGGTCTGCCTCGACGACGACGGCGAGGTCGTCCGCGACGCCCTGCTCTGGAACGACACCCGCTCCGCCGCCGCGGCCGACGACCTGGTCGCCGAGCTCGGCGGAGGCGACGCCTGGGCCGAGGCCGTGGGGTCCGTGCCGGTCGCGTCGTTCACCGTCACCAAGCTGCGCTGGCTCGCCGAGCACGAGCCCGACCAGGCCAAGGCGACCGCCGCGGTCTGCCTGCCGCACGACTGGCTGACCTGGAAGCTCTCGGGCAGCCAGGACCTGGCCGACCTGGTGACCGACCGCAGCGATGCGAGCGGCACCGGCTACTGGTCGCCGACGACGGGTGAGTACCGCACCGACCTGCTCGAGCGTGCTCTCGGCCACGTGCCGTCGCTCCCCCGGGTGCTCGGCCCGAACGAGACCGCCGGTCGCACCCCCTCCGGGGCGCTGCTCGGCCCCGGTGCGGGTGACAACGCGGCCGCCGCCCTCGGCCTCGGCGCCGGCCCCGGCGACCTCGTCGTCTCGGTCGGCACCTCCGGCGTCGTCACCGCCGTCGCCGAGCAGGGGTCGCGCGACGGGTCCGGCGCGGTCGCCGGGTTCGCCGACGCGACCGGCCGGTTCCTCCCGCTGGTCTGCACGCTCAACGCCGCGCGCGTGCTCGACGCGATGGCCCGCGTGCTGGGCGTCGACCACGAGCGGCTGTCGGAGCTCGCGCTCGAGGCCGAGCCCGGCGCCGGCGGCCTGGTGCTGGTGCCCTACCTCGAGGGCGAGCGCACGCCGAACCTCCCCGACGCCTCCGGAAGCCTGCACGGCCTGACCCTCGGCACCGCCCGCCCGGCCCACTTCGCGCGCGCCGCGGTCGAGGGGCTGCTGTGCGGCCTGGCCGACGGCCTCGACGCCCTGGTCGGCTGCGGGGTGACCCCGAAGCGGGCGCTGCTCATCGGTGGCGGCGCCGCCTCCGAGGCCATGCGACAGGTGGCTCCCACCGTGCTCGGGGTGCCGGTCGACGTACCGCCGCCCGGGGAGTACGTCGCCGACGGCGCCGCCCGGCAGGCCGCCTGGGTGCTGGCGGGAACCGAGGAACCGCCCGCGTGGCCGGTGACCGGACTGGCGTCGTACCGGGCCGAGCCGGTCCCGGCGGTCCGCGCCGCCTACGCGGCCGCCCGCCGCCGCGCGCACCCCGGCACCTGACCCCGCTGCCCCCAGGGACTCCCGGGGCTCCGACCCCCACCGCGACCCGCTGACGCGGACAAGCGCGCCACTCGCGGACGGGACTTTCGCAGACAAGTTGGCAAAGTCTCGTGAAATCTGCTCGCAAAATGCGGCGAGGCCTTGCCAGACGCGTCGAGAGCGGCCTAGTTTGTGGCTCGCTCGAACAAACACGTGGTGGCTGTCACACGACTGCGACCCACCACGCGCCCGAGGCGAGGAGGGGGTGCCCGTGCCGGACCGCGACACGCCGCTGGTCGCCGCCTCCGCCGCCGACCAGACGACGCTCCGGCGGACCAACCTGGCGCTGGTGCTCCGCAGCCTCCGCGACGGGGGCGCGCGCTCGCGGGCCCGGCTGGCCGCCGACCTCGGGCTGCCCAAGGCCACCGTCTCCAGCCTCGTCGCCGAGCTCGCCGAGCGCGGGCTGGTCCGTGAGGGCAACGTCGCGCGCGGCGGCGTCGGCCGACCGGGCCTGATGGTGCAGCTCGACGGGCAGACCGTGTGCGGCATCGGCGCCGAGGTCAACGTCCACCACGTCGGCACCGTCGCCCTCGACCTGTCCGGTGCGACGATCGCGGAGCACCGGCTGTCGCTCGACGCCCTCGGTCACGCCCCCGAGGAGGTCCTCGACCAGCTCACCGTCCTGCTCCGCCGCACGTTCGACGACATCGCCGCCCGCGGCGCGCAACCCGTCGCACTGACGGTCGGGGTCGCCGGTCTCGTCGACGCGACTCGCGAGGTGCTCACCGTCGGACCCAACCTCGGCTGGCACGACGTACCGGTCGCAGCCCTGCTCCGCGAGCGGCTGGCCACTCTCGGCGCCGGCGACCTGCCGGTCGTCGTCGACAACGAGGCCAACCTGGCCGCGATCGCCGAGGCGGTTCCCGGCGAGACGTCGCGGCGGGACATGCTCGTGATCTTCGGGGAGGTCGGCGTCGGCGGCGGGATCGTCGCCGACGGTCGACTGCTGCGTGGGCACGCCGGTTTCGCCGGCGAGTTCGGACACATGATCGTCGACCCGAACGGCCACCGCTGCGGCTGCGGTCGCACCGGCTGCTGGGAGACCGTCGTCGGTCTGCGCGCCCTGCTCGACGCGGCCGCCGACCCCGACGATCCGGTCCGTGACCCGGCCCTCGGGCTCGAGGAGCGGCTGGCCGAGCTCAACCGGCGGGCGTCCCTCGGCGACACCCGCACCCTCGCGGCGCTCGATCGCATCGGCGACTGGGTAGGGGTCGGCGCGGGGGTGCTGACCAACGCCCTGAACCCCGCCGTGATCGTGCTCTCCGGCTACTTCGCCGAGGTCGGCCGCTGGATGCGCGACGCGGTCGAGCGCCGGCTGGCCGAGGCGGTGCTCGCCCCCGAGGCCGGCGGCACCCGCGTCGTGCTGTCCACCCAGGGCTTCACCGCCGCCGTCCGCGGCGCCGCGACCGTGGCGCTCGAGACGGTGTTCTCGGACCCGACCCGGCTCGAGCGCCGGGTCGCCTCGTCGATCGGAGGCTCCGCGTGACGACCGCGTCCGGCTCCCACACGCCCCTGCTGCAGATGTCCGGCATCGTCAAGCAGTTCCCCGGCGTCCTGGCCCTCGGCGGCGTCGACCTCGACGTCCGGCCCGGCGAGGTGCACTGCCTGCTCGGCCAGAACGGCGCCGGCAAGTCCACCCTGATCAAGGTGCTGTCGGCGTCGTACCAGCCCGACGGCGGCACGATCACCTGGCAGGGCGAGGAGGTCCGGCTGACCACGCCGGTCGCGGCGATGGCGCTCGGCATCTCGACGATCTACCAGGAGCTCGACCTCGTCCCCGACCTGACCGTCACGGAGAACATCTTCCTCGGCCATGAGATGAGCACCGGAGGATTCCTCAAGCGGTCGGTCGCGAACAAGAAGGCCCGCGAGCTGCTCGAGCGGCTGGGCCACAGCGAGATCAGCGTGACCCGCACCGTCGGGACGCTGTCGCCGGCCGGACAGCAGATCGTCTCGATGGCGCGCGCTCTGTCGCACGACACCAAGCTGCTGATCCTCGACGAGCCGTCCGCGGTGCTCGACCAGGAGGAGGTGCGCAACCTCTTCCGGGTCGTGAAGAACCTGACCACGCAGGGCGTCGCCGTCATCTACATCTCCCACCGCCTCGAGGAGATCCGCGAGATCGGCGACCGGATCACCGTGCTCAAGGACGGCAGGACCGTGGCCACCGGGCTCGACGCCCGGACGACGCCGACCAAGGAGCTGATCCAGCTCATGACCGGCCGGTCGATCGAGTACGTCTTCCCGCCGCGTCCCGAGACACCGCGCGACCGTGGCGACGTGGTGCTCGAGGTGCGCGACCTCGCCGTCGCCGGCGTCTTCAGCGGCGTGAACCTCACGGTGCACGCCGGCGAGATCGTCGGCCTGGCCGGCCTCGTCGGCGCCGGTCGCTCCGAGATCATCGAGACGGTGTACGGCGCCCGCCGAGCGACCAACGGGACGGTGACCGTCGACGGCAAGAAGCTGCCGCGCGGCTCGGTCGTCGCGGCCGTCAAGGCCGGGGTCGGGCTCGCGCCCGAGGAGCGCAAGAGCCAGGGCCTGCTGCTCGACCAGGCGGTCTACCGCAACATCACCATCTCGTCGCTGTCGCGCTTCTCGCGCTCGGGCTTCCTCGACAGCGCCGAGGAGCGACGGCAGGCCGAGGAGCTCGTCACCTCTCTCGACGTACGACCCAAGGGCGTGACGCGCGAGGTCCGCACGCTGTCCGGCGGCAACCAGCAGAAGGTCGTCCTGGCGCGGTGGCTGCTGCGCGACTGCCGGGTGCTGCTGCTCGACGAGCCGACCCGCGGCGTCGACGTGGGAGCCCGCACCGAGATCTACAACCTGATCCGCCGGCTGGCCGACAGCGGTGTCGCCGTGGTCGTGGTGTCCAGCGAGGTCGAGGAGGTGCTCGGCCTCTCCGACCGGGTCCTGGTCGTCCGCGACGGCGCCGTGGTGCACGAGGCCCCGGCCACCGAGCTCGATGAGTCCAGGGTGCTGGACCTCGTGATGGAAGGAAGAGTGGCATGACCGACACCGCCGGTGTGTCCCCGTCGGCACCGTCGCCCGGACCGACGAGCGACAGCAAGCGCGTCGAGGAGGCCGCCGTACGCACGGCCGAGCAGGAGCGCGGAGGCCTTGCGCTGCTGCGCACCAGCGCGGGTCGGAACCTCGGCCTGGTGCTCGCGCTGGTCCTCGTCTGCATCGCTGGGTTCGCGACGAGCGGCAGCCAGTTCGCCAACCTCGACAACGCCCTCACGATCCTGCGTCTGGCGTCAGTGATCGGCGTGGTCAGCATCGGCATGACCTTCGTGATCACCGGCGGCGGCATCGACCTGTCGGTGGGCGCCATCGTCGCGCTGGCCTCGGTCTGGTGCACGACGCTCGCCACGCAGCGGATGGCCGAGGACACGCACTGGACGATCATGGTGTTCAGCGCTCTCGCGGTCGGCCTCGGCTGCGGCCTGGTCAACGGCCTGCTCATCGCCTACGGCAACGTCGTGCCGTTCATCGCGACGCTCGCGATGCTCGCGGCGGCCCGCGGCTACGCCGAGATCCTGGCCCAGCGCCGGACCCAGCTCGTCACGGTCTCGGAATTCACGGACTTCTTCCGCATCGACGTCGTGGGCATCCCGATGCTGGTGCTCATCTTCGTCGTGGTCGCGGCGATCGGCTGGGTCCTGCTGAACCGGACCACGTTCGGCCGGCGCACCCTCGCGGTCGGCGGCAACCCCGAGGCGGCCCGTCTCGCGGGCATCAACGTCAAGCGCCACACGCTCACCCTGTACGCCCTGCTGGGCCTGTGCTGCGGCATCGCCGCGCTGATGATCACCGCCCGCACGACGACAGGGTCGTCCACGCACGGCCTGCTCTACGAGCTCGACGCCATCGCCGCGGTGGTCATCGGCGGCACGCTGCTGTCCGGCGGCCGCGGCACGATCGTCGGCACCGTGCTCGGCGTGCTGATCTTCGGCACGCTCAACAACGTCTTCGTCCAGAACGACCTGTCCAGCTCCGCCCAGGCGGTCGCCAAGGGCGCCATCATCGTGGCCGCTGTCCTGCTGCAGCAGCGGTTCTCCCGGCAGTCCAGCAGCTCCCCGTGATCCGGCACGCGCCCGGGCACGTCTCGGACCCTTCCACACCAACGAGGAGAAGAACCATGTCCGTTTCCACCCTGCCGCGCCGGCGCCGGCTGCTCTCCGGCGTCGCCGCCCTCGCGGTGTCGGCGGTCGTCCTGACCGGCTGCACCAGCAACGACCCCGAGCCGACCTCCGGCGAGTCCAGCGGCGGCTCGGACAACGCGGCCAGCTCCAACGACGACACCGGCGAGACCGTGACGATCGGGTTCTCCGGTCCCGCGGCCGACCACGGCTGGCTCGCGGCGATCAACAGCAGCGCGAAGGCCGAGGCCGAGAAGTACGACGACATCGACTTCCAGACCGCCGAGGGCACCAACGACGCCAGCGCCCAGATCGCGCAGGTCGAGACCTTCATCAACAACGAGGTGGACGCGATCGTCCTGCTGCCGACCGACGGGGCCGCCCTCACCGACGTGGCCATCAAGGCGATGGAGGCCGGCATCCCGGTCATCAACGTCGACCGCGAGTTCTCCTCGCCGTTCGCCGCCCGCACCACGATCCTCGGCGACAACTACGGCATGGGTGTCTCCGCCGGCACCTACGCGTGTGACCTCATCGAGCAGAACGACATCAAGGACCCGGTGATCGCCGAGATCGCCGGCATCGACTCGCTGCCGCTGACGCAGGACCGGTCCAAGGGCTTCAAGGACGCCCTCGAGGCCTGCGACCAGGAGGTCGACAACCGGGTCGCTGCGGAGTTCACCGTCGAGTCCGGCAACGAGGCCGCGTCCAACCTGCTCCAGGCCGAGGACCACATCGACATCATCTGGAACCACGACGACGACCAGGGTGTCGGCGTGAAGGCGGCGTTCGACGACGCCGGCCGTGACGAGTTCTTCTTCATCGGTGGCGCGGGCTCCAAGAACGCCATGCAGTGGATCAAGGACGGCGAGATGGAGGCCACGGTCCTCTACCCGCCGACCCAGGCCGCCGACGGCATCCGCCTCGCCCGGCTGATCGCGCAGGGCAAGGGCATGTCCGACCTGGTCCAGGTCGAGGTCCCGAAGCGCATCGTGCTCAACGCTCCGGTGGTCAACAAGGACAACGTCGACCAGTACTTCGACCTCGGCTTCGAGTCCTGACCGACCTCGCACCCCGGTCCGCACATCGCGTGCCCGCCCCGGTTCCGGTCCTGCTCGGACCGGGGCGGGCGCGCCGACCCACAGGAGCCACACCGCATGAACGACACGCCCTCAAGGGGGACCCTCGCGGTCGCGATGGTCGGTCACGCCTTCATGGGCGCCGCCCACTCACAGGCCTGGCGCACCGCCCCGCGCTTCTTCGACCTCCCGCTCCACCCGACCATGTCCGTCGTCTGCGGCCGTGACACCGGCCGGGCCGCCGAGGCGGCCCAGCGGCTGGGCTGGGACCAGAGCGCCGACGACTGGCACGCGGTCGTCAGCCGCGACGACATCGACCTCGTCGACATCTGCACCCCCGGCGACAGCCACGCCGAGATCGCGGTCGCCGCGCTCGACGCCGGCAAGCACGTGCTGTGCGAGAAGCCGCTGGCCAACACGGTCGCCGAGGCCGAGGAGATGGCCGCCGCCGCCGAACGCGCCCGTCGGTCCGGCGTCCGCGCCATGGTCGGCTTCACCTACCGTCGCGTCCCCGCGATCGCGTTCGCGCGCAAGCTGGTCGCCGAGGGCCGCATCGGCGAGGTGCGTCACGTCCGCGCGCAGTACCTCCAGGACTGGATCGCCGACCCGCAGGCGCCACACTCCTGGCGCCTCGACAAGCAGAAGGCCGGCTCGGGCGCGCTCGGCGACATCGGCGCGCACATCATCGACCTCACCCAGTTCATCACCCAGGACCGGATCACCGAGGTGTCCGGCCAGCTCGCCACCTTCGTCAAGGAACGCCCGGTCGCCGCCGAGCACTCCGGCCTCTCCGGCACCGCCGGCGGCGCGGGCGAGATGGCTCCGGTCACCGTCGACGACGCCGCAGTGTTCCTGGCGAAGTTCACCGGCGGCGCGGTCGGCGTCTTCGAGGCGACCCGGTTCGCCAGCGGTCGCAAGAACGCCATCCGCATCGAGATCAACGGAAGCCTTGGCAGCCTCGCGTTCGACTTCGAGGACATGAACGTCCTGCACCTCTACGACGCGACCGAACCCGACGAGACCGCCGGCTTCAAGCGGATCCTCGTCACCGAGCCCGGGCACCCGTACGTCGCCGCGTGGTGGCCGCCCGGTCACGGGCTCGGCTACGAGCACGGGTTCACCCACCAGGTCGTCGACCTGGTCACCGCGATCGCCGAGGGCACCGACCCGACACCGACGTTCGCCGACGGTCTGCAGGTGCAGCGCGTGCTCGCCGCCGTCGAGACCAGCTCGGACACCCGGCAGTGGCAGGAGGTCCCGGCGTGAGCGACTACTCTCCCCGCCCCGAGGACAAGTTCTCCTTCGGGCTCTGGACCGTCGGGTGGCAGGGCGTCGACGTGTTCGGCCCGGCCAGCCGCCCGTTGCTCGACCCCGTCGAGACGACGTACAAGCTCGCCGAGATCGGCGCCGCCGCGGTCACCTTCCACGACGACGACCTGGTGCCCGACGACAGCACCCGCGACGAGACGCTGGAGCGGTTCGCCAAGGCGCTCGCGGAAACCGGGCTCGGCGTCGAGATGGTGACCACCAACCTGTTCAGCCACCCGGTGTTCAAGGAGGGCGCGCTCACCGCGAACAACCGGGAGGTGCGCCGCTACGCCGTCGCCAAGGTGCTGCGCAACATCGACCTGGCCGCGAACCTCGGCGCGAGGACGTTCGTGCTGTGGGGCGGCCGCGAAGGCGCCGAGCACGGCGCGGGCAAGAACGTGCGTGCCGCGCTCGACCGCTACGCCGAGTCGCTCAACCTGCTGTGCGGGTACGTCAAGGAGCAGGGCTACGACATCCGGTTCGCGCTCGAGCCGAAGCCCAACGAGCCCCGCGGCGACATCCTGTTGCCGACGATCGGCCACGCGCTCGCGCTGATCTCGGAGCTCGACGACCCGTCGATGGTGGGGCTCAACCCCGAGGTCGGGCACGAGGAGATGGCCGGCCTCAACTTCGCGCAGGGCATCGCGCAGGCGCTCTGGCACGGCAAGCTCTTCCACATCGACCTCAACGGTCAGCACGGCCCGCGCTTCGACCAGGACCTGCGTTTCGGCGCCGGCAACCTGCGCGGCGCGTTCTGGACCGTCGACGCGCTGGAGGGCAGCGGCACCGGCCACCGCTACGACGGCTACCTGCACTTCGACTTCAAGCCGCCGCGCGCCGAGGCGGCCGACGGCGTCTGGGAGTCGGCGCGGGCCTGCATGCGCAACTACCTGATCCTGCGCGAGCGGGTGCGGGCGTTCCGTGCCGATCCGGACGTCGCCGCCGCTCTCGAGGCCGCCGAGGTCGAGGCGCTCGACCAACCGACCCTGGGCGACGGCGAGTCGCTCGCCGACCTGCGCGCCGAGGCGCACGACATCGAGGCGCTGGCCACACGCAGCGTCGGCATGGAGGCCCTGGACCAGCTCGCGATGGAGCACCTCCTCGGCGTCCGCTGACCGCCGCCCACCCCGCCGTACCGAGAGGACCGAGATGACACGACCGATCACCCTGTTCACCGGCCAGTGGGCCGACCTGCCGTTCGAGGAGATGTGCAAGCTCGCGTCGGGCTGGGGCTACGACGGGCTCGAGATCGCCTGCTGGGGCGACCACCTCGACCCGTGGCAGGCCGCCGAGGACGACGCCTACGTCAAGGCCAAGCTCGACACGCTGGAGAAGTACGGCCTGAAGGTCTACGCGATCTCCAACCATCTCAAGGGCCAGGCGGTCTGCGACGACCCGATCGACCAGCGCCACAAGGACATCCTGTCCTCGCGGATCTGGGGCGACGGCGACCCGGAGGGCGTGCGGCAGCGCGCGGCCGAGGAGATGAAGATGACCGCCCGCGCCGCGAAGAACCTCGGCGTCGACGTGGTCGTCGGCTTCACCGGCTCGTCGATCTGGAAGTACGTCGCGATGTTCCCGCCGGCCTCCGCCGAGATGGTCGCCGCCGGCTACCGCGACTTCGCCGACCGGTGGAACCCGATCCTCGACGTGTTCGACGAGTGCGGCGTGAAGTTCGCGCACGAGGTGCACCCGTCCGAGATCGCCTACGACTACTGGACGACGGTCGCGGCGATGGAGGCGATCGGCCACCGCGAGGCGTTCGGCCTCAACTGGGACCCGAGCCACTTCGTCTGGCAGGACCTCGACCCGGTCGGCTTCCTCTGGGACTTCAAGGACCGGATCTACCACGTCGACTGCAAGGACGCGAAGCGCCTGACCGGCAACGGCCGCAACGGCCGCCTCGGCTCGCACCTGCCCTGGGCCGACCCCCGCCGCGGCTGGGACTTCGTCTCCACCGGCCACGGCGACGTCCCCTGGGAGCAGTGCTTCCGGATGCTCAACACCATCGGCTACGGCGGCCCGATCTCCATCGAGTGGGAGGACGCCGGCATGGACCGCCTCGTCGGCGCCCCCGAGGCCCTCGAGTTCGTCCGCAAGCTCGCCTTCGACGCACCGGAGGCCGCCTTCGACGCGGCCTTCTCCAGTAGTGACTGACGCATGACAACGATTCGTCTGCGGTTTACGGGGTGAATCACACCGTCCGGTCGCAGACGAATCGACCAACCTTGCTCGGGAAAGGGGCACAGCATGTGTTTCGGGTACGACGGACACGCGGCTCTTCGTGAGTCGCTCGAAGGACGTGGGACGAGCCGCCGCTCGTTCCTCAAGGGCGCGGCGGCCACCGTGGCCGGCGCGACCGTGGCTGGGGGAGCCGCGGCGCCCGCCCTGGCGGCCGGCAACCCCGGCCGCCGGCGGGTGCCGCGGGGCAAGATCAGCATCCAGCTCTACACGCTGCGCTCGATCATGAACGGCGACGGCGTCGACTCGACGCTGGAGGCGCTCGCGGACTACGGCTACCCGCGCGTCGAGCTGGCCGGCTACTACGGCCGGACCGCGGCGTCGCTCCGGTCGACGTTCGACAGCCTCGGCATCAAGGCGTCGTCGAGCCACGACGGCATCAGCGGCGGCACCGGCGCTCTGCACACCAAGCTGCAGAACGCCGTGACGCTGGGGCAGAAGTACGTCGTGGTGCCGTACCTCAACTCCTCCAGCCTGTCCGACTGGCAGCAGTGGGCCGACCAGATGAACGCCGAGGCGGCCGTCGCCAAGGGCTACGGGCTGCGCTACGGCTACCACAACCACGCCCACGAGTTCACGATCAACCTCGGCAACGGCGTGACGCCGTGGCAGGTGCTCACCGACCGGCTCGACCCGTCGCTGGTGCACCTCGAGGCCGACCTCTACTGGGTGGTGACCGGCGGGCTCAACAGCGGCGACGGCCTCGACGACCCGGAGCAGTTCGCCATCGACACGATCAAGGCGGCACCGCAGAAGGTCCGGCAGTACCACGTGAAGGACAAGGAGTTCGCGCGGCCGAACACCGACGGCGACCACGTCGACCTCGGCACCGGCTTCATCGAGTTCGACCGGATCTTCGCGGCCCACCAGGTCGAGGAGTACATCGTCGAGAACGACTCCCCCGACGTCACACCGCTGCAGACCGCCGACGTCGGCTACGGCTACCTGCGGGACCTGCGCTTCTGACAACGATTCGTCTGCGATCCGCCCGCGTGGATCACCCCGTAGATCGCAGACGAATCGTTGTGCGCCGCGCAGGCGTCGGCGACCAGGACCACGCGGTAGCCGAGGGTGCTCGCGTCGCGCACGGTGGACTCGCAGCACACGTTCGTCACCGTGCCGGTGACCAGCACTGTGTCGATGCCGCGCCCGGACAGCAGCTCCGGCAGCGGCGAACGGCCCGGGAAGAACGCGCTCCAGGCCGCTTTCTTCACGCGCAGGTCCGTGTCGTCGTGCACGTCGAGCTCGTGCCACAGCCGGTCGCGGACCGGGCCGCTCCCGCCGGACGCGGCGTCGGTCGTCGCGACCTCGTCGCCGTAGAACTCCGTGTCCACCGCCGTACGACGGGAGGGGGCGGGCACCACCCAGGCGACCGTCCCGCCGGCGTCCCGCAACGCCGCCGCAAGGGTGTTGACGTGCGGCACGACGCCCAACGCGTACTCGTTCTGCTCGACGAAGAACGGCACGAGGTCCACCACGACGAGCGCCGTACGACGCGGGTCGAGCTGCTCGTAGGCGTGGCTGCGGACATTGATTCGTCTGCGACTCGCCCGCGTGATTCACCCCGTAGATCGCAGACGAATCGTTGTCTTGCTTCAGCCCAGGCCGAGCACCCGCACCGCGCGCTTGGCCATGCGCGCCTCGCCGAGTGCGTTGGGGTGCACGACGACGGGGTTGGTGCCTTGCAGCACCGGCTCGACCCAGCGCACGCCGATCGGCTGGCAGGCGTCGTGGCCCTCGGAGACCTTGTTCATGTTGACGTACGTCGTACCGGTGGCGCGTGCTGCGCGGCGGACCGCGTCGTTGAGCACCCACTGGATGTGCCGGACGTAGGGCACGTCGCCCTCGGCGACCGGCATCCTGTCGAAGCAGCCGACCGCCTTCGGCATGATCCACGGGTAGCCGAGGATCGCGACCTCGGCCTTCGGCGCGCGGCGGTGCACGGCCCGAAGCGCCTTGACCAGCGCCGGGTAGGTCTTCTTCCGGATGGTGTCGGCGAAGGACGCGCCGTAGCGCTCCTTGCAGGGGCTGCCCTTGCCCAGCGTGCCGGCTCCGGCGACGCCGCACGACTGGATCGTGTTGATGAAGACGCTGCTGTCGTTGCCGCCGATAGTCATCGTGACCAGGTCCGTCCGCTTGGAGAGCGCCTCGAGCTGCGGCGGGACGCCGGGATACTGCGCGGCGAAGAAGTCGCCGGTGTCCGCGCCGCCGCAGGTGACGTCGGTGAGTCGGGCGCCCGTGCGCTGCGCGATCCGGTGCGGGTAGTTCGCGGTCGAGCGGGCGCACTGCGGGGCGGCCGTCGGGTCGGGCGGCAGCACACCGGAGGCGGCACTGTAGGAGTCGCCGAGCGCCACGTAGTCGAGCGGCTTCTTCGCCGCCGCCTGCGTCGGGGCCGTGAGCGTGGCCGCCGCGAGCAGCGCGGCGAGGACGGGGACGGTCAGTCGGGTACGCACGGAAGGGTCAACGCGCTAGACCGCCCGAGGTCACGCCACCGTCCGCGATGACTTCCCGGCGACGGGGCGGTCCACTCGGCAAGACCCCGAGGAGGACCCATGCCCGAGCCCATCACCCACCAGCTCTCCCGTCCCGGCGTCACGCTGACGTACGACGTCCGCGGCGACGTGGCCGACGCGACCCCGGACCGCCCGGTGCTCGTGCTCGTCGGGTCGCCGATGGGCGCTGCCGGCTTCACGACGCTGGCGTCACACTTCACCGACCGTCCCGTCGTCACCTACGACCCGCGCGGCGTGGAGCGCAGCGTCAAGGACGAGCCGACCTCGGAGTCGACGCCCGAGGAGCACGCCGACGACATCGCCGCGGTCATCGACGCGCTCGGCGTCGAGCGGGTCGACCTCGTCGGCAGCAGCGGCGGCGCGGTCAACAGCCTGGCGCTGGTCGCGCGGCACCCGGGCAGGGTCCGGACGCTCGTCGCGCACGAGCCGCCGGCCGTCATCAACCTCCCCGACGCCGAGTGGGCACTCGCGGCCAACGACGACATCGGCGCGACGTACCAGAAGGAGGGCATGGGCCCGGCGATGGCGAAGTTCATCACCCTGGTCATGCAGCAGGGCCAGATCACCGCGGAGTACCTGGAGCGGCCGGCACCCGACCCGGCGGCGTTCGGCCTGCCGACCGAGGACAGCGGCGACCGCACGGACGCGCTGCTCGGCCAGAACAACCGCACCTGCGTGCGTCACGTGCCCGACGTCGAGGCGATTCGCGCGAGCGGGACCCGCGTGGTCGTCGCCCGCGGCATCGAGTCGGGCGAGGAGCTCGCGGCTCGGTCGGCGAGCGCTGTCGCGGCGCTGCTCGGCCAGGACGCGGTGATGTTCCCGAGCAACCACGCCGGCTTCCTGGGCGGGGAGTACGGCCAGCAGGGCGACCCCGACGCGTTCGCGGCCAAGCTGCGCGAGGTGCTCGACGGCGCGTGAGTCAGCCCGCGCGGCGCCGGCCCTTCCGGATACGCAGGTAGTCGGCGACGACGTACTCGCCGAGCCGGGACACGTCGGGGGTGAACACCCGGCCGCCGGCTCGGCGGGCCATCGCGTCGACGAACCGCTCGAGGCCCGGGTCGTTGCCGAGCATGAAGAAGTTGATGCCGGCGCCGTAGCGGGCCAGCTCGTCCACCTGCTGCACGGTCGCCCGGACGGTCTCGTGCGTGGGCGGCCAGTTGAACACCGGGAAGCCGTCGGCGGCGACGTGCGCGGTCGGCTCGCCGTCGGTGACGACCAGCACGACCGGCTCGGCGTCGGGGTGCCGGCGCAGGTGCCGCCCGGCGATCATCAGCGCGTGCTGCAAGTTGGTGCCCTGCACCCACTCCGGCTCGACGTCGGCCAGCTGCACCGGGTCGAGCCGCCGGGCGGTGCGGTCGAAGCCGATGATCTCCAGCGCGTCCTGCCGGAACCGGGTAGCGACGAGGTGCGACAGCGCGAGCGCGGTCTGCTTCATCGGCCCCCAGCGGCCCTCCTGGACCATCGAGAACGAGAGGTCGACGCAGAGCGCGACGGCGGCGGCGGTGCGGCGTTCGGTCTCGACGACCTCGAAGTCGTCGACGTGCAGCCGGGCCGGGATGCCGCTGCCGCGGCGGAGCGCGTTGCCGACGGTACGCACGGCGTCGATCGGCAGCTCGTCGCCGAACTGCCAGGCGCGTGACGAGCCGGTGAGCTCGTCGGCGGACCCGGTGCGGTGGTCGGCGTGGTCGCCCGCGCCCGCGGCGTCGATCTGCGCGAACACCCGCTTGAGCGCGGTCTCCCCCAGCCGCCGTACGGCGCGAGGGGTGAGCTTGATGCCATCGTCGCCGCGCGTCAGGTAGCCCTGCCGCTCCAGCTCCCGCTCGAGCTCGCGCAGCGCCTGGAAGTCCGCGGCGGCGCCCGACCCGAGCTGCTGCTCGAGCACCTCGACGTCGACGTCGTCGAGGGTGCCGCCGGGGTGCTCCATCGCGAGCGCCTGCTCCAGCGCCTCCAGGTCCGCCAGCTCGGCGACGGCCTGCACGGCGTCGCTGTAGCCGAGCGACTCGCCGCCCTCGCGCATCTGCACCGGCCCACGGTCCATGCCTGGCCGCAGCGCGCGCAGGTTGTCGGAGAGCTGCGCCATCTGCGAGGCGAGGTCGGCGTCGGACAGCGCGTCGCTCATCAGCTGGGCGAGCTGCTCGCGCTGCTCAGGCGACAGCGAAGCCATCATCCGGTCGGCCGCGGCCTGCCGGCGGGCGAGCGCGTCGATCAGCTCGTCGACGTTCTCCGGGTTCTCCGGGAACAGGTCGCCGTGCTTGTCCATGAACTCGCGGAACTTGTCCTCGGTGTCCTCCCCGCGCGCGTGCGCCGCGAGCAGGTCGTTGAGGTCGGCGAGCATGTCCTTGATCGCCTGCATCGTCGCGGGATCGGGGTCCTGCAGCGCCTGCGTCAGTCCGGCGAACTGCGCGTCGAGCACCTCGCGCCGCAGCATGTCCTGGATCGCGTCGTAGGTCTGCTTCGCGGTCGGCGAGTGCCACTGGTAGTCGGCGAGAGCGCGTACGGCGCCGGCGGTGTCGTCGGGGATCGTCGCGAGCTCCATCTCGGCCCAGCGGGCGTCGTCGCCCTCGTCGCCGGCCAGGGTGTCGCGCTCGTCGGCGAGGGCCTGGTCGAGGGCAGCGCGCACCTGGTCGAGCGTGCCGCCGAGGTCGCCGCGCCGGCGGGCGGCGTTGCGCATCCGGCGGGCACGGGCGGCGAGCTCGTCGAGACCGAGCCGACCGTCGAAGCCGCGGCGCAGCAGGTCCGCGAGCGCCTCGCGCATCGAGCCGCCGGCGAGGACGTCGCGACCGACCTCGTCGAGCGCCGCGCGTACGTCGTACGGCGGGGCGAGCGGGTCCGGCCCGCCGTGCCAGGGCCCGTAGCGGTAGCGGCCGTGACCGCCGTGGCGGGGCATCGTCAGACTCCGTAGACGGACCGGCCCGAGCCGTCGCGGGACGGGGTCTTGTCGATGCGGCGGGTCAGGTGCAGGCCCTCGAGGACGAGCTCGACGGCGGCCGCGACCTGGCCGGGGCCGGGCGGGCCGTCGCCGTACCCGAGCCGGTCGAGCACCTTGGCCAGCCCCGGCACGGTGCCGACCTGGTGCAGCAGCTCGTCGCTGGTGACCAGCTCGCCGGTCTCGACGGTGGCGCCCTCGGCGAACAGGTCGGTGAAGCCGGACAGGTCGAGGCCGTGCAGCCGGTCGCGGAAGGTCTCGGCGACCGCGACGCGCATCAGGTGTCCGACGACCTCCTCCTCGCGGCCCTCCTCCCCCATCTCGAACTCGACCTTGCCGAGCAGCGTCGGCAGCACGCCGGGCAGGTCGCACACGCGGGCGACCGCGACGTCCTCGCCGGTGCGCGCGCTGCGGCGCAGCGCCGAGGCGGAGATCGCCTCCACAGCGGCGATCGCGAACCGCGCGCTCACCCCGGAGCGCTGGTCGACCGACGGCGACTCGCGCAGACCGCGGGTCAGCCGGGCGACGGCCTCGATCAGGTGCACCGGGACGTCGGCGACGAGCCGGGCCTCCTGCGCGACCAGCACGATCTCCTCCTCGACCTCGTCGGGGTAGTGCGTGCGGATCTCGGCGCCGAAGCGGTCCTTGAGCGGGGTGATGATGCGGCCGCGGTTGGTGTAGTCCTCGGGGTTGGCACTGGCCACGACGAGCACGTCGAGGGGCAGCCGCAGCACGTAGCCGCGGATCTGGATGTCGCGCTCCTCCATCACGTTGAGCATCGCGACCTGGATCCGCTCGGCGAGGTCGGGCAGCTCGTTGATCGCGACGATCCCGCGGTGGCTGCGCGGGATGAGCCCGAAGTGGATCGTCTCGGGGTCGCCGAGGTGCCGGCCCTCCGCGACCTTCATCGGGTCGACGTCGCCGATGAGGTCGGCGACCGACGTGTCGGGCGTGGCCAGCTTCTCGGCGTAGCGCTCGTCGCGGTGGCGCCACGAGACCCGCAGGTCGTCGCCGTGGGCGGCCACCGCCTGCTGCGAGGTCACCGTGATCGGGTCGTAGGGGTGCTCGCCGAGCTCGGATCCCGAGATGACGGGCGTCCACTCGTCGAGGAGGCCGACGAGCGAGCGCAGCAGCCGGGTCTTGCCCTGCCCGCGCTCGCCGAGGAGCACGATGTCGTGCCCGGCGAGCAGCGCGCGCTCGACCTGCGGGATGACGGTGTCCTCGAAGCCGTGCAGCCCGGGCCAGGGGTCCTCGCCGGCGCGCAGCCGGGCC
>DASURB010000066.1:0-4937 GCA_036280235.1 Nocardioides sp.
GTTCGGCGTGACCGCGGAGTACCTCACCAACTCCGACGACATCCAGATCAAGATGGCGCAGGGCGCGAAGCCCGGCGAGGGCGGCCAGCTGCCCGGCCACAAGGTCTACCCGTGGGTGGCCAAGACCCGGCACAGCACGCCGGGCGTGGGCCTCATCTCGCCTCCGCCGCACCACGACATCTACTCGATCGAGGATCTCGCCCAGCTGATCCACGACCTGAAGAACTCCAACCCCTCGGCGCGCGTGCACGTCAAGCTGGTCGCCGAGGTCGGGGTCGGCACGGTCGCCGCCGGTGTGTCCAAGGCGCACGCGGACGTGGTGCTGATCTCCGGCCACGACGGCGGCACCGGAGCGTCGCCGCTCACGTCGCTGAAGCACGCGGGCGGCCCGTGGGAGCTCGGCCTCGCCGAGACCCAGCAGACGCTGCTGCTCAACGGGCTGCGCGACCGGATCGTCGTGCAGACCGACGGCCAGCTGAAGACCGGCCGCGACGTCATCATCGCCGCGCTGCTCGGTGCGGAGGAGTTCGGCTTCGCCACCGCGCCGCTCGTGGTGTCGGGCTGCATCATGATGCGGGTCTGCCACCTCGACACCTGCCCGGTCGGCGTCGCGACGCAGAACCCCGTGTTGCGCGAGCGCTACGCCGGCAAGGCCGAGCACGTCGTGAACTTCTTCATGTACGTCGCCGAGGAGGTCCGCGAGCTGCTCGCCGAGCTCGGCTTCCGCACGCTCGACGAGGCCGTCGGCCACGCCGAGATGCTCGACGTACGACGCGCCGTCGACCACTGGAAGGCCTCCGGCCTCGACCTCACGCCGGTGCTGCACGTGCCCGAGCTCCCCGAGGGCGCGGCGCGGCGGCACACCGTCCCGCAGGACCACGGCCTCGACAAGGCGCTCGACAACCAGCTCGTCGAGCTGGCGAAGGACGCGCTGGAGCGCGGTGAGCCGGTGCGGGCGCAGCTGCCGATTCGCAACGTCAACCGCACCGTCGGCACGATCCTCGGCCACGAGGTCACCAAGCGTTACAAGGGCGAGGGCCTGCCCGACGGCACGATCGACTTCACGTTCACGGGCTCGGCCGGACAGTCGTTCGGCGCCTTCGTGCCCCGCGGCATCACGCTGCGCCTCGAGGGCGACGCCAACGACTACGTCGGCAAGGGGTTGTCGGGCGGCCGCATCGTGGTGCGTCCCGACCGCTCCGCGCCGTTCGACGGACGCGACCAGATCGTGGCCGGCAACGTGATCGGCTACGGCGCTACGTCCGGCGAGATCTTCCTCCGTGGCCAGGTGGGCGAGCGGTTCTGTGTGCGCAACTCCGGCGCCACCGCGGTGGTGGAGGGCGTCGGCGACCACGGCTGCGAGTACATGACCGGCGGTCGCGTGGTCGTGCTCGGCCCGACCGGGCGCAACTTCGCCGCGGGCATGTCCGGCGGCGTGGCGTTCGTGCTCGACCTCGACGAGGGCCGGGTCAACCAGGAGCTCGTCGAGCTGGCGCCCGTCGACGGTGACGCGGCCGTGGAGCTCGAGGGACTCGTCAAGCGGCACCTGGAGGAGACCGGGTCGTCGGTGGCCGAGGAGCTGCTGGCCGACTGGCCCAACGCCGTACGACGTTTCACCGAGGTCATGCCGACCGACTTCAAGCTGGTGCTCGCTGCGAAGGAGCAGGCCGAGGCCGACGGACTGTCCGAGGACGAGACCGCGAGCAAGATGATGGAGGCGCTCCATGGCTGACCACGTCTGGCGTCCAGCTGCGGACAGCGTTCCGCAGTCCGCAGCCATGATGGAGGACTCTGCAAATGGCTGACCCCAAGGGCTTCCTGAAGCACGGTCGCGAGGTCGCCGCGCGCCGCCCCGTCGAGGAGCGCGTGCGGGACTGGAACGAGGTCTACCCCGAGGGGGCTGGCCGGTCGCTGCTGCCGATCATCAGCAAGCAGGCCGGGCGCTGCATGGACTGCGGCATCCCGTTCTGCCACCAGGGCTGCCCGCTCGGCAACATCATCCCGGAGTGGAACGACCTCGTCTGGCGTGACGACTGGGACGGTGCCAGCGAGCGGCTGCACGCGACCAACAACTTCCCGGAGTTCACCGGGCGGTTGTGCCCGGCGCCGTGCGAGACCGCGTGTGTGCTGGGCATCAACCAGGACCCGGTGACGATCAAGAACGTCGAGGTCGCGATCGCCGACCGGGCCTGGGACTCCGGCTACGTCCGCCCGCAGCCGCCCGAGTGGCTGACCGGCCGCACCGTGGCCGTCGTCGGTTCGGGCCCGGCGGGTCTCGCGGCGGCGCAGCAGCTCACCCGCGCCGGCCACACCGTCGCGGTCTACGAGCGCGCCGACAAGGTCGGCGGGCTGCTCCGCTACGGCATCCCCGAGTTCAAGATGGAGAAGAAGTACCTCGACCGGCGCCTCGACCAGATGCGTCGCGAGGGCACGATCTTCCGCGCCGGCGTGGACGTCGGCAGCGAGATCACCGGCGACCAGCTGCGCGAGCGTTTCGACGCCGTCGTGCTCGCCGTCGGCTCGACGGTGCCGCGCGACCTTCCGATCCAGGGGCGCGAGCTCGACGGCATCCACCAGGCGATGGAGTTCCTGCCGCAGGCCAACCGCGCCGCGCTCGGCGAGGAGGTCGAGGACCAGATCACCGCCGAGGGCAAGCACGTCGTGATCATCGGCGGCGGCGACACCGGGGCCGACTGCCTCGGTACGTCGCACCGTCAGGGCGCGCTGTCCGTGACCCAGCTGGAGATCATGCCGCGGCCGGGGGAGGAGCGTCCGCCCAACCAGCCTTGGCCGACGTACCCCATGACCTACCGCGTCTCCTCCGCGCACGAGGAGGGCGGCGAGCGGGTCTACTCCGTGTCCACTCAGGAGTTCCTCGGCGACGAGAAGGGCCACGTGCGCGCGCTGCGCCTCGTCGAGGTGGAGATGCGCGACGGCCGGTTCGCCGAGGTCGAGGGCAGCGAGCGGGAGATCCCGGCCGACCTGGTGCTGTTCGCGATGGGCTTCACCGGCCCGGAGCCGGAGGGTGTCGTGGCGCAGCTCGGCGTCGAGCTCGACGAGCGCGGCAACATCAAGCGCGACTCGTCGTACGAGACGACGGTGCCCGGTGTGTTCGTCGCCGGTGACGCGGGCCGCGGCCAGTCGCTGATCGTGTGGGCGATCGCCGAGGGGCGCGCGGCGGCCGCGGGTGTCGACAAGCACCTGCGCGGCTCGACCACGCTGCCGGCGCCGATCCCGCCGACGGAGCGTCCTCTCGTCGTGTGACGGGCCCGGGCTTGGATCGTTCAAGTCCGCTAGGCTCGTGGGGTGCGTAGAGCCAAGATCGTCTGCACCCTCGGTCCGGCAACATCCACCCCCGAAGCCATTCGCGCGTTGGTCGACGCCGGCATGGACGTCGCCCGGCTGAACATGAGCCACGGCAGCCACGCCGACCACGAGAAGGTCTACCGGATGGTGCGGGAGGCCTCCGACTCCTCCGGGCACGCCATCGGCATCTTCGCCGACCTCCAGGGGCCGAAGATCCGTCTGGGCAAGGTGGCGGCGGGTCCGTGCCAGCTCGAGGAGGGCGCGGAGTTCACCATCACCACGCGCGACGTGCCGGGTGACTGCGAGATCTGCTCGACGACGTACGACGGTCTGCCGGGCGACGTGGGGCCGGGCGACCAGATCCTCATCGACGACGGCAAGGTCCGTCTCGAGGTGCTCGAGGTCGTCGACGGGACCGACGTGCGCACCAAGGTCGTCGTGCCGGGGCCGATCAGCGACAACAAGGGCATCAACCTGCCCGGCGTCGCGGTGTCGGTGCCCGCGCTGTCCGAGAAGGACAAGGAGGACCTGCGCTTCGCGCTGCACCTGACCGTCGACTTCATCGCGCTGTCGTTCGTGCGCTCGGCCAAGGACGTCGAGGACGTCCGGATGATCATGCACGAGGAGGGCGTCTTCCTCCCCGTCATCGCGAAGATCGAGAAGCCGCAGGCGATCGAGAACATCGACGAGATCGTCGACGCGTTCGACGGTTTCATGGTCGCCCGCGGCGACCTCGGCGTGGAGTGCCCGCTCGAGGACGTGCCGTTCCTGCAGAAGCACGTCATCGACGTCGCCCGGCTGCACGCCAAGCCGGTCATCGTCGCGACGCAGATGCTCGAGTCGATGATCACCAACCCCCGCCCGACCCGGGCCGAGGCGTCCGACGTCGCCAACGCCGTGCTCGACGGCGCCGACGCCGTGATGCTCTCCGGCGAGACGAGCGTGGGCGACTACCCCACCGAGGCCGTCGAGACGATGGCCCGGATCATCCAGTCGACCGAGGAGCACGGTCTCCAGCGGATGACCGCGATCGACTGGCAGCCGCGCACCCGCGGCGGCGTGATCGCCAAGGCTGCGGCCGAGGTCGCCGACCGCGTCGGCGCGAAGTACCTCGTCGCGTTCACCCAGAGCGGCGACTCCGCCCGCCGGCTGTCGCGCCTCCGCTGCTCGATCCCGATGATCGCGTTCACCCCGGTCGCCGCCGTACGGTCCCAGCTCGCGCTGTCGTGGGGCATCGAGACGTTCAAGGCGCCCGAGGTCGAGCACACCGACGAGATGGTCCGCCAGGTCGACGAGAACCTGCTGCGCGTCAACCGCGTCGCCGAGGGCGACCTCGTGGTCATCATCGCCGGCAGCCCACCCGGCCTGCCCGGTTCGACCAACGCGCTGCGGATCCATCGCATGGGCGACGCGATCAACGAGGTGGCGCCGGCCTACCGCCGCCGCTGAGTCAGCGCTTCGGTCCCACCAGCTCGTCGAGCCGCGCCACGCCGGCGCGCGTGGACACCGACACCGTCCAGCGCCCGGAACGCCGCCAGGGCACGCCGACCAGGTCGAGCGCGTCGCAGCACCAGCCGAGGATCTGCTCGGAGTGGTTCACGAACTGCCAGCGCGGGTAGTCGTAGCGCCGC
>DASURB010000067.1:0-3054 GCA_036280235.1 Nocardioides sp.
TTCCGGCGTGGTCGGAGGCGCCTCGCGCGCTCGTTAGGATTGACCGGTGACTATTCGGCTCTACGACTCCGCCACCCGCGAGGTCCGTGACCTCGTGACCCTCGAGGACGGCAAGGCGGGCGTCTACGTGTGCGGGCTGACCGTGCAGTCGGAGCCGCATGTCGGACACATCCGTTCCGGCGTCAACTTCGACGTCGTACGTCGATGGCTCACCGCGCGGGGGTACGACGTCACGTTCATCCGGAACATCACCGACATCGACGACAAGATCCTCGTCAAGTCCGCCGAGCAGGGACGTCCCTGGTACAACCTCGCCTACGAGATGAGCCGGGAGCTCGAGCGCGCCTACGACTCCCTCAACGTGCTGCCCCCGACCTACGAACCGCTCGCCACCGGCCACGTGCCCGAGATGATCGAGCTGATCTCGGAGCTCATCGCCCGCGGGCACGCCTACGCCGCGACGGACGGCTCCGGCGACGTGTACTTCGACGTGATGTCGTGGCCGGCGTACGGCGCGCTGTCGGGTCAGAGGGTCGACGAGATGGAGGCGGCGCAGGACGCGGACCCCCGCGGCAAGCGCGACCCCCGCGACTTCGCGCTGTGGAAGGGGTTCAAGAAGGACAGCGAGCCCGAGACGGCGTCGTGGCCCTCGCCATGGGGGCCGGGGCGCCCCGGCTGGCACATCGAGTGCTCGGCGATGGCGCTGAAGTACCTCGGCTCCGCCTTCGACATCCACGGCGGCGGCGTCGACCTGCGCTTTCCTCATCACGAGAACGAGCAGGCCCAGTCCCGTGCCGCCGGGCACGGCTTCGCGACGTACTGGATGCACAACGCCTGGATCACCACGGCCGGCGAGAAGATGAGCAAGTCGCTGGGCAACTCGCTGATCGTCCCCGCGGTGCTCGAGCGGGTCCGCCCGATCGAGCTGCGCTTCTACATCGTCGCCGCGCACTACCGCTCGCACGTCGAGTTCTCCTTCGAGGCGCTCGACGAGGCAGCGGCCGGGTTCCGCAGGATCGAGCACTTCCTGACGCGGGCAGCCGAGATCGTCGGTGAGATCCCGGACGGCGGCCTGTCCTGCGCGGAGTTCGTGGAGGCCATGGACGACGACTTCGGCACCCCCGCGGCCGTCGCCGCGATCTACGACGTCGTCCGCGAGGGCAACAAGCTCCTCGCGGCAGGGGACTCGCCCGCGCTGCGCGGCAACGCCGCGTCCGTCCGGGCGATGCTCGACGTGCTCGGCGTCGACCCGTTCGACCCGCACTGGGGCGGCGGTGACACCCGTCGCGACGAGAAGCTCACCGCGGCGATCAACGCGCTCGTCGCCGGGCTGCTCGAGCAGCGCGAGGCCGCCCGTTCCAGCAAGGACTTCGCCGCGGCCGACGCGATCCGCGACCAGCTCAAGGCGGCGGGGTTCGAGCTCGAGGACACCCCGCAGGGCCCGAAGTGGTCGCTGTGACCACCCCCCGCTCCACACACACCACGACAGGGAACATCTGATGGCAGGCAACTCCTCGCGCCGAGGCGCGGTCAAGAAGTCCGGCAAGGGCAACCCGACCGCCGGCTCCGGCGGCCGCGTCCGCCGCGGGCTCGAGGGCAAGGGACCGACCCCGAAGGCGAAGGACCGTGAGGGGCACAAGGCCTACAAGGCCGCGAAGCGCGTCGAGAAGTCGAAGGCCGCCCGGCCGAAGCGGCTCGCGAAGCCCGGCGACAGCGAGTGGATCGCCGGGCGCAACTCGGTGGTCGAGGCGCTGCGCGCGCACATGCCGATCACGTCGGTGTACGTCGCCGAGGGCGCCGAGCGGGACGGCCGGCTCCGCGAGACCTTCCAGGTCGCGGCCGACCGGGGCATCTCCCTGCTCGAGGTGCCCCGCAACGAGCTCGACCGGCTGACCCAGGGGGCGGTGCACCAGGGCCTGGCAGCCAAGGTCCCGGCCTACGAGTACGCCCACCCCGACGACCTGCTCGACCGGGCCGCCGAGATGAAGGAGCCGCCGCTCATCGTGGCCCTGGACTCGGTCACCGACCCCCGCAACCTCGGGGCCGTGGTCCGCTCCGCCGCCGGGTTCGGCGCCCACGGCGTGCTGATCCCGGAGCGTCGCGCTGCCGGGATGACCGCCTCGGCGTGGAAGACCTCCGCCGGCGCCGCAGCGCGGGTCCCGGTCGCCCAGGCTACGAACCTCACGCGCCAGCTGAAGGCGTACCAGGAGGCCGGCTGCATGGTCATCGGCCTCGCCGCGGACGGCGACGTCACGCTGCCCGACCTCGAGCTCGCCGACGGCCCGCTGGTGATCGTGGTGGGCTCCGAGGGCAAGGGACTGAGCCGCCTCGTCTCCGAGACCTGTGACCAGCTGGTCTCGATCCCGATGGTGAACTCGCTGGAGTCGCTGAACGCCGGGGTCGCGGCCTCGGTGACGTTGTACGCCGTCGCCGAGCGGCGGGGGACGCTCAAACGCTGAGGCACCGGCACTAACCGGGGCAAACCACGTGTAGCCTCGTCCTCCGCACCTGCCCTGCGAACCAGGCAGCTGCAGCGCCTCACAGGGGGACTCTTCGATGACCATCACCACCAACGGCACCAGCGTGAGCCGGGGCCGGCTTCCGGCACCGCGTCGTGACCGGCGCGGTGCGCTCGCGGCGCTCGCGCTGCTGCTGATCCTCGTCGGCGCCCTGGGCAGCGCCCTCGTCGCCTACCGCAGCGGGGCGCGCGTCGACGTGCTCGTCGCGCGTGACGACATCCCGGTCGGCGCAGAGTTCGACAAGCGGGACTTCCGGGTCGTCCGGGTCTCGGCCGACAGCGAGAACGTCGTCGAGGAGGCGGCCGGCGACGCGTTCCTGGGCTCTCACGCCACCACCCGCATCCCCCAGGGCACCCTGATCAACAACCAGATGTTCACGGTCGAACCGGTGGTCCCGCGCGGCGCCCAGCTCGTCGGCCTCGTCGTCGACCTCACCCGGCGCACCACGGAGCGGCCGCAGGAGGGCGACGTCGTCCGCGTCTACTACGTCAGCCAGGGCGGCGAGCCGGTCGGCAACGTCGCGCCCGGCGACACG
>DASURB010000068.1:0-3283 GCA_036280235.1 Nocardioides sp.
GCTGACGACTGCCGCGCTCAAACGGGTGCCCAAGGACCGCCCGGTCTACCTGGTCGGCAACGTCCGTCAGCTCAGCCGCGGCATCGCCGCCGAGCTCAGGCGGCGGGGACGCGAGGTCGTCCGCCTCTCCGGGCGCACGCCCTTCGCCACCGCCGTCGACGTCGCCCGCGAGATCGAGCGCCGACGGCCTCGCGGCACCCCACGCACCCTGGTCGTCGCCTCGGGCACCGGCTACCCCCGCTCTCTGGCCGCCTCCGCGGCGGCCGGCTCACGGCAGGGCGCGGTGCTGCTCACCCGCGGCGACGAGCTGCCGCGCGTCACGCGCACCTATCTCCGCAACCACCGCCCCGCACGGGTCTTCGCGGTCGGCCGCGCGGCCGCCGACGCCCTGCCCGGCCTGTCCCGCTCGAGGAAGCTCTTCGGAGCCAACCCGTACACCACCTCCGTCGCGGTCGCCGAGCGGTTCTTCCCCGCCCCCGACGCGGTGATGGTGGCCGGCGACAGGCAGCCGGTCGACGCGCTGCTGGCAGGCGCGTACGGCGGATGGACGGACCGGCCGCTGCTCGTCGTCCTCCGCGAGCGACCGCCGCGGGCCGTGATCGACTACGTGGTCGACCGACGGGGCACGCTGCTCGGCTCCCTGCTCGTCGCGGAGACGCGCTCGGTCAGCCGCGAGGCGTTCGACCACCTCTTCGAGCTGCTCCGCGTCAGCTGACGACCTCGACCAGCTGCACCGACCCGTCGACGGCGCGCTCTTCGCGGTACACCGAGCCGGTCTTGGGGCAGGTCCACGTGCCGGCGCTGTCCGCTTCGGCAAGGCGGTGCCCGGCCCGGCCGACCCAACCGATCTGCCGTGCCGGCACGCCGACCACCAGGGCGAAGTCGGGCACGTCGTGGGTGACCACCGCGCCGGCGGCGACCATCGCCCACCGGCCGATCCGGACCGGCGCGACGCACACCGCGCGGGCGCCGATGGACGCGCCGTCGCCGATGTGGACGCCGACGGCCTCCCAGTCGCCGCCGCGCTTCAGCGTCATGTCGGGGTCGACGGCGCGGGGGAACTCGTCGTTGGTCAGCACCGCGGCGGGTCCGATGAACACCCCGTCGCCGAGCACCGCCGGCTCGTAGACGAGCGCGTAGTTCTGGAGCTTGCAGTGGTCGCCCATGACGACGCCGGCTCCGACGTACGCGCCGCGTCCGACCACACAGCCGGAGCCGAGCCTGGCGTCCTCACGGATCTGCGCCAGCTCCCACACGGACGTGCCGTCGCCGACGACCGCCGACTCCGCGACCTGGGCTGTCGGCTGGACTCGCACGGTCACAAGGGGCTCCCTACTTGTCGACGTCTCCGACCACGAAGAACATCGAGCCTAGTATCGAGACCATGTCGGCGACGACGCAGCCCGTGAGCACCTCGGGCAGCACCGCCACGTTGTTGAACGACGCCGTCCGAAGCTTCATCCGCCACGGCGTCTTCTCCCCGCGCGAGACCAGGTAGTAGCCGTTGATGCCGAGCGGGTTCTCGGTCCACGCGTACGTCGAACCCTCCGGCGCCTTGAGGATCTTCGGCAGCCGCACGTTGATCGGGCCGCGGTCCAGGGAGCGCAGCCTCTCGATGCACGCCTCGGCGAGGTCGAGCGACACCTGCACCTGGTCGAGCAGCACGCCGAAGCGGGCGTAGGCGTCGCCGTCGGTCCGGGTCACCACCCGCATCACGCCCTCGTCGAGGAGCTCCTGGTAGGCGAGGTAGGGCTCGTCGCGGCGCAGGTCGAAGTCGACGCCGGACGCCCGCGCGATCGGGCCGGAGACGCCGTACGCGTCGACCAGCTCGCGCGAGAGGATGCCGACGTTCTGGGTGCGGGCCTGGAAGATCTCGTTGCCGAAGATCAGGTCCTCGATCTGCGGCACCCGCGCGCGGACCGCCCTGATCGCGGCGGAGGTCCGGTCGAGCCAGCCGGCGGGGATGTCCTCCTTGAGGCCGCCGACCCGGTTGAACATGTAGTGCATCCGCCCGCCGGAGAGCTCCTCCATCACCTGCTGGATGGTCTCCCGCTCGCGGAACGCGTAGAACATCGGCGTGATCGCGCCGAGCTCGATCGGGTAGGAGCCCATGAACATCAGGTGGTTGAGCACCCGGTTCAGCTCGGCCAGCAGGGTCCGCAGCCACACCGCCCGGGTCGGCACCTCCATGCCGAGCATCCGTTCCACGGCGAGCACGACACCGAGCTCGTTGGAGAACGCCGAGAGCCAGTCGTGCCGGTTCGCGAGGACGATGATCTGCCGGTAGTCGCGCACCTCGAACAGCTTCTCCGCGCCGCGGTGCATGTAGCCGATGATCGGCTCGCAGTGCACGATGCGCTCGCCGTCGAGGGTGAGCCGCAGGCGGAGCACGCCGTGGGTGGCGGGGTGCTGCGGGCCGATGTTGAGGACCATGTCCTGAGTCGCCAGGCCCTCGCCGCCACCGCGTTCGTACCCGAACCCGGACGCTCCCGCGCCCATGCCCACGGTGATCTGCTCGCGCTGCTGACCGGTCACGCGCCCATCGTGGCACGTGTCGTACTGTCTTGCGCGTGTCCAGGCTGGGGAGCGTCAAGCAGTGGGTCCGCGCCCGCGTGGCCGACTCGTCGACGACCCGCGAGCCGAAGCTCAGCATCGTGGTGCCCGTCTACAACGTCGAGGGCTACCTCGAGGAGTGCCTCGACAGCGTCCTGGCCCAGCCGTACGACGATCTCGAGGTCGTCATGGTCGACGACGGGTCGACCGACTCCTCCGCCGACATCGCCCGCCGCTACGCCGACGCGCACGGCAGCTTCCGCCTTGTGTCACAGGCGAACGCCGGCCTCGGAGCGGCCAGGAACGCCGGCGTCGAGGCCGCGCGAGGGGAGTACCTGACCTTCCTCGACTCCGACGACCGCCTCCCCGCCGACGCGTACTCCGCGATGATGCGGACGCTGGAGGAGAGCGGCTCCGACTTCGCGATCGGCAAGCTGGTCCGCGACGAGGGCGACCGCCGGTTCGCGATGCCGCGGATGCGCGACAACCACCGCGTCCGGCGCGTCGGTGTCAGGCTCGACGAGATGCCGCGGATCCTCGCCGACGTGTTCGCGGTCAACAAGGTCTACCGCCGGCCGTTCTGGGACGAGGCCGGGCTGTCGTTCCCGACCGACATCCGCTACGAGGACCAGCCCACGCTCACCCGGGCGTTCCTCGCGGCCGACAGGTTCGACGTGCTCACCGAGACCGTCTACCTGTGGCGGATCCGCACCGACGGGTCCTCGATCAC
>DASURB010000069.1:0-11055 GCA_036280235.1 Nocardioides sp.
CGCAGGACGACCTGCAGCCGGCGCTCGACGACGCGTCGATCGAGCTCGGCGCGGTGTACCGGTCGGGCGGGGTGGCCGACACCAGCACGCCCGACGCGCCTCTTGCCGATCCCCGTGCGCGGACCTGGGCGCCGGGCACCCGGGCCCCGCACGTCGAGCTCGCGGACGGCCGGTCCACGGTCGACGTACCCGGCCACGGCTTCGGGCTGCTGGTCGACGGGCCCGCGGAGGACTGGGTCAAGGTGGCCGACGAAGCGAGTGCGTCCCTCGGGGTCCCGGTCAACGTGTCCCGGGTCGACGCCGTCGACTCCGGGTTGCAGGGGGCTGCGCTGCTGCGACCGGACGGAGTGGTGGCCTGGCGCACCTCCGACCCGGCGACAGTCGCCGGGCTGGACACCGTCCTGGCAGCGCTGCTCGACCGGAGACCGTCGGCCTGAGCGGTGGGCTGCCCGCCTCCGTAGGGTTGGTGGCATGCCAGGGCTCGTCGATCTCCTCGCTGCATCGGAGCGCGTCGTGGGCTTCACCGGCGCGGGCGTGTCCACCGAGTCCGGCATCCCCGACTTCCGGTCGCCGGGCGGCGTCTGGACGCGCTACGACCCGATGGACTTCACCTTCGAGCGGTACGTCGAGTCGGCGGACGTGCGCGCTCGCTCGTGGGAGATGCGGCGGGAGTTCTTCGGGACGCCGTTCGAGCCGAACCCGGCGCACCACGCCTTCGCCGCGCTCGAGAAGGCGGGGCGCTGCCGCGGTGTGGTGACGCAGAACATCGACGGCCTGCACCAGGCGGCCGGGTCGCGCGAGGTCGTCGAGCTGCACGGCACCGCGGTCGAGGTGATGTGCATCGGTCACGCCGACGCCATCCGGGGCACCGGCACGCCGAACGGGTGCGGCTTCCGCGAGCACTGGACCTGGGCGATCGCCCAGGTCGACGCCGGCGACCCCGACCCGCGCTGCCCGGGGTGCGGCGGACTGGTGAAGTCGGCGACGGTGTCGTTCGAGCAGGTGCTGTTTCCGGGCGTGGTCGAGCGCGCCTACGGCCTCGCCGCCACCTGCGACCTGATGATCGCGGCCGGCTCGTCGCTGCAGGTCTACCCAGCCGCCGGCCTGCCGCAGGTGGCGGTGGGCCATGGCGCCCGGCTGGTGATCGTGAACGACGAGGAGACGCCGCTGGACGATCTCGCCGTGCTCGTCGTACGCGGCAAGGCGGGGGAGACGCTCGGTCCCGCGGTCGCGAAGGCGCTCAGCTGAGCGCGCGGTCGAGCGCCGCCTGCACGTGCAGCGTCGTGCACGGGAACACCGGCAGCTCGGAGTCGGCCTGGTGGACCAGCAGCTCCAGCTCGGTGCAGCCGAGGATCACGCCTTGCGCACCGGCGTCCCACAGCTCGTCGATCAGTGAGACGACCGTGGTGCGGCTGGTGTCGAGCACCTTGCCGTGGACGAGCTCGTCGTAGACGATGCGGTCGACCGTCTCGTGGTGCCGCTCCTCGGGCACGACCACGTCGACGCCGTGCGAGGCGATCCGGTCGGTGAAGAACGACCGGCTCATCGTGAACGCGGTGCCGATCAGCCCGACCTTGGTCAGGTTCTGCGCCTTGGCGGCGTCGGCGACGACCTCGGCCAGGTGCAGGAACGGTACGTCGATCGCGGCCTCGACCTGGTCGGCCACGACGTGGAACGACGTCGTGCACATCAGCACCAGGTCGGCCCCGGCGGCCTGGACGCCGCGCGCGGCCCCGGCCAGCAGGGCACCGGCCGCGTCCCAGTCCTCACGGCGCTGCATGTCGGTCAGCTCGGCGAACTCGATCGAGGACAGCACGACCTTCGCGGAGTGCAGCCCGCCGAGCCGCTCCTCGACGCCCGTGTTCAGCAGCCGGTAGTACTCGAGGCTGCTCTCCCAGCTCATGCCTCCGACGAGGCCGATGGTCAGCACGCGCCGATCCTCGCACAGCACGGATCTTTACTTCTGTCGGTGGCCTCCGGGAGGCTCGGGAAATGACTCCCCGCACTCAGCCGACAGGCGGCCAAGGCGTCCACTGCTCCTTCATCCCGCCGTACCTCCTCGAGCGGGTGGCCGCGCAGCACCCCGACGACGAGGTCTGCGACTCCTGCCGCGGCACGCTGCGGCTCGACGCCGAGCTGCGCGAGCGCCGCCACCTGGTCGCGACGGCGGGGCGCGCCGAGACGCCGGTGCTCGGAGCCGACGTCGCGGGCGCCTTCGCGGTCTTCACCGCCGGCAACACCACCTCGCTGCCGGGTCGCCGTGTGCGCGGCGAAGGCGACGCCGAGACCGGCGACGCGGCGGTCGACGAGGCCTGGACCGGCATCCGCGAGTCCCTGTCGCTGTTCGCCGAGGAGTTCTCCCGCACGTCGTACGACGACAACGGCGCGCCGGTGGTCGCGACCGTCCACTACGCCCGCGGCTACAACAACGCGTTCTGGGACGGCCGGCAGCTCGTGTTCGGCGACGGCGACGGCCGCGTGTTCGCCCGGTTCACCAAGCCGATCGACGTGCTCGGCCACGAGTTCACCCACGCGGTCACCGAGCACACCGCCGGGCTCGTCTACCAGGGGCAGTCGGGCGCGCTCAACGAGTCGGTCTCCGACGTGTTCGCCTCGTGTCTGAAGCAGCGGCTCCTCGGCCACACGGCCGACACGGCCGACTGGCTGATCGGCGAGGGGCTCTTCATGCCCTCGGTGCGGGGCGTCGCGCTGCGGTCGATGCAGGAGCCGGGCACTGCCTACGACGATCCCGTGCTCGGCAAGGACCCTCAGGTGGGGTCGATGGCCGACTACGTCGACACCGACCAGGACAACGGCGGCGTCCACATCAACTCCGGCATCCCCAACCGTGCGTTCCACCTGGCCGCGGTCGCGCTGGGCGGCAGCGCCTGGGAGGTGCCCGGCCGCATCTGGTACGCCGCCCTGACCGGTGGCATCGGCACCGACACCGACTTCGCCGCGTTCGCCGCGGCCACCGTGCAGGCAGCGGCGGACGTCTCCGACGAGGCACGGACCGCCGTCGCCGAGGCCTGGACCGAGGTCGGCGTCCCGGTGGGCGCCGGCGTGGGCGGCGGACGACCCGTCCCTGTGCCCGGAAACGGGTCGCCTGGCCGGCCTGATGGGGAGGACGCAGGCGGCCTGGTGGTCGTCACCCGCAGCGGCGGCATCGTCGGCCGCACGGAGCAGGCTGAGGTCCGGCTCGGCGAGGACCCACGCAGCCCCGACGTCGAACGGCTGCTGTCCCGGGTCGACCTGCCGGGGCTCGCGGCCACGACGCCGTCGCGGCCCCAGCCGGACCGCTACGTCTACACCTTCACCGTCGGGGGGCGCCAGGTCGTCCTGCCCGAGCAGGATCTCCCGCCCGAGCTCTCCGAGCTCGCGTCGTTGCTGCTGGAGGGCTGACTCGATCTGGGGACGGGTCAGCGCGCGGCGCGGCGTCCGCGCACCGGCGGGTCCGGCTCGGCGTCGGGCTCCGACGTTCCCCGCCCGAGACCGATGACCCCGGCCACGACCGCGACGATGCCCGCGAGCAGCACCAGGACGTACTGCGTGGCGAGCCCCTCGATCGACAGCCAGACGCTGTAGCCGAGCGCCGGCGTGGCAACAGCGACGATGGCCCGCAGCCAGATGGGAGCGTTGGCGACCAGGGCGTAGCCCGCGAACGCGAACGCGACGATCAGTAGCCCGAGACCGACCAGGTAGGAGTAGCGCTCCGGCTCCTCTCCCCAGCCCAGCAGGGCCGAGGCCCCCCAGGCCAGGCCGGCGACGATCGACACGAGAGACGCCCACTTGCTCGATCGCATGAGGCGTAGTGTGCCGGGTCCGTCCGGCCTTGGCAGCACCAGGCTGGACCGGACCCGGTGCTCGGCCCCAGCGTCCCGCCGTGGGACGGCCGCGCGATGATGGGCCGCATGCCGAATCCCACCGCCGTCGTGACCGGTGCCAGCAGCGGCATCGGTGCCGCCACCGCCCGCCGGCTCGCCGCCGAGGGCTTCCACGTCTGGTGCGCGGCCCGCCGCGAGGAACGGATCAAGGAGCTCGCCGACGAGATCGGCGGTACGGCGATCCGCTGCGACGTGACCGACGCCGACCAGGTCGCCGCGCTCGCGGAGGCCGTGGGCCCGCGGCTCGACGTGCTCGTCAACAACGCGGGCGGCGCGTTCGGCGCGGACCCGGTCGCCGAGGCGGACGCCGACCAGTGGCGGCAGATGTACGAGGTCAACGTGATCGGCCTGATGCAGGTCACCAAGGCGCTGCTGCCCGCGCTGATCGCCTCCGGCGCCGGCGTCATCCTCAACGTCGGCTCGACGGCCGGCCGGATCGCGTACGAGGGCGGGGCCGGCTACACCGCCGCCAAGCACGGCACCAAGGTCGTCACCGAGACGCTGCGGCTCGAGCTCTACGACCAGCCGGTGCGGGTCTGCGAGATCGCGCCGGGCATGGTGCGCACCGACGAGTTCGCGACCGTCCGCTTCGGTGGCGACGAGGAGAAGGCCGCGGCGGTGTACGCCGGAGTCGCCGAGCCGCTGGTCGCCGAGGACATCGCCGACGCGATCACCTGGATGGTCACCCGGCCGCCGCACGTGAACATCGACGAGCTGGTGATCCGGCCGCGCGCCCAGGCCGCGCAGCACAAGGTGCACCGCGTCTTCGACGAGTGACGACCCTCGGCAGCCCTGTCAGCTGGTCCAGTGCGGATTGGCTCAGGTAAGGCTTACCTAATACGATCCTGCGGTGCCGCCTCTTCCCGACGCACCCGTCGCCGTCCCGCATGCTCCTGAGCAGCACGCGCCGGACGGGCGCTTCTGGGTCGACCTGCGCCGGCACGGGGACCATCCCGCGGTCGTCACGGACACCGGCACGACCGTCTCCTACGCCGACCTGGCCGACCGGGTCGACGACCTGGCGGCACAGCTGGGCGGCAACCGGCGACTGGTGCTCCTCGCCGGCGAGAACGACCTGGACTCCCTCGTCGGCTACCTCGCCGCGCTGCAGGGCGGCCACCCGGTGCTGCTCCTGCCGGGTGACAACGCCGGCCACCTCGAGGCCGTGGTTGCGGCGTACGACCCCGACGTCGTGCTCGACGCGCACGGCCTGCACGAGCGCCGGCCCGGTACTCGGCACGACTTGCACCCCGACCTCGCCCTGCTGCTGTCCACCTCCGGCTCCACCGGCAGCCCCAAGCTGGTCCGGCTCTCGCACACCAACCTGGCGAGCAACGCCCGCGCCATCGCGACGTACCTCGGCATCCGCCCGGCCGACGTCGCCGCCACCACGCTGCCGCTGCACTACTGCTACGGCCTGAGCGTGGTGAACAGCCACCTGGCCGCCGGCGCCTCGCTGTTCCTCACCGGGCTGTCCGTGGTCGACGCCTGCTTCTGGGACGCGGTCCGCGCGCACCGGGTCTCGTCGTTCGCCGGCGTGCCCTACACGTTCGAGCTGCTCGACCGGGTCGGCTTCACCCGGATGGACCTGCCGTCGCTGCGCTTCGTCACGCAGGCCGGTGGGCGGCTGGCGCCCGAGCGGGTGCGTGGCTACGCCGAGGCCGGCCGGGAGCGGGGGTGGGACCTGTTCGTCATGTACGGCCAGACCGAGGCCACCGCCCGGATGGCCTACCTTCCGCCGGACCTCGCGGCCGACTGCGCCGGCGCGATCGGTGTCCCCGTGCCGGGCGGCTCCTTCCGGCTCGAGCCGGTGCCCGAGCGGCCCCTGGACGCCGCCCTCGACGCAGGGACGGAGCTCTCCGTCGGCGAGCTCGTCTACCGCGGCGACAACGTGATGCTCGGCTACGCCACCCGCCCCGAGGATCTCGCCCGCGGGCGCGACGTCGAGGAGCTGCGCACCGGTGACGTCGCGCGCCGCCGGCCCGACGGGATGCTCGAGATCGTCGGGCGGCGCAGCCGGTTCGCGAAGGTCTTCGGCGTCCGGGTCGACCTCGACCAGGTCGAGCGGCTGTACGGCGAGCGCGGGCACGTCGTGCACGTCGCCGACCTCGGCGACCGGCTGCTGCTCGGCGTCGACGCGAGCGCGCGCCCGGCCGATCCCGAGGTGCTGCGCGCCGTCGCCAAGGAGGTCGTGGGCCTACCCCGGACGGCCGTCCAGGTGCTGGCGCTGCCGGAGGTGCCGCGGCTGCCTTCGGGCAAGACCGACTACCGCACGCTGGTCGGCCTCGCCGCCGAACGGTCCCGGAAGCCCCCGGTCGGGGCGAGAGAGACCGTCGTCGAGGACCGCGGCGCCGCGCTGCGAGCCGCCCTCGCGCAGGTGCTCGGCCGCGACGTCACCGACGCCGACACGTTCGTCGGTCTCGGTGGCGACTCGCTGTCCTACGTCGAGGCGTCGACCCGGGTCGAGGCCGTGCTCGGCACGCTGCCCGCCGGCTGGCACACCACCCCGGTGGGCGAGCTCGCCGGCCGGCCCGCCACGCCGGCGCGTCGCGGCCGCACGCTCGAGACCAACGTGCTGCTCCGCGCTCTGGCGATCGTGATGATCGTCGGCACGCACGCCAACCTCTTCGTCGCCGTCGGCGGTGCGCACGTTCTGCTCGCCGTGGCCGGCTTCAACTTCGGCCGCTTCCACCTCACCGAAACGCCCCGCCTGGAGCGGGTCCGGCACGTGCTCGGCAGCGTCGCCCGGATCGCCGTACCGTCCACGGTCTGGCTCGCCGGAGTTGCGGTGCTGACCGGCGACATCGGCTGGCGCAACGTGCTTCTGCTCAACAGCGTGCTCGGGCCGCGGTCGTGGACCGAGCCCGCCTGGTGGTACTGGTTCGTCGAGGTTCTCGTCTGGACGCTCGTCGCGCTCGCCGCCTGTCTCGCCGTGCCGTGGGTCGACCGGGCCGAGCGTCGCTGGTCGTTCTGGCTGCCGTTCGGGCTCGCCGCGGCCGGTCTGCTCACGAGGTACGACGTCGTCGAGCTCTCCGGCGGCGACGAGATCCACCGTGGCACGGTGGTGTTCTGGCTGTTCGCGCTCGGCTGGGCCACGGTCAAGGCCGACCGGGTCGCCCATCGGGTCCTCGTGTCGTTGATGGTGGTGGCGAGCGTGCCGGGCTTCTTCGGCGACACCGCCCGTGAGGTGGTGGTCGTCGCGGGCCTGCTGCTGCTCGTGTGGCTGCCGGCGGTGCGCGTGCCCGGTGCGGTCGCGCGCGTCGTGGGGGTGCTGGCCTCGGCGTCGCTGTACGTCTACCTCGCGCACTGGCAGGTCTACCCGCACCTCGAGGACGACGCCCCGCTGCTCGCGACGCTGCTCAGCCTGCTGGCCGGGATCGCGTTCTGGAAGGTCAGCGGCCGCGTCGGCGGCTTGCTCGCCCGGACCGGGCAGAACACACACGCGGGCCCCCGGCCGTAGCCGGGGACCCGCGCGGCCCTCCCCAGGTCTGGTGGGGGGTCAGGGGCGCTCGCCCTGTGCCTGACCTCCCCGGGCCTGCTTGCCTTGGCCGGCCTCGTCGGCCTTGGCCTTGCCCTGCGCGCCCGGCTCCTCCGGGCGGCCGGCGTGGGCGCGGCCCTCGGCGCTCCTGCCCTCAGAGGCCAGGCCCGAGATCTCGGCACCCTTGTCGGCGCCCTCGCCGTCGGTGGTCCGTGCCGTCTCCGAGACGGTCTGGCCGTGCTCGGACGCCTCGGGCAGCTCCCTCTCGGCGCTCTCCTCGGTCGTGCCGGCGGCAGGCTCCGTGGTCTCGTCGACCTCGCTCTCGCTCTCGGTCGTCTCGATCGGGTCTGTCTCGGTGGCGTCGGCGTCCTCGTCCGGGGCGCCCGCCTCCGCGGACTTGCCACGGGTGTCCGCGTGACCGGCGCTGTGGGCGTTCGGGCCGGGGACCTCGACCCCGACGGTGTCGAGCCAGGTCTTCGCGGTGTCCTGGGCGGCACCGGGCAGCACGCCGGCGGCGGCGCCACCGACACCGGCGGCGAGCAGGACACCGGCACCGAGGCCTGCCGCGACGGCGGCGCGAACGGGGGACAGGGGACGCATCGAGAACCTCCGACGGGAGCTGGCTTCGCGGAAGGCAGCCAGCGCCTCCTGCTCGCCGGGCAGCGGACCGGACCCGGCCGGCGCCGCGGCAGCAGCGAGCAGAGCACGGACCCGCGGGTCGTGCTCGGTCTCGTCGGACAGCCGGCTCACCATGTCACTCCAGTCATCGCTTCTCGCCGTCATCGCGTTACACCCGGTCCGTCGTACGTCGTTCGTCGAGCACGGCGGCGAGCCGCTTGAGGCCTCGGTGCACGGCCACCCGCACGGCACCGGGGCGCTTGCCCAGCACCATGGCCGTGGTCGGCACGTCCAGCCCCGCGACGTGCCGGAGCAGCACCGCCTCGGCCTGGTCACGGGGCAGCGAGGCCACCAGGCGGAGCGCCTCCTCGGTCGTGGCCAGCTCGCCGACGGCCGCGGGTACGTCGTCGGGGGCCGGCCGGTCCGCGAGCTCCTCGTGCGCGTCGACGGGCATCGGCGCGCGGTACTCCCTGCGCTGGGCGTCGCGCAGCCGCGCGTGCCCGATCGTGAACACCCAGGCCCGGAAGCCGTTCTCGTCGCCCTCGAAGCGGTGCAGGTCGCGCACGACGCACGCCCACGTCTCACCTGCCGCGTCCTCGGCGACAGGGCCGCCGATCGTCGTCAGGTAGCGGAGCAGCGCCGGTTGCACCGACCGGAACAGCTGCACGAACGCCGCCTCGTCGCCGTTCCTGGCCGCGGCCAGCAGCTTCGCGAATTCCGGCATGTGCATCCCTCCCCGAGACTGCCGGGCAGACTACGTGCCGCCGCCCGGGAAAGGTCAACCCCCGGATACTTCGTCGGTCAGCGCCCGACCCGCTCGATCAACGCCATCGCGTCGTGCGGGGCGTAGCCCTTCATGTCGTTGTCGAAGTACACGTACACGTCGCAGCCGTCGTCGGCCCAGCCGCGCACCTTCTCGGCCCAGGAGTCCAGTGCCTTCGGCGTGTAGCCGCTGGCGTAGAGCTCCTTGTCGCCGTGCAGCCGCACGTAGACGTGGTCGGAGGTGACTGCGTCGAGCTTCGGCCAGCGACCGGCCGTGTCAGCGACGACCAGTGCGACGTCGTGCTCACGGAGCAGGGCGATCAGCTCGTCGCAGCGTTCCTGGAACGACGCGTGCCGCACCTCGAGGGCGTGCCGCAGGTGCATGTCCCGGATGTCGTCCGGAACGGTGGTGAGCGCGCGGTCGTCGGGCACCTTGGCGTCGTGCCGGGCTGCGAGCTCGGCGGCCTGCTGCGCGGTGCGCGGGAGCAGGTCGAAGAAGTTGGCCAGCCGCTCCTCGTCGTAACCCAGGTTCGGTGGCAGCTGCCAGAGGAAGGGTCCGGTCTTGCGGCCGAGTGCCAGCACGCCGGAGGCGTAGAAGTTGGCCAGCGGCGTCTCGACGTCGGCCAGCTTCTTCATGTGGGTGATGAAGCGCCCGCCCTTGATCGCGAACACGAAGTCGTCCGGGGTCTGGTCGCGCCAGGCGGCGTACGACGACGGCCGCTGCAGTGAGTAGAACGACCCGTTGATCTCGATGCTGGTGAGGTGCTCGGCGGCGTACTTCAGCTCGTCCTTCTGCCGCAGGCCGGCGGGGTAGAAGTCGCCGCGCCACGCGGGATAGGTCCATCCGGAGATCCCCACGTGAATGCGACCCACCTCACGAGGGTATTCATATGGGTGGTGCCAGGGCCGGACCGTCATGCGGGCCCCGTGTCGGAGAGCCGCGGGAATAGGCCAGGATCGGGCCTGGTTCACCACGTGGACCAGACCCGGACACGGCAGGAGCAGTGCATGGTGCAGTCGGCGCGACGCCGTGAGCACGGTCGGGTGGCGATGATCAGCCTGCACACCTCGCCGTTGGACCAGCCGGGCACCGGCGACGCCGGCGGAATGAACGTCTACGTGCTCGAGCTCGCCAAGCGCCTCGCCGCTCGCAACATCGAGGTCGAGATCTACACGCGGGCCACCTCGTCGTCGCTGCCCCAGATCGTGCGCGCCCACGACGGCATCTCCGTCCGGCACGTGCACGCCGGTCCGTTCGAGGGGCTGACCAAGAACGAGCTGCCCGGCCAGCTCTGCGTGTTCGCCCGCGAGGTGCTGCGCGCCGAGGCCCAGCACGACCAGGGCTGGTACGACGTCATCCACTCGCACTACTGGCTCTCCGGCCAGGTCGGCGCGCTGGTGCGCGACCGGTGGGGCGTGCCGCTGGCGCACTCGATGCACACGATGGCCAAGGTCAAGAACGCCTCGCTCGCCGAGGGTGACACGCCCGAGCCCGAGGGCCGCGTGATCGGCGAGGAGCAGGTGGTCGAGGCCGCCGACATGCTGATCGCCAACACCGAGGACGAGGCCAAGCAGCTGATCAACCTCTACGACGCCGAGCCGTCGCGGGTCGAGTCCGTGCACCCCGGTGTCGACCTCGACGTGTTCCACCCGACGATCGGCGCGCGCAGCCGGCTCGGCCTCCCCGAGGACGCGGTCGTGCTGATGTTCGCCGGCCGCATCCAGCCGCTCAAGGCGCCCGACATCCTGCTGCGCGCCGTCCGCCTCATGCTCGACCGCGACCCCGACCTGCGTCGGCGTCTCGTCGTGCCGGTCGTCGGTGGTCCGTCGGGCAGCGGGCTCGACCATCCCGAGTCGCTCGCTCAGCTCGCCGACTCGCTCGGCATCGCGGACGTCGTGCGCTTCGTCCCGCCGGTGGCGCAAGCCGTGCTCGCGGACTGGTACTCCGCCGCGACGCTCGTCTGCGTCCCGTCGTACAACGAGAGCTTCGGGCTCGTCGCCGTCGAAGCCCAGGCCACCGGCACTCCCGTGGTCGCCGCCGCCGTCGGCGGGCTCACCACAGTCGTGCAGGACCAGCGCTCCGGCCTGCTCGTGGACAGCCACGACCCGGAGGACTACGCGCGCGCCATGCGCCGCATCGTCGCCGAGCCGGGCTTCCGCGACGAGCTGTCTCGGGGCGCGCTGCTGCACGCCCAGGACTTCGCCTGGGAACGCACCGCCGAGCGCACGATCGAGGTCTACCGCCAGGCCGTCCGGGCGATGCGCGACGACCTCGCGCGGGTCGCCGGGTGAGCGCCGACGGCCTTCCGGCGG
>DASURB010000070.1:0-5680 GCA_036280235.1 Nocardioides sp.
GCCGGCGGAGAGGCGATGGTTCAGCGCGACCAGCACGCCGCCGGCCCACGGCACCGCGAAGTGCGCGAGCAGCGCCACCGGGACGTTGCGGGCCAGCACCGCGACCCGGTCGCCCCGCCGTACCCCCTCCTGCGCCAGCAGTCCCGCGGCACGACGTACCTGGTCGCGGAAGTCGGCGTAGCTCGTCGACGTCCCCTCGAACCGGTAGGCGACCCGGTCCGGCAGGTAGTCGGCGGCGCGGTCGAGCTGCGCGAGCGGGGTCAGGGGCGACAGGCCGAGGGCAGCGTCCATGCTCCCGAAACTAGCGGCCGAGGCGGCGCCGGGTTTACCGGCCGGAGCCGTGGGCACCCGGAGGGCATGAGCGCACCGCACGGGACCGATCACAGGTCCGCCGCCGACAAGGAGTCGCTGGGCGCCTTGGTCCACGACCTGAGCGAGCAGACCAGCGCCCTGGTCCGCAGTGAGCTCGAGCTGGCCAAGGCCGAGCTCGCCGTGAAGGGCAAGAACGCCGGCATGGGGGCGGGGCTCTTCGGCGCCGCCGGCATCCTGGGCCTGTTCGGGCTCGGTGTCCTGATCACCACGGCGATCCTCGCGCTCGCACTCGTCCTCCCGGCGTGGGCCGCGGCGCTGATCGTGGCCGTCGTGCTGTTCATCGCGGCCGGGATCGCCGCGCTCGTCGGCAAGGGCAAGGTGTCGAAGGCGACGCCCGCCGCACCCGAACGTGCCGTCGAGGGCGTCAAGCAGGACGTCGAGACCATCAAGGGAGGCCACGGCCGATGAGCACCACTGGTACCGACGTCGACCCCACCATCGCCGCTGCACAGGCCGAGGTGGAGCGCAACCGCGAGCAGCTCGCGCAGACCGTCGACCACCTCCAGCAGAACCTCGAGGCCAAGAAGCGCCCGGCGGCCGTCGTCGTCGCGACCGTCCTGGTGGTCGGTGTCGCGTTCCTCGTCTGGAGGAAGCGCCGCTAGATTGTCCACGTGATCAGTGGACTTTCTCGGGTCTCCGGCGACGGTCACCTCGTCCCGCTGCGCGTCTCCACCCGTGCGTGGTTCCTGATCTCGCTGCAGACCTTCGGCGGACCGGCCGGCCAGATCGCGGTGATGCACCGCACCCTGGTCGACGAGCACCGCTGGATCGGTGAGCGCCGCTTCCTGCACGCGCTCAACTACTGCATGCTGCTGCCCGGTCCCGAGGCCACGCAGCTCGCGGTGTACGTCGGCTGGCTGCTCAACGGCGCGATCGGCGGCGTCATCGCCGGCGTGCTGTTCGTGCTGCCGGGCGTGGCCGCGCTGCTCGCGCTGTCGGCGCTGTACGCCGGGTTCGGCGAGACCGCCTTAGTCGCCGGGCTGTTCGCGGGGCTGGCACCCGCCGTCGTCGCGGTCGTCGTGCAGGCGGTCGTGCGCATCGGCCGACGCGTGCTGCACCACCCACTCCTGGTCGCCCTCGCGGTGGCCGCCTTCCTCGCGCTGGCCGTATTCCAGGTGCCGTTCCCGCTGGTGGTGCTGGGCGCCGGGCTGGTCGGGGCCGTCGTGCACCGGTGGCGTCCGGACGTCGTGTCGATGCCGGAGGAGTCCGCCGACCCGGACGACGAGCCTCCGCTGGTGTCGGACGACGCCCTGCATGCCGCGCGGCCGACCGGGCGGAGGGCAGCGCTGGTGCTGGGGATCGGCATCCCGCTGTGGCTGCTCCCCGTCGCCGTTGCCGGACTGCTCGCCGGCGGCGACAGCGTCTACGCCCAGCAGGGACTGTTCTTCAGCGGCACGGCGCTCGTCACGTTCGGGGGCGCCTACGCCGTGCTGTCCTTCGTCGCGCAGCGCGCGGTCGAGGTCTACGGCTGGCTCGCCCCGGGCGAGATGGCGCGCGGACTCGCGCTGGCGGAGACGACCCCCGGACCGCTGATCATGGTCGTGCAGTTCGTCGCGTTCCTCGGCGCGTTCCGCGACCCCGGCGCGCTCGACCCGTGGACGGCCGGGGTCGTCGCCTCGCTGCTCACGACGTGGGTGACGTTCGTGCCGTGCTTCCTGTTCATCTTCCTCGGAGCGCCGTACGTCGAGCGCCTTCGCGGCAACGCCGCGCTGTCCGCCGCGATGACCGGCATCACCGCGGCCGTGGTCGGCGTGATCGCCAACCTGGGCGTCTACTTCGCGACGCACACGCTCTTCGACGAGTCGCACCGCGCCGCGTTCGGGCCGCTGACCGTCGAGGTGCCCGACTTGTCCACGCTCGACCCGGTTGCCCTGGGCGTGGCGGCGATGGCGGCGGTGCTTCTGCTCCGGCTCCGCTGGAGCGTGCTGCGGACGCTGGCGGTCTGCGCGCTGGTCGGGTTGGTCGCGCAGTTCCTGATCTGACGGTGCTCGGACCGGGTGCGCTGACCTCGGAGTTCTCATGGAACAGTTGCCCGCGCTGGATCGTTGACCAGACGTCAGGTCCGTACGATGGACCTGTACCCCGACGGGACGTTCCGCCCGGAGCAACCCCAGGCCTCCAAGGAGGAGACCGCACCATGCGCAGCAGCAACCCCGTGTTCGCCCGCAGCGAAGGCTTCAACGGCCGGGCGAGCGGCATGACCTACCCGAGCTACGACGCGCCGCCGGCCACCCAGCACTCCTCGCGCGGCGGCTTCGACGCCCCGCCGCCGTACACCCAGGCGCCGGTCGACACCGGCCGGATGACGATCGACTCGGTCGTGCAGAAGACCGGCATCACGCTGGGCACCACCATCGTCGTCGCGGCCGCGACCTGGTTCCTGACCGGCCCGATCGACAACGAGGCAGCCCTCCGGGGTTTGTACACCCTGAGCATCACCGGCGCGCTGATCGGCTTCGTGCTGGCGATGGTCAACTCGTTCAAGAAGGTCGTCTCGCCGGGCCTCGTGCTGGCCTACGCCGCGGTCGAGGGTGTGTTCATCGGCGCGTTCAGCAAGTCGCTGGAGGCGATGGTCGGCGACGGGCTCGTCTTCGGCGCGGTGCTCGGCACGTTCGCAGCCGTGGCCGGCACGCTCGCGGCGTACAAGTTCTTCAACATCCAGGTGAGCAACAGGTTCCGCAAGTGGACGATCGCCGCGCTCTTCGGCTTCGTCGCGGTCTCGCTGTTCGACTTCGTGCTGGGCCTGTTCGGCCACGCCATCGGTGTCAACGGCTTCGGCGGCCTCGGCCTGGTGATGAGCTTCATCGGCCTCGGTCTGGGTGTGCTGATGCTGATCCTCGACTTCGACTTCGTCGAGCGCGGCATCGCGGCCGGCCTGCCGGAGCGCGAGTCGTGGCGGGCGGCGTTCGGCCTCACCGTGACGATCATCTGGATCTACATCGAGCTGCTCCGGATCCTGGCGATCCTGCGCGGCCAGGAGTAACACCGGATACATACAGAGCTCCCAGGGGAGAGCCCCGCGGCGATTGCCGCGGGGCTCTCTTCGTGTCTGGCGGGAATCAGGACGTGGCTGCCGCTTGGGCGTCCTCGGTCGCGGCGGGCACCTCGGCGTCGGCCTCGGCGTGCCGGCGGCGGTGCCGCAGCTGCACCCAGCGACCGAGTGCGCCGCGCTTCTGGCCGGCGACCTCGGTGCCGCCGAGCTCGGTCCCCGGCACCTTGGCCGCCTCGACCGCCGCGGTGGCGATCGGCAGCACGGTCTCGCCGCGGGCGGCTTCCGGCACGAGCTCCTCGTCGGGGATCTCGCCGAGCGCCGCGAGCACGGACGGCAGCAGCACCGACGCCAGCGACGAGTAGCCGGCCGCGGACGGGTGGAACCGGTCGGGACCGAAGAACACCTTGGGCGTCGCCGCGAACTCCGGACCGAGGATCGACCCCAGCGACACCGTGCGGCCGCCGGCCTCCACCACCGCGATGGCCTGGCCGGCTGCGAGCCGGCGCGACAGCAGCCGGGCCAGCTGGCGCAGCGGCGGCGCGATCGGCTCGACGGTGCCGAGGTCCGGGCAGGTGCCGACAACCACCTCGACGCCCGCCTCGCGGAAGCGGCGGACCGCCTCGGACAGCAGCCGCACCGACTCCGACGGCGGCCGCGTGTGCGTCACGTCGTTGGCGCCGATGAGAATCACCGCCACGTGGGGCTCGACCTCGAGCGCCTCGGTCACCTGCTTGTCGAGGTCGCGGCTCTGCGCGCCGACCACGGCGACGGAGCGGAGGTACACGCGACGGTCCGCCGCCTCGGCGAGACCCGACGCGAGGTGCGCCCCCGGCGTCTCCTGCACCGAGTCCACGCCGTACCCGGCCGCAGACGAGTCGCCGAGCAGCACGACCTTGTACGCCGGACCGGGGCGGCCGTGGCCGTACCAGCCGGTGGCGTCGGGCGGGTCGCCGTTCGGCAGCCCGATCGTGCGACGCGCGAGCAGCGCCTCGGCGCGGAGCAGGGCGTAGACGGACGCACCCAGCACTGAGAGACCGCCGCCCCCGTAGGCCGCGGCGGCCGCCAGCCGTCGTGCTGCTGCAGCCTTCCCCACAAGCCCAGTTTAGAAAGCCGGGCCTAGACTCCGCCCGTGGACTACGTGAACTCGCTCCTCGACCTGGTGGGCAACACCCCGCTCGTCAGGCTCCAGCACGTCGTGCCTACCGGCGACGACGCCCCTCTCGTGCTCGCGAAGGTCGAGTACCTCAACCCCGGCGGCTCCGTGAAGGACCGCATCGCCCTGCGCATGGTCGAGGCGGCCGAGCAGGACGGCTCGCTCAAGCCCGGCGGCACCATCGTCGAGCCGACCTCCGGCAACACCGGCGTCGGACTCGCCATCGTGGCGCAGGCCAAGGGCTACAAGTGCGTGTTCGTCTGCCCCGACAAGGTGAGCGAGGACAAGCGCAACGTTCTGCGGGCGTACGGCGCCGAGGTGGTCGTCTGCCCGACCGCCGTACCGCCGGAGCACCCGGACTCCTACTACAACGTCTCCGACCGGCTCGTCCGCGAGATCGAGGGCGCCTGGAAGCCGGACCAGTACTCCAACCCCAACAACCCGCGCTCCCACTACGAGACGACCGGTCCGGAGATCTGGCGGCAGACCGACGGCCGGATCACGCACTTCGTGACGGGCATGGGCACGGGCGGCACGATCAGCGGCACCGGCCGCTACCTGAAGGAGCAGAACCCGAACGTCAAGGTGGTCGGCGCCGACCCCGCCGGCTCGGTGTACTCAGGCGGCACCGGCCGGCCGTACCTCGTCGAGGGCGTCGGCGAGGACTTCTGGCCCACGACGTACGACCCCGAGATCGCCGACCGCGTCATCGAGGTGTCCGACGGCGACTCGTTCGCGATGACCCGCCGTCTGGCGCGCGAGGAGGGACTGCTCGTCGGCGGTTCGTGCGGGATGGCGGTGGTGGCGGCCGCGCAGCTCGCCGAGGAGCTCAAGGGCACCCCGGAGGGCAAGGACGCGGTGATCGTGGTGCTGCTGCCCGACTCCGGCCGCGGCTACCTCACCAAGATCTTCAACGACGAGTGGCTCGCCCAGTACGGCTTCCTCCCCGCGTCCGGCGAGGAGACCGTCGGCAGCGTGCTGCGCCGCAAGAGCGGCGAGATCCCCGCCCTCGTGCACACCCACCCCAACGAGACGATCGCCGAGGCGGTGCACATCCTGCAGGAGTACGGCGTCTCGCAGATGCCCGTCGTCCGCGCGGAGCCGCCGATCGTCGCCGCCGAGGTCGCCGGGTCGGTGTCCGAGCGCGCGCTGCTCGACGCGCT
>DASURB010000071.1:0-37997 GCA_036280235.1 Nocardioides sp.
TCAGGGTGCGCCTCGCGCACGACCTAGGGGTTGCTCATGTCACCCGGTCGCCGGCCGGCGTGACGACCCACCACAGCCCGCCGTGCGTGGCGATGTCGTGGCACTCGACCTCGCCGGGCCCCTCGTGGGCGTAGTAGTAGAGCGGGTGCCCGTTGTACGTCACCTGGTTCGAGCCGTCGCTCCGCTTCGTCGTACCGAGGAGTGACGCGTCCACCCCGCCCGCGGCTCGGGGCGTCCCCGTGGTCAGCACGGGTGGCCAGAGCGTGGCGCAGTCGCCGTAGCACTGTGGCTTCGAGGACGGCTCGCTCTGCCAGATGTAGACGACCTGCCGCTTCGGGCCCCGGAGGATCTCGCCGTACTCGCTGCCGGCGGTGGTGATCGTCGTCCCGCGAGCCGTGCTCTTGGCCGGCTTCGACCTCGCGGCACTCGGCGCGGCCGTGCTGGTCGGCGAGGTGCGCGACGGCGATGCCGTCGGTGACGTGGTGGTGGCCGGCTCGGCGTCGTCGGCACCGCAACTCGCGCCGGCGATCGCCAGGGCGATGACGGCTGCCGTCCGGAGGACGCCTACGGTCACGTGGCCAACCTACGAAGCGGAGCGCACCCTTGACAGCTCTCCCAGCCGGGTAGACCATCGGACCCGCCTGTCTGGACCGGAGGTCTACTTCCGGAGCCGGATCCGCTGACTACTCGGAGTCACCTGGAGACGCGCATGCAGCTGCTCGACCTCGTCGTCATCGTCCTCTACCTCGCGGCCTCGGCGTGGCTGGGCCTGCGCCTCTCCGGCAAGCAGGGCAACCTGCGCGGCTACTTCCTCGGGGACCGCGACCTGCCGTGGTGGGCGGTCTGCTTCTCTGTGGTGGCCACCGAGACCAGCGCGCTCACGGTGATCAGCGTGCCGACGGTGGCGTACCTCGGCACGCTGACGTTCCTCCAGGTGGCGCTCGGCTACCTGCTCGGCCGGATCGTGGTCGCCGCCGTGCTGCTGCCGCGCTACTACCGCGGCGAGATGACCACGGCGTACGCCTATCTCGGGCTGCGCTTCGGCCGCGGCATGCAGGGGCTGGCGTCGGTGGCGTTCCTGTTCACCCGGCTGCTGGCCGACGGCGTCCGGCTGTTCGCCGCGGCGATCCCGATGAAGGTCATCCTCTCGGGCATCGGCATCGACCTCTCCTACTTCGTGATCATCGCCGTGCTCGGCATCGTCACGGTGGCCTACACGTTCGTCGGCGGCATCCGCGCCGTCGTCTGGGTCGACGTCATGCAGATGTTCATCTACGTCGCGGGCGGCATCGCGGCGCTCGCGTACGTCGTCGCCGGGACGGACGGCAACTTCCTCGCCACGGCGGCCGACGCCGGCAAGACCCAGCTCCTCGACTTCGCGTCCGACCCGGTCTCCGCGCCGTACGCCTTCGTCACCGCGGTGATCGGCGGCGCTCTGCTCTCGACGGCGTCGCACGGCGCGGACCAGATCGTCGTGCAGCGGCTGTTGACCTGCCGCACCCTGCGCGACGCGCAGAAGGCCGTGGTGACCAGCGCGCTCGTGGTGTTCGTGCAGTTCGCGCTGTTCCTCGTCGTGGGCCTCGGGCTCTGGGCCTACTACGACGGCCGCACGCCGGAGCAGCTCGGCCTGGCGACGGGCGACGAGATCTTCCCGACGTTCATCGTCGACGTGCTGCCGCCCGGCCTGTCCGGGTTGATGCTGGCCGGGATCATGGCGGCCGCGATGAGCACGCTGTCGTCCTCGCTCGCGGCGCTGTCGTCGTCGACGATGGCCGACCTCTACCAGCGGTTCAGCACCCGGACCCTCAGCGACGAGGAGGGCCTGAAGCTCGGCCGGCTCTTCACCCTCGGTTGGGGCCTGGTCTTCATCCTCGCGGCGGCGCTGTTCCGCGGCACCGACAACCCGGTCGTCGAGCTCGGGCTCAGCGTGGCCGGCCTGACGTACGGCGGCCTGCTCGGTTCCTTCTTCCTGGGGCTGTGGGTGCGCAAGGCGCGGCAGACCGAGGCGATGGCCGGTTTCGCCGTGGCGGTCGCGGTGATGTCCTACCTCTTCCTGTTCCAGAGGGAGCTGGTCGGCTTCACCTGGTACACCGCGATCGGTGTCGTCATCACCCTCGTGGTCGGCGGTCTGCTGTCGCTGCGGCACCGCGAGGACTCGCCGCTGGCCGACCGCGCCGCCGACGAGGAGACCCGCCTCAGCGTGGGCGGCTGAGCTCGCGCGCAACCCCACGTAACCTCAGGCGCCCGGCGTCGTTTGACAGGCCAGGAGGCCCACGAGGCCGGGCGGAGGGTCCCGGCGGGACGGACGGGTCGCGGCCTCCCGCTCGGCAGAGGGACCCAGCAGGAGTACGCCGTGCTGCGAACGGCTTCATTGACCAGAGCGCTCGGGACGGTCGGCGCGCTCGCCGTCCTCACCCTCGTCACGGCGGCGCCGGCCTCCGCCCAGACGATCTCCTCCGCCGAGGCGACCGCCGTGCGCGGCTCGGTCGCCGGCCAGCCGACCGACTCGGGCACCGTCCGGGCGGTCGACGAGGGCAGCGGCGTCCGGGTCACCGGCACCGCGAGCCCGTCCGCCGCGGTGCTCGGCAACCAGCGCCTGCTCAACGCCGGTGTGCTGGCGCAGGAGGCGACCGCGGGCGTCGTCGACGGCGCGGGTACGTCGGCCGCCTGCGCGGGCGTCGCCGGTGAGGGCGGCTCGGTCGCCCAGGTCGGCTCGTCGCGCTGCCTCACCCCCGGACAGCCCGTCGGCCTGTCGGTCGCCAACCTCGACCTGACCGGCGCCGTGGTCGCCGACCCGGCGTCGTCCCTCGCGCCGCTCAACGGTCTGCAGCCCGTGATGGACCAGGTCGTCGGGCCGGTCACCCAGGCGGTCAGCCAGGGCCTCGCCCCGCTCGGCGAGACCGGTATCGCCGGCACCGTCGGTGCGATCGAGGCCCGCTGCACCGCCGCGCCCGCCGGCGTCGACGGCAGCAGCCACATCACGGATGGTCGGCTGACGCTGTCCGTGGGCGGCACCGCGGTCGACGTGCTGAACCTGCCGGTCGACCCGGCGCCCAACACCGAGCTGTTCGTGAACCTCGACTCCGTCGCCACCAGCGTGCTCGACGGCCTGCGCACCCAGCTCACCCAGACGCTGGACGGCCAGGCCGCGCCCCTGGCCGCCGTGATCGACCCGCTCCAGCAGCAGATCGTGGACGGCGTGCTCGCCCAGGTCGGCCCGCAGCTCAAGCCGCTGAGCGACAACGTGCTCAAGGTCGTCCTGAACAAGCAGGTCCGGACCGCCGACAGCATCGAGGTGACCGCGCTGAGCCTCGAGGTGCTGCCGGCCGCCGCCGCGCTCGCGGACGCGCCGCTGGCCACCGTGGACGTCGGGCACGTCGCGTGCGGCCCCAACGGCCGCGTCGTCGAGGCCGCGGCCCCGGCCGCCCCGGCGAAGAAGCCCGAGAAGCCTGCCAAGAAGCTGCCGCGCGTGCCGGCCGTGATCGCCTCCGGCGTGGCCGAGGAGCCCGAGCCCTGGTACGACGGCCTGGTCGGCCCGGCCGCGGCCGTGCTGGCGGCCGCCGCGGTCGGAGCCCTGGGCGGCTTCCGCGGCAGCCACCGATGAGCCGCTCCCCCGACCGGTTCAGCCCGCTGCTGGCGCTGATCGCGCTGGTGGCCGTCGCCGCGGTGGTGGCCTACTTCCGGCCCGACGCGGAGCCCGCTGGTGCGGCCGTGGCGCCCGCGGCCCCGGTGCGGCTCGTCGTGCCGAAGCTCGACCTCCGCGCCTCCGTCGTACCCATCGAGGTGGAGCCGTCCGGCGTGCTGCACCCGCCGGCGGACGTCGACGACGTCGGCTGGTGGAAGCGCAGCGCCCGGCCCGGCGCGAAGAACGGCCCGACCCTGCTCACCGGCCACACCGTGTCGTCGGGCGGCGGCGTGATGGACCGGCTCGGCAAGCTCGAGCCCGGCGACCGGGTGGTGGTGCGGACGAAGGCCGGCCGCGTCGCCTACGAGGCCACCGACGTGCGCGTGCTGTCGCGCCGCGAGCTCGCGCAGCGGCGCCAGGAGCTGTTCGGTCGCGGCGGACCGGCGCGTCTGGTGCTGGTCACGTGCACCGACTGGGACGGGCACGTCTACGAGAGCAACGTGGTGGTGACGGCGGAGCCGGTCTAGCGCCCGGCGGCCAGCTCGCGCAGCATCTCCTCCTGGTGCCGGTGCCCCACCGTCTCGTAGCCGACGACGGTGACGGCGGGCGCGACCGCCAGCACGACGAGGCACCACGCCATGTCCACGCCTGCCGCGGCGAGGACGACCGCGAGGACCAGCACGGCCGCCGTACCGGCGAGCAGCCCGGCGTGGAACGGGTCGCTGTGGGTCATCATCGCCGTCCAGGTCGCGTAGAGCGTCACGGCGAACACCGCCAGCGGCACCGCCACGCTGAGCACCGTGCCGACCGCGCCGATCTCAGTGTGGTGCTCGAGGTAGAAGGCCGCCACGTGCAGCCCGGCGCCGACCGCTGCGAGGGCGCCGAACACGGCGATGTGCGGGTAGCCGAACGCGAACCCCCGGTCCGGGCGCAGCGCCAGCAGCGCGCCCCAGGGCGCGGTGAAGTACGACCACCAGAGCCCGAAGGTCAGACCCACGCCGGCCACGGTGACCAGGATCGCGTCGAGGCTCCAGCCGCCGGGGCCGTGCACGACGGCCGAGAGCGACGCGACGGTGCCGATGATGCCCTCGCCCAACGTGATGATGACCAGCAGCGAGTAGCGCTCGGCGATGTGGTGCGGGTGCCAGGGCGTGCCGCCCTTGCGCCGCTCCGCGATCGCGGGACCGGAGAGCTCGACCGCGTAGAGCAGGGCGTAGCCGACCACCGCGGTCGCGAGCGGCACCGACAGGAAGACCATGACCGTCCAGCCCACCTGCGCCAGCAGGATCGTCCAGACGTAGGTCAGGTGGGCCGCGCGCCGGGCCGGGTCGTGCCGCGACGCCCGCAGCCACTGCACGGCCATCGGCACGCGCATCACGATGTACCCGGCCACCACCACGCCGTTGTCGAGCGTCGGGCCCTCGTCGATCGACGCGAACACCTCGGGCAGCCCCAGCGCCAGGATGATCACCCCGACCATCTGGACCATGGTCGCGACCCTGCAGACCCAGTCGTCCTCGTCGTACGCCGAGGCGAACCAGCTGTAGCTGATCCACGCCCACGCGATCGCGAAGACGGCGAACGCGAAGCCCAGGACGCCGGTGCGCACGTGGTCCTCGGCGACGTAGTGCGCGAGCTCGTTGGCCGCCTGGCCGAAGGCGACGACGAACACCAGGTCGTAGAGCAGCTCCAGCGGCGTGGCCGCTCGGTGTGGCTGGCGGGGGTCGCGCCCACGCAGCGGTCGGCGTCGGTGGCCGAGGTCGGGAACGGCTGACTGGCTCACCCGCCCGATGATGCCGCGTCCGGCCGGTGTCGGCCCAGGGTCGTGGTCAGCGGGAGGGGCGCTCGTAGACGAGCTCGAGGCCGTCCTCGTCGTCCCACTGCTCGCCGACGCGGGTGAACCCGAACGGCCGGATCGTCGCCAGCGACGCGACGTTGGTCGGGCTGATGCTCGCCCGCACGGTGCGCACCCGCGGGTCGGACGCCGCCCACGCCAGCGCGGTCGCGAGCAGCCGGCGGGCGTGGCCCTGCCGCCGGCACAGCGGGTCCACGGAGTAGGCCACCTCGACCATCCCGGCCTCGTCCGGCGGTCCGTGGAAGCCGACGTGCCCGACGACCTTCCCGTCGACCAGCGCGGCGCGCGCGATCCAGTCGGCGGCCTCCGGGTCGTCCCGGATCTGCTCGTGGCGGATCCGCCAGAGCCAGGCCTGGTCGAGGAGGTACGGCGTCAGCGGGACGCCCGCCCGCTCCGAGGCGACGTCCAGGTCGCCGCGGATCAGCGCGGCCAGGGTGTCCAGGTCGAGCCGGACAAGGGTCACGTCTTTGTCGGCGCCGGGCGCCGCCGTACCGGTCAACGGACCTCGCCGGTCACCTGGAGCGCCGGGTTCGTGAAGGTCGACGGTGTGTCGAGCCGGTTGAACCGGTCGAACGGCCACACCACCGCCCAGACCTTGCCGACCACGAGCGACTCGGGCACCGACCCGCCGCCGGGGAGGTCCTGGTGGAACCGGGAGTCCTCGCTGTCGCCGCGGTTGTCGCCCATCACCCAGAGCCGCCCCTCGGGCACCTCGACGTCGAACTTCCGCTCGGACGGCGCCGCGCCCTCGGCGATGTAGTCGGTCTCCTCGAGCGGCACGTCGTTGACCCGGATGCGGCCCTTCCTGTCGCAGCAGACCACGTGGTCGCCGCCGACGCCGATCACGCGCTTCACCAGGTGGCCGCCTGTCGGGTAGAGCCCGAGGAACCCGAGCACCGTCTGCACCTGGGTGGGCTGCTCGACGAGCGGCCCGAGCCACTGCCCGCCCGGGTCGGCGAACACGACGACGTCGCCGCGCTCGACGTGTCCGCTCCAGTACGACGCCTTCTCCACGAGGATCCGGTCGTCCTCCTGCAGCAGCGGCCGCATCGACCCCGACGGCACGAAGAACATCTGCACGAAGAAGGTCTTGACCACCGCGGAGACCGCGAGTGCGAGCACCAGCAGCAGCACGGTCTCCGCCCAGACGGGGACCGACCGCCGCTTCCTCGGCTCAGCGGCCGCCCCTGAACTCATGAGCAGAACCCTAGGACAACGATTCGTCTGCGATTTACGGGGTGAATCACGGGGAGGGCTCGCAGACGAATCGTTGTCGGATCGTGGTCAGGACTCTTCCGGGTCGTTGAGCGGGTTTCCTTCGGGTGAGCCCTCGGGCGGGTCCTGCGCGAGCGGGTTGTCGTCGGTGGGCTGCAGGTCCTCCGGCAGCTCCTCGTCGGCGATCAGCCCGACCTCGGGGGTCTCCCGGTCGTCGCTCTCCCCGGTCGACCCGGCCGATCCGGCGTCGTCGGGGCCGATGGACTCGTCACTGGTCTCGCTCATGCGTACGCCGTACCCGATTCGTCTGCGATCCACCCGCGTAATTCACCCCTTAGACCGCAGACGAATCGTTGTTGGCGCACAGTGAACAATGGGAGGGCCTGGGAACGGAGGGGACGGGATGCGGAGGGAGAGCCGGCGGCGCGGGAGTGCGCTCGTCGCGGCGGCGCTGACGTGTGCGCTGTCCGGCTCCGCAGCCTTGGCCGGGTGCAGCCAGGCGCCCACTACTCCGTCCGCGCGCGAGGCCGACGGCACGAGCACCAGCTCGGGCTCGATCAGCAGCCCGAGCACCAAGGACCCGTCTCCGGAGGGCAGCCCGTCGAGCTCGACCTCGGCGTACGCCGTCGCTGCGCCGGGCGAGCTGCGCACCCCTCTCCTGCGCCCGGACGTCCTCGTCAGCAGCACCAAGCCGATCCCGGCCAGGGTGCAGCGACAGCTGCGCGAGCTGAAGGGCGTCAAGGCCGTGATGCCGATGTCGATGGCGTCGCTGTCGCTGGAGGGCCGCACGCTGACCATCGCGTCGGTCGACGTCGACGCCTACCGACGCTGGACGCCGCAGTCGACCGCGACCGCCGGCGCGGTGTGGGAGCGGCTGGCCGGCGGCGAGGTGATGGTCGACCCGTCCGTGGGCCGCAGGCTGGAGCAGCCGCGCGGGTTCCTGCGCCTGGGCACCACCGACGACGCCCCGACGGTGCACATCGGCGCGTACGCACCGATGGCCGAGCCGGTCAGCGCGGTCATCACCCGCCCGCTCGGCAAGCGGCTCGGCATGCCCGCCGACAACGCCATGTTGGTCTCGACCGGCCGGTTCACCCCGTCGGTGCTCACCGACAAGATGCAGAAGATCCTCGGCAAGACCGCGTCGCTGCGGGTGCTCGCGCTCGAGCTCGACGTCGACGTGACCCGCACCGCCGTGCTCACCGGCACGTCCGCGGCCGAGGCGGTCGGGTCGTTCCGCTACAAGCCCCTGCCGAGCGGCCGGGTCACCCCGGACCCCGCTTGGGTCGCGGCCAACATCCGCACCGAGGAGGTGCCGCTGCTCGGTCAGGTGACCTGCCACCGGGTGATGCTGCCGCAGCTGCGCGCCGCCCTGGAGGAGGTCGTCAGCCGCGGCCTGGCGAGCGAGATCCATCCCGACGAGTACGCCGGCTGCTACTACCCGCGGTTCATCGGCTACGACCCGGCCAAGGGCCTGAGCCTGCACTCCTGGGGCATCGCGGTCGACCTCAACGTGCCGGGCAACCAGCGCGGCACCGAGGGCGAGATGAGCCGCGCCGTGGTTGCGATCTTCAAGAAGTGGGGCTTCGCCTGGGGCGGCGACTGGAACTACACCGACCCCATGCACTTCGAGCTCGCGAGCATCGTCCGGCCGGGCTGAGCGGCGTAGCCTGGGAGTACGTCGCACGCAGGAGCACGAGGAGCACCAGGGAGGTTGCGATGGCCCAGGTCCACGAGGTGCCCGACGAGCGGCCCGGCCGTAGCAAGTACTCCCGGCTGCCCGACCCCATCCCCCTCGAGCGCACCGTGACGACGTCCGAGGCCACGGCACTGCCCGAGGAGAAGGACGACTACTGGCGCGAGGTCGAGTGGATGCTCCGCGTCGCCGGCGGCGCCTGACCTGCCGCCGATCTGCGCCGCCCTGCACGCTTCGCTAGCCTCGCCGGATGCGTGCGATCCAGGTCACCCGCCTCGACGGACCCGACGGTGTCGAGGTCGTCGACGTGCCCGAGCCCACTCCGCAACCCGGCCAGGTCGTCGTGGAGGTCGAGGCGCTGGGCGTGAGCTTCCCCGACCTGCTGCTCACGCGCGGGGAGTACCAGCTGCGTCCCGAGCTCCCGTTCATCCTCGGCGTGGACGTGGCCGGCGTCGTCCGCGACGCCCCCGCCGACTCCGGCTTCAGGACCGGTGACCGCGTCGCGTGCGTGCTGCCGTACGGCGCCGGTGCGGAGGTCCTCGCGCTCCACCCCGACAGCGTCTTCCCGCTGCCCGACGCGGTGTCGTTCGAGGCCGGCGCCGCGCTGCCGATGAACTACCTGACCGCCCAGTTCGCGCTCGCCACCCGCGCCGGCCTGCGCGCGGGTGAGACCGTGCTCGTGCACGGCGCCGCCGGCGGGGTCGGCACGGCGACGATCCAGGTCGCCCGCGGGTACGGCGCCCGCACGATCGCCGTGGTCTCGACCGAGGCCAAGGCGGAGGTCGCGCGAGCCGCCGGGGCCGACGAGGTGGTGATGGTCGACGGCTTCCTCGCCGCTGCCAAGGAGCTCACCGACGGAGACGGCGTCGACGTGGTCGTGGACGTGGTCGGCGGCGACCTGATGACCGACTCGCTGCGCGCGCTCGCGCCGGGCGGCAGGCTGCTGGTCGTCGGCTTCACGGCGGGCGCCATCCCGACGGTCAAGGTCAACCGGCTGCTGCTCAACAACACCGATGTCCGCGGCGTCGGCTGGGGCGCGTGGGCGATGGCGCGTCCGGGGTTCATGCGCGTGCAGTGGGACGAGCTGCTTCCGATGCTCGAGAGCAAGGTGGTCGACCCGCCCGTCGGACGCGTCTACCCTCTCGACGAGACGGGGGCCGCCCTGGCCGACCTCGCCGCCCGCCGTACCGTCGGCAAGTCGGTCGTCAGATTCTGAGAAGGAGCCGACGGCTCAGCCCGGAGGCCGGTCCGACCGATAACCAGAGCGTGACCACGCAGAACGCCGTTCACGACCAGGTGCGCGGGCCCGTGCCTCCGCTCCGGTCGCGCTGGTCCAGACGAGGCAGGTCGGAGAAAAGCCACCAAACTCGACAACGGACCCACCCCGACCCGTAACCTTCGGGGCGGACGAAGTCAAGCCGCGCCACGCGGGCATGCAAGATTTTCCCTTCACGCCCGAGAGCCCCCGAGTACCCGGCGCGCATCCCGACTAAACCAGGAGCACCATGAGCGCGGAGCGAGAGCAGTCCACGGCCCGCCCTGATCGTGGGCGCCTCTTCGCGCTGTCCTCGTGGCCGCTGCGCCGCAAGGTCGCGCTGGCCCTGGCGATCCCGCTCGTCCTGGCCGCCACGCTGGGCGGTCTGCGGGTCGCCTCCGATCTCGCAGAGGCCGAGAACTCCACCGCGAGCGCCCGCCAGGTCACCGTGCTGGAGCCGGCGATCGACTACCTCACCGCGTCGTCCCGGGCGATGGTCGCGGCGCAGAGCGACGGCAAGGTCAGCGAGCAGGAGGTGGCCGACGCGGTCGAGGACCTCGAAGCCGCGGCGACGGACCTGGAGCGCACCCGCGACAGCGCGGACCTCACGCCCGAGCAGTCGCGGCAGGTCGACGTGGTGCTCGACCTCAGCCGGGTGCTGCGCGAGGAGAGCGACACGCTCAGCCCGGGCACCTGGGTCGCTCAGCTGCGCCAGATGCAGTCCGGCGTCAACCGGCTCGTCACCACGATCGCCGACGCCCAGCTCGAGCCGCAGCCGCGCCTGCAGCTGCTCAACGAGACGCTGGCGGGCCGGTTCTCGCTGGCGATGCAGCAGGCGCTCGTCGCGACCGAGCGCAGCGGCGACACCGGCGACCTCGAGCTGTTCGCCGAGCTCGGCGCCGAGGGCGCCGCCATCGACCGGCTCGCCTCCAACCTCGGCGAGGCCGAGCCGGTGGTGCAGACCCTGCTCACCGACAACGCCCGCCGCACCCGCGCGGTGCGCACGGGCAACGACGACCTCGGCGGGGCGGAGGCCTACCAGGGGTACGACGCACTCGTCACCAACCTCCTCGACTCGGTCGACGCCGAGCTGGCCGCCTCGGCCGACGCCGCCCGCACCCGGGCCGTGATCAACGCCGGCCTCACCGCCTTCGCGCTGCTCGCCGCGGTGCTGCTCGCGCTGCTGGCCACGCGCCTGCTGCTCACCCCGATCCGTAAGGTGCGCCAGGGCGCGCTCGCGGTCGCCCACCAGGCCCTGCCCGACGCCGTCGCGAAGATCCGCGCCGGCGAGGAGCCCGACCCGGTCACCCCGATCGACGTGACCACCAACGAGGAGATCGGCCAGCTCGCCCGGGCGGTCGACGACCTGCACGAGCAGGCCGTCGTGCTGGCCGCCGGCGAGGCTGAGCTCCGCTCCCAGGTCTCCGACATGTTCGTGACGCTCTCGCGCCGCAACACCTCGCTGGTCAACCAGCAGCTCGGCCTGATCGACTCGCTCGAGAAGGACGAGGAGGACCCGGCCCGCCTCGAGAGCCTGTTCCGGCTCGACCACCTCGCGTCCCGCATGCGCCGCACCGCTGACTCGCTGCTCGTCCTCGCCGACGCGCCGATCCCGCCGTCCGGCCAGCAGGGCCTCACCGTCGGCGAGGCGATGCAGGCCGCGACCGCCGGCGTGCAGGACTACCAGCGCGTCCGGTTCGGCTCGAGCACGCTGTCGACGCGGATCAGCGACGAGGCGGCCTCCGACGTCGTGCACCTGCTGACCGAGATCGTCGACAACGCGCTGGCCTACTCCCCGCCGTCCTCGACCGTGCTGCTCAGCTCCACGCTGCGCCAGGACAGCGTCGTGCTCGACATCATCGACAGCGGCCTCGGCATCCCCGACGACGCGCTCGCCGCCCTCAACCAGCGGCTGCGCGCCGGCGCCGAGATCAGCGCCGACTCCACCCGCCGAATGGGTCTGTTCGTGGTCTCGCGGCTCGCCGAGCGGCACGGCATCCACGTCGAGCTCAACCGCAACGCACACGGCGGTACGACGGCCACGGTGCTCCTGCCCGCGGCGATCCTGCCCGACCTGCGTGACGCCGCGACGGCGCCGGCCGCACCCGCCGCCGAGCCGGTCGCCGCTACGCACGCACCGACCACTCCCTCGCCGCTCGGGCTGGCCCGCGGCAACGGCGACGACATCGAAGCGGCGGCCGACACCGCGGCGCGCTCGCGGCTCGACGCCATCCTGGGCGGCGCCCTCGGCAGCGGTCTCACCGACGGCGGCCTGTCCAACGGCGGTTCCGGGCTGCCCACGCGACGCCCCGGCGCCAGCCTCGGCGGCGACTCCCCGGCGAACCCGCTGCGCTCCCTCGGCACGCCGACCGCCCGTCCCGATGCCCCGTCCGCCGATGCCCAGCCCGCCGATGCCCCGTCCGCCGATGCCCAGCCCGCCGACGCCCAGCCCGCCGACGCCCAGCCCGCCAGCGACGTACCCCCGGCGGCGCAGCTGCCCGGGGCACCTGTCCAGCCGGTGCAGCCCGTCGCGACGCCCGCCCCGGCGGCCGTCCAGTCGAGGAACGTGGACCCGCTCGGCGACGGCTACGTCCCGCCGCCGGCGTCCGACGACGACTTCGACACCCCGATCTTCCGGCAGATGCGCTCGGCGTGGCTGAGCACCAGCGACAACGGCCAGACCTGGCGCACCACCGAGGTCGAGGAGGGCTGGCAGGTCGCCGAGCGCGCCGTCGAGGCGCCGCCCACTGCCGAGGTCACCCCCTCCGGCCTGCCGAAGCGCCGGCCTGGCGCCGCGCTCGTCCCCGGTGGCGTCACCAAGGAGTCCGGCAACATCGCGCGGGACCCCGAGGCCATCCGGGCCCGGCTCGCCGCCCACGCCGCCGGTGTCTCCCGCGGCCGCCGCGCCGCCACGGCTACGTCCCCCGCCCGTCACACGGAAGCAGAAGACGAATGACCGAGAACCACCTGCACGCCGTCCCGCCCGCCGACGACCGCGGCCTGGACTGGCTGGTGACCCGCTTCGTCGACGAGGTGCCCGACGCCGCGCACGCGATCCTGCTGTCCGCCGACGGACTGCTGATGGCGGCGAGCTCGAGCATCCCGGCCGACCGCGCCGAGCAGGTCGCGGCGGTGTCGTCCGGCCTCGCCAGCCTGGCGGTCGGCGCCTCCCGGCTGTTCGAGGGCGGCGCGGTGCTGCAGACGATCGTCGAGATGGAGCACGGCTACCTGATGCTGATGAGCGTCGGCGACGGATCCAACCTCGCCGTACTCACCCAGGAGGCCGCCGACATCGGCCAGGTCGGCTACGAGATGGCCCTGCTCGTCGACCGGGTCGGCCGCGCCGTACAAGCCCAGGCCCGCCTCGGCGCGGGCACCTGAGCAGGTTGGTCACCATGGTGCCTCCGGACGAGACCACGAACGCGGACGAGCCGACCACGTCGGCGCGCCTGGTCCGCGCGTACACGATCACGGCCGGCCGCACGAAGGCCAACGTCGAGCTGCCGATGGAGGCGACGCTGCGGATGGACCCGCGCGACGCCGACGCGCCGCTGACCCCGGCGATGCGGCAGATCCTCGACGTGTGCGACCAACGGTCGGTCGCCGAGGTCTCGGCGCTCGTGTCCATGCCGATCGGCGTGGTGCGGGTGCTTCTCGGGGACCTGGTCGAGCAGGGACTGGTCCGGGTCCAGGCCACCATCACCGAGAACTCGTCGAAGGACGAGCGGATCGAGCTCATCGAAAGGACGCTCCGTGGGCTACGCAGCTACTAGCTCCGCGCGCAGGGCCGCTTCGACGAAGATCGTCGTCGCCGGCGGCTTCGGGGTGGGCAAGACCACGTTGGTGGGGGCCGTCTCCGAGATCGTGCCCCTGCGCACCGAGGCCCTGGTCACCAACGTGTCGCAGGGTGTCGACGACCTGTCCCAGACGCCCGACAAGACCACGACGACGGTCGCGATGGACTTCGGCCGGCTCACGCTGGCCGAGGACCTCGTGCTGTACCTCTTCGGTACGCCGGGGCAGAAGCGCTTCTGGTTCATGTGGGACGACCTGTGCCTCGGCGCCATCGGCGCGATCGTGCTGGTCGACACCGACCGGCTCGACGACTCGTTCGCGCCGCTGGACTACTTCGAGTCGAAGGGGCTGCCGTTCATCGTGGCGGTGAACCAGTTCGACGGCGCCCGGCGCTACCCGCTGCACGAGGTCGCGGCCGCGCTCGCCCTGCCCGAGCATGTGCCGATCATGAACGTCGACGCCCGCCAGCGTGAGTCCGTGAAGCAGACGCTGATCCGGGTCACCGAGTACTCCCTGCAGCGGCTCACCGAGTCCATCCCAGCGAAGGCCTACTGAGATGACGCGTGCCCGCACCCGGCTCGCCGCCGGGACACTGACCGCCGCCCTGCTCGGCCTCGCCGCCGGCTGCGGTGCCGTGACCGGCGACGAGACCGAGACCGCCACCGTCGGCGCCCCGCAACCGAACCTGCTCGAGCATGGCGAGCTGTCGGTGTGCACCGACATGCCCTACGAACCGTTCGAGTTCGAGAAGAAGGACGGCACCCCCGCCGGCTTCGACGTCGACCTCGTCCGGCACGTCGCCGACCGGCTCGGCGTCGAGCTGCGCATGGTCGACACGAACTTCGACGACATCGCTTCCGGCGACTCGCTCAACAACGGCAAGTGCGACCTCGCGATCTCGGCGATGACGATCACCGGCGAGCGAGCCCGGGTGCTGAACTTCTCCAGCCCCTACTTCGACGCCGCGCAGGCCATGGTCGTCAACACCGGCTCGGGGATCTCGAAGCTCGGGGACCTCGTCGGCGGCAGGATCGGCGTGCAGGGCGGCACCACCGGCGAGCTGTACCTCACCGACCACGCCCCCGACGACGCCAAGGTCGTCCCGTTCGAGGACGCCGCCGCGATGGACGCGGCCATGAAGAAGGGCGACGTCGACGCCGCCGTCTACGACAACACCGTCGTCGGCGACGTCGTGAAGGCCAACAAGGACCTCGAGGTCGCCGCCGAGTTCGACACCGGCGAGCAGTACGGCATGGCCGTCCGTCGCAACGGCAACGTCGAGCTGCTCCAGGTGGTCAACGACGTACTCGCCGACCTCAAGCAGGACGGCACGTACGACGAGATCTACACGGAGTGGTTCGGCAAGACCGGCACCTGACGCCAACCTCGATTCGTCCGAGCGATCGCGTCCGGTCGACGCGGGGGGACTGCGGACGAATCGGGGTCGATCAGCCGAGCGTGACCCGGTCGACGTACTCCGGGTGCCGCTCGATCCAGCCCTTGAGGAACGGGCACGTCACGCGCAGCGTGAGGTTGTTCCCGAGCGCCTGGTCGAGCACCTCGCGGGCCAGCGTGCTGCCGACGCCGCGGCCCTCGTAGGCGTCGTCGACCTCGGTGTGGAACAGCAGCCGCGTCCCCCGGTGGTCGACGTACTCCACGAACCCGGCCACCTCGCCGCCGTCCGTGATCGCCTCGTAGCGGTGCGCGTCGGCGTTCTCCTTCACGGTCACGTCCATCCCGCGAGTGTGCCAGGCACCGGGTGATCGAGCCTGTCGAGAGCACCCGGCGTCGTGGTCCCGACGAGCTCGACCACCCGAACAGGTCCGACGGGCCCGACCTCACGTGACGGCGGTTACGCTGGCCCGCGTGACCATGCTTGACGATGCCCGCCCGGGCATGAACCCCGACATCCGTCCGCAGGACGACCTCTTCGGCCACGTGAACGGCAGGTGGCTCGAGGAGACCGAGATCCCGTCCGACCGGTCGGCCTGGGGGTCGTTCACGGTCCTCGCCGACGCCGCCGAGGAGCACGTCCGCCAGATCATCGAGGAGCTCGCCCAGAGCACCCACGAGCCTGGCTCCAACGCCCAGAAGATCGGCGACCTCTACGCCAGCTTCATGGACGAGGACCGGGTCGAGGCGCTGGGGGCCGAGCCGATCCGCGGCGAGCTCGAGGAGCTCGGCGCCGTGGCCGACAAGACCGCGCTGGCGGCGTACGTCGGCCGGCTGGAGCGACAGGGCGGCGGCGGGTTCTTCGGCGCGTACGTCGACACCGACGACCGCAACTCCGAGCGCTACATCGTCAACGTCCTCCAGGGCGGGCTCGGGCTGCCGGACGAGTCCTACTACCGCGAGGCGAAGTTCGCGGAGGTGCGCGAGAAGTACCTCGCCCACGTCGAGCGGATGTTCGGCCTCGCCGGCCTCGACGACGCCGCCACCGCCGCGCAGCGCGTGCTCGCCGTCGAGACCCGGCTCGCCGAGGGCCACTGGGAGCGCGCCGAGACGCGCGACGTCATCAAGACCTACAACCTGCGCACGATCGACGACCTCAAGGCCGCGGCGCCGTCGTTCTCCTGGGACGCCTGGGCGACCGCGCTCGGCGCCGACGACCAGACGCTCGCCGAGGTGGTCGTCCGGCAGCCGTCGTTCTTCGAGCACTTCTCCAAGGTCCTCGACGAGGTCGACCTCGAGGACTGGAAGGCCTGGACGGCGATCCGCGTCATCCGCTCGGCGGCGGCGTACCTCTCGTCGGACTTCGTCGACGAGAGCTTCGAGTTCTACGGCCGTACCCTCAACGGCACCCCCGAGCTGCGCGCACGCTGGAAGCGCGGCGTCGCGTTCGTCGAGGGCGCGATCGGCGAGGCGGTCGGCGAGGAGTACGTCGCCAGGCACTTCCCGCCGCGGGCGAAGGAGATGATGGACGACCTGGTCGCCAACCTCATCGCGGCGTACCGCACCAGCATCGAGTCCCTCGACTGGATGACCGAGGAGACCAAGCAGCGGGCCTACCGCAAGCTCGATACGTTCCGGCCGAAGATCGGCTACCCCGAGAAGTTCCGCGACTACTCCGCGCTCGAGGTCAGCCCGACCGACCTGCTCGGCAACGCCCGCGCCGCCGCGGCGTTCGAGACCGACCGGCAGCTGCGCAAGATCGGCTCGCCCGTCGACAAGGACGAGTGGCTGATGCTGCCGCAGACCGTCAACGCCTACTACAACCCGGGCACCAACGAGATCTGCTTCCCGGCCGGCATCCTGCAGAAGCCGTTCTTCGACGCCGACGCCGACCCGGCCGAGAACTACGGCGGGATCGGCGCGGTCATCGGTCACGAGATCGGCCACGGCTTCGACGACCAGGGCTCGCAGTACGACGAGCTGGGCAACCTCAACGAGTGGTGGACCGAGACCGACCGCAAGGCGTTCCAGGAGCGGGCGGACAAGCTCATCGCGCAGTACGACGGCTACGAGCCGCGCGACCTGCCCGGCGAGAAGGTCAACGGCCGGCTCACCGTCGGCGAGAACATCGGCGACCTCGGCGGCGTGACCATCGGCCTGAAGGCCTACGAGATCTCGCTCAACGGCCGGGAGGCTCCTGTCGTCAACGGGCTCACCGGTCGGCAGCGGGTCTTCATGAGCTACGCGCACATCTGGCGCACCAAGCGCCGCAAGGAGCAGATGCTGCAGCTGATCACCACCGACCCGCACTCGCCCGCCGAGTTCCGGGCCAACATCGTGCGGAACCTCGAGGAGTTCCACGAGGCCTTCGACGTCAAGCCCGGCGACGGCCTGTGGCTCGACCCCGGGGACCGCGTCCGGATCTGGTGAGCGCCCGACCCTGGTGGCGTGAAGGGGTCGTCCACGAGGTCTACGTCCGGTCGTTCTCCGACGGGACCGGCGACGGCGTGGGCGACCTGCCCGGCCTGCGTGCCCGGCTGCCCTACATCCGCGACCTCGGCGTCGACGGACTCTGGATCACGCCCTTCTACCCGTCGGCCGACCACGACGCCGGGTACGACGTCATCGACCACCGTGCCGTCGACCCGCGGCTCGGCACGCTCGACGACGTCGCCGCGGTGATCGCCGACGCGCACGCGCTGGGCCTGCGGGTGATGGTCGACCTGGTGCTCAACCACGTCTCGAGCGAGCACCCGTGGTTCCGCGAGGCGGTGGCGGCCGGTCCCGGCTCGCCCGAGCGTGCGCGGTTCCACGTGCGGCCGGGCCGCGACGGCGGCGCGACTGCCCCCACCGGTTGGCCGTCGATCTTCGGCGGTTCGGCCTGGGAGCCGTTCGGCGACGGCGAGTGGTACCTCCACCTCTTCGACGTGCACCAGCCCGACCTCAACCACGACCACCCCGAGGTGCGCGCCGACGCCGAGGCCACGCTGCGCTTCTGGCTCGACCGGGGTGTCGACGGGGTCCGCTTCGACGCCGCCGGCGGGCTGGCCAAGGACCCGACGTACCCCGAGCTCCCGGAGGGCTGGCAGCCCGGAAACCCCAGTCCCTACAGCGATCTCGACGCCGTGCACGACCACTACCGGCGGTTCGCGCGGATCCTCGGGGAGTACGACGGCGACCGGGTCGGTGTCGCCGAGGTGTGGGGCGAGCCGCACGTGATCGAGCCGTACGTGCGGGCCGACGAGCTGCAGCAGGCGTTTGCGATCGACCCGTTGTTCCGCCCGCTCGACGCGACGCTGTGGCGCGGGCTGCTCGCCGACCAGCTCGACGCGGTGACCCGGCACGGCCGGCTGCCCGCGTGGGCGCACGGCAACCACGACGTGAAGCGCGCGGTCAACCGCTGGGGCGAGGACGGCGCGCGTGCCGTGCTGCTGCTGATGCTCGCGCTGCCCGGCTGCCTGTACCTCTACGCCGGCGACGAGCTCGGGCTGCCCGAGGTCGACCTGCCCGACGACGCGATCACCGACCCGACGTTCCGCCGCAGCGGCGGCGCCGACCGCGGTCGCGACGGCGCCCGCGTACCTCTGCCGTGGACGTCGGGACCGGCGCCGTTCGGCTTCGCGCCCGACGGCACCCCGACCTGGCTGCCGCAGCCCGGCGGCTGGGGCGAGCACGCCGTCGAGTGTCAGGAGTGCGACCCGGACTCGATGCTGGCGCTGACCCGCCGCGCGATCCGGATACGCAACGAGATGTGGCGCGGCGCCGGCGACGAGGTGACCTGGCTGGACGACCTGCGCACCGGCTGCCTCGGCTTCCGGCGCGGTCGTTCGGTGTGCGTGGCGCGGTTTGGTGCCGGGCCGGAGCCCGATCTTTCGGCGTACGGCGACGTCCATCTCGTCGGTGGAGCGAGCGGTGGGAGCATGACCTGGTGGCTGAGATGACACCGACGACGTCCGGGCGGCGCGACGAGCGTGAGGCGGGATGGGTGGTGCTGCCGCGGACGTTCCGCATGCCGCGCGACGAGGTCTGGAAGGCCATCACCGAGCCGGAGCGGCTGGAGCGGTGGATAGGCACGTGGAGCGGTGACCCGGCCGAGGGACGGGTGTCGTTCCGGATGACCGCTGAGGGCGAGGACATCCCCGCCAACGACTACGTCATCACCGGATGCCGTCCGACCGAGCACCTCGGGCTCGAGGCGGACGCCGCCGGCATGCACTTCGAGCTCCGGCTCGACCTGTCCGAGGAGGACGGGGTGACCACGCTGCTGTTCGCGCAGCGGATGTCCGACCCGGAGGTGGCCTCCTCGGTGGGGCCCGGCTGGGAGTACTACCTGGACCGGTTGGTCGCCGCCGAGACCGGTGGCGACGTGGCCGACGTGAAGTGGGACGACTACTACCCCGCCCTCGCGGACGACTACCGCGCCCTGGTGTCCTGACGCTGTCAGGCTCCGGGTTAGAAGTTCCGGTCGCTGCCTCTCACTTGGCCCGTAGGGGCCGCCATCGAGCATGGGCGAGGCAGCGGCAGGAGATGCAGCGAGGGGTCAGTACAGCAGCGACACGCCGGTGACGTGGCTGAAGTACTGACCCCTCGGCGGTCAGTTCCCCCCGGGGGACCGGGCTCAGTGCATGAGCACCGGCGGTGGGGTGGGTTCGCCGGCCCCGCCCGCCTCGCCGGTCTCGTCGCCGAGCCCGCTGGTCTGCGCCGGGCGGCGGCGCGGCAGGAACAGCGCCGGGGCCAGCACGAGCGCGACCAGGACGGTCGCGACCAGGAACACGTCGCCGAACGCGACGGACATGTCCGCGAACGCCTGCGGGATGATCGCCGGGTCGGGCTGCTGCCCGGTCTCGAGCGCCCCGCGCAGCGCGCCGACGGCGTCGCTGTCGTTGAACCCGTTGGTGAGCAGCACCGAGAACAGCGCGGTGCCGATCGAGGCGGCGACCTGCTGGGTGATGTTCATCAGCGTGGAGCCGCGGGCGATCTCGGCGTCCTTCAGCGTCTGCAGCGCCGAGGTCATGATCGGCATCATCGTGCCGCCCATGCCGAGGCCCATGACGAACAGCGAGCCGAGCAGGTAGGCGTACGACGGGTCGCTGATGTCGACACCGGAGGCGGACAGCCCGACCTGGGCCGGGGTGATGTCGACCTGGGTGAACATCGCCATGCCGACGACGATCGTGCTGATGCCGGCGAGGACGATCTTGCCCGGGCCGATCTTGTCGGTGAGCACACCGGCGACCGGCATGGTCAGCATCGCGCCGATGCCCTGCGGCGCGAGCAGCAGACCGGCCTGGAGGGTGGTCTCGCCGCGCACCTGGAGGAAGTACGACGGGAACAGCAGGCTCGCGCCGAAGAACGCGATGGCGAACAGCGACATCGCGATCACCGCGATGGTGAGCGCGCGATGCCGGAACAGGTGCAGGTCGATCAGCGGGTGGTCGGGCGCGCGGAACAGGTTGCGCAGCACGAACACCGCGACCAGCGCCAGGCCGATCAGCGCGGTGGTCAGCACCTTGGTGTCCCAGACCGTGCCCGCCTCGGGGATCGAGGAGACGCCGTACAGGAACAGCGCGAGGCCCGGCGACAGCAACAGCATGCCGACCCAGTCGAAGGTCTCCGACGGGGTCGGGTTGTCCTTGTCGAGCACGAGGGCGGCGTAGACGAGCGCGACGATGCCGATCGGCAGGTTGATCAGGAAGATCCAGTGCCAGCTGGCGATGTCGATCAGCCAGCCGCCGAGGATCGGGCCGAAGATCGGGCCGAGCAGCATCGGGATGCCGAGCACGGCCATGACGCGGCCGATCCGCTCCGGACCCGCGGCGCGGGTCATGATCGTCATGCCGAGCGGCATCAGCATGCCGCCGCCGAGGCCCTGCAGCACGCGGAACAGCGTGAGCATCTCGATGCTGGACGCAGCCGCGCACAGCACGGAACCGGCGGTGAACAGCGCGACCGCCAGCATGTAGAGGCGCTTGGTGCCGAACCGGTCAGCCGCCCAGCCGGTCAGCGGGATCACCGCGGCCAGCGCGAGCGTGTAGCCGGTCATCGTCCACGCCACCTGCGCGGGCGACGCCGAGAAGTCGGTCTGGAACGTCGGCTGCGCGACGCTCACCACGGTGATGTCGAGGATCGACATGATGGCGCCGAGCACCACGACACCGGCGACGAGCAGGACGCGCTTGTCGAGCTTGTCGGACGCGCCCACAGGTGTTTCGGGCACAGCGGTGCCCGGGGATGGGGTCTGGGAAGTCACCGGGACAGGTTACGGAGCGCCACCGACAGGACGCATCGGAATTAATCCGGGACGAGCGTGCCGCTCGTCACGCCAGCAGCGACTCGACCGCCTTCACCAGAGCCGGGTCGTCGGGCACGACGCCCGGCTCGAACCGCGCGACGACGGTGCCGTCGCCGTCGACGAGGAACTTCTCGAAGTTCCAGCGGATGTCGCCGGTGTGGCCCTGCTCGTCGGGCGTCTGGGTGAGTACATCGTACAGCGGGTGCCGCCCCGAGCCGTTGACCTCGATCTTCTCGGTCATCGGGAACGTCACGCCGTACGTCGCGGAGCAGAACTCCGCGATCTCCTCGGCCGAGCCGGGCTCCTGGCCGCCGAACTGGTTGCACGGCAGGCCGACGACGGTGAACCCTCGGTCGGCGTACTGCTCGTGCAGTGCCTCGAGCTGGGTGTACTGCGGGGTGAGCCCGCAGCGCGACGCCACGTTGACGAGGAGCGCGGGCTTGCCGCCGGTGATCTCGCCGAGCGTCGCGGGGGTGCCGTCGAGACGGCTGATCGGGGTGTCGAGCAGAGACATGCCGTGAGCCTAGTCAGGCCAGCAAGGCGAGCAGGGCGCGGGCGTAGGCGCGCTCGGCGTCGAGGTCGATCTCGCGGATCGCCCGGCCGTCGGCGGCGACCGCCTCGACCGCCCAGCCGTCCCCGGCTGGCTCCAGCCTGCGGAACGCCGGCCCGAGCAGCTCGCGCAGCTGCGCCTCGTGCGGCAGCCAGACGACCTCGTCCTGAGCGATCGAGTCGAGCGCCCACTCGGTGGTGCCGTTGAACTTCATCAGCACGCCGGTCGGCAGCTGCTGGGTGTCGATCGTCATCTCGCTGACCACGAACACCTGCCCGTCCATATCGCGGTCCGGGATCGCGAACCGATCCCCCGACGCCGGCGTCCAGGTCAGCCCCGCGTCCCGCAGCCGGGTGGCGAGCTCCAGCGTGATCACGCCTTCCAGTGTGGCACTCGGGCGTGCGACAACGATTCGTCTGCGGTCTACGGGGTGAATTACGGAGGCGAGTCGCAGACGAATCGTGGCAGGCTCCGGGCGTGCGCCTGCTCGTCGTGTTCGGCCCGCCCTCCGTCGGCAAGATGACGGTCGGCCGGGCGGTGACCGCGCGCAGCTCGTTCCGGCTGTTCCACAACCACGCCGCGATCGAGCCCCTGCTCGAGGTCTTCGACTGGGGTACGCCGTCGTTCCACCGGCTGGTCGGCCAGTGGCGCCGGCAGGTCATCGAGGAGGCGGCCGCGTCCGGCACCGACCTGCTGGTCACGTTCGTCTGGGCGCTCCAGCTCGAGGACGACGCCCGCGAGGTGGCCGGCTACATCGCGCCGTACGTCGACCGTGGAGCGGACGTGGCGTTCGTCGAGCTGTACGCCGACCTCCCGACCCGGCTGGAGCGCAACCGCACCGAGCACCGCCTGCTCGAGAAGCGCTCGAAGCGCGACGTCGACTGGTCGGACTCCAACGTGCGGGAGCAGGAGGAGCGCCACACGATGAGCACCCGGCCCGACGGCACGACGCCGGGTGAGCGGACGCTCGCGGGCTTCCGGCACCTCCGGCTCGACAACACGTACTTGTCGGCCGACCAGGCGGCGGAGCGGATCCTCACCTGGCTCGACTGCTGCTGACCCAGGAGCGGGTTTTCCACAGAGCAGCCCACGCGAAACTTGCGGATCCCACGTGAAGTTTCGGCCCGGTTGCGTCGGGATCCCAGCAGATGGTGGTATCCCGACAGCCCTCAGCCCTTCTCCGCCCCCGCGTTCGCGCCGGTGACGAAGTACCGCTGGAACACCACGAACACCAGCGCCACCGGGATCGTCATGACCAGCGCGGCGGCCATGGTCAGTGGGAACTGGTTGCCCGACCCGAGCTGGCCGCTGGTCAAGGTCGCGACGCCCTTGGTGAGCGTGTAGAGCTCGGGGCTCTGCGAGGCGACGATGAAGTGCGGCAGCTCGTTCCACGAGCCCTGGAACGACAGGATCGTCAGCGTGATCACGGCCGGCCTTGCCATCGGCAGCACGACGGACCAGAAGATCCGGAAGGTGCTGGCGCCGTCGATGCGCGCGGCCTCCTCGACCGACACCGGGATGTTCTCGAAGAACTGCTTCATGATGAACACGCCGGCGGCGTCGACGAGCAGCGGCACGATCAGCGCCGGGTAGGTGTCGTAGATGCCGAGCTGCTTGAGCACCAGGAACTTCGGGATCAGCAGGATCACGCCGGGCACGGCCATCACCGCGAGCACGGCGGTGAAGATCGCCTGGCGCCCCCGGAACTTGATCCGCGCCAGCGCGTAGCCGGCCAGCGAGTCGAGGAACACCCGGCCGACCGTCACGCACACCGTCACCACGACGGAGTTGAGGAACCAGAGCGGGAAGTCGGAGTCGCCGAGCCGCCCGAACGACCGCGTGGTGGCCGGGTCGGGGATCAGCGACAGCGGGTTGCGCACCGCGTCCGGGTCGGTCTTGAACGACGTCGCGACCTGGATGAAGAACGGGTACAGGTAGATCAGCGCGAACGCGACGAGCACGACGTAGCCGAGGAACAGCAACAGCGCGCGACGGTTGTCGATCGGCGTACGGCGAGCAGGCGAGAGCGAGCTCATCGGACGTCACCTCCCTGGGCGGCGAGGGCCTGCTTGCGGCGGCGGTTGCGGGCGCGCGTCGCGCGCTTCTCGGCGATCGCGTCCTTGTCGCGGAAGAGGTACCGCTGCACCGCGGTCAGCACGAAGATGATCATGAACAGCACGAACGCCATCGCCGCGGCCACGCCCCACTCCTGGGACTCGAAGGCGTAGAAGTACTGCAGGTACGCCGGGGTGGAGGTCGTCTTGCTCGGCCCGCCGGTCGTCATCACGAAGACCTGGTCGAAGACCTGCCAGGTGCCGATCAGGCCGAGCGTGATGACAAGCAGCATCGTCGGCCGCAGGTGCGGCAGCGTCACGGCGCGGAAGGTGTGCCACCGGTTGGCGCCGTCGATGCGGGAGGCCTCGACGACGTCCTGCGGCACGTCCTGCAGCGCGGCGAGGAACATCAGCATGAAGGTGCCGGTGGTCGTCCAGACGACGAGGACGATGATCACGCACAGTGCGACGCTCGGTCCGGACAGCCAGTCCCACCACGACAGGCTGAGTACGCCGCCGCCGGTGAGCGCCGCCGGCGGGCTGTCGATGCTCCAGAGCCCGACCTTGTCACCGATCACGTGGATCAGGCCGCGGGCGTCGCTGAACCAGTTCGGCCCCTCGATGCCGACGAACCCGAGCAGCGTGTTGACCGCGCCCGACCCCGTGAACAGGAACAGGAACGTCAGGCTGATCGCCACCGAGCTGGTCACCGACGGGAAGTAGAACGCGCTGCGGAAGAAGCCGCGCGCCTTCAGCAGCTGCTGGTTGAGGATGACGGCGAGGAACAGCGCGAGCACGGTCTGCGCGGGTACGACGAGCAGCACGAAGTAGAAGTTGTTGCGCAGCGACGTCATGAAGTCCTGCCGCGTGAGCGCGTCCTCGGTGAACAGCTCGCGGTAGTTGTCCAGGCCGACGAAGCCGGTGTCGCCGGAGAACGGGTTGCCCTTGCCCGTCCAGTCCGAGACCGACACCCACAGCGCCATCAGGATCGGCACCAGCAGGAACAGCCCGAGCACGATCAGCGTCGGGGCGACGAAGAGCCAGCCGGAGGCGTTCGGACTGTCGCCGATCCGCCTCCGGCCGGTCCAGGGGCGGCGGCTTCTCACTCGGCCGCGGCCTCTGCGTTCTTCTGGAACGACGCCAGAGTCTCCTCGACGTTCGCGCTCTTCAGGCTCTCGAGCTGCGAGTCGAGGTCGGCCAGCGCCGGCCCGACGCCCGGCAGGTTGACCGGGCCCTGACCGTAGTCACCGCCGGCGATGAACGCGGCGTCCTCCGGGTAGGCGTCGACGTACTCCTGCTGCGCGGACTCGCGGCTGGGCATCACGCCGAACGCGTCGGCGAACTCCAGCTGCTGCTCGGGCGTGGTCAGGAAGTTCACGAGCTCGACGGCGGCGGCCTGGTTCTCCGACTCGGCGGAGATGCCCCAGCACTGGGTGAACTGCAGCGTGCCCTTGCCGGCGGGACCCTCCGGCAGCTCGGCGACGGTGTAGTCGACGCCGGGGTAGTCGTTCTCCATCGCGCCCTTGATCCAGTTGCCCTCCATGGTCATCGCCGCGCGCTCGGTGCCGAAGGCTTCGCCGCCCCAGCCGGCGTCGAGGTCGGCGGAGAACGCGGCGTTGCCGCTCTTGAGCAGGTCCTGGACGTACTTCAGCGCCTCGGCGTTCTCCGGGGTGTCCGCGGTGATCTCGCCGCTGTCGCTGTCGGCCCAGAAGCCGCCGTTCTGCACCAGGAACGCGCCGACCCGGTCGCGGCCCGGGCCGATCGCGAGGCCGACCTGATCGCCCTCGGTGAGCTCGGCCGCGACGTCCTTCAGCTCGTCCCAGCTGGTCGGGATGTCGTCGTCGGTGAGGCCCGCGGCCTTCCACGCCTTGGTGTTGATCTGCAGCGCGAGCGTGGAGAAGTCCTTCGGCACGCAGTACTCCGTCCCGTCGAGCGTGAAGGTGTCGCGCAGCGGCTGGTAGAAGTCGTCGAGGTCGTCGACCTGGTCGGCGTACGCGTAGAGGTTCTCGTTGACGGCATAGTCGGCGAACAGGCTCGCGTCCAGGTAGAACAGGTCCGGCGGGTTCCCACCCGCGAAGCCCTGCGAGAGCTGCTGGGCCATGTCCTGCGCGACGACGACCTTCACCTCGTTGCCGGTCTCCTCGGACCAGGCGTCGGCGGCGGCCTCGACGGCCTTGGTCTCGGCGTCACCGCTGGAGGCGATCAGCATCTGCAGCGACGCCTTGCCGTCGCCGCCGGTCGGGCCCTCCGAGTCGGAGCCCTCCTCGTCGAAGCCGCTCCCGCCGCCGCAGGCTGCGAGGACGGTGGCGGAGGCCAGGGCGAGCGCCGCGAGTCCGGCGCGGCGACGGCTCCGGGCAGAGCTGGGGGCGGGGGTACGGCGAGCGAGGGGGCTGGTCATTCTCATGCACTCCTTGTTGTTATCCGAGGTTCAACAGGGCCGAGCGACGCTGACCGTCAGGGCGACGGCAGAGCCAGGGACGGGGCGAGCAGCACCCCTCGCGCGGCCGGGTCCTCCCCGGCCAGACGCGGGACGAGCAGGTCGAGGCACGCGTGCGCGGCCTCGCGGATCGGCTGGGCGACGCTCGGCAGCCCGAGCGCGCGGGTGACAGGGGTGGCGTCGAAGCCGATCACGAGCGGGGGGTCGCCGGCTGCCTCAGCAGGCGACGAGGTGACGGCGCGGTGGGCGCCGAGGGCGAGGGTGTCGCTGGCGCAGACGATGGCGTCGGGCCGCTCGCCGGCCGGGCGGTCGAGCAGCCGCCCGGCGGCGGCCTCGGCGGCTGGGGCGTCGTCGGGAGCGGCGTCCTCGAGCCGCGGTCCCGGCAGGCCATGCTCGTCGAGAGCCTCGACCCAGCCCCGGCGTCTGTCGGCGCCGGTCGCGCCGTCGTCCGGCCAGCCCAGGAAGGCGATCCGGTGGCACCCGTGCTCCAGTGCGTGCGCGGCGGCGAGCGCCGTACCGGCGGCGCCGTCCACGTCGACCCAGTCGTGCGGCGCGACGTCGTGACCCCACGGCCGGCCGAAGGCACAGAAGGTCTGTCCGGTTGCAGAGAGGTACGTCGGGCGCTCGTCGGTCGCGCTGGTCGCGGTCAGCACGACGGCGTCGGCGGCGCGGCTGTGCAGCAGGTCGTCGACGAGCGCGACCTCCTCCTCCTGCGTCACCTGGGCGGGGTAGAGCACCACACGCAGCCCGTTCTCCTGACCGGCCTCCGCCAAACCATGGAAAAAGGTGTCGAGCACCAGACCGGAGATGCCGTCCTGCTGCGGGTCGGCGCGTACGGCGATGGCGCAGGCGCGACGAGTGGCGAGCTGCCGCGCGGGCAGCGAAGGCCGGTATCCGGAGCGTCGCACGGCCTCGAGGACGCGTTCACGGGTGGCGGCCCGGAGCCGGTCCGGGTGGTGCAGAGCGTTGGAGACGGTCTGCCGGGAGACACCGGCGAGCGCGGCGACGGTGTCGAGCGTGGCCGTCATCTCGCCTCCTCCAGGTCCCCGAGGACCGGTTGTCGGTGCCGCGCATGACAACCACTAGGGTTTTGAGCGCTCAAATCTGTGCAAACTGACATTAACGTCGCGACCCCGATCTGGGAAGGGTGGGTCCATGACCCCCGAGCCGGTCCCCGGCCAACAGCCCTGGCTGCACGACCTCACGCTCGTCCTCGCCGCACCGACGCAGGTGTGGTCCGACGCCGACGGGCAAGTCCGGCCGGGGGGCGTCCAGGGGCTGCTGCACGGCGACCGGCGGCTGCTCGCCCGGATCGAGCTGACCGTCGACGGCGAGGAGCCGACCCCGGTCGCGCACCATCCGGCCGGGCCGAGCGAGTGGGCCGGCCACGTCTTCGTCGCCGTACCGCGGCGGCTCGGCGACGACGGTCCCGACCCGACCGTGCGGGTCACCCGCACCCGCACGCTGCGCCCCGGCGAGCTGCACGAGGTGGTCGCGGTCACCTCGACCGCTGCCGGCGACACCGTCTGCACGCTGCGGCTGCGGCTCGACGCGGACCTGGCGCCGATGGACGCCATCAAGTCCGGCGGACGGCCGGCGGCGGTCGCGCCGGCCCGGGTGGACGCCGGCGGGGCCGCCTGGCAGCTGGACGGGTTCCGTGGCGACGTCCGCGCCCCCGGCGCGACGTTCGACCGGGACGGCGACGGGCTCGTGGTCACCTGGGAGCTGACGGTGCCCGCGGGCGGCCGCGTCGACCGCGAGCTCGAGGTGACGATCGCCGACTCCGCCGCGGTCGTCACCGCCCCGACGTCGGCCGCCACCTGGGCCGAGCCGACCGTGGCCAGCGGCGACCGGCGCCTGGGGCCGGCGCTCGACAAGGCGCTGGCCGACCTGCGGCTGCTGCGGCTGGCGCCGACGCTCACCCCGGACGAGGAGTTCCTCGGTGCGGGCGCGCCCTGGTTCCTCACCCTCTTCGGCCGCGACAGCCTGTGGGCGGCGCGGATGCTGCTGCCGGTGTCGACGACTCTGGCGGGCTCGACACTGCGGGTGCTCGCCGCCCGGCAGGGCACGATCAGCGACACCTCGACCGCCGAGCAGCCCGGCAAGATCCTGCACGAGGTGCGCGCGAAGGCGATCGACGTACGCGACGAGAGCCACACGTTCACGCTGCCGCCGGTCTACTACGGCACGATCGACGCCACCTCGCTCTGGGCGACGACGCTGCACGACGCGTGGCGCTGGGGGCTCCCGGCCGACGAGGTCGAGCCGTTGCTGCCGGCCCTCGAGCGCGCGCTGGCGTGGCAGGTCGAGGAGGGGGACGCCGACGGCGACCACTTCCTGGAGTACGTCGACGCGACCGGCACCGGCCTGGCCAACCAGGGCTGGAAGGACTCCGGCGACTCGGTCCGCCACGTCGACGGGTCCCTGGCGACCGCGCCGCTGGCGCTGTGCGAGGTGCAGGCCTACGCGTACGCCGCCGCGACCCGGGGTGCCGACCTGCTCGAGGCGTTCGGCCGGCCGGGCGCCGACCGGTGGCGCGGCTGGGCGGCGCAGCTGCGCACCCGGTTCCGGGAGCGGTTCTGGGTCGAGGACGCGCGCGGCGCGTACCCGGCGATCGCCCTCGACGCCGACAAGCGGCCGGTCGCCTCGGTGACCAGCAACATCGGCCACCTGCTGGGGACCGGGCTGCTCGACTCCGACGAGGTCGACCTCGTCGCGCGGCGCCTGGTCGGCGACGACATGCTGTCCGGGTTCGGCATCCGCACGCTGTCCAGCGACGCGGAGGGCTACTCGTCGACCGGCTACCACGTCGGCTCGGTGTGGCCGCACGACACCGCGATCTGCCTGGCCGGGCTGGCCGCCGAGGGCCGCCCGGAGGTCGCGCCCGTCGCCGAGGCGATGCTCGCCGCGACCCATGCGTTCGACGGCCGGCCCCCAGAGCTGTTCGCCGGCGACGCCCGGTCCGCGCACCCGGTCCCGGTGCCCTACCCCGCCGCCTGTCGGCCGCAGGCCTGGTCGGCCGCCGGCACGGTCTCGCTCACCGCTTCGCTGCTAGGACTCGCGGCCGACGTACCCGAGGGCTCGGTGACGGCCTCGCCCGTCACCCCCTGGCCGCTGGGCGCCACCACGGTCACTGGCCTGCGGGCGGGCGATCGGCCGCTCTCGGTCGCGGTCGACGACGCGGGAGTGGCCGAGGTCACGTGGTGATCCGGCGAGCTTAGCCGCTCCTTAGCGAACGGATGGTGAGCGGTTAGCGGCGTCCACGCGAACGTAGTCGTCGTCAGCTCGACCCTTCATCGAAACCGGAGAACTCCCATGAACACCAAGCGTCTCGCCGCCGCCGGCCTGGCCACCGCCGCCGTCGCCACCGTCGTCCCGTTCGCCCTGGCCGCCCCCGCGTCGGCCGACGTCGAGAAGGTCGGCAACTGCGCCGGCGCCCGCTACGACTTCGACGTCGACCGCGAGCGCGGCGGCTACGAGGTGTCCTTCGAGGTCGACTCCAACACCCCGAACCAGAAGTGGCGCCTGGTGCTGTTCCACAACGGCGACCGGGTCTTCCGCGACGTGCGGACCACGGACCGCGAGGGCGAGGTCGACTTCGAGCGCCTGCGTCCGAACACCCCCGGTGCGGACACCTTCCGCGCGAAGGCCGTGAAGCTCAGCAACGGTCAGAGCTGCTCGGTGCGCATCACGCGCTGACCGACCAGGTCTCAGCGGGCGGGGCCGAGGTGCACACGCACCTCGGCCCCGCCGCCGTCTGCGCGGGCGACCTCGAGGTGGCCGCCGGACGACTCGGCAGTACGGCGGGCGATGTCCAGGCCGAGGCCGGTCGAGCCGGCCGCGCTGGCGCCGCGGCTGGTCAGCTCCTCGGGGAAGCCCGGCCCGTGGTCGCGCACCACCAGCAGCGCGCCCTCGCCGTCCGGGGCGACGCGGACCTCGACCGTGCAGCCCTCCGGCGTGTGGCTGAACACGTTGTCCAGCAGCACGTCGAGCAGCGCGTCGAGGTCGTCTCGACTGGCCGCGACCGGGATCCGGCTGGTCGGTACGTCGACGGTGAACGGCCGGTCCTGGTCCTCTGCGAGCGGCTCCCAGAACGCCGTCCGCTCGACCACCGCCTCCACCACGTCGCCGGACGCGGCCAGGCCCTCACGCTGCGAGCGCCGCCCCTCGCGGATCACCGCGTCGACCATCCGCTCCAGCGCGTCGATGTCGCGCCCGAGCCGTTCGCGCTCGGCCGGGTCGTCCAGCGACTCCGCGTCGAGCCGCAGCGCGGTGATCGGGGTGCGCAGCCGGTGCGACAGGTCGGCGACGTTGTCGCGCTCGCGGCGCAGCAGCACCTGGACCCGGTCGACCAGGCGGTTGAGTGCGGCGCCCACCTCCTGCACCTCCGCCGGCCCCTCCTGCGGCACCGGCGTGGAGAGGTCGTTCTCCCCGAGTCGTACGGCGGAGGCGGCGAGCGCGCGGATCGGCTGGACGAAGCGACGGCCCAGACGGTCGGCCACCAGCAGCGAGCCGCCGAGCAGCACCAGTCCGAGCAGCGCGAGCACCGCCCACGTCGTACGCACGGTGTCGCTGAAGCCGCGGTCGAGGACGTTGACCCGGATCACGCTCGTGGCGTCGGGCACCGCGCTGCCGCCGCCCAGCGACACCGGGACGAGGATCTCCACGCCGCCGTCCACGTCGTCGACCCGGGCCCGCCCGGTCTCGCGGGCTTGGCGGACGCGGGCGTTCTCGCCGGGGTACGGGCCGATCGCCTGCCCGTCGGGATAGAGCACGGTCGTCTGGATCGCCTCGTCGTCGTTGATCGTGCTCAGGTAGACCGACACGGTTCCCTTGTCGCGGCCGGCCACCACGGTCTCGGTCGCCTGCACCTCGAGCGCCGCGCGGGCGAGCTGGTCCTCGAGGGCGTAGTCATCGATGAGCACCGCCATCGGGATCAGCATCGCCAGAAGCACCATCGCGGTGCTCGCCGCGACGGTGACGATGAGGCTGCGGCGCACGGCGCGTCCTAGGCGGTCGGGTCCGCGAGGCGCACGCCGACGCCTCGCACCGAGTGGACGTAGCGGGGTTCCTGAGCGGTCTCGCCGAGCTTGCGGCGCAGCCACGACAGGTGCACGTCGACGGTCTTGTCGCTGCCGCCGTACGGCTGCTGCCAGACGTCGGTGAGCAGCTCGCGCTTGGTGACCACCTCGCCGGGGCGTTGCGCGAGGTAGGCGAGCAGGTCGAACTCGCGCGGGCTGAGCTCCAGCTGGGCGCCGTCGAGGGTGGCGACGCGGGCGCGCAGGTCGATGGAGAGGCCGCCGACGGTGAGGACGGGCCGCTCGTTCTGCCCGGCGCCGTAGCGGCGGAGCACCGCGCGCACGCGTGCCTCGAGCTGCGCGGCGCTGAACGGCTTGACCAGGTAGTCGTCCGCGCCGGCGTCGAGCGCCTGCACCAGCGCGGGGTCGTCGTCGCGGGCGCTGGTGATGATGACGGGTACGGCGCTGACCGCGCGCAGCATGCGCAGCACCTCGGTGCCGTCGATGTCCGGCAGGCCGAGGTCGAGCAGCACCAGGTCGGGGCGGTCCTCGACGGCCAGACCGAGCCCGGTCATGCCCTTGTCGGCCGAGGCGACGACGTAGCCCCGTTCGCGCAGCGCACCGATCAGCCGCGACCGGATGACCGGGTCGTCCTCGATGAGCAGGAGCTGGGGCACGCCCCGACGCTAGCGGCTCGGCGCCGCACCGATCCGCTCGCGGAGCGAGTCTTAGTCGCGGCTTAGCGGTCCGCTAACCCGCGGCTCCCCTGGTCGCCAGGAGAATGGTGGGGTGAAGCGCGCGCTCCTCTACCTGGGTATCTGGCTCGGTGCCGTCGCGGTCGCCACCGGGATCGCCCTGGCCGCGATCGGTGCCGTCGGCGACGCCGCGCGCGGGCGCGGGCCGATCGGCGCCGAGGTGACTCCGCTCCAGGACAGCGACCCCGACCCCGAGGAGATCCCCTCGGACCTGCCGGGCCGGACGCGCGACATCAAGGGTGAGTACGGCACGTTCCGGGTCTCCTGCGAGGGCCCGTACGCCGCCGGCGTCCGCGTGGAGGCCAACAAGGCCGCCGGCTGGTCGGTGCTCAGCTACGAGAAGGGCCCCGACGACGACGTCGACGCGGTCTTCACCCAGCCCGGCCGCAGCGTCGAGGTCGAGGTCTACTGCAACCAGGGCGTCCCCACCGTCGGCGACGTCGAGCGCGCGACGTTCATCGACGAGGACTGACGCGCGACAACGATTCGTCTGCGGTTTACGGGGTGAATCACACAGGCGGGTCGCAGACGAATCGTTGTTCGGTGACGTCGTTCAGCGACCGAGCAGCGCGAGGTCCTCGTCGTCGAGCTCGAGGTGTACGGCGGCGGCGGAGTCGGCGACGGACTCCGGCCGGCTCGCGCCGGGGATCGGGATCATCGCCTCGGACAGCGAGAGCTCCCAGGCCAGGCACACCTGCTGCGGGCTGACGCCGTGCTTCTCGGCCACCCGGCCGAACGCCTCCCACTCGCTGCCGAGCCCGCCGGCCTTGCCCATCCCGCCGAGCGGCGACCAGGCCAGGAACGCGATGCCGAGCTCCGCGCACAGGTCGATCTCGTCGCGGGAGGAGCGGAAGGACGGGCTGAACTGGTTCTGCACCGCGACCAGCCCCTCGCCGAGCTCGCGGTGCGCGAGCCGGATCTGCTCCGGGTTCGCGTTGGACAGTCCGGCCCCGGCGATCAACCCCTCGTCCAGCAGCGCCTTCAGGCCGGCGACGGTCTCGGCGTAGTCGATCTTCGGGTCGGGCCGGTGGTGCTGGTACAGCGCGATCTGCTCGACGCCCAGCCGCTCCATCGAGGCGAGGCAGGCCTTGCGGAGGTACGCCGCGGTCCCGTCGAGCTCCCAGTCGGCGCCACGCCGGGTGTGGCCGCCCTTGGTGGCGACGAGGACGTCGTCCGGGCCGACGCCGTACTCCCGCAGCGCCTTGGCGATCAGCGCCTCGTTGTGGCCGAACGTCGCCTCGTCCGGGGAGTACGCGTCGGCTGTGTCGATCAGCGTCACGCCCTCGTCGAGCGCGCAAGCGATCGTGCGGATCGCGCGCTCCTCGTCGTTGTGCTCCCGGACCGACATCGGCATCGCGCCGAGGCCGATCGCGCTGACGGTGCGCGTCCCGATACGTCGCTGCTTCACCTCGCCACCCTAGGCGGGTGCGGAAGGTGGTCTCGACGAGCTCGACCACCCGCCATCGGCGGCGTGCTCCTCGAGGCGGTCCAGCACCAGGCGCAGCGGCGGCCAGGAGCCGCGGCCGCGCCGGGTGACGGCGTACGACCGCAGCAGCACCTCGGGGTCGCGCAGCCGGACCACCGCGACGCCCTCGTGCGGCGGCAGGCTGTCCGGCAGCAGCGCCACCCCGAGCCCGGCGGCGACCAGGTCCTGCACCAGGTCGAGGCTGTCGACGCGGTGCGCGACGCGCGGCTCGAAGCCGGCCATGGACGCCAGCGTGCGCACGACGTCCTCGTCGGCGGTGTTGCGCGAGTTGACGATCCAGTCGTGGCCGGCGAACCGTCGCATCACCTCGGTGGCGCGGCCGCGCGGTCGTTGCTCGTTGGCCGGCACGCCCAGGTGCCACGGCGCCTGCCACAGCGGCCGGGCCTGAAGCGACCGGTCGAACGCCGCGGGCGCCAGGTCGTAGTCGTAGGTCAGCGCCAGGTCGACGTCGTCGCGCGCGAGCAGGTCGTAGGCCTCGAACGGCTCGTGCTCGTAGACCAGCAGGCGCACGGCGGGGTGCGTGCCGGACAGCTCGTGGAGCACCGGCAACAGCGACCGCCGTACGGCGGTGGCGAAGCCGGCCACCCGCACCGTGCCGGCGGGGTCGGCGTGAGGGTCGAGGTCGAGCCGGGCGGCCTCGACCGCGGCGAGGATCGTCACGGCGTGGTCGGCCAGGCGGCGGCCGGCCGGAGTGAGCCTGACTCGCCGGCCGTGCGGCTCGGTGAGCGGCGTCCCCACCTCGCGAGCGAGCGCGGCGATCTGCTGGCTGACGTTGGAAGTGCTGGTGTGCATCTCCTCGGCGACCTCGCGCATCGAGCCGAGCCGGGAGAGCTCGAGCAGCATCTCGAGCCGGTGCACGTCCATGCGCCCATTGTTCGTCAGTCATGAACGGAACGTCCACAAACAACACGTGGACGCGGACGGTCGAGGTGTGGCGTCATGGAGACATGACCACCACGGCCCCCAGCCCGACACCCGTCCGCCGCGGCTCCCCCGCGGGCGTCGGTACGTCGTTCGCGGTGGCCGCGATGCTCACCGTCCAGGTCGGCGTCGCGGTCTCGGTCGGCCTGTTCGACCGGGTCGGCCCTGAGGGTGCGGCGTTCCTGCGCCTCGCCTGGGCCGGAGTCATCATGCTCGTGGTCGTCCGGCCTCGCCGGGCGCAGTTCACCCGCTCGTCGTTCCTGGCCTGCGTCGCGCTCGGCACGGTGACGGCCGGCGTGACGATGCTCTTCATGGCCTCGGTGGAGCGGCTGCCGATGGGCACGGCGAGCGCTTTGGAGTTCCTCGGGCCGCTGGGCGTCGCGGTGGTGCGCAGCCACGGGCGCGGCCGGCTGTACGCCGTGCTCGCCGCCGCCGGCGTCGTGCTGCTGACCGAGCCGTGGCAGGGCGGCACCGACCTGCTCGGCATCGTGTTCGCCCTCGGGGCCGCGCTGTGCTGGGCGGCGTACATCCTGCTCACCCAGAAGGTCGGCGACGAGGTCACCGGGGTCACCGGGCTGGCCGTGTCGATGCCGGTCGCCGGCCTCGTCGCCACCCTGGTGGCCGGTCCTGCGGTCGTCCCGGTCCTCACCTGGGACCTGGTGCTGGCCGGGCTCGGGCTGGCGATCCTGCTGCCGGTGGTCCCGTTCGTGCTGGAGCTGCTCGCGCTGCGGCGGCTCACCGCCGGGGCGTTCGGCACGCTGATGGCGCTGGAGCCGGCGTTCGCGCTGCTCGTCGGGCTGGTGCTGCTGGGCCAGCTGCCGGGCGTGCTGCCGGTCGTCGGGATCCTCTGCGTGGTGGCCGCGGGCATCGGCGCGCAGCGCACCGGGGCCCGGGTGGAGCCGTCAGCGCAGACCCTCGCCGCCTGAGCCGTACTTCACGCGAGCGAAGTCCAGCATCGACTCCAGGGTCGGCCCACCCTGCCGGAGCGAGATCCGGAAGTAGTCCGGCGGGCCCTCGGCGTAGCGCCGGGCCAGCACGTAGTAGCGGTCGCCGTCCACGCGCACCTCGGCCGCCACCGCGACCTGCGTCCCGTCGGTGAAGCCGGGGATCTCCGGGTCGCGCACCGAGCGCAGCACGGTGACCGCCTCGCGGACCGGCACCAATCGGCCGTCGGCGACGAGGTGCACCCAGAACCGGACGCCGGCCGGGTCGGCTCCGGCCTCCGGGTCGGGGTTCGGGTTCTGCAGCTGGACCCAGACCAGGAAGGCGTCGGTGTCCGGGGTCGCCTCCTTCGGGGGTACGGCGACGATCGGGTCGCTGCCGTCGTCGGACACGAAGTACCAGCGGGTCCTGTCGCCGTGCACCAGCTCCATCGCCACCCACCGGACGCCCTGCCAGGAGTCCTCCACGCTCTGCCCGACGTCGACGCCGTCGCGGACGACCAGCCGGCCCTCGTCGTCGAAGCCCGCCCAGTGGTCGCCGAGCACCTCTTCCGGTTCCGGGTCCTGCACGGTCGTGGGCGTGGCACTGGCGGTGGGGGCTGCCGGCTCGACCGCGCGCGAGCCGCCGGGTCCGCCGGTGACGGCGGTGGCGGCGCCGACCACGGCGACGACGGCGAGGGTGGTGGCGGCCGTGGACAGCACGCGGCGGCGCCGGAGGGCGCGGTGGCCGGCCGCGAGCCTGTCGCCGACCGGGGGCTGGGGCGGCCCGTCGGTCCAAGCGCCGGCGAGGCGCTCCTCGAGCCCGGTGAAGTCGCCCATGGTCAGGCCTCCTTGCCTGTGGTCGGGGCGGTGGCGAGCAGCTCCTGGAGCCGCGCGAGGCCGCGCGAGGTGTGGCTCTTGACGGTGCCGACAGAGATGCCGAGATCGGCGGCGACCTGCTCGACGCTCAGGTCCGCGACGTGCCGCAGCACCACCGTCCTGCGCTGCATGGGTGGCAGCTGCTGGAGCGCCTGCACCAGCTCGTCGCGCACCTCGGGTCCGGCCACCTCGGGCGCGGCCCGGTCGTGCTGGTCCAGTCCCGGCAGCTCGCGGGACCACGCGCGACGGCGGTCGTCGAGCAGGGCGTTGAGGATGATCCGGCGTACGTAGGCGTCCTCGAACCCGGCGCGCGACAGCCGCGGCCAGGCGACGTACAGCTTGGTGAACGCGGTCTGCAGCAGGTCGTCGGCCTGGTGCCAGCTGCCGCACATGGCGTAGGCGACCCGGCGGAGCCGGTCCTGCCGCGCCGCGACGTACTCGCTGAACGCGGCGTCCCGTTCCGCCTGACGCATCCGTCCCCCTGGTTGTCCGTCGGGTGGTCCTCACCCCCTCCGACGGGGCAGACCCCTGCGCAGGTTGTCATGCATGGTCGAATTGACGGTATGGACCAGTCCGCCCTGGCCGAGCTCGTGTCGTCGCTGCCGGACGGCGTGGTGGTGACCGATCCCGACACCACGGAGAAGTACCGCGTCGACCGGTCGCAGGACGCCGGCGCCGGCCTGCCCGCGGTCGTCGTACGGGCCGAGGACGCCACCCACGTGCAGACCGCGGTGCGCTGGGCCGCTCGTCACCGCGTGCCGGTCGTGCCGCGCGGCGCCGGCAGCGGGCTGAGCGGCGGGTCGTCGGCCGTCGACGGCGGGCTGGTGCTGTCGCTGGAGCGGATGCGCGCGATCGAGATCGACACCGACTGCCAGGTAGCGGTCGTCGAGCCGGGGGCGTTCAACGCGGAGGTCAAGGCGGCGGCGGCCGCGCACGGCCTGTGGTACCCGCCGGACCCGTCGTCGTACGAGTTCTGCTCGATCGGCGGCAACATCGCGACCAACGCGGGCGGGCTGTGCTGCGTGAAGTACGGCGTCACGGTCGACTACGTGCTCGGCCTCGACGTCGTGCTCGCCGACGGCACGCTGATCACGCTCGGCGGCCGGCGGATCAAGGACGTGGCCGGGCTGCCGCTGCTCAAGCTGTTCGTCGGCAGCGAGGGGACGCTCGGGATCGTCACGCGAGCGATCCTGCGCCTGGTGCCCGCGCAGCCGGCGCGCTCGACGATGGTTGCGACGTTCCCGACGGTCGAGGCCGCTGCGCGTGCGGTGGTCGCCGTACGCCGCTCGATGCGGCCGTCGATGCTGGAGCTGATGGACCGGGCGTCGATCAACGCCGTCGAGGACTACCGCCCGCGCGGGCTGGACCGCTCCGCCGGCGCGCTGCTGGTCGCCCAGTCCGACGCCCCCGGGGTCGCCCGGAGCGACGAGGTCGAGCTGATGCGCACGGCCTGCGAGGCGGCCGGGGCGACGGAGGTGTTCGTCACCGACGACGCCGACGAGGGTGAGATGTTCGTCGAGGCCCGCCGGATCGCCATCCCGGCGATCGAGGCCACGGGCGCGCTGCTGATGCTCGAGGACGTCGGCGCCCCGGTGCCGCTGCTGCCCGCCCTGCTCGCCGCGATCGAGGAGGTCGCCGCGGCGTACGACATCCGGATCCCGGTCATCGCCCACGCCGGCGACGGCAACACCCACCCGATCGTCGTGTACGAGGCCGGGGACGCCGAGGCCGAGAAGCGCGCGCAGGCCGCGTTCCGCGAGGTCATGCAGCGCGCCATCGACCTCGGCGGCACCATCACCGGCGAGCACGGCGTCGGCCGGACCAAGAAGGAGCTGCTCCCCGCCCAGCTCGG
>DASURB010000072.1:0-2520 GCA_036280235.1 Nocardioides sp.
GGGCCGCCTCGACTTCCCGCTGCCGTCGATGTCGGCGGAGTTCGGCCGCCAGGTCGAGGCTCGGATCAACGAGGAGATCGCGGCCGCGCGGGAGATCCTCGTCGAGTTCGTGGGCCGGCAGGTCGCCGACGAGGACCACGCGCTGATCCGCACCGCGGCGAACCTGATCCCCCGCGAGATCGACCCGCTCCGGGTGATCGACATCGTCGGCCTCGACAAGCAGGCCGACGGCGGCACGCACGTGCTCAGCACCGCCGAGGTCGGCCGTGTCGCGGTCACGGGCACCGAGTCGAAGGGCAAGGGCAACAAGCGGGTGCGGCTCGAAGTCGTCACCGACGGTCGGTGAAGGTTCAATTTTTTCCGATGGGGACCAATCCGCCCCGGAGCGTGGCCCGAACGAGGGTCATGAGGGAACCCCTGCACACCAGCAGCAGCCCGTCGTACGACGAGCGCCCGAGCGTCGCGGTCATCGGCGGCGGCATCTCGGGCCTCACCGCGGCGTACCTGCTCCAGCGCACCCACCACGTGACGTTGTTCGAGGCCGAGCCGAGGATCGGCGGGCACGCGCACACGCACGACGTCGAGGTCTCCGGCGGACGCACCGTGCCCGTGGACTCGGGGTTCATCGTGCTCAACGACCGCACCTATCCCCTGCTCCGCAGGCTGTTCAGCGAGCTCGGGGTGCGCACCCGACCCACCGAGATGAGCATGAACATCTCCTGCTCCGGCTGCGGCCTGAGCTACACGGGCGGGCGCAAGGCCACCGGGATCTTCTCCCAGCGCCGCCGCGCGGTCGACCCGGGCTTCTGGCGGCTGCTGCTGCAGGTGCGGTCGTTCCAGAAGCAGGCGCTGGCCTTCCTGGAGGAGCACCCCACCTCCGACCTGACCTACGGCGACTTCCTCGCCGAGCGCGGCTTCGACCAGCACTTCGTCACCCACTACGCGCTGCCGGTCGTGTCGTGCGTGTGGTCGATGGGCCACACCGAGGCACTCGCCTACCCCGCGGCGTACCTCTTCGCGTTCCTGCGCCACCACGGCTTCCTGACGCTCGGTGACGCGCCGACCTGGCACACCGTGGTGGGCGGGTCGCGCACCTACGTCGGCGCGATCACCCGCCGGCTCGACGTGGTGCGCCCGGGCACCCGGGTCACCGCGGTGAGCCGGAAGCCGGAGGGCATCGAGATCGACGCGGTCGGCCTCGACGGCGGGCCCAACGAGCACTACTCCTTCGACAAGGTCGTCATCGCCACCCACGCCGACGACGCCCTCGCCCTGCTGACCGACGCCGGCGACGCCGAGCAGGAGGTGCTCGGCGCGTTCGAGTACTCCACCAACGTCGCCTGGCTGCACCGCGACGAGGCCGCCCTGCCCGAGCACCGGCGCGGACGGGCCAGCTGGAACTACCGGCTCGAGGACTGCGACTCGCTGACCGACCGGACCCGGGTCTCCTACTGGATGAACCGGCTCCAGGGGCACAGCGAGACCGACCCGCTGATCGTCACGCTCAACCCGCAGGACGGTCCCGCGCCGGAGCACGTGGTCGCCACGATGACCTACCAGCACCCGACGTACACCGCCGAGTCGGTCGCCGCGCAGAGCCGGCTGGGCGCGCTCAACAGCGACCGGCTCGCCTTCGCCGGCGCCTACCACGGCTGGGGCTTCCACGAGGACGGCTGCCGCGCCGGGGTCGCCGCCGCGGAGGCGCTGGGGGCGACGTGGTGAGCCTGCCGGCGACGAGGCCGGCCTCGGTCCGGGCGCTGGTGCACCACCGGCGCCTGCGGCCGTTCACCTACGAGTTCTCGCACCGTACGACGATGTGGCTGGTCGACGCCGCGGAGCCGAACGCCGCCTTCCCGCGATGGCTCCGGCCGCTGGTGTCGATCCGGTCCCGCGACCACTTCGCCGCGGACGACGACCGGCCGCTCATCGAGAAGGTTCGGGGCTTCCTCGACGCGCAGGGCCTGCCCTGGACGGCCCACCGGGTGCTGGTGCTGGCGAACGCCCGCAGCCTCGGCTACGTGTTCGACCCGCTGTCGACGTACTTCTGCTTCGACGAGCGCGGTGAGCTCGAGGGCGTGCTCGCCGAGGTGCACAACACCTACGGCGACCGGCACTGCTACCCGCTCGCCGTCGACCGCCCCTCACCGGCCCGGGCGACGACGGACAAGACCTTCTACGTCTCGCCGTTCTTCGCGGTCGAGGGACGCTACGACATCACCACGCGGCTCACCGACGACCAGGTCGCGGTGGCCATCTCGCTGACCGCCCCGGACGGTCGCACGCTGTTCACCGCCGCGGTCCACGGGGACCTCGAGCCGGCCACTCGCGCACACACGCTCCGACGGGTGGCCGGCAACCCGTTGCCCTCCCAGCGCGTCGCCGCGCTGATCCGCTGGCACGGGGTCCGGCTGTGGCTGCGCCGGCTCCCGGTCGTCCCCCGTCCCGCGCACCAGGCTCCGAAAGGCATGTCATGACCACTCTCGGCACCGGCTCCCGCGACACCTTCGCCAGCCCGGAGGA
>DASURB010000073.1:0-35463 GCA_036280235.1 Nocardioides sp.
CCGACGACGTGTCGCACGAGGGCTTCGGCTTCCTCACCTGCCGCGACATCCAGGTCAAGGGCACGCCGGTGCTGGCGTCGCGGATCTCCTACGTCGGTGAGCTCGGCTGGGAGCTCTACGTCCCGATGGAGGCGGCCGCCGCGGTCTGGGAGACCCTGCTCGACGCGGGCTCGTCCCACGGCGCCGTACCGGTCGGCATCGGGGTCTACGGCACGACCGGCCGCATCGAGAAGGGCTACCGCGCGTTCGGGTTCGAGCTCGACGGCGAGCGCACCATCGTCGAGGCGGGCATGCAGCGGCCGAAGGTGAAGTCCGCAGACTTCATCGGTCGCGAAGCCTATCTACGGCAGCGTGAGGAGCCGCCCAAGACCGTGCTCTGCACGATGACCGTCGACGACCACACCTCGGCCAGCGGCATGAAGCGCTACATGCTCGGTGGCGAGCCGATCCTCACCCGCGACGGCGGCACGCTCACCGACGGCCACGGCCACCACCCCTACGTCACCACCGCGGGCTCGGCGCCGTCGCTCGGCAAGCACGTGCTGATGGCCTACCTGCCCCCCGACCAGGCGGTCGTCGGCAACCAGCTCGCCGTCTCCTACATGGAGGAGCTGTACCCCGTCACCATCGGCTCGATCGACGCCACGCCGCTGTTCGACCCGACCAACGAGAGAATGCGATGAACACCCCACGACGTTCTTCGCCTGCCCCGCTTCGCTCCTCCGTCGAACAACGTCGCGGGGACCCCGTTCGCTACTGGGAGATGTCATGACTTCGGTACTCGTCTGTGTGAAGCGGGTCCCTGACTCCTCCAGCGAGGTGGTGCTGACCGACGACGCGCAGGCGGTCGACGGGCGCTACGCCGGCTTCACCACCAGCGCCCACGAGGAGTGCGCGGTCGAGCTGGCCGCCCAGATCACCGCCGCCGACGGCGGTGAGGCCACCGTGCTGACCCTCGGCGACGAGGATGCGGTCGAGCAGCTGCGGTCCTCGCTGGCCGTCGGCTGCCACGCCGCGACGCACATCGTCGCCGAGGCGCACCGGTTCGGACCGGCCGACGTCGCCCGCGAGATCGCCGCTGTGGTGCGCGACCACGAGGCGGAGGGGCGCACGCACGACCTGATCCTGCTCGGCAACGACGCCGCGGACAGCGGCGACTTCCAGGTCGGCATCCGGCTCGCCTACGAGCTCGGCCGCCCGGTGGTCAACGGCGTCAACCACGTCTCGGTCGCCGACGGCGTCGTGACCGCACGGGGCTCCGGTCCTGACGGGCACGAGACCTACCAGGTGCCGCTGCCGGCGGTCGTCACGGTGCTGGAGGGCGGTGTCGAGCCGCGCTACCCGTCCGTGCAGGGCCGGATGAAGGCGAAGAAGGTCGCGATCGAGGAGCGCAAGCCGGTGGCGGAGCCGAAGGGCCCGGACCGCGTGCGGCTGCTGCTGCCGCCGCCCGCGCCGAGCGACGTGCAGATCCTCGGCAAGGGCGCCGACGCGGCGCCGGCCGTGGTCGACGTACTGGAGAAGCTGGGGGTGCTGTCGCGATGAACCTGGTCTTCGTAGAGACCGACGCCGACGGCGTCACCGAGGTGTCCCGCGAGACGCTCACGTTCGCCCGCTCGCTCGGCGGCCCGGTCGACGCGGTCGCGGTCGGCGACCTGTCCGGCGCGGCGCAGGACCAGCTCGCGGCGTACGGCGTCCGCACGGTCCACCACGCCACGGGCGAGGCGTTCTCCGCCTTCGCCGGCGCCGCGTGGGCCGCCGGCATCCAGGCGGCGCTGGCCTCGTCCGGTGCGAGCGTGCTGCTGGCCGCCGGCACGCCGCGCGGCCTGGAGGTGCTCGCCCACGTGGCCGCGCGCGAGGACGTGCCGATGGCGGCCAACGTGCTCACGGTGGAGGGTCGCGACCCGCTGGTCGTCACCCGCCAGGTCGTCGGGGGAGCCGCGCTCGAGGAGATGCGCCTCGTGTCGACCCCGGCGGTGCTCACCGTGGCCGGGCACGCGGTCGAGCCGGCCCCCGCGAGCGAGCCGGGCGCGGCGGAGGTCGTGGAGTGCGTCCCCCAGGTCACCGAGGCCGACCTGGTCGCGCGCGTGGTGTCCACCGAGGAGCCCGAGCCCGACCTGTCCGGCGGTCTGCGCTCGGCGCGGGTGGTCGTCGGCGCCGGCCGGGGCGCTGGCAGTGCGGAAGGGTTCAAGGACCTGCTGGAGCTCACCGAGCTCCTCGGCGGCGCGCTCGGCGTCTCACGCGTGGTGACCAGTCTCGGCTGGCGCCCGCACCACGAGCAGGTGGGCCAGACCGGCAGCCGGATCTCGCCCGACCTCTACATCCCGTGCGGGATCAGCGGCGCCATCCAGCACTGGGCGGGCTGCTCGTCGGCGAAGAACATCCTGGCGATCAACACCGATCCCGACGCGCCGATGGTGACCAAGGCGACGTACGCCGTCATCGGTGACCTGCACGAGGTGGTGCCCGCGATCAACGCGGAGATCCGCCGGCGCAAGGGAGCGGCGTAGCGGCGGAGCGGTCCGACTAACCGCGGTCGCGTCGGGTACGCCTCCTCCCATGGAGAGCCGACCAAGTCAGACCGCGGTGGTCACCGGTGCCTCGAGCGGCATCGGTCGCTGCGTCGTGGACGAGCTGCTCGACCGCGGGTACGCCGTCGTCGCGGCCGCAGACGAGCCGGAGGTGATGCGCCTGCCGGACCAGACCGGAGGACCCGTCACGCCGCTGCACGTCGACCTGGCCACCCCGGACGGGGTCGAGGAGCTGGTGGAGCTGCTCCGGCAGGGACCACCGCCGCGGTTCGCCGCGTTCAACGCCGGTGTCGCGCTCGGCGGCGAGTTCCTGCACACGCCGCTCGCCGACCACCTGCGCCTGGTCGACCTCAATGTGCGCTCGGTCGTGCACCTCGCGCACACCGTGCTTGCGGACATGGCCGAGGCCGGCGGTGGACACGCTCTGGTCACCAGCTCCATCGCCGCGGCCGCGCCGGGGCCCTACCAGTCGACGTACGCCGCGTCGAAGGCGTTCCTCCACTCGTTCGCCGAGGGTCTCCGCCACGAGCTGCGCGGCAGCGGCGTGTCGGTGACGTCGGTGCAGCCCGGGCCGACGAACACCAACGTGTTCGCCCGCGGCGGCATGCGCTCGAGCTTCGTCGCGCGTGGCCCGAAGGACGACCCCCGCGACGTCGCCCGTGAGGCCGTCGAGGCCGCGCTCGCCGGAAAGGCCAAGGTGGTGACCGGGGCCTGGTACAACCAGATGGCCATGGTCGCCGGCCGGTTCGTGCCGGAAGCCGTAGCAACCAGGATCAGCGCCTTCGAGGCGCGACCGAGGATCGGGAGGTGACGAGATGAGCCGGAACACACGCGTCATCGATGCGACGCCCGAGCAGGTCTGGGCGGTGCTCGCCGACGGCTGGCTGTACCCGCTGTGGGTGGTCGGTGCCACGCGGATGCGCGACGTCGACGAGAACTGGCCGGCCGAGGGCAGCCAGCTGCACCACTCCGCCGGCGTCTGGCCGCTGGTCCTCAACGACACCACCGAGTCGGTCGAGGTCGAGACCGGCCGACGGCTCAAGCTGCGTGCCCGCGGCTGGCCGCTCGGCGAGGCCGACGTCGAGATCACGCTGTCGCCGGTCGACGGCGGCAAGCGGTGCGAGGTCGTGCTCGAGGAGACCGCGGTCTCCGGGCCGGGAGCGCTCGTGCCACCGCCGATCGAGGCGCCGCTGCTGGGCTGGCGCAACGTGGAGAGCCTGCGCAGGCTGGCGTTCATCGCCGAGGGACGCCACGCCGGGACGAAATGACCCCGCTGCCCGAGTCGTACGACGCCGTGGTGGTCGGCGCCGGTCCCAACGGGCTGGTCGCCGCCAACCACCTGCTCGACGCGGGCTGGTCGGTGCTCGTCCTCGAGGCGCAGCCGACCCCCGGCGGGGCGGTGCGCAGCGACCGGGACGTGCACCCGGACTACGTGCACGACACGTTCAGCACGTTCTACCCGCTGACCGCCGCCTCGCCGCTGGTGCGCGCCTTTCACCTCGAGAACCACGGCCTGCGCTGGCGGCACGCCCCGGCCGTGCTCGGCCACCCGCGGCCCGACGGCACCTGGGGAATCCTGCACCGCGACCGGTCGGTGACCGCGTCGCTGCTGGACCAGCACCACCCCGGCGACGGGGAGGCCTGGCTGCGCACGTGCGAGCAGTGGGACCGGATCGGCGACGCGGTCGTCCGCGCGCTGCTCAGCCCGTTCCCGCCGGTGCGGGCCGGCGTCTCCGCGCTGGCGCGGCTGCGGTCGGCGGGCGGCCTCGACTTCGTCCGCGACCTGCTCACCCCCGCCCGCCGACTCGCTGAGGACCGGTTCGGCAGCGAGCAGGCCCGGCTGCTGATCTGCGGCAACGCCGGACATGCCGACATCCCCCTCAACGCCCCGGGCTCCGGGCTGATGGGCTGGCTGCTGTGCATGCTCGGCCAGACGGTGGGCTACCCCGTGCCCGAGGGCGGCGCCGGCAAGCTGGCCGAGGCGCTCGTCCGGCGCGCCGAGTCGCTCGGGGGAGAGGTGCGCTGCAACGCCGAGGTGGTGCGGGTCGACGTCCGCGACGGCCGGGCCGCCGGGGTGCGCACCGCCGACGGCCGTGAGGTCCGCGCCCGCCGCGCCGTGCTCGCCGACGTCGTGGCCACCCACCTCTACGACCGGCTGCTCCCGGACACCGCCGTGCCCGAGCGGACTCGCCGCGGCATGCGCCGCTTCGAGCTCGACCCCGGGACGGTCAAGGTCGACTGGGCGCTCGACGGCCCCATCCCGTGGGCGTCGCCGCCTCCGCACGCCCCGGGCACGGTGCACGTCGCGGACTCGGTCGACGACATGGCGGAGGCGCTCGGCCAGATCTCCACCAACGCCGTACCGGCCAAGCCGTTCCTGCTCGCCGGCCAGATGACGACCTCCGACCCGACCCGCTCGCCGGAGGGCACCGAGTCGTTCTGGGCCTACACCCACGTGCCGCAGCGCACCGCCCGGGACGCCGGCGACGGCGGCAACGGTGCCATCAGAGGCGCGTGGGACCGCGACGACGTCGAGCGGTTCGCCGACCGGATGCAGGACCAGGTCGAACGACTCGCGCCCGGCTTCGGCGACCGCGTCGTCGCGCGGCGCGCGATGGGGCCGCGCGAGCTCGAGGCGCGCGACGCGAACCTCGTCGGCGGCGCGATCAACGGCGGTACGGCGCAGCTGCACCAGCAGCTGGTGTTCCGCCCCGTGCCGGGCCTGGGCCGTGCCGAGACGCCGGTGAAGGGCCTCTACCTCGCCTCCGCCTCCGCGCACCCGGGCGGCGGCGTGCACGGCGCCTGCGGCAGCAACGCCGCCCGCGCCGCGATCGCCCACGACCGGGTGCGGCGCGCGCTGAGGCGGGCATGACCGACGCGGCCGGCGCCGAGCGCTGGGTGCCCGAGGGCGGCGGCATCGCCGACCTGCGCGAGGCGGTGCGGGCCTGCCGGGGCTGCGAGCTGTACCGCGACGCCACGCAGGCCGTGCTCGGCCGCGGCCCTGACGGCGCGGAGCTGATGGTCGTCGGCGAGCAGCCGGGCGACCAGGAGGACCGGCAGGGCGAGCCGTTCGTCGGGCCGGCCGGCAAGCTGCTCGACAAGGCGCTCGAGGACGCGGGCATCCCGCCGGACTCGGTCTACCGCACGAACGTCGTCAAGCACTTCCGGTTCTCCGGCACCCGCGGCAAGCAGCGCATCCACAAGTCGCCGAGCCGGGTGCACGTCGCCGCCTGTGAGCCGTGGTTGCTCGCCGAGCTCGACGTCGTCCGCCCGACCGGAGCCGTGCTGCTCGGAGCCACCGCGGGCAAGGCGCTGTACGGCTCGTCGTTCCGCGTCGGCGAGGTGCGCGGCCGGCTGATCGACTGGCCCGAGCCGCGCGACCCCGCCCACGCCGACCGGGTGGCCGAGGAAGCGGCCCGTCCCTCGTGGGTGCTGCCGACGACCCACCCCTCGGCCGTGCTCCGGTCGCGCAACCGCCAGGAGGACTACGAGGCCCTCGTCGGCGACCTCGAGGTGGCCCGGCAGGCGCTCGCCGACGGGTGAACGCGCCGGAACCTAGTCTTGACTCATTCCAGAAAAGCCGCAAGACTGCGGACCATGGTCTCGGAGTCCGATCTGCAGCAGATGTTGCGGGACGCCGACCTGCGCGTGACGCGCCCGCGACTGGCGGTGCTCGGGGCGGTGCACACCCTGCCGCACGCCGACACGGACGCGCTGATCGGCGCGGCGCGGCGCGAGCTGCCCGACGTCTCGCACCAGGCGGTGTACGACGTACTCCGGGCGCTGACCAACGCCGGACTGGTGCGACGCATCCAGCCGGCCGGCTCGGTGGCACGCTACGAGGCCCGTGTCGGCGACAACCACCACCACCTCGTCTGCCGGTCGTGCGGCTCGATCACCGACGTCGACTGCGCCGTCGGCGAGGCGCCGTGCCTGACCGCCGCTGACGACCACGGCTTCGTCATCGAACAAGCCGAGGTCGTCTACTGGGGCCTCTGCCCGACCTGTTCCACCCGTTCTCGAACTCGACCGCTCAGCACGGAAGGAAGCTCATGACCGACAGCCAGAACGACGCGCCGGTTCCCACCCCGGGGGACCCGCAGGGTCTGGACCAGAAGGCCGACAGTGGGTGCCCCGTCGCCCACGACAGCGTCACCTCGCACGGCAGTGAGAGCGAGAACCCCGCGATCGACTCGCCGACCCCGAAGCGCCACCGGCCCCGCACCAACGCGGACTGGTGGCCGGACCAGCTCGACCTGACCGTGCTGCACCCGCACCACCCGGCCGGCAACCCGCTGGGCCCGGACTACAGCTATCGCGAGGCGTTCAAGGAGCTCGACGTCGAGGCGCTCAAGCGCGACATCACCGACGTGCTCACCACCCCGCAGGACTGGTGGCCGGCGGACTTCGGCCACTACGGCGGCCTGATGATCCGGCTCAGCTGGCACGCCGCCGGCACCTACCGGGTGCACGACGGCCGTGGCGGCGCCGGTGACGGCAGCCAGCGGTTCGCCCCGCTGAACAGCTGGCCCGACAACGCCAACCTCGACAAGGCCCGCCGCCTGCTCTGGCCGGTCAAGCAGAAGTACGGCCAGAAGCTCTCGTGGGCCGACCTGATCGTGCTCGCCGGCAACGTCGCGCTCGAGTCGATGGGCTTCGAGACCTTCGGCTTCGCGTTCGGCCGCGAGGACATCTGGCAGCCCGAGGAGATCTACTGGGGTCCCGAGGACGCCTGGCTCGGCGACCAGCGCTACGTCGGCGAGGCCGAGATGGCGCCCGAGGTCGGCGCCACCGAGATGGGCCTGATCTACGTCAACCCCGAGGGCCCGGCCGGCAACCCGAACCCGAAGGCCGCGGCGCACTTCATCCGCGAGACGTTCAAGCGGATGGCGATGAACGACGAGGAGACCTTCGCGCTCATCGCCGGCGGCCACACCTTCGGCAAGACCCACGGTGCCGGCGACGCCGACGCGCACGTCGGCCCGGAGCCCGAGGGCGCCCCGCTCGAGGCGCAGGGCCTCGGCTGGCTGAGCACCTACGGCACCGGCAAGGGTCCGGACACGATCACCTCGGGCCTCGAGGTGACCTGGACCGACAAGCCCACGCAGTGGAGCAACCGTTTCCTGGAGATCCTGTTCGGCTACGAGTGGGAGCTCACCAAGAGCCCGGGTGGCGCGCACCAGTGGGTCGCCAAGGACGCGCCGGAGATCATCCCGGACGCCTTCGACCCGGAGAAGAAGCACAAGCCGACGATGCTCACCACGGACCTCGCGCTTCGTGAGGACCCGACGTACGAAGCCATCGGCCGGCGCTTCCTGGAGAACCCCGAGGAGTTCCGCCTCGCGTTCGCCAAGGCCTGGTACAAGCTGCTCCACCGCGACATGGGTCCGGTCGGGCCGCACATGCTCGGCCCCTGGGTCCCCGAGCCGCAGGTGTGGCAGGACCCGGTGCCGGAGGTCGACCACGAGCTCGTCGACGAGCAGGACGTCGCCGACCTCAAGGCGAAGCTGCTCGGCTCCGGCCTGAGCGTCTCCCAGCTGGTCATGACCGCCTGGGCGTCGGCCGCTACGTTCCGCCGCACCGACAAGCGCGGCGGCGCCAACGGCGCTCGCATCGCCCTCGAGCCGCAGCGCAGCTGGGAGGTCAACGAGCCCGAGAAGCTCGCGACCGCGCTCGAGGCGATCGGCCGCGTCCGCGACGAGTTCAACGCCGCGCAGACCGGCGGCAAGAAGGTCTCGCTGGCCGACCTGATCGTCCTCGGCGGCTGCGCCGCGGTCGAGAAGGCCGCGAAGGACGCCGGCTTCGACGTGACCGTGCCGTTCCGGCCGGGCCGCACCGACGCCACCCAGGAGATGACCGACGTCGAGTCGGTCGGCTACCTGGAGCCGCGGGCCGACGGCTTCCGCAACTACGTGCGCAGCGGCGACAAGGTCGAGCCGGAGAAGCTGCTGGTCGACCGGGCCTACCTGCTGAGCCTCTCCGCCCCGGAGATGACCGTGCTGGTCGGCGGCATGCGCGCCCTCGGTGCCAACGTCCGTGACGCCAAGCACGGCGTGCTCACCGACCGTCCTGGCGCGCTCACCAACGACTTCTTCGTCAACCTGCTGTCGCCGGGCACCCAGTGGAAGGCGTCGCAGGACCAGGAGAACGTCTACGAGATCCGCGACGTCAGCACCGGCGAGCTGAAGTGGACCGCGACGCCGGTCGACCTGGTCTTCGGGTCGAACTCCCAGCTGCGGGCGCTGTCGGAGGTCTACGCCAGCGAGGACGCGAAGGAGAAGTTCGTGAAGGACTTCGTCGCCGCGTGGAACAAGGTCATGGAGCTGGACCGCTTCGACCTGCGCTGACCGCCGTACGGCGTACGACGCACCTCGCGACGGGGCGTCACCTCTCCGGAGGTGGCGCCCCGTCTTCTTGTCCGGGCCTCTTGTCCGGACCTGGCGTCGGGGCGGGACTGCGTCCCCCTCGCCGGGGTACGTCGAAGGCGTCCCGTGCAAGGAGGTCGCCATGAAGAGACACGTCAGGCGGTGGGGGGCCGTCTACCTGCTGCTGGTGCTGTTCCTGGGGTCCTGGCTCGGCCAGTTCCTCACCCAGCTCAGCACGTTCCGCAGCGAGCAGCAGATGCACGGCGAGCCGGTGGTGATGTCCGACTTCGCCATGCAGTTCCTGGCCAGCACGTTCGAGAACTGGCAGAGCGAGTGGTTCCAGCTGATCTTCCAGGCGATCCTGCTGCTCGGCGCCAAGCACTGGCTGTTCCAGGCCGACGCCGAGGACCTCGAGCGCGTCGAGAAGAAGCTCGACGCGGTCGCCGAGCGCCTCGGCCTCGACCCCGACGAGGCCCAGGAGCCGGAGCCCGAGCAGGAGCAGAAGGTCTGACCGGCTTCGGCCCGGATGCGCGCGACCCGGCGCCGGCTCGTGGAGGTGGTCCGGTCGGCCGCCGACCCGGGTTCACCCGGCTGACCAGGCGTGGGCCGGCGGCGGACGGGTACTCCCCGGTCGTGGACAAGCGACAAGAGTCGGAGAAGGTCGGCCTGGTGGCCCTGCGCATCCCGCTGCTGATCATGGCGGCGCTGGTGGTGCTGGTGCTGATCGGCCTCGCCGTCATCTGACCGCCCGGGTCGTCGAGTCCCGGGCGGTCGAGCGCCGGGTTGTCGAGCCTGTCGAGACCACCGACACGGGTGGTCGAGCCTGTCGAGACCACGGCGGCCGCCCGCCCCGTTGGTGCCGCCTCAGGCGATGTCGGCCGCGGACGTCTCCTCGGGAGGTGTCTCGCCCACCAGCCGGTCGCGGAGGGCGACCAGGTGGTCGACCTCGGTGAGGAACCGGGCGGTGCTGTCGCCGACCTCGTGGTCGTCGAAGTAGTAGTGCCGCATCGCGACGCGCGCCAGGTGGTGCTCGTCGTGCTCGAACCGTGCCGACAGCAGCGCGGTCAGCGCCGCGACCCCGTTCGGCCCGGCGACGCGCTCGATCACGTCGGCGCAGCGGCTCACCGGCACCTCCTGCCGCAGCCTTTCGCCGTCCTGGTGCCGGTCGGTGAGGAACAGCGGCTTGTGGGTGCACAGGTACAGCCAGTCCAGACCCACGGACGAGACGTCGGTGACCATCGCGTCGCATGACGGCATCAGCGCGAGGATGTCACCCTCGACGAATGCCGTGTGCCCGGCCGCGGGGTCGCGCCGGCACGCCTCGTCGAGCAGCGCGAGCACGTCCTGGTGGGCCTCGCGGACCGACGCCGTGCGGCTGAACGCGACCTGGGGGTGCGGCTTGTAGACCAGACGGGCGCGGGGGACGCCGAGGATCGCGCGCACGACGTCGCGGCCGATCGTGTCGAGGGACGTGTAGTTGTTGTACTCGGCGTCGCCCTCCCAGGTGGGCGCGTAGAGGATCGTGCGCCGGTCGGGCGCCGCGGGCAGGGGCGAGGTGCGGGGTACGTCGAGCTGCGGCCGCCCGATCCGCACCAGCTTGCGCGTGTCGAACTCGAGCAGCGTCGCCTCGTGCCGCTGCACCGCCGCCTCGCCGGCCACGAAAACCCGGTCGTAGGCCTTGGCGTTGTTGCTGGCCATGCTGTGCTTGTCGCTCTCGCCGTGGTTGACGTGCACGTGCAGCGCCCGGGTGTGCAGCAGCGACTGGAAGTTCAGCATCGAGTTGTTGCAGTAGAGCACGACCTTCGGGTCGAAGGCGGCGTACAGCTCGGTCAGTGCCGGGAAGGACGGCGCCACGACGACGGGCAGCGACGTGTGCCGGTCGAGCTGGGCGGAGGCGTCGAGGTCGCGGGCGACCACGGCCACCGGATGGTGGGCGTGCAGCACCTCCAGCACGGGCAGCCACGGCACGAGCTGGTAGATCCGAGACACGTCGTCGGCGAAGTAGGCGACGACCTCGATCTCCTGCACGCGCGCATCGTAAGCCCGCGAACGCCCTTCCGGAGCAAGGTTTCCGAGGGCCGGCGGCGGTGACTTCGCGGCCGGCCCCGGGGTCGGCCCTGTGGTTCGCTCAGGGGTCCGCCGCGGGGTCCCTTTCGGGTCAGCTCAGGCAGAGGCAGAAGGGGTGCCCCGCCGGGTCGAGGAAGACCCGGAACGTCTCGCCGGGCTGGTGCTCGTGACGGGTCGCGCCGAGCGCCACGACCGCCTGCTCGCCCTCGTCGAGGTCGGGCACGACCACGTCGAGGTGCATCTGCTGCGGCACCTCCTGCCCCGGCCACGCGGGCGGGGTGTAGCCCTCGACCCGCTGGAAGCAGATGCAGCTCTGCTCGTCGCGGGCCTCCGCCCAGGACGCGTCGCCCTCGACCTTCCAGTCGAGGAGGGCGCCGTAGAACGTCGCCAGGGCGTGCGCGTCGGGACAGTCGATGACGAGACTCGGGAACTTCGCGATAGCCATGCCGGCGACGCTAGGACCGGGCGCCGACAGTTCTCGTACGGCGACGTGGTCTCGACAGGCTCGACCGCCCGAGGGTCGTCAGGCGTGCTCGTCCGCCGGCGGCGCGGGCGGCTGGACCGACCATGGCGGCGGCACGTCGGTGCCGGCGTCCTCGTCCCGCGCGGCGTCCTCCGCCGTCGCCTGCACGATCCCGGCGGCGTGGTGGACGGGGGCGTACACGGCGTACAGCCGCATCGGCTCGTCGCCGATGTTGGTGATGTTGTGCCAGGTGCCGGCGGGCACGAGCACCGCCCAGCCGTCCTCGACCTCGCGCTCGAAGTCCAGCTGGTCCTTCGCCGGGCCCATCTGCACCCGCCCGCGGCCCGCGTCGAGCCGGAGGAACTGGTCGGTCTCCGGGTGCACCTCCAGACCGATGTCGCCACCCACCGGGATGGACATGAGGGTCAGCTGGAGGTACTTCCCGGTCCAGGCGGCGGTCCGGTAGTTCTCGTTGCTCACCGTGGCGGTCTCGAGGTCGAAGCTCTGCGGCTCCGGGCCGATGTCCTTGATGGTCACGGTTCTCCTCCTGGTCCTGGCCTGGTCTGACCTCCACCTTGGCAGAGGTGAGGCGCGGTCGGTGGGTACATGTACCCGTGCGACGGGGTATATGTGAGGCTGCAACCGACGGGCCGACGAGGGCCCCGGGGAGGGTTGGACATGCAGGAAGAGTCGGTGCTCCGCCTCGCGCGCGAGCTCGCCGAGCGGCTCGGGCCGGGGGACCTGGACGCGACACTGGCCCAGGTCACGGAGGCCGCGGTGGCCGTGCTGCCCAACGTGCAGTACTGCAGCATCACCGTGCTGACCCCCGACGGCCTGCACACGGCCGCGCCGACCGACGAGCGGCTGCTGGCGCTGGACGAGCAGCAGTACCGGCTGCGCGAGGGGCCGTGCTTCGAGGCGGCGACCGAGGCCTCGCACATCATCTCCTCGGACCTGCGCGCCGACCCCCGGTTCCCGCAGTACGGCCCGCTGGCCGCCGAGCAGGGGATCCGCGCCCAGGCGGGCCTGCGGCTGTACGACGCGCCCAAGTCGAACGGCGCGCTGAACCTCTACTCCACCAAGGTCGGTGCGTTCGAAGACTCGTCCACGCTGAGGGCGCTGTTCGCCCACCAGGCCGGCCAGGCCATCGCCTACGCCAACGAGATCGCCACGTTGAGCGAGGCCGTGCGCACCCGCACCCTGATCGGCGAGGCCGTCGGCATCGTGATGGAGCGGTTCGGGCTCACCGACGAGCGCGCGTTCGCCTTCCTCAAGCGCCTGTCGTCCCACCGCAACGTCAAGCTCCGGGACATCGCCCAGGAGTTCGTGGACGAGGCGAACGCCCGCGGGGAGGCGCCGTGACAGCGGGGGAGCGGCGGTGACGGTCCCGCGGCTCGTCGGGCTGAGAGACGGCCCGGCGCGGCTCACCCTGGTCCGGCACGGTGAGAGCGTCGGCAACGTCGCGGACGCGGAGGCCCGATCGGCCGGCGCGCACCGTCTCGACCTGGACACCCGCGACGCGGACGTCGAGCTGTCCGAGCGGGGCGAGCGCCAGGCAGCGGCGCTCGGGCGCTGGTGGCGGGAGCAGGGCGTCCGGCCGTCGCTCGTGCTGAGCTCGCCGTACGAGCGTGCCCACGCGACGGCGCGGATCGCGGTCGGCGACAGGGGACTCGACAGGGGACTCGGCACAGGCCTCGAGGTGGTGCTCGAAGAGCGGCTGCGCGAGCGCGACCTCGGGCTGTTCGACGGGATGACCGGCGCGGGCATCCGGGCCGGGCACTCGGAGGAGGCCGAGCGACGCTCGCGCGTCGGGAAGTTCTACTACCAGCCGCCGAGCGGCGAGAGCTGGGCCGACGTGGTGCTGCGGGTGCGGTCGCTGCTCGCCGACCTGAGGCACGGCTTCACCGACGCCGACGTGTGGGTGTTCACGCACCAAGCGGTGATCATGTCGTTCCGCTACGTGCTGGAGGGGCTGACCGAGCAGCGGCTGCTCGAGATCGACCGGCACGAGGACATCCCGAACGTGTCGCTGACGGTCTACCGGCACACGGGTGAGGGCCTGGAGCTGGACCGGTTCGCCGACACCGAGGTGGTCGACCGGTCCGAGACGGAGGCGACGGCCGAGGATTCGGCCCGCGAGTCGGCTCGGGAGTCGGCGAGCGGTGGCTGAGCCCACGCGCGTCACGCCGTCGGTGCTGCGGGGCTGGCCCCTGCCCGCGCCTGGCTCGGACAAGGACGCCCGTGGCGCCGTGGTCGTCGTGGGCGGCAGCCGCGAGACCCCGGGTGCCGTGCTGCTCGCCGGTGAGGCCGCGCTCCGGGCCGGCGCCGGCAAGCTCCAGATCGGCACGGGGCGCAGCGTCGCGGCGACCGTCGCCACGCTGGCGCCCGAGAGCCGCGTCGTCGGGCTGGCCGAGTCCGAGGGCGGTGAGATCACGACCGACGCCCGCGACGACGTGCTCGCCCTCGCCGACGGCGCGGGTGTGGTGCTCGCGGGCACCGGCCTGCTGCGGCCCGAGTCGTCGGCGGACCTGCTGGCGGCGTTCGTCCCGTCGCTCGACGGCCAGCTCGTCGTCGACGCGCTCGGTTCGGCGTACCTCACGGAGAACCCGGATGGCGTGCGCCACCTCGCCGGCCGCTGCGTGCTCACGCTGAACCAGCACGAGGTGGTCCGCACGCTCGGCGACGAGGACGTCGCGGCGGCCGAGGAGGCGGGAGAGCTCGACGACGTCGACGCGGCGACCCGGCTCGCCGACCGCACGCGGGCGGTGGTGCTCTGCGGCGGGCAGCGCAAGGTCGTGGCCACGCCCGACGGCAACGTGTACGTCGTCGAGGAGGGCGACGCCGGTCTCGGCGTGAGCGGCTCCGGCGACGTTCAAGCCGGGCTGGTCGCCGGCCTGGTGGCGCGCGGCGCGGAGCCGGCGCAGGCGGCGGTCTGGGGCGCGTTCCTGCACGGTGCCGCCGGGCAGCGGCTGGCCGAGTCGGTCGGGCGCGTGGGCTTCCTCGCCCGGGAGCTGCCGGCCGCCGTACCCGCGCTGATGGAGGGACTGGGCGGCGCCTGACGGCGGCACCGCACCCCCGGAACTGGGCTCTGCCCGCCGCCACGGGGGATGGAACGGCGAGCAGAGCGGACCGACTCTAAGCCCTGCGTCCCGGTAAGTCACCGGCCCGTTCGGGCTATGTCGCGACAAAGGCGGCTTATCTAGCGTTCCGCGCAGGCGCTGCCGCTAGAGGGGACGGCAGCGAGCACCACGGTTCGAGAAAAGCGGCCGAGGGGACGCGGGCCGTCTCCGTGCGGCCACGCGCGGCGGAGACGGTCCGTCTCGCCCGTTCGGGTGCTTGGCGCCGCTCGCGGAGCGGTCGACAATGGTGACGTGGTCCTCCTCGAGGCGGCCGTGGTCGTCGGCCTGTTCGCCCTGGTCGTCTTCGCGACGATCCAGGTGCTGACGCGGGCCTCGACCCCCCGCCGTACCGCCCTCCCGAAGGGCACCTGGCAGGTCGCCCACCTCGACGCGGCCGGCGAGACCAGGGTCGTGCTCCAGAAGGTCGGTGCCGACGGCGGTGTCGTCGACGAGCACGTGATCGCGCGGATCCCGGTCGACGATCCGGAGTACGACGCGAAGTTCCTCGAGGCGATGGCAGCCGCGCGCGAACGGCGGGCTCTGTTCGAGAGCGAAGAGGAGCCCTAGCCAGATCTGACCCGAGCGGGTGTTGCCTCTCTCGCGGGGCGGGCGCATGCTCGGATGAGGAGGTAGCCATGAAGTCCTCGACCCTTCCCGACGGCATTCCGGTCCTCTCCCGAGGCCGGCACCGCTCCCCACGTCGAGGCGCGTGCTTCATGGAGCTGGCATCGGTGCTCGCGGGGGAGAGGTGGAGCGACCACCCCTCCTGCACGCACCCCCTGCTGGCCGAAGTAGCGCGCCGGGTCAACGACCGGGTCAACGACGCCGAGCGCCAGGAGCTCCTGCTGCTCGTGCCGTCCGTGGTCGGTCGCCGCGGTGACGACCGGACGTGGCTCACCGTGGCGGTGGCCGCGGCCGCGTCGGTGGTGCTGGACGTGACCGAACCGACCCAGCGCGTGCTCGCCGGTGGTCTGCTGCAGGCCGAGAGCCTGTGCGGCGACGACCCCGAGCTCGCCGAGACGAAACGACAGGCGAGAGCCGCGCTCGAGCTGATCCCGGGTGCGGTGGCGTGGGTCGAGGCGCTCGGCGTGCGCTCGCCGATCACGCGGAAGACGTTCGCGAAGCACTCCGCGCCGACGATGGTGCGGCACGCGGTCGAGGGCGTCGTCGCGACCGGCAGCCCCGACGTCGACCGTCGGCTGCGCGCGCTGCTCGAGGCCGCGATCGCCGCGACCCCGACCCCGGCGCCGACCAGCCCGCGGACCGAGCTGCCCGCCGCCTGGCGGACCGCTCACTGACCCTGCGTCAGTCCGAGTCAGTCCGCGAGCAGGAAGCCGAGCCCGATCGCCGCAGGCACCTTCGCCCCGGCGACGTACACGTGCGACTTGCCCGCGAACACGAGCGCGCGTCCGTCGCGCACACCCGCCGCGGTCCGCTCGAACAGGTCGCGCGAGTAGAAGCCGTCCGCGTCCCCGCCGAGCACCAGCGTCGGCGCGGTGACGCGGTCGAGCCTGTCCTCGACGTCGAAGTCGTCCTCGGCCTCGATGACCCTGAGCATGTCGGGGGCCTCGGTCGGCGAGAACTGGCCGATGACCCAGCCGACGCGTCTGGTCAGGAAGCCGTGGGCCGGCTTCGTGCTCGCGCCGATCATCACCGCCATGGCGCCGCGCCGGTCGCCCTCCTCGGTCAGGCGGGCGACCCGCGCCATCAGGTCACGAGCCTCGGGTGAGAGCCGGCACGCCGACGCCGCCAGCACCAGCCGCCGCACCAGCTCCGGCCGGTCGACCGCGAGCTGAAGCGACACCGACCCGCCCGTCGACGTGCCGTGCAGCAGCACCGGCTCGCCGATGTCGTCCTCGATCGCCCGCGCGTAGTCGTCCGCGATCTGCGACATCGTCGTCCCCGGCTGGAGCCCCGGCCGGCGGTTGACCAGGTAGACCGTGAAGTGCTCCGCGAACGGCCGCGCCCACGCCAGCGAGCTGCGTCGCCACGTTCCGGTCGGGTTGGCGTGGGTCGCAGTCAGGCCGGCCGCGACGAGCAGCGGCGGCCCGCTGCCCAGGCGGAGGTACGGCACTCCGGTCGACAGCGTGCCTTCGGTCACCGGATCCATGACGGGAACGTACGGCGCCAGCGGCCCGCGGTCACCGGCCCGAACGGGTGGGTCGGCGTATCGCCGTCAGCCGGCCAGCTCGTCCACCAGCAGCGCGAGGTGCAGCGACGTGCGGACCTCGGCGTCGTCGAGGTCGACGCCCATGGCGCGGCCGGCCTGGGCGACGCGCTCGTAGAGCACCGGCCGCGAGACCGAGAGGCTCGCGGCCGCGGCGGACTTGCTGCCGGGGTGGGCGAGCAGGGCGCGTACGGCGTGCTCCAGGCGACGGTCGGGGGAGTCGGCGGCACGGAGGCGGGCGAGCTCGCGATCGGCGAACGCCAGCAGCCGGTCGTCGTCGCGGAGCAGCGCGAGCAGCCCGCGCACGTGCACGTCCTCGAGGCGGTGCAACCGCGGCGAGTCAGGTGTACGCCGAACCGCCCGGAGCACCTGCTGCGCCTCGCGCAGCGTCCGGTCGGCGCGGGCGAGGTCGTCCACGGGGGTGCCGCTGGCCGCGACGGCGTCGTGCCGGCGCAGCAGGGGGAGGACCACGTCGTCGGTGACGCGCTCGGCGTCGCCGCGAGCCGACACCGCGAGCAGCACGTGCACGTCCTCGTCGATCACGCCGACCAGCGCGGGTGTCCTCGCGACCTCGGCGGCGTGCAGCACGGCGGCGACGAGCTCGTCGGAGCCGGCCGGCGTCGGCGGCCGCAGCCCGACACCGACGTACCGCCGCCGCTCGACCGGGAACCCGGCCAGCTCGCAGCGCCGGCGCAGGTCGTCGCGGTCGCCGCCGGTGAGCAGGCCGACCAGCAGCTCGTGGTGCAGGCGGCGCTGCTCGCTGTCGCGCTGCCGGTCGTTGAGTCGGTGCAGGGCGAGTGCCGCCGCGCCGCGTTCGGCCACCGCCACCAGCCGCTCGTTCGCGCCGTCCGGGCAGTCGATCACCAGCCGGCCCCAGTCGCGCTCGGGCCGGCCGACCTGGGTGACCAGCCAGCCGGTGCTCTCGTCCCAGACGGTACGGCGGTCGAGGTGCACGCCCCGAGAGCGCCGCTCCCAGTCGTCCAGGAAGGCGTCGACGTCGCCGGGTCCCGGCCGGTAGTCGAGCACCCGGTGCCGGCCGTTCTCCAGGACCACCGCCGAGCCGGCCAGTGCGGCGACGGCGTCGAGGATCTCGCGCGGCCCCGCCTCGGCCACGGACAGGTCGGTGAACACCTCGTGCACGTGCTGCGCCTCGCGCAGCCGTGCGAGCTGGTCGTCGACGATCCGCTCGCCGACCGACTGCGCGACCGTGGCGAACCGCACCTCGCGGCGCAGCGCCACCAGCGGCAGCCCGACCCGGTCGCAGGCCTCCACCAGCGCGGCCGGGACCTCGGTCCAGCGCCGACCGAGCTCGATCGCCAGGCCCGCCGCCCGCGACTCCCACAGCGAGTCGGCGAACGCGGCCAGCGCCGCCGGCGCCTCCGGCAGTGCGATGCCGGTGGTCAGCACCAGGTCGCCGCCGCGCAGCAGCGGCCCGATGTCGGGGAGCTCGGTGGTGTGCACCCAGCGCACGGCGCGGCCCAGCCCGTCGGCACCGGCGAGCACTGTGGGCGACGCGCTGCGCACCGCCGGCATGGTGAGCACGTCGGCCACCGTCACGGCCATCGAGGCTCCCGTCAGAGTGTCGGAGAAGTCGCTCAGATCCTACGCTCTGTCGGGTGTGCCGCGGGGCGGGCGCTGCGAGGATCGCGCCATGACGACCACGATCACGCACTGGGCCGGCGGTGCGCCGTACCCCGGCACCAGCGACCGGACCGCCCCGGTCACGAACCCCGCCACGGGCGCGGTGACCGGTGAGCTCGCGCTCGCCTCCCGCGCCGACGCCGACCACGTCATCGCCGCCGCGAGCGCCGCCGCGAAGGAGTGGGGCCGCACCTCGCTGGCGCGGCGGACGCAGGTCATGTTCGCGTTCCGCGAGCTGCTCAACGCCCGCAAGGGCGAGCTCGCGCGGATCATCACCTCCGAGCACGGCAAGGTGCTCTCCGACGCCATGGGGGAGATCGCCCGCGGCCAGGAGGTCGTGGAGTTCGCCTGCGGCATCTCGCACCTGCTCAAGGGCGGCCACTCCGAGTCCGCGTCAACCGGCGTCGACGTGCACTCCAAGCGCGACCCGCTCGGCGTCGTCGGCATCATCTCGCCGTTCAACTTCCCGGCGATGGTTCCGATGTGGTTCTTCCCGATCGCGATCGCGGCCGGCAACACGGTCGTGCTCAAGCCCAGCGAGAAGGACCCGTCCGCGTCGCTGTGGCTGGCGCAGCTCTGGAAGGAGGCCGGCCTCCCCGACGGCGTCTTCAACGTGCTGCAGGGCGACAAGGAGGCCGTCGACGCGCTTCTCGAGCACCCCGACGTCCAGGCGATCAGCTTCGTCGGCTCGACCCCGATCGCGGAGTACGTCTACGAGAACGCCGCCAAGCACGGCAAGCGGGTGCAGGCGCTCGGCGGCGCCAAGAACCACATGGTCGTCCTCCCCGACGCGGACCTCGACCTCGCCGCGGACGCGGCGGTCAACGCCGGCTACGGCAGCGCGGGCGAGCGGTGCATGGCGATCAGCGTCCTCGTCGCGGTCGGCTCGATCGCCGACGAGCTGGTCGCGCGCATCGCGGACCGCACCCGCACCCTGGTCACCGGCGACGGCAACCCGTCGGACGGCAGTGCCGAGGCCGACATGGGCCCGCTCGTCACCAAGGCGCATCGCGACCGCGTCGCGTCGTTCATCGAGTCCGGCGAGAAGCAGGGCGCCAAGCTCGTCGTCGACGGCCGCGAGGTCCAGGCCAAGGGTGCCGCCGAGGGCTTCTGGCTCGGCCCCACGCTGTTCGACAACGTCACGCCCGACATGGACATCTACCGCGAGGAGATCTTCGGGCCGGTGCTCTCGGTGGTCCGCGCCGAGACCTACGAGGAGGCCGTGGCGCTGATCAACGCGAACAAGTACGGCAACGGTACGGCGATCTTCACCAACGACGGCGGTGCTGCCCGTCGCTTCGAGCAGGACGTACAGGTCGGCATGATCGGCGTCAACGTGCCGATCCCGGTGCCCGTCGCCTACTACTCGTTCGGCGGCTGGAAGAGCTCGCTGATGGGCGACACCCACGCGCACGGCACCGAGGGCGTGCACTTCTTCACCCGCGGCAAGGTCGTCACCACCCGGTGGATCGACCCGGCCAACCGCCCCGAGGGCGGCCTCGAGCTGGGGTTCCCGCGCAATGACTGAGACCAGCGACCTGACCCAGATCACGCCCGAGCGCGCCTACGAGCTCGACCGCCGGCACGTCTTCCACTCCTGGTCCGCCCAGGCCCAGATCACCCCGATGGTGGTCACCAAGGCCGAGGGCAGCTACATCTGGGACCAGGACGACAACCGGCTGCTCGACTTCACCTCGCAACTCGTCTACACCAACCTCGGCCACCAGCACCCGCGGATCGTCGCCGCGATCCAGGAGCAGGCAGCCACGCTGTGCACAGTCGCGCCGCAGCACGCCAACGCCACCCGCTCCGAGGCGGCCCGGCTCATCGCCAGCCACACCCCGGACGGCCTCGACAAGGTGTTCTTCACCAACGGCGGCGCGGACGCCAACGAGCACGCCGTGCGCATGGCGCGGCTGCACACCGGCCGGCCCAAGGTGCTCACGACGTACCGCAGCTACCACGGCGGCACCCAGCTCGCCATCAACATGACCGGCGACCAGCGGCGGTGGGCCAACGACAGCGCGTCGGCCGGGACCGTGCACTTCTTCGGGCCCTACCCCTACCGCAGCCCGTTCCACTCCACCTCCGTCGAGGAGGAGTGCGAGCGCGCGCTGGCGCACCTGGAGCAGACCATCCTGTTCGAGGGGCCGGAGACGTTCGCGGCGGTCGTGCTCGAGTCGATCCCCGGTACGGCGGGGGTGCTGGTGCCGCCACCCGGGTACCTGCGCGGCGTCCGGGAGCTGTGCGACCGCTTCGGCATCCTGCTCATCGCCGACGAGGTCATGGCCGGGTTCGGCCGGGCCGGCCGCTGGTTCGCCGTCGAGCACGACGGGGTCGCGCCGGACCTGATGACCTTCGCCAAGGGCGTGAACTCCGGCTACGTCCCGCTCGGCGGCGTCGCGATCAGCGGCCCGGTCGCGGCGACGTTCGACAACCGGGCCTACCCGGGCGGGCTGACCTACTCCGGCCACCCGCTGGCGTGCGCCGCGGCCGTCGCCACCATCCGCGCGATGGAGGACGACCGGGTCGTCGAGCACGCCGCGGCGCTGGGCGAGGAGGTCTTCGGCCCCCGGCTGCGGGACCTGGCCGACAGCGACCCGTGGGTCGGCGAGGTGCGTGGCACCGGCGCGTTCTGGGCGGTCGAGCTCGTCGCCGACAAGGACACGCGCGAGCCGCTGGCGCCGTACCCGGGCAGCAGCCCGCAGATGGCCGCCGTCCTCGCCGCCTGCAAGCGCCGCGGCCTGCTGCCGCTGACCGTCGTCAACCGGGTGCACCTGGTGCCGCCGCTGACCGCGACCGCCAGCCAGGTGCACGAGGCCGTCGACATCCTCACCGAGGCGCTGGCCGAGGCCCGCGACGCGTAGGACAACGATTCGTCTGCGGTCGGCCCGTGTGAATCACCCCGTAAACCGCAGACGAATCGTTGTCAGGCCTGCTCGTCCGGAAGGGTGATCTCGGCCCAGACGAGCTTGCCGCTGCCGGGGCCTTCCTCGATGCCCCAGGCGGTGGTGAGCGCGTCGATGAGGAGCAGGCCGCGGCCGTGCTCCTGGGTGGTGCTGGGCGGCTGCGGCTCGGGCGTGCCCTGGCCGAAGTCGATGACGTCGATGCGCAGGGTGCGCTGGGTCAGTGACAGCTGGATGCGGAAGGCCGAGTCGGCGTGGGTCACCGCGTTGGCGGCGAGCTCGCTGGCGACCAGCAGGGCCGGGTCGATCAGCGGCTGCAGCGACCAGTCGGTCAGGGTCGCGGTCACGAACCGGCGGGCCAGCGCGGCGCTGGTCAGCGCCTTGGGCAGCTCCAGCACGGACTGCCGTGTCGCGCGGGCGCCGACGGAGGCGAGCAGGTCGACGAGGTAGTCGATCTCCTCGTCCTTGAGCACGTAGCCCTCGACGTGCTCGCGCACCCAGGTGTCGTCGGCCTCGTGGCCGGAGTAGACCACGACCTTCGAGGTGGGGGAGAGCTCGCGGATCCGGCTCAGCACCTCCCGGCCGGCGAGGTCGGGGAGGCCGAGGTCGAGCACGACCACGTCGGGGTGCTGCTCCTCGGCGAGCCGGACCGCCTCGGCGCCGTCGCGGGCCTCGGCCACGACCTCGAACCCGCCGTGGACGCGCAGCGCGGTGCGGACGAGACGTCGTACGTCGTCGACGTCGTCCACGAGGAGGGCACGGATCGGCACGAGGCAAACCTAAGGGGAGAACACGGTCGTGTCGTGCGCGGGGAGCTCCAGCACGAACGAGCCGCTGGGGCGGTCGGGGGTCGGCGCCTCGTAGCGGGTGTCCCCGCCGTGGGCGCGGGCGAGCTGTCGGGCGATGTAGAGGCCGAGGCCGGTGCCGCCGGCGCGGCCGGAGGCGAACCGGTCGAACAGCCTGTCGCGGAGCTCCTCGGGAACGCCGCCGCCGTTGTCGGCGATGCGTACGACGACCGACTCGTCGGTGCTCTCGGCCGACACCTGCACCGGCGGCGCGCCGTGGCGCACGGCGTTGCCGACGAGGTTCTCGAGCACCTGAGCCAGCCGGTCGCGGTCGCCCTCGACGGTCAGGTCGGGCACGTCGTCGAGCACGATGTCCGCCTGTGGCAGTGTCGACTTCACGGTCATCACGACGGCGTCCACGAGCTCGGGCACGCGCACCGGCGCGCGGTTCAGCTCGAGCGCCCGGGACTGCAGCCGGGAGGTGGTCAGCAGGTCGGACAGCAGTCGCCGCAGGCGCCCGCTGCCGGAGGAGATCGCCCCGACGATGTCGTTGCGCTCCTCGTCGGTGAGCTCGGCGGCGTGCGCTGCGAGCAGGTCGGCCGACCCGGCCAGCAGCCCCACCGGCGTGCGCAGCTCGTGGGCGGTGACCGCGAGGAACTGCGACTGCTCGTCCGCAGCCGCCCGCAGCTTGGCGTTGAGCCCCTCCAGCTCCCGGTTCGCGTCCGCGAGCGCGGTCACGGCCTGCTCCCGCTCCTGCTCCAGGCGGCGCCGCTCGGTCGTGTCCCGGGTGACTTTGGTGAAGCCGACGTGCTCGCCCTCGGCGTTGAACACGGCGGTGATCAGCACGCTGGCCCAGTAGCGGGACCCGTCCTTGCGGACCCGCCAGCCCTCCTCCTCGTACTGCCCCTCGCGCAGCGCCTCCTCGAGCTCGCGCTCGGGGTGCCCCTCCTCCGCGATCTCCGGCGGGTAGAACACCCGGAAGTGCTGCCCGATGATCTCGTCGGCGGGGTAGCCCTGGCTGCGCTGGGCGCCGCTGTTCCAGCTCATCACGTGACCGGACGGGTCCAGCATGAAGATGGCGTAGTCCTCGACGGCCTCGACCAGCAGCCGGAAGCGCTCCTCGCTGCGGCGGAGCCGCTCCTGCGCCTGGTGCTCCGCGGTGACGTCCTGGAGCTGCATGAAGAGGTACAGCGCCCGTCCGGCCGAGTCGCGGACCGGCGCGAGGGTGGTCCGGACCAGCGGTGCGGCAGTGGCTCCGGTCAGCGTGTGCTCGAGGTGGACCACCTGGACCGGGCTGGACCGGATCCGCTCGAGCGCCGATTCGATGACGTCGTCGCCTTCCGGCACGTGGTCGGCGTACCGGGTCCCGATCAGCTCGGACTCGTCCCGGCCGACCAGGATGGCCAGAGCCCGGTTGACCCGGATCAGCCGGCCGGTGAGCGTCAGCGTCGCCATGCCGATCGCGGCGCCGTCGAAGACCTCGCGGAACCGCTCCCGGTGCTCGTCGAGCAGCAGCTGGTCGTCGTCGGCGGGCACCCGCGCCGCCGCGGGGGTCGGGGGAGTGCGGCCGGCGATCTCCACGAGCCGCTCGATCAGCGTCTCCAGGGCGATCCCCTTCTCGAGGAACGCCGCCGCGCCGAGCTTCAGCGCCTGCTCGGCCAGCCCGTGCTCCTCGAAGCCGGTGAACATCACAACCCGGGTCCCAGGGGACTCCGCTACGACCTGGGGCAGCGCCTCCAGCCCGTCGGTGCCCGGCATCGACACGTCGAGCAGCATCAGCGCCGGCTGGTGCTGCATGGCCAGGGCGACCGCCTCCGCCCCGTCCGCTCCCTCGGCCACCACGTCGAAGAGGCCCGACACCCGGAGACGGGTACGTAACAGACGGCGCACGTCAGGGGCGTCGTCGACTACGACGACGGACAGGCGGTCGGTCACAGCCGGACCGTAACCGGAAACGGGGTCCGTCATGCCTCGACTTCGCGATGGGGTGCCCGACGCGAACTGAGCAACTCCGCCGGGGGGCCAACCACCGGGGCAACCCGCGGGCGGCAGGCGGTCGGCATCCGGTCCGGCCGGGGCGTATGCTGGTCGTGGACGCGGGACCTGCCGCGTCCCCGAGCCCGGTCCACGACCGGCGGCAGTCACCGCGGGGGTCCTCGGCGCACGTCGGATTCAGCACGTCCGGCAGCGGCGCCGGTCCCGGAGCCCCGGTCATCTGTTGCGCTGCCGCTGCCCGCCGCACTCGCGGGGAAAGACCAGGGCCTGACCGAGGCGGTACGTCGCATCGCCGCCTCGTGACGACAACGTTGAGGAGACGTGCTTGTCGGAGCGTCGACGTCCGCGTCGCGGCGGCGGCCGGTCCACCTCCAATGGTGGCCAGCAGCGCAACCGCGACGACGGGATCCTGTCCGTGCTCGCCAAGGCGGTGCGCGAGGTGGAGAACCGCGTGCAGCGCGGCCAGCTCGAGCCCACCCGCTTCCAGGTGATCGCGCTGCTCGTCCGCGAGGAGCGCGCCCGGGTCAAGGCCGACGAGACCCTCACCGACGCCCAGCGCGACAAGGAGCTCAAGCGGCTGGACGGGATCGCCACCATCCTGGCCCAGATCGCCACCCGCGCCCCCGCGCTGTTCACCCTGCTGGGTGAGGACGCCGAGGTCACCGACGCGGCGCGGCGGCTCAAGCGCGAGATGCAGATCGCCGGCGGCCTCGAGCCCGACCCCGAGGTCGAGCCCGCACGCGCCAACAACGGGGTGCTGGCCGAGCGGCAGGTCGTGCCGCCGTCGGTCCGGGCCGCGCAGCTGGCCAACCCGTTCCTGCCGCCGGACTACTCCGCGCCGCCGCCCCCGCGGCTGACCGAGCGCCGGCTGCTCGGCTGGGAGCTGATCGAGCCGCTGCTCACCGCCTTCGAGGAGGCCCCCAGCGGCGCGGTCTCCTGCATGGACCTGCCCGAGGACGCCCCGCACCTCAAGGTGCCGCCGGGCCTGGAGCTGATGCCGCACCAGCGCCGCGTGGTCGCGGCCGCCGCCAACGGGCACCGCACCTTCCTGCTCGCCGACGAGCCCGGCCTGGGCAAGACCGCCCAGGCCCTGCTCGCCGCGCAGGCCGCCGAGGCCTACCCGCTGCTGTGCGTCGTACCCAGCGTCGTCAAGACCAACTGGGCGCGCGAGGCCGCGCTCTGGACGCCGCGCCGTACGAGCACCGTCATCCACGGCAGCGGAGAGACGATCGACGGGTTCGCCGACATCGTCATCGTCAACTACGAGGTCCTCGACCGGCACGTCGGCTGGATCGCCAACCACGGCTTCCGCGGGATGGTCGTCGACGAGGCGCACTTCATCAAGAACAAGAAGTCCCAGCGCTCGCAGCACGTCCTGCAGATCGCGGACCGGATCCGCGAGCGGATCGCCCGGCCGCTGATGATGGCGCTCACCGGTACGCCGCTGATCAACGACATCGACGACTTCCGCGCGATCTGGCAGTTCCTCGGCTGGATCGACGAGCGCAAGCCGACCCGCATGCTGATGGCGAAGCTCGAGGAGACCGGGCTGACCCCGCTCGACCGCGGCTTCCACGCCGCCGCGCGCAAGGCGGTCATCGACATGGGCATCGTCCGGCGCCGCAAGCACGACGTCGCCGCCGAGATCCCGGCCCGCCGGATCGCCGACCTGCCCGTCGAGCTCGACGCGGTCTCCGCCCGCTCGATCCGCGAGGCCGAGCGCGAGCTCGCGCAGCGGCTGCTGCAGCGCTACGACTCCGCCGTGGCCGCCCGTGAGGAGCACTCCGGCGTCCGCACCGAGGGCATCGACGAGGAGCTCGTCCGCCGTGTCGCCGGCTGGGAGCTCGCCGCCTCCGGGGACTCCTCGACCGGCGAGAACGTCTTCTCGATGGTGCGCCGGATCGGCCAGGCCAAGGCGATGCTGGCCGCGGACTACACGCTGCAGCTCGCGCACAGCGCCGGCAAGGTCGTGTTCTTCGCCAAGCACATCGACGTGATGGACGCCGCCGAGCAGTTCTTCGAGCAGCGCGGCGTCCGCTACGCGTCGGTGCGAGGCGACCAGACGCCGACCGTGCGGCAGCGCAACATCGACGCGTTCGTCAACGACCCGGAGGTCGCGGTCGTGGTCTGCTCGCTCACCGCGGCGGGTGTCGGCCTGAACCTCCAGGTCGCCAGCAACGTCGTGCTCGCCGAGCTGTCGTGGACCAACGCGGAGCAGACCCAGGCCATCGACCGCGTGCACCGGATCGGCCAGACCGACCCGGTCACCGCTTGGCGGATCATCGCCGCGCAGACGATCGACGCGCGCATCGCCGAGCTGATCGACTCGAAGGCGTCGCTCGCCGCCCGTGCGCTCGACGGCTCCGACGAGGAGGTCGCGGCGTCGGCCGACATCCAGCTCGAGGCGATGGTGTCGATGCTCAAGGAGGCGCTCACCCGGCGGGAGTCCCAGCTGGTCTGAGCCCCGCCCCGCAGCAGGAGTGGGGTCAGGCGGTGTCGGGCGCGGTCTTCTCGGTGACCACGATCTCGCCGGCCTCCTCCTTGCGGTGCAGCCACACGGCGGCCACGGTCGTCACGATGACGATGGTGCCGGTGGCGACCACACAGCCGCCGGTGACGTTGGTCCAGAACGTGTCGATGAACGAGTCCAGGACGGGCCATCGCACGTCCTCGATCATGATGATGGTCAGGCCGACGCCGATCGTGGCGCAGGCCGACGCGAACGTCGTCAGCAGCCGCGGCCAGGTCTCGACCGCCGCCTTCTGCGCCTCCCAGGCCTTGTCGCGGGTCCGGTGCAGCAGCGAGTGGGCCCAGTCGAACTGCGTGGCCAGCACCGCGATGCCCAGCACCACGATCACGAAGCCGGGCCCGGGCAGCGGCATCAGCACCACGCCGAGCGCCATCAGTCCGCCGCCGACGATCGCGGCGAGCAGCTTCTTCATCAGCCCTCCCAGGACAACGGCGGCCGTGTCCCTGCGTCGACCGCGCTCTCAGGCGTACCCCGTCGGCGCGCCGGCCACGCCTGCGCCCCGTCCTGACCCCCGGTTCGTCCGCAAAGCTGCGTCCGGCTCAGGCAGAGGAGTTGCGGACGAGTCGGGGTGCCATCGGGGTTCAGCGGAGCACGACCAGCCGCTCGGTGGCCCGGGTCATCGCGACGTACCGGTCGACCGCACCCTCGATCCCGTCGCCGAACGCGTCCGGCTCGACCAGGACGACGAGGTCGAACTCGAGACCCTTGGCCAGCTCCGGGGTCAGCGAGGGCACGCGTGGCCGGGAGGGGTACGACGGGGTGCCGATGACGCAGGCGACCCCGTCGGGGTGCTCCTCCAGCCAGGTGTCGACGACGGCGTCCAGGTCGGCCACTGAGCCGTAGGTCACGGGCACGCCGCCGGACCGGATGGAAATGGGCACGTTGGCGTCGGGCAGCGCGGCGCGGATGACCGGCTCGGCCACGGCCATCACCTCCTCGGGCGTGCGGTAGTTGACGGTGAGCGAGGCCAGCTCGACCCGCTCCAGCCCGACGCGGGCGAGCCGCTCCTGCCAGGACTCCCTGAACCCGTGCCGCGCCTGGGCGCGGTCGCCGACGACGGTCAGGCTGCGCGACGGGCAGCGCTGCAGCAGCATCTGCCACTCCGCGTCGGTGAGCTCCTGGGCCTCGTCGACGACCACGTGTGCGAACGGCCCGGCGAGAGGGTCGCCCTCGGCCGCGAGGAGGCCGGCCTCGTCCATGAGCGCCTCCTCGAGGTCGTGCACGCGCAGCATCGACATCACCTGCATCTCGGTGTCGTCTGTGGCGACCAGGTGCTCGACGACCTGGGAGCGCACCTCCCGCTCGGCGGCGAGCGCGGCCTCCCGCCGGCGGCGCAGCCGCGCACCCTCGGGGTCGCCGAGGCGGCGTCGGGCGGCGTCGAGCAGCGGCAGGTCCTCGACGGTCCAGGCATGCGGGTGCCCGCGCTGCAGCAGGCGCACCTCGTCCGGGGAGAGCCACGGGGCGCACAGCCGGAGGTACGCCGGAACCGTCCAGAGGTCGCCGACCAGGTCGGTAGCGTCGACCATCGGCCAGGCTCGGTCGAACGCCTCGGCGAGGTCGGGGGTGCGGGCGAGGGCCTGCCGGAACTGCTCGGGCGGCACGTCCGGGTCGTCGAGCTTGTCGACGAGCAGGTCGAGCAGCGCGTTCCAGACGTCGTCGCGCGCGTCGTTGTGCGGCGTACCGGGGTCGGCCGACGTGAACGCCTCGGCCCAGTCGTCGGCGCCGAGCCAGACGCCGCCCCACGGCGTCTCGACGTCCATGCCCTCGGTCGGTGGCTCCTCGTAGAACCGGACCGCCGGCTCGATCGCCCGCGCCATCGCGGCGGTGGACTTCAGCGCGGCCACCGCCGGGTCCCGCTCCGGCCGGGCGGCCGCGCCCTGGGGGACGAGGTCGCGCAGGGTGCAGGTGCGCACGCCCTCCTCGCCGAGGCTGGGCAGCACGTCGGCGACGTAGGCGAGGTACGGCTCGTGCGGCCCGACGAACAGGACGCCGCCGCGGCGGTGGCCGAGCCGCGGGTCGGCGTACAGCAAGTACGCCGCGCGGTGCAGCGCGACGACCGTCTTGCCCGTGCCGGGACCACCGTCGACGACGAGCGCACCGCGCGAGCTCGCACGGATGATCGCGTCCTGGTCGGCCTGGATGGTGGCGAGCACGTCGCGCATCCGCCCGGAGCGGTGCCCGCCCAGCGAGGCGATGAACGCCGACTGGTCGTCGAGCGTGGCGGCGTGCGCGGACAGCTCGCCCGGTACGAACACCTCGTCCCAGTAGTCGGTGATCCGGCCGTTCGTCCAGCGGTACCGCCGCCGGCTCGCGAGGCCCATCGGGTTGCCGTGCGTCGCGCCGAAGAACGGCTCGGCCACCGGGGACCGCCAGTCCACCAGGAGCTGGCGGCCGTCGGCGTCCTTGAGCCCGAGCCGGCCGACGTACACCGGGTGCTCGGGGTCGTCGGCGGGCACCATGCGGCCCAGGCACAGGTCGAGGCCGAACCGGCGCAGTGTGCGCAGCCCCGCGGTCAGCCGGTGCACCTCCTGGTCGCGGTCGAGCGCCTGCTGGCCGTGCCGGGCGGGTGCGCGGCGCGCTTCCTCGAGCCGGTCGGTGAGGTCGGTGATCGAGCGCTCGAGGCCGGCCTCGATGGCGGCGAAGTGCTGCTCGTCGGCGGAGATCAGGGCGGGGTCGGCCTTGGCGGCCAGGTGTGCGGGCAGGTCGAAAACACTGGTGCGGACAGGGTTCACGCGGTCCCCTCAGGTGGTCGTGCGGTGGTCGTGAGCCGGCTGGGCCGGGAATTCTCCGCCTGGACCGGGGCCTTGCCGCAAGACCCCCACTCCGCTATACGTTGTACATGGAGAGGGCACGTCCCTCTCCTTCTTCATGTCGACAACCCCGATCCGTCCGCAAACTTGCGTACGGTCCACGCGGGGTCGTTGCGGACGAATCGGGGTCGGCGCGTCAGCGCGCTACGGCGAGCAGGTCCTCGTGGTGCACGGTCACCGCCAGTGCGCCTTGATCCAGCTGGGCCCAGCGGGTCTTGGTCCAGGCTCGGGCGGGCTCGGCCAGGTCCGGGCGCTGCTCGACGGCGGCGCCGGCCCAGCCCGCCATCCACGCCCGCAGCAGCTCGCTCATCGAGGCGTCGAGGCGCCACGGGCTCGGGGCGGTGTGCACGTCGTACCCGCGGGAGCGGAACGCCTCCGCCGTCGTCGCCGGGGCGTCCGGCCCGAGCAGCCGGCCGCCGCGGGCTTCGCGTCGCTGGTGGTCGTTGAACGCGTTCCGCAGGTCGGCGTCGAGCGGGTCGGCAGGCTCCAGCTCCACCACGCCGGTGACCTCGAGCGTGACGAGCACCGGCACGCGTGCCGTCGCGCACCCGTCGGCGAAGCCGGCCAGCTCGCCCTCGGTCAGCACGTCGACGATCGCGGACGAGGTGACCAGGCCGGCGCCGTCCAACGCGCCCGGCGACAGCGCGGTGACGTCGTCGATGCGGGTCTCGACCGGCACGCCGGCGGGCGGCTGGGACGCGGCGACGGCCAACAGCCCCGGGTCGCGGTCATGCAGCACCCAGCGCTGCTCGACCGGAAGCAGCGGCGCGAGCCAGCGGCCCATCGAGCCGGTGCCGCAGCCGAGGTCGTGCACGGCGACGGGACCGGGCAGCAACGGTCGCAGCACGTCGACCAGGTCGCGCGACCGGGCGGCCGCGTCGGCCGGCTCCCGCAGGGCGAGCCAGTCGGAGAACGTCGTCACGGTCGGGCCTCTCGCTCGCGGGGTGAACCTGCTGGTGGTCGGGTCCGTACTACCAGACGTGCTCCCGACCGTCGTGACGTTCGCCTGCTTGGCGGGTCTCGGCGTGGCGGTGCGCCGCGGGCTGCGGGCGTACGGCGACTACCTCGGCCCGGCCGACCTCGTCACGCTCGTGCGTGCGGGCCTGGCCTGCGTGTGCGCGGGCCTGGTCGCCGCACGGCTCGGGGGACCACCGGCGCTCGACGCGCTGGCCTGGCTGGCGGCCGCCTCGCTGACGCTCGACCTGGTCGACGGCCAGGTCGCGCGCCGCACCGGAGGCGGGTCGCGCTTCGGCGCCCGGTTCGACGGCGAGGCCGACGCGTTCCTGATGCTCGTGCTGTCCGTGTACGTCGCGTCCTGGGCCGGCGCCTGGGTGCTCCTGCTGGGCGGGGTGCGCTACCTGTTCGGCGCGGCCGGCTGGCTGCTGCCCTGGATGCGCGACGAGCTGCCGCCGCGCCCGTGGCGCAAGGTGGCGGCCGCGACCGGCGGCATCGCCCTGGTCGTGGCGACGGCCGGCCTCACCACGCTGCTGCTCCCGGTCGCCGCGGCCCTGCTCGCCGAGTCCTTCGGCCGCGACGTGCTCTGGCTGTGGCGGCACCGCCGCGGCCGGCACGATGCCGCGACCCGGGCGGCGCGCGAGGCGGCGTACGGCCCGGGGGAGTTCGTCGGCCAGGAGAGCTTCGTGCGCGCGAGCGACGTGGTGGCGCTCGCGACGAAGGCCGGAGTCGGGCCGGGCGTCTCCGTGCTCGACGTCTGCTGCGGCGTCGGCGGTCCCGGGATCCACGTCGTGCGGTCGCTCGGCGGCCACTACCTGGGCGTCGACCGCAGCGCCTCCGCGATCGCGGTGGCCCGCCGCCGCGCGCGGGGGCTGGACTGCCGGTTCGAGGCCGCGTCGGTGCCGCCGCTGCCGCCGGGACGGTACGACGTGGTGCTGCTGATCGAGACGCTGCTCGCGTTCGAGGACAAGGACGCGATGGTCGGTTGCGTGGCGGAGGCCCTGCCGCCCGGTGGCCGGTTCGCGTTCACCGTGGAGGAGGGCCCGCCGCTCGCCGCGGGGGAGCGGGCGGCGATGCCCGCCTCCGACACCGTCCACCCGGTGCCGTTCGGGGAGCTGGAGCCGCTGCTGGAGCGGCACGGCTTCCGCGTCGCCTGGTCCGAGGACCACACCGACGTGCACCGTGACGTCGCCGGCGCCCTGGCGACGACGTACACCGATCCCGATCTCGTCGCCTCCCACCAGCTGTGGCACACGTGGCTGGCGAGCGGACGCATTCGGAAGCGTTCCGTGGTCGCGGAGCGCGTCGGTGCATCAGGATGAACCGGCACGGGTCCGTCTCCGTGCTTACGGGTGGAGGTGTCATGCCTGAGACGCCGGCAGCAGCCATGAAGGAGCTGTACGACGAGCACGCGTCGGCGCTCTGGGCGTTCTGCATGCGATTGACGGGGCAGGACCGGCAACGCGCCGAGGACGTGGTGCAGGAGACCCTGCTGCGCGCGTGGCGCAACGAGACCGTGCTCGAGGGCGGGCACGGGTCGGTGCGCGCCTGGCTCTACACCGTCGCACGCAACATCGTCATCGACGAGTGGCGCACCCATCGCTCGCAGAAAGAGATGTCCGTGGCAGCGGTCCCCGACCCCACCCCGGTCGGGGATCGCACGGACGACCTGCTCACCTCGTGGATCGTCGCTGAGGCGATCGGGAAGCTGTCGCCGGAGCACCGCGGGGTGCTGCTCGAGTGCTACTACCGCGGCGCGTCCGTCGCCGAGGCCGCCCGCCGGCTCGGCATCCCGCCGGGCACGGTGAAGTCCCGCTCCCACTACGCGCTGCGGGCCCTCGCGCTCGCCCTCGAGGAGATGGGGGTGCGGCCATGACGTGCGAGCACGCGCACGAGGACGCCGCCTACGTCCTCGGGGCGCTGTCGTCGGCCGAGCGGGCCGCGTTCCAGGAGCACCTCGCCGGTTGCCCCGAGTGCAGCCAGGCCGTACGCCGGCTCTCCGGACTGCCCGGCCTGCTGTCGCGGGTCAGCCTCGACGTGCTCGAGGAGCCGGCACCGGAGGAGCCGGTGCCCGACACGCTGCTGCCCGCCCTGGTCGCCGAGGCGCGCCGCCACCAGCGCCGCCGCTCGTGGACGATCGCCGCGGCCGCCGCGGCCGCCGCGATCGTGATGACCGGCGGGGCGCTCGTGGTCGGCGGCGTGCTCTCCGACGACGAGGCGCCGACGCCCGCGGCCACGCAGGAGCCGATGGAGAAGCTGGCCGACATCCCGGTGTCCGCCGAGGTCGGGATCACCGAGGTCGACTGGGGCACCCGCATCGACGTCACCTGCATCTATCCGAAGCCGGAGTCCGGGTCCGCGCGGGACTGGCCCTATGCGCTGGTGGTGCGGACGCGGGAAGGTGAGACCGAGCACGTGGCGAGCTGGATCGCCAAGCCGGGTCGCATCTTCAACGTGAGTGGCGCCACCGCCAGCCCGGCCGACGACATCGAGACCGTCGAGATCCAGACGCTCGATGGCCAGCCGCTGCTCCGGCTGGACGTCCCGTCCTGAGGTCGACGACCGTGTCAGCCCGCACCGAAGGCCTCCACGAAGCGGTCCCGGAACGTGTCCATCCGCGAGACCGGGCTGCCGGGTTCGGGTCGCAGACCCGGGTCCCATCCCCAGTCGTCGATGCGGTCGAGGACGGCGGGGTCGCGGGCGACCAGGCTGACCGGCACGCTGTGGTCGGGGTCGCCGCCGGTGACGTAGGTGTGCGGCTGGTGGTCCCCGAGCAGCACGACGACGAGATCGTCGTCGGGCCAGCTCTCCAGCCACGAGACGACCGACTCGAGCGAGTAGGCGATGCTTCGGCCGTACCCGATGCGTGTGGCGACCGTGTCGGCCAGCATGGTGTCCGAGTCGATCTGCCCGCGGCGCTGCCCGCGGAACGCCTCGGGACCGTCCAGCTCGTCCCAGGGCACCATCCGGGGCACCGGAGTCCACGGGTGGTGGCTGGAGGACAGCTCGATCTCGGCGAAGACCGGCGCCCGGTCCTGCGGTTCGAGCTCGGCTCGCCGGAACGCGTCGAGGGCGACCTGGTCCGGCACGCGCGACCAGCCGAACTTCGGCCCGTCGTACCCGGTGTCCGTCTTGTCGAACAGCTCGTCGTACCCGTAGAGCCGCTGCCCCTCCGGCCACTCACGGCTGACGGACGGCAGCGCGAAGACCGTGCGCCAGCCCGCCCGGCCGAAGGCCTCGGCCAACGTGAGCCGGCGGGGTGCCTCGACGAGCTGGTCGTACCGCTGCTGCGTGTCGACCCACAACCCCGACTGCAGGGTGGCGTGCGCGAGCCAGCTGCCCGCGCCGTACGTCGGCGAGTCCAGCCACCCGCTGCGGGCGGTGAAGCCGCGCCGCTCGAGCGTCCGGGTGCCCTCGTCCAGCACGCCCCGAACGCCGGCCATGAGCGGGTCGGTCAGCGCGACCTTGCCGTAGCTCTCGACGAACACCACGAGCACGTCCTTGCCGCGCAGGGCCGCGAGCGCGTCGCCGTCGAGCTCGCCCGCGAGCGGGTCGTCCGCGATGGCCGCCGCGAACGACGCCCGGTCGGCGACGTCCTCGCGGAACTGCCGCGCGTCGGACCACAGCCGGGTGACTGCCCGGGCCGACGCCACCTCGCCGTCGTCCGCGACCTGCCAGTCCGCGGCTCGTCCGACCGCCCACACGGTGGCGAGCACGGCCACCACGACGGTCGCGTGCCGGCGGTGCTCGGCAGTCACGCGCGCCAGGCGCCGCGCCGCCAGGGGCAGCAGCACCAGCAGTGCGAGCGCGGCCACGGCCGCGCCGACCGCGGCGGCCACCGCCACCGGCAGGCCCTCGGTGTCGCGCAGCACGCCGACACCCGGGCCGACGTACGCCCAGTCGACGACCGGGTCGACCTCGCGGGCGAACACCAGCATGAAGCCGATGTTCGCCACGGTCACGATCAGCGCCACGGCCAGCAGCAGGCCGCACAGCACCGCGACCGGACCTCGCACCCGCCTCGGCAGCAGGACACCGAGCGCGAGGATCGCGACCAGCTCGACCGGCACCCGCACGAACGCGGCGGGGGTCAGGTAGCGGGCCTCGTCCGGCAGCACCGCGGCGGCCCACACGGCGACCACGGCGAGCGTGGTCAGGACGGCGGCGGCCGTCACGGAGGCGGCCGGGCTCGTCCGGCGGGGACGTCGCACGTCTGTCATACGCAACGAGAGTCCCATGGGTTCAGGCTGCTTCTCTCGGGTTCGGGGGTGACCGATGGCTGACGCCACGGCGTTCTGGGTCACCGGCCCCGGGACCGGCGAGCTGCGGCCGGTCGAGCTGCCGAGCCTCGGGCCCGGCGACGTGCAGGTGCGCACGCTGCACACCGGCGTCAGCCGCGGCACCGAGACGCTCGTGCTCGGCGGGCACGTGCCACCGGACCAGTACGACCGGATGCGGGCGCCGTGGCAGGAGGGCGACTTCCCGGCGCCGGTGAAGTACGGCTACCTCAACGTCGGCGTCGTCGAGCACGGCCCGCCGGAGCTCGAGGGCCGGACGGTCTTCGCGCTGTACCCGCACCAGGACCGGTACGTCGTGCCGGCCGACGCGGTGACGGTCGTGCCCGACGACGTGCCGCCACGCCGGGCCGTGCTCGCGGGCACCGTCGAGACCGCGGTCAACGCGCTGTGGGACGCCCGCCCGCTCGTCGGCGACCGGGTGAGCGTCGTCGGCGCCGGCATGGTGGGCTGCTGCGTCGCACGGCTGCTGGCCGGGATCCCCGGCACGACGGTCACGCTGGTGGACGTCGACTCGTCTCGTGCCGCGGTCGCGGAGGCGTTGAGGGTCGGTTTCGAGTCGCCGGAGTCGGCGCCCCGCGGGCAGGACCTCGTCCTGCACGCCAGCGCGACCTCGGCCGGGCTCGCGCTCGCGCTGGACCTGCTTGGCCAGGAGGGCGAGGTGCTCGAGCTCAGCTGGTACGGCGACCGACCCGTCACGGTCCCGCTCGGCGGCGCCTTCCACGCACGGCGGCTGGCGGTCCGGGCCAGCCAGGTCGGCTCCGTGTCGCCCGCCCGCCGCTCCCGCCGTACCACCAAGGAACGGCTCGCCCTCGCCCTCGACCTGCTCCGCGACCCG
>DASURB010000074.1:0-20917 GCA_036280235.1 Nocardioides sp.
GCCGGTGCTGCTCAAGCGCGGGATGACCGCGACGATCGAGGAGTGGCTGATGGCGGCGGAGTACATCGCCCAGCGCGGCAACCTCGACATCGTGCTGTGCGAGCGCGGCATCCGCACGTTCGAGCCGAGCACCCGCAACACCCTCGACATCTCGGCCGTGCCGGTCGTCCAGGCGACCAGCCACCTGCCGGTCATCGTCGACCCGTCGCACGCGTCCGGCCGCAAGGACCTGGTGGTCCCGCTGTCACGCGCCGCGATCGCCGTGGGTGCGGACGGCGTGATCGTCGACGTGCACCCCGACCCGGAGAGCGCGCTGTGCGACGGGCCGCAGGCGCTGCTCGGTGCGGACCTGCGGGCGCTCGCCCAGGCGGTGCGTCAGCTGCCGCCGGCGCTCGGCCGGGTGGACGCGAGCGCGGTGGCGAGGACGGCGGCGGCCTCCTCCGCCTGAGCCCGGCCCACGTCGAGGTGGGTGACCAGCCGGATGGTGCGCTCGCCGAGGGCGGAGACGAGCACGCCGGCCTCCCGGGCGGCCGTGACGATCGCGGCGGCGTCGGGGACGTCGACGACGACGATGTTGGTCGCCACCTCGGCGGGGTCGACGCCGCAGGCCTCGGCGAGCAGCCGCGCGTGGGCGTGGTCGTCGGCGAGCCGGTCGACGTGGTGGTCGAGCGCGTGCAGCCCGGCCGCGGCGAGGACGCCGGCCTGGCGCATGCCGCCGCCGAGCCGCTTGCGCCACACCCGGGCCTCGTCGACGACGTCGCGCGGGCCGAGCATCAGCGAGCCGACCGGCGCGCCGAGACCCTTGCTCAGGCACACGGACATCACGTCGGCGCAGGCCCCGTAGTCGGCGAGCGGTACGCCGGAGGCGACGTGGGCGTTCCAGATGCGGGCGCCGTCGACGTGCACGCCGATCCCCCACCCGTCGGCCAGCTTGCGCAGCGTGCGCAGGTCGTCGAGCGGGACGACCCGGCCGCCGGCGAAGTTGTGGGTGTTCTCCACCGAGACGGCCTTGGTGGGGACGAAGAACGGCGACAGGTCGGCGGCGTACAACCGCTCGACGGCGGCGAGGTCGACTCCCCCGCGCTCGTCGGACCACGTCCGCATCGTCACGCCGAAGAACGCACCGTGCGCACCGAGCTCCGCGCGGGCGATGTGCGCCTGCTCCTCGCAGAGCACCTCCTGGCCGGGCGAGACCAGCGCGCGTACGGCGAGCAGGTTGGCCATCGAGCCGGTCGGCGTGAACAGCGCAGCGTCCTTGCCGAACAGGCCGGCGACGCGCTCCTCCAGCGCACGGACGGTCGGGTCCTCGCCGTACACGTCGTCACCCACCTCGGCCGCGACCATCGCCGCGCGCATGGCCTCGGTGGGCTTGGTGACGGTGTCGCTGCGGAGGTCGATGAGGCTCTGGGTCACGTCAGTCCTGGGTCTGGGCGGCGCTGAGCATCTCCGCGACGAGGAACGCGAGCTCCAGCGACTGCACCCGATTGAGCCGCGGGTCGCAGACGGACTCGTAGCGGTTGTGCAGGTCGTCCTCGAGCAGCGCCTCGCCGCCGCCGACGCACTCGGTGACGTCGTCGCCGGTCAGCTCGACGTGCACGCCGCCCGGCCAGGTGCCCAGCGCGCGGTGCACGTCGAAGAAGCCCTGCACCTCGGAGATCACGTCGTCGAAGCGGCGGGTCTTGTAGCCCGACGAGGCCTCGAACGTGTTGCCGTGCATCGGGTCGCACACCCACGCCACCGTGACGCCGGCCGCGGTGACCTTCTCGACGAGCTCGGGCAGCCGGTCGCGGATCTTGCCCGCGCCCATGCGGGTGATGAACGTCAGCCTGCCGGGCTCGTTGTCGGGGTTGAGCTTCGAGGCCAGCGCGAGCGCGTCGTCGGGCGTCGTCGTCGGACCGAGCTTGACGCCGATCGGGTTGCGGATGCGCGAGAGCAGCTCCACGTGGGCGCCGTCGAGCTGGCGGGTGCGCTCCCCGATCCACAGGAAGTGGGCCGACACGTCATACGGCTGCTGGGTGCGCGAGTCGATGCGGGTGAGCGCGTGCTCGTACTCCAGCACCAGCGCCTCGTGGCTGGAGTGGAAGTCGACCCGGTGGAACTCGTCGGGGTCGGCGCCGATCGCCTTCATGAACGTCAGGGCGCGGTCGATCTCGCTGGCCAGGCGCTCGTAGCGGCGACCGACCGGCGACTCGCGGACGAAGTCGGTGTTCCAGGTGTGCACCTGCCGCAGGTCGGCGTACCCGCCGGTGACGAACGCGCGCACGAGGTTCAGCGTCGAGGCGGACGCGTGGTAGACCTCCACGAGCCGCTGCGGGTCGGGCACGCGGGCGGCCTCGGTGAAGTCGAAGCCGTTGACGGCGTCGCCACGGTACGCCGGCAGCGTGACGTCGCCGCGGGTCTCGGTGTCGGACGAGCGGGGCTTGGCGTACTGCCCGGCGAGCCGGCCGAGCTTCACCACCGGCACCGACGCCGCGTAGGTCAGCACGACCGCCATCTGCAGCAGCACGCGCAGCTTGTTGCGGACGTTGTCGGCGGTCACGCCGTCGAACGTCTCTGCGCAGTCGCCGCCCTGGAGCAGGAACGCCTCGCCGCGCGCGACGGCCCCGAGCTTCTCCTTCAGCTCGTCGCACTCGCCGGCGAACACCAGCGGCGGCACCTTGCGGAGCTTGGCGACCGCGTCGTCCAGCGCGGAACCGTCGGGCCAGGACGGCTGCTGGGCGGCGCCGAGAGCACGCAGCGTCGCGAGGTCCGGGACGGTCTGAGTCACCGGACCAGCCTACGTGAGCCCACGCTCAGAGCAGCCCGCCGCTCATGTTGGTGGACAGCTGCGCCGGCGTGGGGTCGGCGGTGCCGGCGCTGTCGACCGCGCGCACGGCGAGCGTGTGCCTGCCCTTGCTCAGACCGGTGAAGGTCGCGACGGGACCGCACGGCTGCCAGGCGCCGCCGTCGAGGCTGCACTCGAACGACGAGACCCGGTTCGAGCTGAGCACGACCGTCCAGGTGCCGGCCGCCGACAGGTCGGTGACCGCGGTCGTCTCCGGCGCCGGGGCGGGCGTGGGCGACGGGGTGGTCGGCTCGGGCTCCGGCTCGGGGGTCTCGGACGGCTGCGGGCTCTCCGACGGCTGCGACGACCGCGACGGCTCGGGCTGCTCGCTCTGCCGCGGCTGCGAGCCGCCGTCGTTCCCGCTGTCCGGCTCGTCCGCCCCGTCCGATTGCGGAGCGGCCGGCTCCGGGCTGTCCGAGGGCTCGGAGCGGGTGGGCGCCGGCTTCGCCGCCTCGGAGACCTTGTCGGAGGGGCTGGTGCGCGCGTCGCGGGCGTCGCCGCGGTCGGTCGGACGGTCGCTCCGCTCGGACGACATGGTCTCGAGCGCGGCGGCGTCGGGGTACGTCGTACCTTGGCGCAGCCCGGGGAACGACCCGGCGGTGACGCCATCGGTTCCGTCGGTGAAGTCGTGGCCGTCGACGGCGACGAGACCCACGCAGGCGGAGACACCGAGGGCGGCTACCGCCCCGGCGGCGAGCCCGCGGCGATGGGTCGTGACGTCGCGCAGGCGGGACAGCACTGTGGGGGCACGGTGACGCATAGGGCCTTCCCGAGAGTCGGTTGCAAGGTTCCCTCCCCCGCTATGTCCAAGAAGGACGCCGGACGACCGTAGCAGCGTGCGTCTGACCTGCCAAAAGGTGGTGTCGGTAGTCACGCGAACGAGGGCGGGACGAGCCGACCGGGCGGTGCGGAGAGGGCAAGACGCGCCGACTCGGCAGTGGGTTCAGCCGTCGAGGTGCTCCGGGTCGCGGAAGCCGGTGCGCTGCGCGCGGATGGCGCGGTTGGTCATCCAGGTCAGCGCCCACAGCACGAGGCCGATGGCGAGCAGGCCGGCGGCGATCTTGTACTGGATCCAGTCCTCGGGGTCGCGGGCCCAGGGGCCGGCGAAGAAGAGGCACCCCAGCGCACCGATCACCGGGATCGCCGTGGGCGCCTTGAAGGACGTCGTGGCGCTGGTGTCGCGGCGCAGCACGAGGCAGCAGATGTTCACGATCGAGAACACGATGAGCAGCAGGAGGCCCGTCGTACCGGCGAGCGAGCCGACGATCGACGACTCCGACTGGTAGGTCACGACGGTGATCAGACCGAGCGCGAGCAGCGTGGTGAACACGATGCCGGCCCACGGGGTACGGCGGCCGGGCAGCACCTTGCTCAGCGAGCGGGGCAGGACGTCCTGCTTGGCCATGCCGTAGATGAGCCGGCTGGCCATCAGCATGTTGATCAGTGCGGTGTTGGCGACCGCGAAGACGGTGAGGAACGGGAAGACCGCGTCGACCGGAAGGTCCGGGGCGCCGGCACGCACGACCTCGAGCAGGATGCCGGTCTCGCCGTCGAAGCTCTGGATCTCGCCGAGCGGCAGCACCATCACGACCGAGACGGCGACCAGCATGTAGATGATCACCGCGATGCCGAGGCCGGTGAGCATCACCTTCGGGAAGATCCGCTCGGGGTCCTTGGTCTCCTCGACCATGTTCACCGAGTCCTCGAAGCCGACCATCGAGAAGAACGCGATCGCGGTCGCGACGGTCACCGCGACGAACATGCCGCGGTCGTTGGCGTCCTCGAACACCACGACCTGGCCGAGGTCGACACCCTTGGTCGCCATCGCGATGAACCCGAGCAGGATCACGATCGCGAGCGCGGTGACCTCGACGAGGGTGAGGACGACGTTGAACTTCACGCTCTCGCCGACGCCGCGCAGGTTGATCAGCGCCAGCACGACCATGAATCCCAGTGCGACGACGAGGGTCGCGCCGGTGGAGGTCGGTACGCCGCCGATCACCTCGTCGAGGCCGGCGAGGAGGTTCGCGGCGAGCAGGTTGGACGACGTCGAGGCGCTGGTGATGCCGGAGCAGACCACGGTGAACGCGACCAGGAACGTCACGAAGTGCAGCCCGAACGCCTTGTGCGTGTAGAGCGCGGCACCGGCGGCGTGGGGGTACTTGGTGACGAGCTCCAGGTAGGAGAACGCGGTAAGGGTGGCGACGCTGAACGCCACCAGGAAGGGCAGCCAGGCGACGCCGCCGACCTCCCCCGCGATGTCGCCGGTGACGGCGTAGACGCCCGCACCGAGGATGTCGCCGACGATGAAGAGGAGCAGCAGCTTCGGGCCCATCACCCGCTTGAGCTCGTGCTCCTGGTGCTCGGTCCGGACCTCGGTGCTCACGGTCACTCTCCTTGGTCGGTCGGTTCCCACGTTCTTCCCCCGAAACGACCAGGTCAAGCACCCGGATCGGTGCGGCGGGTCAGGGCCGCCGGTGCAACAGGAGGGGGAGTACGGCGGACGCGCCGGCACGACGCAGCGCGGCGGCCGCGACCGTGATCGGCCAGAGCGACGAGGTGGCGTCGACGACCAGCAGCACGGCCCGTCCGGCGACCTCGGCCGGGAGCATGTCAGGCGTCAGGGCGTCGCGCCAGAAGGCCGCCTCGTCAGCGGACGACATCGCCCGAAGGTCGGGAAGCCGTCCCGGTGCGGGCAGCGACGCGCGGTCGAGCCGCCCGCGCGCGGCGACGTGGTCGGCGACGGAGGCGGTCATCACCGGGAAGCCGGCAGCGGGCAGGTCGACGACGACCTCGGGCCGCTGCGACCAGGAGTCCTTCCAGCCGGCGAGCAGCCGGACGCATGCCTCCCCCACCTCCTCGGGCGCCGCCGCGTCGACCTTGAACAGCGAGGCGACCGTGTCGCGCCACTCCGGGGCGTCGGCGTGGATCAGCGTCCGGCCCACCTCGTGGGCGTCGTCGGGCGCGATCCGGCCGCGGGTGCCGAACGCGCCGCCGGGCCACATCTTGCGCGGCTCGAGCAGGTGCACCTGGCGGCGCAGCAGGTCGGTGACCTTCTTCAGGGTCTCGGGCGAGGGAGCGCCGTCGAGCGCTTCGGGCAGCCCGCCGAGGCACACGGAGCATCGGCCGCACGGCTCGGCGTGCGGGTCGTCGAGCGAGGTCTGGAGCAGCTCCATCAGGCAGCGCTCACCGCGGGTGTAGGCGCGCATGATGTCGGCCTCGCGGCGGCGCACGGCCACCACACCGTCGTAGTGCTCGTGGTCGTAGACCCAGGACTTGCCGGTCGTGACCCAGCCGCCCTCGAGCCGGTCGACCACCCCGTCGACGGCGAGCTGCTTGAGCATCAGCTCCACCCGACCTCGCCGTACCCCTGACTGGGCCTCGACGGCGGCGACGCTCTGCGGCTCCTCGGCGGACAGCACGGCGAGCACCTTGTCGACCTGCTCGGGCACCGGGATCGTCGCGGTCGCGAAGTAGTCCCAGACACCAGCGTCGGCGTCGGACGGAAGCAGCACGGCGTGGGCGTGCTCGATCGCGCGGCCGGCACGGCCGACCTGCTGGTAGTAGGACACCGGCGACGGCGGCGCGCCGACGTGGACGACGAAGCCGAGGTCGGGCTTGTCGTAGCCCATGCCCAGCGCGGACGTGGCGATCAGCGCCTTGAGCCGGTTGTCGCGCAGGGCGTCCTCGAGCTCGTGGCGGTGATCGGGCTCGAGCTGGCCGGTGTAGGCGGCGACCGGGACGTCGCGGCCGTGCACCTCGGCGACGGCAGCGGCCAACCGCTCGGCGTCGGCGACCGTGAGCGTGTAGACGATGCCGGAGCCGGGCAGCCGCGGCAGGTGGTCGACCACCCAGGCGTAGCGGTCGAGCGGAGTGAGCCGGTCGACCACCGACAGCTCGAGACTGGCCCGGGCGAGCTGACCGCGGAGCACCAGCGTCGCGTCGCCGAGCTGGGACGCCACGTCGTCGGTGACTCGGGCGTTGGCGGTGGCGGTCGTCGCAAGCACCGGGGTCTCGGGGTTGAGCCGGCGGAGCACGTCGGAGACCCGGCGGTAGTCGGGCCGGAAGTCGTGACCCCAGTCGGAGACCGCGTGCGCCTCGTCGATGACCACCAGCCCGAGCCGGCCGGCCAGCGAGTCGAGCACGCGCCGGCCGAAGCCTGGGTTGGCCAGCCGCTCGGGCGAGACCAGCAGCACGTCGATGTCGCCGGCGAGCAGGCCGTCCTCGATCGCCGACCAGTCGTCGAAGTTGGAGGAGTTGAGCGTCGCCGCGCGCAGACCGGCCCGCGCGGCCGCGGCCACCTGGTCGCGCATCAGGCTGAGCAGCGGCGAGACGACCAGCGTCGGGCCGGCGCCCTCGCTGCGGCGGATCGCGGTCGCCACCCAGTAGACCGCCGACTTGCCCCAGCCGGTCGCCTGCACGACGAGCACCCGGGCGGCCGGCTCGCACAGCGCCGCGACCGCGGTCTCCTGGTCGTCACGCAGCCGCGCTCCCCCGCCGGCCATCGCCTCGATGACGCGCTGCGCGGTCGAGGCTCGGCTGTCGGTGAGAGCGGCGACGGTCATGACAGCCACCGTAGGCAACGCCGCCGACGGTCAGGCGACTGGAGCCTCCGGCGCCACCTCGAGCCGGGCGAGCAGGAACAGAACGGCGGCGGCGAAGTCGTTGCCGCCGGTGCGGCGGCGCACCTCCGCCCAGTCGATCTGCTCGCGCAGCGCACGCGCCACCGGGATCACCCGGCTCAGGTCGCAGTGGTGCTCGTCGAGCGCGTTGAGCTTGTGCACGAACACCGACGTCGCGGACAGCACCGGCATCTCGATGGACAGCACCTCGACCTGATCCGACTCCTCCACGTCCTCGCGCGTCGTGGGGTCGGAGGACATCCGGTGCAGCACGTCGACGAACACGTCGTCGAAGTGCACCTTGAACAGCCAGTCCTCGGGCGGCTGGCGTACGTCGAGGCCGCGCTCGGAGAGCGCCCGCCGTACCAGCTCGGCGTCGGACTCCGCGATCACGAAGTCGGCGTCGTGGACCGGCTCGGGTCCACCGCGTGCCCACACCGCGTAGCCGCCGGTGAGCGCGAACGGCACTCCGATGTCCTTGAGCGCCACCGCGACGTGCTTGAGCGCCTCGCGCAGCGGCGTCGTGCCTGCGTCTGCCATGGCAGGTCCTTACCCCGGACCGGCGCGTGTTAGCCCGGGCGGCATCGGGCACGGTGGTCACGTGCGCCTGGCGACCTTCAACATCCTCAGCGGCCGGTCCCTGCACGACGACCAGGTCGACGTCGGCCGGTACGCCGACGCGGTCCGCTCGCTCGACGCGGACGTGCTCGCGCTGCAGGAGGTGGACCGCAACCAGAGCCGGTCTCAGCACGCCGACCTGACCGCGCTGGCGGCCGAGGCCATGGGCGCGACGGACCACCGGTTCGTGGCTGCGCTGACTGGTACGCCGGGGTCGACCTGGATGGCGGCGACCGGCGAGGAGCAGCCGGACGAGGCGGCGTACGGGATCGCGCTGCTCAGCCGCTACCCCGTGTCGTCGTGGGAGGTGGTGCGGCTGCCCCCGGTGAAGACGCGCGTGCCGATGTGGTGGCCGGGCAGCCGGATGCCGTCGTGGGTGCGCGACGAGCCCCGCGTCGGGGTCGCTGCCGCCGTGGAGACACCGGACGGTCCGCTGACGGTGGTGAACACGCACCTGTCGTTCCTGCGCTTCTGGAACCCGCACCAGCTCCGGGTGCTGCTCCGCTCGCTGGCGCACCGGCACGAGCGGCTGGTGCTGCTCGGCGACCTGAACATGCCGCCGCGGCGGGCGCACCGGATCACCGGGATGCGCCCTCTGGCGCGGCACGTGACGTTCCCGGCCGACGAGCCGACGGAGCAGATCGACCACGTGCTCACGCACGACCACCTAAGGGTCACGCACGACGAGGCGCGGCGGCTCCCGATGTCGGACCACCGCGCCCTCGTCGTGGACGTCGACCTCGCGGCCGGTTAGCCGAAGAAGACCTCGGCCTCGGCGTACTCCTCCGGCTTCACGAGCTTGAGCTCGCCGGTGCCCTCGATGAGCGGGACGCGAATGATGTCGGTGCCGCGGAGCGCGACCATCTTGCCGAAGTCCTTCTCGTGCACGGCGGTGATCGCCTGCAGGCCGAACCGGGTCGCGAGCCAGCGGTCGAACGCCGTGGGCGTGCCGCCGCGCTGCACGTGGCCGAGGACGACCGCACGGGCCTCCTTGCCGGTGCGCTGCTCGATCTCGTTGGCGAGGCGGTCGCCGATGCCGCCGAGGCGGACGTGACCGAACGCGTCCTTCTCGCCGCTCTGCAGGGTCATGTCGCCGCCCTCGGCCGGGACGGCGCCCTCAGAGACCACGATGATCGGCGAGAAGCGGGTCTCGAACCGGCTCTCGACCAGCGCGCAGACCTTCTCGATGTCGAACGGCTGCTCGGGGATGAGTACGACGTTGGCGCCGCCGGCGATGCCCGCGTGCAGGGCGATCCAGCCGGCGTGACGGCCCATCACCTCGACGACGAGCACGCGGTGGTGCGACTCGGCCGTGGTGTGCAGGCGGTCGATCGCCTCCATCGCGATGTTGACCGCGGTGTCGAAGCCGAAGGTGAAGTCGGTGCCGCTGAGGTCGTTGTCGATCGTCTTCGGCACGCCGACCACGTCGACGCCGAGGTCGGCCAGCTTGGTCGCAACACCGAGAGTGTCCTCGCCGCCGATCGCGATCAGCGCGTCGACGCCGTTCTCGGCCAGGCTCTCCTTGATCTTCTCGACGCCGCCGTCGATCTTGAACGGGTTGGTGCGCGAGGAGCCCAGGATGGTGCCGCCGCGCGGGAGGATGCCGCGGACCTGGTCGACGCCGAGCGGCATCGTGACGTTCTCGAGCGGACCACGCCAGCCGTCACGGAACCCGACGAACTCGTAGCCGTAGGTCTGCACCCCCTTGCGCACGACCCCACGGATCACCGCGTTGAGACCGGGACAGTCGCCGCCACCGGTCAGCACTCCGACGCGCATCTGCTCATTCCTCCTGGCTGGGGGTTGATGGGGCCTTCGTCATGACCCTAGCGACGATCCATTTGATCGTTCCAGACGAAGACGGCGCGTCTCACGGTTCGGGTTCCCGGGCCGCCCTCGGTTGCCCGGGTACGACGGAAGCCGATAGGCAAGCCGGATGCGAATCTCTCGGGTACTTCCAGCAACCGTGGCCACTCTGGCCCTCACCAGCACCGCCCTCGCCCCCGCCGCCGCGGTGCCTCCCGAATCGTCCAGGGACACGCCCGGCTGCTACGACACCTCGCGTACGACGACCGTCGAGCAGGACCGGCTCGACCGGCGCGCGCCGCGGCTGATCCTGGCGCGCAGCGGGGCCGACGCCCGCGTCGCGGCGTTCGCGGCCGCGCTCTGCCGCGTCGATCCCGGCCGGCAGGCACGCACGACAGTGGAGCGGCACGGCCACGCCCTGTGGCGCTGGGCGACCGACCGGGCGCAGGGGCGCACCGCCGCACGCGGAACGCTGCCTGGCGGCGACGACCGCCCGCTCTACTGGGCCCGCGTCGCGATGACCCGGCTGCTCACGCAGTGGGTTCCACAGGAGAAACTCCGGCCCACTGCACGGGCGAAGCTGCTCGACGTGCTGGAGACGACATCGCGCGGACAGGACACGGTCCGCACGCACCACCATGGCGACGGCGCACGGGTGCGCAAGGTCGTGGTCACCGGCTTCGACCCGTTCACGCTCGACGTCGACACCCGGATCGGCAACCCGTCCGGCGCGGTCGCGCTGGCGCTGGACGGTCGCAAGATCCGCACCAAGCGCGGTTGGGCGCGGATCGAGACCGCGATGTTCCCGGTGCGCTGGGACGACTTCGCCGACGGTGAGGTCGAGCGGACGCTGGCCCGCAAGGTGAAGCGCGGTCTCGACGCGCTGGTGACCGTCAGCCAGGGCCGGCCGGACCAGTTCGACCTCGAGGTGTGGAACGGCGCGCACCGCGGCGGCTTCGCCGACAACGAGAACCTCGAGCGCACCGGCACGATCCCGGTCCCGGACGGCTACCCCACTGTGACGCCGCAGCCGCAGTTCACGCGCACGTCGCTGCCGGTGAAGCGGATGAAGAAGCAGGACACGGGTGACTACCGCGTGCGCATCAACCGCGAGATCACCGAGATGGACCCGTCGACCGGCGAGGAGCGCACGCACACCGACGGCCCGACCCCCGGGTGGCAGGCGCTGGCCGGCGGTGGCGGCGACTACCTCTCCAACGAGATCGCCTACCGGGCGACGCTGCTGCGCGACGGCGCCGGAGCGGACAACGCCGGCGGGCACGTGCACACGCCAGTGTTGGGCGTGCCGGACAAGAAGCGGATCAGCGACCGCGGCTACGTGTCGCGGCGCGACGCCATCGTCGAGCAGACGCTGCGCCTGGTCCGCGCGGCCGTCGCGGCCCGTCGGTGACACGCCGCTGACCTGGAGGGGCCGCGGCGTGCATCCGCCGCCGCGGCCCTGCCAGGATCCGTGTCATGAGCGTTCTCGCCATCGACGCAGGCACCACCGGGGTCACCGCGCTCGTCGTCACCTCCGAGGGGACGATCGCGGCGAAGGGCTACCAGGAGTTCGCGCAGCACTTCCCGCAGCCCGGTTGGGTCGAGCACTCCCCCGAGGAGATCTGGCAGGCGACCCTCGAGGCGACCCGGGCCTGCCTCAAGGCCTACGAGCAGGTCGGCGGTCCGGAGCTGCGCGCGCTCGGCATCACCAACCAGCGCGAGACCGTGCTGCTGTGGGACCGGGAGACGCTGGGCTCGCCCCGCCGCGCGATCGTGTGGCAGGACCGCCGTACCGCCGACATCTGCACGCGGATGCGCGACGCCGGCCACGAGGACCGCGTCGCGGAGCTGACCGGGCTGCGGCTGGACCCGTACTTCTCCGGCACCAAGCTCGTCTGGATCGCCGAGCACGAGCCGAACACGTGGGCGCTGGTCGAGGACGGGCGGTACGCCGTCGGCACGGTCGACTCCTATCTGATCGCGCGGATGACCCGCGGCACCTGGCACGTCACCGACGTCTCCAACGCCTCGCGCACGCTGCTGTTCGACCTCGAGCGGGGTGAGTGGAGCGAGGAGCTGTGCGGCCTGTTCGGTGTCCCGACGGACGCGCTGCCCGAGGTGGTGCCGTCGTGGGGCGACGGGTCGACGATGGGCACGACCGACCCGCGGGTGTTCCTCGGCCTGGAGTTGCCGATCGCGGGCATCGCCGGCGACCAGCAGTCGGCGCTGTTCGGGCAGACCTGCTTCGAGATCGGCGACTCCAAGTGCACCTACGGCACCGGGTCGTTCATCCTCACCAACACCGGCTCCGAGGTCGTCCGGTCCGACGCCGGCCTGCTGTCGACGGCGGCGTGGAAGTCGCCGGACGGCGAGCTGACCTACGCCGTCGAGGGGGCGATCTTCGTGACCGGCGCGGCCGTGCAGTGGCTGCGCGACGGGCTGCAGATCGTCGGCTCGGCGGCAGAGACGGAGGCGGTCGCCTCGACGGTGGCAGACTCGCACGGTGTGGTGTTCGTGCCGGCGCTGACCGGCCTCGGCGCGCCGCACTGGGATCCCCACGCCCGCGGTTTGGTCATCGGGGTCACCCGGGGTACGACGCGCGGCCACCTGGTGCGCGCGACGCTGGAGGCGATCGCGTTCGAGGTGCGCGACGTCGCCGAGACGCTGCCGTCGAGCACGGCGCTGACCTCCCTCACCGTCGACGGGGGCGCCTCCGCCAACGACCTGCTCTGCCGGATGCAGGCCGACCAGCTCGGCGTACCCGTGGAGCGGCCGCGGTTCGTGGAGACCACCGCGATCGGGGCGGCGTTCCTGGCCGGGCTCGGCACCGGGGTGTGGTCGTCGTTCGACGAGCTGAAGGCGACCTGGCAGCTCGACCAGCGGTTCGAGCCGTCGGGCAGCCGCGAGGACGCGGACGCCGCGTATGCCCGGTGGCGCGAGGCGGTCGAGCGGTCGAAGGGCTGGGCGGCGCTGTAGCGACGATTGGTCACGAACCGCAGCCGCAGGACGCTGGATCCTGCGGTTGGGGACCAAACCGCAATGGCCCCGGCGCCCTTCAGTCGCTGAGCCGCTCGACCACGCCCTGCGCCTCCTGGACGGCGGACTCGGCCTCGGCGACCTCCTCGGCCGCCTCGTCGCGTTCCTCGGTCGCCGTACCGATCTGGTCGTCGAGCCGCTCGAGCCGGGCCTCGAGGTCGTCGAGCTTGCGGCGCAGCTCGTCGATCTCGCCGTTCACCTGCAGCGCGGCCGCCTCGAGGTCCTTGACCTTGTGGTCGCGCTGCTTGAGCTCCTTCTGCGCGACCTTGAGGTCGGCCTCGGCGGCGCGCAGGTCCTGCTTGGCCGCGGTCAGCTCCTCACGGCGCCGCTCGCGCTCTCGCTCCTCGGGGTCGACGTCGGGCACGAGCGAGAGCTTCGGCCGCTTGGACGCCTCGGAAGTGATTTCGGACAGCGGCCGCGGCGACCGGCCCATCGCGGTGTGGTCGGCGACCGCCGACGCGGCCTTGATCGTCCCGGCGCCGGACGGTGACAGCGGGTCGACGAGCATGCCGGAGCGCACGGCCGACTCCGCGTCGGTATCGACCATCGCGGCGTGCAGGGTGTCCTCGACCTGCCGCTGCACGGACTCCGAGATCTTCTGGCCGAGCTCCTTGGCGAGCGTGCGGCCCTTGCCGGCGACCGCCGAGACGAGCTTGCGGCGCTGCTTGGTGAGCTCGCGCAGCGCCTCGCCGTCGAGGTCGGCCTGGGCTGCGCGCAGCGAACGGCCGAGGTCGAGCACCTGCTTCATCTCCTCGGCGTTGTGCCGCACGAGCATGTTGACCACCCAGGCGGCGGTGGACGGCTTCTTCAGCGCCTTGACCCGCTCGGACATCTCGCGGTCCTTGGCGGCCTTGAGCTCCTTGACGTAACCGTTGCGCGCGTCGGTGAACTCCGCCGGCGCTACGCCGTACAGCTCCTCCGCGATCGCCGCGAAGGTCTCCTCCGGGTCGGCCTTGGTGCTCATGAGGCGATCCTCGGTGGGAGGCGGTGCAGTCGTACGTCGGTCAGTTCGCCGTCGATCACGCCGGCGGTCATGTAGGTGCAGTGCGGCTGCCGGCGGCGGTCGGTCGGCGAGCCGGGGTTCAGCAGCCGCAGGCCCTGGTCGGTGGTGGTGTCCCACGGGATGTGGCTGTGCCCGAAGACCAGCACGTCGTGATCGCCGTACAGCTCCTGGCAGCGTCGCTCGCGGCGCTCCTTCGACCCGGTCTCGTGGACGACCGCGAGCCGCAGCCCGTCGACGTCGACGGTCGCGACCTCCGGGAGCCGCTCGCGCAGCACGCCGTGGTCGTTGTTGCCGTAGCAGGCGACGAGCTCCTTGGACCTTGTCTGCAGCTCGTCGAGCAGCGCCACGTCGACCCAGTCACCGGCGTGCACCACCAGGTCGGCCTGCTCCACCGCCGCCCAGAGCTCGGCGGGCAGCGCCTTGGCCCGCTTGGGCACGTGGGTGTCCGCCATCAGCACGAGTCGTCGCTGCGCCACGCAGGCGAGCCTAGCCGCGTCACGACCAACCTTTCCGAAACGGACAGACCGGACCGAGGACGCATTTACCATCAGTCCGTGAAGGGGCCGGCGTCGACCCGAGGACGCGGTGCGGAGAGCGCGCTCTCCCCCGCCGCGCTGACGGCGGTCGCCTGGGCGCTCGGGCTGGTGATCACCGCCGGCATCCTCGGTACGCCGTACCTCGTCTTCGGCTACCACAGCCCCGCGCTGCACCTGGTGCTCGACTCGGTCGACGGCTGCGTCGCGCTGCTCCTCGCCTATCTCTTGTACGGCCGGTACCGCCGCAGCGGGCGCCTGCAGGACCTCCTTCTCACCCACGCGCTGGTGCTGATGGGAATCGCCGGGTTCGCGCTGTCGATGCTGCTCAGCCAGCTGCCCCTCGGACCGTCGCGAACCGTCGAGATCTGGCTGCCGGTGGTCGTGCGACTGGTCGCTGCGGTGCTGCTGGTCGTCGCGGCCGCCGCCGGTGAGCGTCCGGCGCCCCGTCTTCTCGCCCGCACTGCGCGCTCGGCACCCTGGCTGCTGCTTGCGGCCCTCGCGGCTGGCGCGTGGCTGGTCCAGGACCGCCTGCCCGTCGCGCTCGCCCCGAGCCCGCCCGCGTCCGCGGCCCGTCCGGTCCTCGAGGGGCACTGGGCGCTGCTCGGCGCGCAGGCAACGTCGGCGCTCTGCTTCCTCGCCGCGTCCGCGCTGTTCGCCGTCCACGCGTCGCGGCGTGAGGACGGCCTGCTCCGCCTGCTCGGCCCGGCGTGCGCACTGGGTGGGTTCGCGCGGGTGAGCTACGTACTCTTCCCGTCGCTCTACAGCGACTGGCTCTACACCGGCGACATCCTGCGGACGGCGAGCTACGGGCTGCTGCTGGTCGGGGCGCTGCGGGAGATCGGGCAGTACTGGTCGGGGTACGCCCGCGCCGCCGTCCTCGACGACCGCCGCCGCCTCGCGCGCGAACTGCATGACGGGCTGATCCAGGAGCTCGCGTACATCCGCGGCGAGGCGCACCTGATCAGGGACGCCGATCTTCAGGACCGGGTGCTCGCCGCATCCGACCGCGCCCTCGACGAAGCTCGTGCCGCCGTGGATGCGCTGGGTCGCGGACCGGACGAGCCCCTCGGCTTCCTGTTGCACCGTGCTGCGCACCAGGTCGCGGACCGGTACGGCGCGCGAGTCGTCCTCGACGTCGACAACTCGATCGACGCGCCTCCGGAGCAGCGGCACGCACTGGTGCGCATCACCCGCGAGGCGATCAGCAATGCTGTCCGCCACGGGCAGGCGTCGTCGGTCCGAGTCCGGCTGCGTCAGGAGGACGAGGGCTGCCGGCTCGTCGTCCAGGACGACGGGCTCGGGTTCGACCTGGCGGCTGCGCACGCCGGCGGTGGCTACGGCCTCGTCAGCATGCGCGACCGCGCCGCCGCCCTCTCAGGCACGTTCGGCATCGACTCCCGGCCCGGTCGCGGCACCACCGTGGAGGTGACCTGGTGACGGACCGCCCGATCCGTGTCGTCATCGCCGACGACCACGCCCGTATCCGCGGCCGGATCCGCGAGGCCCTCGAGGCCGGCGACTGCGACGTCGTCGCCGAAGCCGCGACGGGACCGGACGCCGTACGACTGGCGACGGAGCACCACCCCGACGTCGCGCTCCTCGACATCCACATGCCCGGCAGCGGCATCCAGGCCGCGCACGAGATCTCGCGCACCCTCGACGACGTGACCGTGGTGATGCTGACCCAGTCCGCCGAGGAGTCCGACCTCTTCGACTCGCTGCGCGCCGGCGCGTCCGGCTATCTGCTCAAGGACACCGACCCCGTGCGGCTGCCGTTCGCGTTGCGCGGCGTGCTCGATGGCGAAGCCGCGATGCCGCGCCGTCTGGTCGCCCGGATCCTCGGCGAGTTCCGCGCCCCGGCGAAGCCACGCTTCGTGCGTACGTCGAAGGCCGCCGCGAAGCTCAGCGTGCGGGAGTGGGAGGTCATGGAGCTGCTCGGCGAGGGTCTCTCGACCGACGAGGTCGCCGCCCGGTTGTTCCTCTCCCCCACCACCGTGCGCGTGCACGTGTCGTCGGTGCTGAAGAAGCTGCGCGTCAAGGACCGGGCCGCCGCATTCGAGGCACTGCGGGGGAAGTAGCCGCGCGCGCCTCGTCGACGAGCTGGGTCAGCGCCGCGATCAGCACCTCGGCCTCGTGGAGGGTGTACTCCCGGTCCCCGACGAGGACGTGCGGTCCGGCGCTGCTGTCTTGCTCCGCCACGCTGACCAGGCGGAGCAGAGTGCCGCGGACTCTTAGAGCGTGACTGACGTGTTCGTCTGAGCTCGCGCCGTGCCGCTGGACACACCAGTCGGGACAGGTCGCTCGCTGTGACGGTGGCTTCGTCTCGGGCACGACATCCGCCTCTCGGTTGCTCTCCTCCGAGACCTGGGATTGTCGACGCGATGGCGGGTGCCGGGTCGTGTCACCCGGCACCCACCGTTACGCATCTCTACTGGTCAGACGGCGCAGCCGCCGAGCGCGATCGTGCCGTCAATCGACTGGATCTTCTGCTGCACGTCGGCGAGCTGCGACTGCAGGTTGATCACGACGGCCTTCTGAGCCTTGATCTGGTCCTGCTTGACACCCTTGCGGGCCTCCAGATCACGCAGGGTCGCCTGAGCGTCAGTGATCTTCTTGTCCAGCGCCGTGAGCTGTTCCTGCAGGCCGGCCAGCTCTGTTTCCTTGACACTGATCTCGCCGTTCAGCGTGTTCAGCTGCTCGAGCAGGGGGGTGACACGTCCCTGGAGCCCCAGGATGTCGTCCTCGACGGCGTCGATCTCGTCGTTGAGGGCCTTCAGCTCGCCCAGCAACCCGTCGAGGACGCCATTGAGGTCAGTGATCTCGCCCTGCTTCGCCGCGACAGCGGCCTCGGCGCCCGCGAGCGCCTGCTCCAGGGCCGGCACCTGCGCTTCGAGCGTCGAGAGCTCCTCGGCCGCCTCGCTCACCTTGGCGTCCGCCGTGGCCTTGGCGTCGCGCGCGTCGGCGAGCTTCTGCTCGAGGCCGGCCAAAACGATTCGCTGAGCCTTGACGGCGGCCAGTGCCGTGTCGACGTTGTGCTCCAGACCCGGCAGGGCGGCCTCGAGCGCGTCGACCACGTTCTGCTGGTCCTCGACGGCCTGCTCCGCCGTCGTGACGGCGCCTAGCAGTTGCTCCAACTCGCTCCGGAGACCCTCGAGCTCGCCCTGCTTCGCGGTGACCGCACCCTTCGCGGCCCGCCAGGCACTCTCCAGGCCGGGCAGTGCGTTCTGGAGCTCGTTGAGCTCGGCCTGCTTGGTGGCCACCGCTGCGTTGGCAGCAGTCACGGCCGCCTGCAGGGGCGCGGCCTGCTGCTGCAGCGCACTGCTCTCCTGCTGCTTGGCCAGCAACTGGGTGTTGAGCACGTTGACCTGCTCCTGCAGGGGTGCCAGTTCCCCGGATAGCCCCAAGATCTGCGCGTTCTTGTCGGCGATCTGCCCGTTGATCGTGGTCAGCTGTGCCTGCTTGGCGTTACGCGCGTCAATGAGGTCCCGCTTCGCCTGCGAGTTGGAGCTCGGTGGGAACTCCGTGTCGATCCGACGCTGCAGGGCCGCGATCTCATTTTCGAGAGTCGCCGCCTGAGTCTGGAGACCCACGACGGCGCTCTGCAGTGCCTGGCGCTGAGCCGACTTGCTGTCCACCGTTGCATGAATGAGGGCCAGCTGGCTCTTCAGTCCGGCGATCTCAACGGCGAGCGTCTCGATCGCGGCCTGGTTGGCGTCGTACGCGCCAGCGGCAGCCTCCGCCTCGTCTCTCAACGAGTCGAGCTCGTCCCGCGCCGTCGCGATCGCTGCCTGCTTGGCGGCCACTGCGTCTCCGGCCTCGTCGGCCTCGGCCACGAGGTCAGCGAGCTCACCCTCGGCCGCCGCGACGTCGGCCTGCTTCGCGCTGACGGCGGCGGCAGCCGCATCCGCGACACCCTGGAGAACAGTGAGCTGTGCGTTCGCCTCGTCAACCCTTGCCCGCTGGGCGGCGAGCACGGCCTCAGCCGCGCCGGCGTCGCCTTCGAGCCTCTCCAGCTCGGCTTCGGCCTCGGTGACCGCCGTCTCCGCAGCCGTGACGTCCGCCGCTGCCTGCTCCGCAACTGCGGTCAGCCGGTCCAGCTCGTCCTGTGCTGCCTTGATCTCGGCCTGCTTCGCGGCGAGGGCTGCAGACGCCCTGGCGGCGGTCTTCTCCTCCTCAGCAAGCTGCGACTGCGCCGTCGCGATCTCGTCGTTCTTGGCGTCGATCTGCCGCTGCTTCGACTCGGCCTGGCTCTTCAGCTCGGCGGACGTCGCCTGGGCGTCGGCGAGCTCATCCTGCAGGGGCGCCAGCTCGTACTGGACGCTGTTCCTCTCGGCGTTGAGATCCTCGATGGCGGCCTGGAGAGCCTGGATCTCAGCGTCCTTCGCGTCCCGCTGCTGCTGCAGGTCCGCCAGTTCCGCCTCCGTCGAAGCCAGATCGTCGAGGAGCTGGGCCTCCTCAGCCTCGAGCTCCTCGATCTCCGCGTTCAGCGCGTCGATGTCGCTCTCGAGCGTCCCCGCCTGGTCCAGAAGCGCCGACTTCTCGGCCTGCAGCGCCTTGATCACCTCGGCGTTTTTCTTCGCCGCAGCCTTCAGGAGGTTCTCCTGCACCTTCCCGCGGTGCGCGAGCTGGTTGACGACGCCGTTGCAGATCTTGCCGTTCGCGCCGCCCGTGGCTGCGTCGGCCGGGCTCACCGCCAGCACCCCGGCGAAGACCGGCACGATGAAGATCGCCGCGACTGTCCGCCCGGTCCTTCCGGCTCGTAGCTCCCTGCTGCTCTTCTTGGTCGCAGTCATAGTCGTGTCGCTGCCTTCCGGCCCAAGGTTCGGCTTCCCCCTCATGGATCAGCCCCCACGGCAACGTAGGACTGCCACATGGGTCCGGGCAGGACATTCGACGCCAAACTGGCTCATCGGGCGTTCAAAGACATAAACGCCCGCTCAGGCAGCGTCTCCAGAGCGGTCAGGCTCCGCCGATCTCCTCGTCGAGCCCCTGCTCGATGGCGTAGCGCACCAGCTGCACGCGGTTGTGCAGCTGCAGCTTCCGCAGGGTGTTCTGCACGTGGTTCTGCACCGTGCGGTGCGAGAGGAACAACCGCTCGGCGATCTGCTTGTAGGACAGCCCCTTCGCCACCAGCCGCAGCACCTCGGTCTCGCGCTCGGTCAGACGCGGTGCGTCGGGGTCGTCGGTCTTGGCGGCGGGAGTGTCGGAGAGCCGGCGGTACTCCCCCAGCACGAGCCCGGCCAGGCCGGGTGTGAACACCGTGTCACCCTCGGACACCCGTCGTACGGCGTCCAGCAGCTCGTCGCGCGACGCGGACTTGACCAGGTAGCCGGTCGCGCCGGCCTTGACCGCCTCGAGCACGTCGGCCTGCTCGCCCGAGGCGGACAGGATCAGCACGCGCACGGCGGGGTCGTCCTCGACGAGAGCGGACGTCACGGCGACACCGTTGGGTTCGGGAATCTGCAGGTCGAGCACCACGACCTGGGGCCGGGTCGCTTTGGCGCGGGTGATCGCCTCGGTGCCGGTGGACGCCGTGGCGACGACCTCGAGGCCGGCCTCGGTCAGGTCGCGGGCGACGCCGTCGCGCCACATGGGGTGGTCGTCAACCACCATCACCTTCAGCGACATCCCGCTCCCTCCCGCATCAAGTGTGGTGGTCTCGACAGGCTCGACCACCCGCAGGGCTCGCAGGCTACGGCGTACCGCTCGGGCGCTGGTACCGGCCACGCCGGTGCACCAGTGGCTCGTCGTCCTCGCCGATCCGGATCTCGTCGAGCGTGCCGTCGACGAGCAGCGACCAGCCGACCTCGCGGGTGTCGACGACGGTGAACCCGGCCCACGCCGAGACGCCGTCGAGCAGCGGACCCCAGGCGGTGTCGGTCCAGGTGCCGAGGCGGAACACGCCTCCCGGCGCCGGCGCGAGGCCGGCGAACGCGTCGGCGAGGTCGCGGTGCCGCCACGACAACAGGTGCAGGACGCCCCGCCCATCGTCGACGAGCGTCTCGGCGAGGTCCGAGTCCGGGTCGAGGAGCATCAGCACGTGCGCCGGGTCTCCGTGGCCGACCATCACCGACGAGACGGTCAGTCCCGCCCGCGTCGTACCGGCGCCCGCCGTGACCAGGCAGACCGTCCCGCCGAGCCGTCCGCGCAGCCGCCGGGCCGGGTCGCGGACATCCTCCGGGTCGGCGAACGGGTGCTCGGAGTGGATGGTCACGGCGGCGAGCCTAACCAGCGCGGTTCATGCGCGCGGGACCGTGAGCTCCCACTCGGTGCCCTGGCCCGGGCCAGTGACCAGCACCGACCGGCCGCCGAGGTCCGCGATCCGGCCGCGGACCGACTCCGCGACGCCGAGCCGGCCCTCCGCGCGGGCAGCGTCGAGCCGTCCAGGCGGGATGCCCGGCCCTTCGTCGCGCACCGTGACGACGACCGAGTCGCCGAGGTCCTCGACCAGCACCCACGCGGGCGCGTCCGG